>NZ_JAPHNA010000090.1 GCF_026241315.1 Campylobacter sp. MIT 21-1684 | reverse complement strand
AAAGTTCTTGCCTAATTGACTTTGAAGTTGTACTACTCCATTATGAGGACATTTGATTTCATTGTCTTCTAGTATTGGGTGTAAGAAAGCTGTGCTTAAAGGTTTTAATTGTTTGTGTTGTGTTTGTTGTTTTGCTTTTCCTTGAGCTTTTCTTTGTTTTTCTTGGCTTTCTTTGTTTGTTAAGTGAAGTTTTATATTTAAACTAGAATCTTTTAAAGAATAGTTGAAAAGAGTAAGAGTACAAGAGTGTAAAAAGATAAGGAGTGTGCCTAGATTATAGTCTTCATCTTTGGGGGAGAAGTAATA
>NZ_JAPHNA010000009.1 GCF_026241315.1 Campylobacter sp. MIT 21-1684 | reverse complement strand
TTCATAGTGAATGTTTAAGAATTTATATTTACACATTAAGCCAATCCCCCCCCCATCAAAAACTCAAATCTTAAAATATTATAAAATAATAATTATTAAAAAATTATTAATAACTAAGAGAGATTGTTTGTTAAGAAATTGTAATAATTTATAAATTATTCGAAGAATATTTAAAAGAATGCTTTTTAAAAACTTTAGAGTGTATTTTTAAGAAATTTTGCTTGTTTCTCAAAGTAAAATTTTTGAAATTATAATTTCAAGCTTAAAATTATAAGTATTTTTTAATCAAACTCGCTAAATTGCTTTTGCAAAACTTCATTTCTTTAATCCTAAACAACTTTTTTTAATGTCATTTTTTATTGAATCACATTTGTTTTTTAATTTTTTCAGCCTTAGTTGCATTTTGAAAAAATTGTATTTTTAACTTAAAACTAAGAAAAATTAAGCTAATATTCAAAATTTAATTTTTATCTTAAAATTCAAGAAAGGAAATAATGTGCCAACCATAAATCAATTGGTCCGAAAAGAGCGAAAAAAAGTTTTAGAAAAATCTAAATCTCCAGCACTTAAAAATTGTCCGCAAAGACGGGGAGTTTGCACAAGAGTTTATACAACAACTCCTAAAAAACCGAATTCTGCCTTGAGAAAGGTTGCTAAAGTGAGACTTACAAGCGGTTTTGAAGTCATCAGCTATATAGGCGGTGAGGGTCATAATCTCCAAGAACATAGTATAGTCTTAGTGCGGGGAGGTAGGGTTAAAGACTTACCGGGTGTGAAGTATCACATTGTCCGCGGTGCTTTAGATACTGCTGGTGTGGCGAAAAGAACTGTATCTCGTTCTAAGTATGGTGCTAAGAAACCAAAAGCTAATGCGGCTAAATAAGGCTTAATACAGACAAATCCTAGTTTTGATTTTGTTTGAGTAAAATTATCAATTTGAAGGAAAAATATGAGAAGAAGAAAAGCTCCGGTAAGGGAAGTCTTACCTGATCCGATTTATGGCAATAAGATCATCACAAAATTTATCAACTCTTTAATGTATGATGGAAAAAAAAGCGTTGCAACGACTATTATGTATGGTGCTTTAGAATTAATCGATAAAAAAGGCGGAGAAAAAAAAGGTATAGATGTTTTTAATGAAGCCATTGAAAATATCAAGCCTATACTAGAAGTAAAATCTCGCCGTGTAGGTGGAGCAACCTATCAAGTACCCGTTGAAGTAAGGCCTGTAAGAGGACAAGCTTTGGCGATTCGTTGGATTATTTCTTTTGCGCGAAAAAGAAGTGAAAGAACGATGATAGAAAAACTTGCTGCTGAACTTTTAGATGCTGCTAATAGCAAAGGTGCTTCTTTTAAGAAAAAAGAGGATACTTACAAAATGGCTGAAGCCAATAAAGCTTTTGCACACTATCGTTGGTAAGAGAGGTTAAAGATGTCAAGAAGTACTCCTTTAAAAAAGGTTAGAAATATAGGAATAGCTGCTCATATTGATGCAGGAAAAACAACGACAAGTGAAAGAATACTTTTTTTTACAGGTATGAGTCATAAAATAGGTGAGGTACACGACGGTGCTGCAACTATGGACTGGATGGAACAAGAAAAAGAAAGAGGCATTACAATCACTTCAGCTGCTACAACTTGTTTTTGGCAAGGATACCAAATCAATCTTATAGACACTCCCGGACACGTTGATTTTACGATAGAAGTTGAGAGGTCTATGCGTGTTTTAGACGGGGCTGTGGCTGTTTTTTGTTCGGTTGGAGGGGTGCAGCCTCAAAGTGAAACCGTTTGGAGACAAGCTAATAAATATGGTGTGCCTCGAATAGTCTTTGTAAATAAAATGGATAGGATTGGTGCGAATTTTTTCAATGTAGAAGAACAAATCCGCACTCGATTAAAAGCCAATCCTGTACCTTTGCAAATTCCTATTGGAGCGGAGGATAGTTTTGAGGGTGTTATTGATCTTATTACAATGAAGGCTTTGGTTTGGGAAGATGATACAAAGCCGACAGATTATGTCGAAAAAGAAATCCCAGCAGACTTGCAAGAAAAAGCAGAGCAGTATCGTGTCAAAATGATAGAAGCAATTAGCGAAACAAGTGATGAGCTTATGGAGAAGTATTTAAGCGGTGAGGAATTAAGCATAGAAGAGATTAGATCTGGAGTGAAGGCAGGATGTCTTAGCTTAAGTTTAATCCCTATGCTTTGTGGAACAGCTTTTAAAAACAAAGGAGTTCAGCCTTTGCTTGATGCAGTTGTAGCCTATCTTCCGGCACCTGATGAGGTGGCAAATATTAAAGGTGAATATGAAGATGGTACTGAAGTTTCTGTAAAATCTACAGATGATGGAGAGTTTGCAGGACTTGCTTTTAAAATAATGACTGATCCTTTCGTAGGACAACTTACTTTTATTCGTGTATATCGCGGAAGTCTTGAGAGTGGTTCATATGCGTATAATTCTACTAAAGAGAAAAAAGAAAGAATAGGTCGTCTTTTGAAAATGCACTCAAATAAAAGAGAGGAGATTAAAGTCCTCTATGCTGGAGAAATAGGAGCTGTTGTAGGTTTAAAAGACACTTTAACAGGAGATACTTTGGCAAGTGAAAAAGATAAAGTTATTTTAGAAAGAATGGACTTTCCTGATCCTGTTATCTCTGTAGCTGTTGAACCAAAAACAAAGGCAGATCAAGAAAAAATGTCTATCGCACTGAATAAACTTGCCCAAGAAGATCCGAGTTTTCGGGTTTCAAGTGATGAGGAAAGTGGGCAGACTATTATTTCGGGTATGGGAGAATTGCATCTTGAAATTATTGTCGATAGAATGTTAAGAGAATTTAAAGTTGAAGCCGAAGTAGGACAGCCTCAAGTGGCTTATCGTGAGACTATTCGAAAAGTAGTTGAACAAGAGTATAAATATGCAAAACAATCGGGTGGTCGTGGTCAATACGGTCATGTATTTTTGAGACTTGAACCTTTAGAGCCCGGTAGCGGTTATGAATTTATCAATGATATTAAAGGTGGGGTTATTCCTAAAGAATACATTCCGGCTGTGGATAAAGGCATACAAGAAGCTTTGCAAAATGGTGTTTTAGCAGGTTATCCTGTGGAAGATGTAAAAGTGAGTGTTTATGATGGAAGTTATCACGAAGTTGATTCTTCTGAAATGGCTTTTAAGCTTGCTGCTTCTATGGGTTTTAAAGAAGGTGCTAGAAAAGCTGGAGCTGTTATTTTAGAACCTATGATGAAGGTTGAAGTTGAAACGCCTGAAGACTATATGGGCGATGTTATAGGTGATTTAAATAAAAGACGTGGACAGGTAAATTCTATGGATGAACGCGGTGGTAATAAAATTATCACAGCATTTTGTCCTTTGGCTGAAATGTTTGGGTACTCTACTGATCTTAGAAGTCAGACTCAGGGTAGGGCGACTTATTCTATGGAGTTTGATCATTATGATGAAGTTCCTAAAAATGTTTCAGAAGAAATTATCAAAAAAAGAAATGGTTAAATTTTTTTGTCCGTTTAACGGACAAATCCTGTCCTCGTAGCTCAGCTGGATAGAGCGCAAAATTCCTAATTTTGAGGTCGTGAGTTCGAATCTCGCCGTGGACACCACTTTAAGGTTTAATTATGCTTCGGTTTTTTTGTATGCTTACTATGCTTTTTTGTTTTCTTCAAGCTGTCAATTTTCTTGATTTTGCAAGTACAAATTCTGGAATTCATAAAGATGCAAATCTAAGCGTTCAAAAAAATGAGAATCCTCAAAGAAGGATTAAAATTCCAACTCATTAAGTTTTTACATTGACTATTTTGTATTTTGCTCAATTTCAGAATGCTTATCGTTACACTAGCGATTCTTTGCTTTTGCTTGATTTTGTTTTAAAACTTGGAGTAAAAGGTGAAGTTTTAGATGTTGGTGCTGGTTGCGGTATAATAGGGATTATGCTCAAATATTATGCTAAAAATATTCATTTATCTTTGCTTGAGATTCAACAAGAAAATATGCTCTTAATCCAACGCAATCTCGAATATAATAACTTAGAAGCAGAGGTGTTTCATAGTGATTTTAAAAATTTTACAGCTAAAAAAAAATTCGATTGTGTAGTTTCTAATCCTCCTTTTTATCAAAAAGGTGTGTTGCAAAGTATGAATAGGCACAAAAATATAAGCAAAAATGAATTTTTTCTCCCTTTGGAAGATTTTCTTGCAAAAGCTAATTTTCACTTGAAATCAAAGGCGAGTTTATACTTTTGCTATGAGGCTTCGGCTTTAACGCGCTTGTGTATGCTTTTGGAAAAACATAAGCTAAAACCTAGTGCGATACGTTTTGTGCATACAAATAAAAATCGTAAGGCTAGATTGATTTTAGTGAAAGCACGAAAAAATGTTGCAAGTCATTGTGAAATTTTGCCTCCTCTTTATGTGTATAAAGGAAATGATTTTAGTCAAGAAATGCAAGAAATTCACTCTAGGTTTAAGGTAAGAAGTTATGATTTTTAAAAAAGGTTTTTCGTATGTTTTCAACGAAAATGCTTGTAAAGATTGTGGTGGCAAATGTTGCACTGGTGAAAGTGGCAATATTTTTATCAATGAGGATGAAATAATACATTTACAAACGCATTTTGGTTTAGAAAAAAAGGAATTTAGGAAAAAATATTTAAGAAAAGTCGATTATAAAATGAGCTTGAAAGAAGTTGAGTTTGAAGATGGCTTTGCTTGTATTTTTTTTAACCAAAAAGAAAGGAATTGTGGAATTTATCCTTTGAGACCTTACCAATGTCGCACTTTTCCTTTTTGGGAATATTTTAAGACGCATAAAGAGGAATTACAGAAAGAATGTATAGGAATTTGCTATTTATCGTAGTATTGCTATTTTTAATATCGTGTGCTAGAAATCAAAGTATTGTATTTGAAAATTACAAAGAACAAAGAAGCAATGCTTTTGATTTGCAAGTGATGAAAGCTTATAATTATGAGTATTTCGGTGAAGCTCTCAAGGCTCGAGATGAATTTTTAAATCTTTTTAAACAGCATAAAATTCTTTATTTCTTGGAAAATGCTTTTATTTTAACCTTAGTGAACGATTTGGACAAAAAAGAAGAGCTTAATACTCTTGTGAAATCTTACAGAAATGAAAGCGATACGCTTAAAAGACTAAGTGCTCTTTATGCTTTAAATTCTTACAATGTAAAAGAAGCTCAAAGGCTTCTTAATGAACTTCTTGAAAAAAAGGATAATGATCCACGAAATTTTGAACTACAAGCTGATATTTTTGTAAGACAGAATCAATTTAAAGAAGCTTTAAAATACTACAAACTTGCTTTTGAACAAATACAAACTGAAGATTTATTATTAAAATTAGTAGGTGTTTATGGACTTTTAGATCAAGTAAAACAGATACAAAATTTGCTTGAAGATTTTCGTAAAGAAAACGGCTGTACTTTAAAAACTTGTGTTTTACTTGCAAAAATTTACAATGATGAACAGAATGTTTCTGGTTTGGAAGAACTTTATAAAGAACTGTATATTTTGACAGGCAATCACGATTTTGCTCTGTCTTTAGTCGAGCTTTTAAATACTCAAGGCAAACAAGAAGAAGCTTTGAAAATAGCTTTAGAATACAATCTTGATGATGAAGTTAAGCTTTATTTGTATCAAAATTTAAAACAATTTGATGAAGCAAAGGTTTTAAGTCTTCGTATGTATCAAAAAGATAAAAGAAAAGAATATCTTTTGCGTGCAGCTATCTTTGAATTTGAGGCTGCACAGAATACAAAGAATGTTACACAACAAGTACTTCATTCTGTGACACAAAAATTCTCATCTGCTATTGAAAGTACAAGCGATCCTCTGTATTTGAATTATTATGGATATTTGTTGATTGATTATGATTTAGATGTTAAAAAAGGTATGAAACTTGTTGGGCTTGCTTTAGCAAAAGATGAAGAAAATTTGTATTATTTGGATTCTTTGGCTTGGGGATATTATAAATTAAAACAATGCGATAAAGCTTTGATGATTTTAGAAAAAACTTTTTTTAATCAAGAATTTGCTAATTCACAAGAAAGCAAGAGTCATATCGAGGCTATTAAACTTTGTTTAGCTAAAGGCAAAGAGTGATTTTAGATACAATTTTTAAAAAAACAAAAGAAGAATTAAAACAAAGAAAAAAGATTCTTCCCTATGATATGCTCGGTCGTTCTTTATCCTCAAATCCCTTTTTTCCAAAAGAGGTTTGCAAAGCTTTAAGAAGACAAAAAAATGAGATGAAGATCATTGCTGAGATAAAGAAAGCAAGTCCAAGCAAGGGTGTTATACGTCAAGATTTTGAACCTTTAAGTATAGCTTTAAATTATGATAAAAACGGCGCTAGTGCCATTTCTGTTTTAACAGAACCACATTTTTTTCAAGGCTCTTTAGAATTTTTAAGCTTTATACGTCGTTACACACAACTTCCATTACTCCGAAAAGATTTTATTTTTGATGAATATCAAATTTTAGAGGCTTTAGTGTATGGTGCTGATTTTATTTTGCTTATTGCACGAATGCTTAGTACAAAAGAATTAAAAAAACTCCTTGAATTCTCTCATCATATAGGACTTGAGTGTTTAGTTGAAATTCACAATAAAGAAGATTTAAGCAAGGCTATTTTTGCTGGAGCCAATATTATAGGAATAAATCATCGCAATTTAAATGATTTTTCTATGGATATGAGTTTATGTGAAAAGCTTATTCCTCAAATTCCAAATTCAAAGATTATTGTTGCTGAAAGTGGTTTAGAAGATAAAGAATTTTTGCACCATTTGCAAGATTTAGGAGTGGATTCTTTTTTAATCGGTGAATATTTTATGCGACAAAGTGATGAAGGAAAAGCTTTGAGGTCTTTGTGTGAGTAAAATGCAGTATTTGTATGCACCTTGGCGGAGTGAATATTTTAAGCAAAAAGGTAAAGAATGCCCTTTTTGTATCTGTGCAAAAGAAACGAAAAATGATGAAGGGCTTGGGGTACTCTTTCGTAGTTCTAAATGTTTTGGCGTGATGAATCGTTTTCCTTACTCTCCGGGGCATTTTATGATTATCCCTTATATACACGAGGAGCATATTGAGAATTTAAATGAACAAACTTGGCAAGAAATGAGTCATTTTGTACGTTTAGGGGTGAGGATTCTTAAAAAAGAGCTTTGTGCAAGTGGGGTGAACATAGGTATGAATTTAAGCACTGATGCGGGTGCTGGGATAGCACCACATTGTCATTATCATCTTGTGCCTCGTTATAAAGGAGACACAAATTTTATTACTACTATAGCACAAACGAGAGTTTATGGTAATGATAGCAAGCAAATGTATGATACATTATCGCAGGCTTTTCGCTCTTTGGCTGGAATTTTTTAAATTCCCAAAGCAAGTTTAAAGCACACGAAAACACCAGCTGATATTAAACCAGCAACAGGCAAAGTAATAACCCATGCCAAGCCTATCGGTTTCATAAGCACCCAATTTGCATTTTTATTATACAAGCCTATTCCTAAAACAGCACCGATGAGTATATGTGTTGAGCTTACAGGAATGCCAAATTGTGTTGCTAAAAGTATTACTATACTTGCACCAAGTTCAGCACTAAATCCTGTTGTGGGATTGATATTTGCAAGTTTTGAGCCAACAGTGGTAATAACTTCTTTCCCTACAAACCATAAACCTATAACTAAAGCTACGCCAAACATAGCTAACGCTGCAAAAGGAACAGGAGCGGTCTTATTGATAGTGCCATTTTTTAATACATCTAAAATAGCAGCAAATGGTCCTATAGCATTGGCAATATCATTTGCTCCATGAGAAAAAGCAAAACTTGAAGCAGTAAAAATTTGAAACCAAGAGAAAATCCTGTTTATAGTTTTATTGGGTTCTGTTTTCTTAACAATATTTACTATAGCAAAGGTTACTACATAAGCAAGTGAGCTTAAAATACCTATAATCCAAAAATTCTGTAAAATATCTAAGACATTTACATTTTTTAAACCCTTGAATAAAAACATCATTGTTATGATGGCAGAAGCTAAAGCAGCAATAATAGGAACATGAGTTTTTAAGAGAGAATAAATATCTATACTTTTTTCTTGTTCTTTAAATTCTTTAATTTTATTTTTATACAAACCATTTTCTTGATCTTCATCATCTAAAACTATAGCAGAGAGTTCTTTAATTTGCTCTTCTTTTGATTTGTTTTTTAAGGAATGAAAGTATTTTTCTTTGAATTTCTTTTTTTCCTCTTTGATGCTTTTGAGTTTTTCACTTGCATTTTCGGTAGGTTTCAGAATCTTTTTATTAATGTAAGAATAAATCAAATACGAAACCACGCCACCTAAAAGCGGTGAGACAATCCAACTAATAGCTATTTTTACAATTCCTTCCCATTTGACCATAGAAAGTGTATCAGTACCATTAAATTGTAAAAGTCCCATCATAAGACTTGCACCTACTATTCCACCGATTATGCTGTGTGTTGTTGATACAGGCAAACCTTTTTTTGTTGCTATAAAAATCCAAACTCCAGAACTTAACAAAGCTGCCAACATAATAGCTACAAAAAGCATAGGATTGAGTTCAATAGGAAAAGAAACTATACCGCTGCGAATAGTCCTTGTTACTTCTGCACCTGCAAAAATAGCTCCACTGAGTTCAAAAACTGCTGCTATAATAAGAGCTTGTTTTATTGTAACTGTTTTTGCTCCAACGCTTGTACCAAAAGAATTTGCAACATCGTTGCCACCTATATTAAAAGCCATAAATATGCCAAAGAGTGAGGCGAGTATAAAAAGTATTAGTCCATTTCCATTAATAAAACTAAAACCCCAAATTATAAAAGCTAAAACACTGATAAGGAAAATACTAAAGGCAATGAGATTGTCTTTTTGCATGGTAAAACCTTTTATTTTTTTATGTTTGTTATTTGAACAAAAATGACCGTAAGAAATAACATTCAATTATAATGAATGAAAATTAAATTTTGCTTGGGATTTAAGTAGTATTTACCTTGAAAGTATGTATCATTTTATTTTTTTACTATTTTAAAAAGTATGGTATAAAGTACTCTTACTATGCCATAAAGAACATAAAGGCTTGCCAAAATAACCAAGCTTTCTAAAGGGTAAAGATAGAAGAATGAAACAATAATCATTAAGATGATTAAAACTTTCAGTACGCTTGAGCGGTTGAAATCAAGTTTTTTAAAACTAGGATAACGTATATTGCTTACCATTAATAATCCTAAAACAGCTTGCAAGATAAGAAAAATCACTCCATAAGACTTTAAAAAATCATAATTTAAGTACGAAAAAGTCCAAATAGCACTTACTATTGCTGCAGTAGGTATAGGAAGTCCTATGAAAACAGAGGGCTCGTAAGTACCTGTTGTAACATTAAATCTTGCTAAACGAATAGCACCAAAAACTACAAAAAAAGCAGCAATAAGAGAACCAAGTTTTCCAAAATGGATTCCTATAGACGTATAAAAAAGTATAGCTGGAGCTACTCCAAAGGCAACTAAATCTGACAAAGAATCAAATTCAACTCCGAACTTAGAAGTCGTTTTTGTAAGTCTGGCAACACGTCCATCAAGCCCATCGCAAAGCAGAGACAGTAAAATATAGACTAATGCTTCTTGATAATTTTTTTCTAAAGAAGCAATGATGGACACCACGCCTAAAAAAGCTGAAGCCGCTGTAAAGAGATTTGGCAAGATATAAATAAGTTGCGGTTTGCTTTGCATATTTTTCCTTTAAGAGAGATAGCCAAGCAAAGTTCCGTACTTAAGTTGATCGCCTCCATTGACAAGTAAGCGAGTGTTTCGAGGTAGAAAAATACTTAAGGAAGAATTGAGAGAAAAGCCTATAATATCTCCTATTGCAAGTTTGGAATTAGCATTAAAATGTATCTTTCTTTGCATTGAACCACCATAAATACAAAGGACAATTTTTTGTTCATTTGTTGTAGCAACAATAGAAAGTCTTTCATTTAAAAACTGCGGGAGTCTATAGCATAAAAAAAGTCCGTGTTTGAAATCAAGTTGCGTGATTTCCATTTCGCAAGGAGCATTTAGGATACCCACATCATAGAAAGCATTTTTGATTTGAAGTTCTATGCAATCACCCAATTCTTTATGAAAAACATTTTCTAACTTTACTATTTTCCCAGATACAGGAGCTATAAGAGCTTTTTTATCAAAATGTGAAAAAGAAAATTGCGGTTTTCGAAATAAAAACAAAAGAAATAATACTATAAAAAAAAGAAAAAAAGAAAAACTATAAAAAATCCAAAACAAAAGAAAGACAGCCAAAGCAATAATTATGCTGTTGTAACCTTCCTTTGCTATATATCTTTTCATCACACTTCTTCTTTAACTTCTTTTCTAGTATCTTCATCAATAATTTGCAAACGACTTGGTAAGCTATTGTCATTTTCAAATTCTTGAATAATCTCTCTGACTTTTGTTCCTTCAATAGTTTCCTCTTCATATAAAGCACTTACCATAGTTTCAATTGCACCTTTATAAAGAGTTAAGGTTTGCTTAACATTTGCATACCTTTCATCTAAGGTTTTTTTAACATAATCATCTAAAGATTCAGCCATTTTTTCAGAATAATCCTTAATAGTTTGTCCGCCATTTAAAAAAGTATTTCTTTGTTTTTCAAGCACCATAAGTCCAGCTATTTCACTCATACCATACATAGAAATCATAGCCTTGATAATGTCTGTGGCACGTTCTAGATCATTGCTTGCCCCTGTTGAAATTTCACCTATAAAAACTTCTTCTGCTGCACGACCGCCTAAAAGCACATCTACTTCTGCTATAAGTTCGTGTTTTTGCATTAAAAATTTATTTTCTTCTGGAGTGTTTAAGGTATAACCAAGTGCAGCTAGTCCCCTAGGAATTACTGAAACCTTGCTTACTTTTTTTGCACCTTTTGTTGTCTCTGCTATCAAAGCGTGACCACATTCGTGATATGTGACTATTCTTTTTTCTTTATCATTGATACGTCGAGATTTTTTCTCAAGTCCTGCAATAGCTCTTTCTACAGCTTCAACAAGATCATTTTGCTCTACATATTTTTTTGAGTCTCTTCCTGCAAGAAGAGCAGCTTCATTAATTATATTTGCCAAATCTGCCCCAGCAAGTCCTGCTGTGAGTCTTGCAATATTTTCAATTTTTACTTCAGGTGAAATTTTCACATCTTTCATATGCACTTTGAGAATTTCACACCTGCCCTTAAAGTCAGGTTTATCAACTAAAACTTGTCTGTCAAAACGTCCGGGTCTTAAAAGTGCAGCATCTAAAACTTCGGGTCTGTTTGTTGCAGCCAAAACAATAACAGGAGAGCTTTCTGTCCCAAAGCCATCCATTTCAGCTAAAAGTTGGTTTAAAGTTTGCTCTCTTTCATCATTTCCGCCCATCATACCACTTGCGGCACGACTTTTACCAATAGCATCAATTTCATCAATAAAAACAATGGCAGGTGCCTCTTTTTTAGCATTTTCAAATAAGTCTCTTACACGACTTGCTCCTACTCCTACAAACATCTCAATAAAACTTGATCCAGAAACACTAAAAAAAGGTACATCAGCTTCTCCAGCAACAGCTTTTGCTAAAAGAGTTTTTCCTGTACCCGGAGGTCCTACAAGTAAAAGTCCTTTTGGAATCTTTGCTCCAAGTTTAATATATCTTTCAGGGAATTTAAGAAAATCTACAATTTCCTTTACCTCTTCTTTTGCCTCTTCAACTCCGGCAACATCATTAAATTTCACTTTAGGTTTTTCTGAATTGACAAGTTTTTTTGAACTCCCTATTCCAAGTATAGAACCCCCCATATTTTTTTGCATACGCGATGCTAAAAGCATCCAAATTCCAAAGAAAATAAAAACAGGCAAAACCCAAGAAAAAAGTATATCAGTGAACCAATTTGTTTCAGAGTATGCTCCATAAGCAATATTTTTACTATCAAGCAGACTTACAAGTTCAGGATCATTCACTTTCTTTGCTGTGTAAATGGTATTGTGTGATGAAGAGACTGCTTTTACAGTGCTTTGTCCTATACTCACTTGAGTAATTTGCCCACTTTCTATCAGTCTTTTAAGTTCTGAATAGGCGATATTTTTACTTGTTTCACTCCCTGTTAAACCACTGCCAAAAGAAGCTCCATTATCAAAAAAACCTTTAAAAATAATCACCATAACAATAGCAAAAATCGCAAATAGAAAAATAGGATTTTTATTAAAAAAATTATTGTTTTGCGGATTGCCTTTAGAATTATTTGGAATATTGTTGTTTTTATTCATTGTTTTCCTTTGTTTGTATAAACTAAACTGATCCATTCATTAACTTGAGTGCTTTCAAGAAGTTCCAGAGTGTTAAATTTTTCTTCCACTCTTTGTTTGTATTTATCTAAAATACCAGAAAGTATAAGTATAGCATTCTCACTTAAACATCTTTTAATATCTTTTTCTAAAATCAAAAGAATATCTGCAGTGATATTAGCGATTATGATATGATATTTTTGTTGAGTTTCATTTATAGAACCTTGCCAAATTCTGTCAAATTCGACTTTGTTAAGTTTTGCGTTTTTTAAAGAACTTGCAACCGCCTCTTCATCTGTATCACATAGTTCAACTTTACAGCCTAATTTTGCCATAGCAATACCTAAAATCCCACTTCCACAGCCGAGATCTAAAACTTTTAATTTTTTTTTTGCAAAACGTTGTAAAAGTTTAAGACAAGAATATGTACTTTCGTGGTGTCCGGAACCAAAAGCTAATGCAGGGTCAATTATTATATTAAGATAATTTTTTTTCGGTTTTTGCCAAGTAGTATGAATGTAAATTGTATCAATAAGGAGAGGTTTTATACTCTTTTTATATTCTTCTATCCAATTTTTATTTTCTTTTTTTTCGAGTGTTTTTTGCAAAATAATACTTTTTTTGTCTTCGTAAAAGTCTTTTTGCCCCAAAAGCTTTTCACTAAAAATATCTAAAGCCCAAGAGAGTTTATCAAGCTTATCATTTGAGCGTACATAAATACCATTATTTTTTTCTTCTACAGCTTGGATACCTAAATCAAAAATAAAATCAAGAAACAGTGTTTTGTATGATTGTTCGACCTCAACAAACAGTTCATAATAATTTTTTCGCATTTTAAATTTCAAAGATGGGTTTATTCGGCTAGAATTTCTCCACTACCGACACCTAAAACATCTTCAAGTTTTTCTTTTAAAACTTGTGGAGTAAAAGGTTTGACTATATAATTATTTACACCGGCTTTTAAAGCAGTGATAACTTCAGCTTTTCCGCCTTCTGTTGTAACCATAATAATTGGCATATCTTCATATTTTTTTTCAGCACGCACTTTTTTAACAAGCTCAAGACCATTCATTTCAGGCATATTCCAGTCGGTTATTAAAACCTTTATATCCTCATTTGCTCCAAGCAAATCCCAGGCTTCAACTCCGTGTTCTGCTTCAAGAACGTCATTATGTCCTAACCTTGCCAAAGTATTTTTAATAATCCTTCTCATAGTAGAACTGTCATCAACAACTAGCAATTTCATAATTTTATCCTTTTTCAAATTTTCAATAATTTACTTTTTATCTTAAATTAATACTGAAATTTTTATGTTGAGAATTATAGCATTTTTTATTTAATCTCTTATAAAATAGTATTATTTTTATATTTAATTGCAAATAAATACATACTAAGGCCTGCTAGAAGTAAGGTAACACCAATTATAAGATAAATAACATAAATCATTTGAGACAGATCGCTTATAGCTAATTTAAATACCAACATTAAAGCTTCTATAGCTAGGGCTATTATAATAGAACCTAAAAATCGTACCATAGTTTTTTGAATTCCATTTGTCTCTTTTTTTATTTTTCCCAGAACCTCTTCTTCTATAATAGTTTTAGCCAAATCAAAAATAGCCAAAGCCAAAGTGATAGCTATTGTACTTTCAAACATCTCTTGAATTCCTATATTAGAACTTCCAAAGAGACCAAAAAGACCTTTTTGAAACAGAAAACAAGTAATTGTGAAAAGTACTAAAGCAAAACAACAATACACGAAACGACTAAATTGCAAAAAGACAAATTCAAAATTCCCAGCTTGAATAAGTTTTAAAATATCTTCAAGTTTAATATCAATACAAACCACAAAAAGCAAAATGTCTTTATCGTTGTAAATTGGCATCGAAGCAGTTACACAGAGTTCATTGTTTAAATTTGAAGGATAAGGATCGCTTAGAATACAACGTCTTAGTTTAACTGCTCTGTAAAAATATGCTCTAGCACTTCTGTCTTCTCCTTCTCCAATTTCATATTCTTTTTTTAAGGCAATGATATTTTCTATTTGTCTTCCCGAAGTATCTAGTATATATAATGCATCAAAAACTGAAATTTCGTGAGCAATTTTATCTAAAGCTGTTTTAATACTTTGAAGATGAATATCAGGTAATTTATTAGGTATATTTTTTGTTAGAATGTAAGTCATATACGCATTCACTTTGTCGCGATTGTCTTCAAATCTTTGTATATCTTTTATAAACATTTTATTTTCCTTTATTGTGTTGAAATTCTGGAACAATTTCTTTTAATACTGTTTCAATTTCTTTTTCATTTTTTAATTGTTGTATTTGAGCATTGAGAATTTGCATATCTATTGTCTCATTTTTTGCAACGAAGATGCTTTCATATTTTGTTTGCACATCGTTTTTATCGATTAAAAGTTCTTCGAAGAGTTTTTCACCGGGGCGCAATCCTGTGATTTTGATTGGTAAATCTTGACGATTTGATAAAACAAGCATTTTTTTAGCCAAATCTAAAATCTTTACCGGTTCTCCCATATCAAGTACAAAAAGCTCTCCACCTTTGGCAATAGCACTTGCTTGTAAAACAAGCTGTACAGCTTCGCTTACAAGCATAAAATACCGTACTATATCAGGATGTGTTACGGTAAGAGCTTTATTAGTTGCGATCTGTTCTTGAAATTTAGGAATGACACTTCCACTAGAACCTAAAACATTTCCAAAACGTACGCAAGCAACTTCAAAATTCGTATCATTACAGCCTAAAGTATAAAGTTCGCACACTCTTTTAGAACAGCCCATAATACTTGTCGGACGTACCGCTTTATCTGTGCTAATCATTACAAATTTTTTTACTCCATTTTTCTTTGCTAAATCTGTGAGAATTTTTGTACCAAAAATATTATTGAGTAGAGCTGAATGTGGATTTTTTTCGCATAAAGGTACATGTTTGTATGCTGCTGCGTGTAAAATTAAATCAGGTTTTGTTCGCCTAAGCAATTCATCTAGAGCTTTTTCGTCTAAAATGCTAAGCATTATTGGGGTAATTTTTTTTGAAAAAGCACTTAATTGTTCATTGATTTTATATAAGTTAAATTCACTATGTTCGACCATTATAAGATGTTGTGCACCAAATTTCATACACTGTTTGCACAATTCACTCCCAATACTCCCACCCGCTCCAGTTACTAAAACAATCTTATTTTTAAGGAACTCAGCTACAGCACTGTCATCTAAGTCTTTAGGTTTTCTTGCTAATAAGTCCTCTATGGTAATATTTCTTGCTTTGTTTCTTGTAAAAGAAAAAATTTTTATATCAGCGATTCCATAGCTCACAAGTTCTTCAAATAAACTTTTTAGCTCTTCTTGTCCGAGTTCTAAAGCAATAATAGCCGTTTTCACTCCATCTTTAACATATTCTTTAATTTTTGTTTTGTTTTCAATTTTGAATTTATCACAATAAGTTCCTAAAAGTTCATTTCTTGCATCAACAACGGCTACAGGAAACAAATGTAAAGAACCCTCTTTAGCTCCTTTTAATAGATGTAAAGCTTTTGAGGTTGCACCTACAACGATACACGGATTTTGACTTTCTTTTGTGAGAGAAGGTCGAAAATCAACTAACATTCTTTTACTTATCCTTAAAGCACCTATAAACATATAAGAAAGGACAAAATCAATTCCCACTACACTTCTTGGAAAAGGATTAAAGAAATCTGCATAAAAAGAGAAAATTATTAAAAAACAGGATTCTGCTAAGACTAAAGCGAAAAAAATTTTTCTTGCTTCACTCAAAGAAAAGAAACGCCAAGCCACTTTATATATTTTCAATACAAAGAAAAAAATAATCTTAAGAACAAGCAAAATAAACCCTGCTTTTAACATACCTTGATAAAAAATATCAGGAATATCTCCACTAAAACGTAAAGAGAATGCTAAAAAAAAAGAGAGACTCAAAAACACTGTATCACAAATTAAGAAAAAAATTAGCCTCCTGCTTTTATAAAAATGGAAATTCATTAGAGATTCTTTCGTATAAGTTCCGAAATTTCAAAGACATCATTTTTGTTTAAGGCTGTACCGCTTGGCAAACAAATGCCTTTTTGAAAAAATAGCTCACTATTGCCATTTACAAAAGCTTTCTCTCCTTGAAAAACTTTTTGTAGATGCATAGCTTTCCATAAAGGTCTTGTTTCAATCTGTTTTGCCTGAAGTGCGGCTATTATTTGTTGTATTTTAGGATGTAAAGTCGGAGTTTTTTGTGAAACTTCTAAGCATTGCCAGTTTGTAGAAAGCTGACTTGAATCAAAATCAACAAGAGCCGTACTCAACCAACGATTTGACCTTGAATTTGGCAATTCATCTAAAAAGGTCAAATGCTGCCCTAAAAATTCTTGATACCATTTATAAATTTGTCTTTTTTGAAACACCCTTTGTTCTAAGACTTCCATTTGGGCTACTCCAATAGCACCCAACACGTTGCTTAGTCTATAATTATACCCATAGTCTAAGTGTTCATAATGCAAACATTTTTCTCTTGCTTGCGTACTATAAAATCTTGCTTTATCTATTGCATCTTTTTCTTGTGCTAAAAGCATACCACCTCCTGAAGTAGTAAGGATTTTATTGCCATTGAAAGAATATACACCAAATTCGCCAAAAGTCCCTAGAGCTTTCTCCTTGTAAAAAGAACCTAAAGCTTCAGCAGCATCTTCAATGAGAATAATGTCATTGTTTTTGCAAATTTGAGTTATTTGTTCCATTTTTGAGGCATTACCGTACAAATGCGTAAGGATAAGAGCTTTTGGTTTTATTTTGCATTTTTTAATAGCAAATTCAAGCAAATTTGGCTCTATATTAAAAGTTTCATCACAATCAAGAAAGATTGGTCTAGCCTTGAGGTAATAAATAGGTGCAACTGAAGCGATAAAAGTGAAAGAAGAGGCTAAAACATAGTCATTTTCTTTCACTCCAGCTACTCTTAAAGCCAAATGCAAAGCTGCAGAAGCCGAATTAAGTGCCAAGACATTAGGGCTTTTGCTGTAAGTTTTGATACTTTCTTCAAAACGAGTAACAAATTCACCTAAAGGTGCTATATAATTGCTTTGAAACACTTCTTTTATGTAGTCTAACTCTTTGCCGCTCATATGTGGTGGAGAAAGAAAAAATTTCATTATACTTCCTTTAATTTTTTTGCAGGAATTCCTACAAAAACTCCTTTTTCTTGTATGTTTTTACTTAACAAAGCCCCGCCGCCTAGAATACTTTCATCTGCTACACTTAAATTTGGCAATACAGCACAATTAATCCCTAAAAAACATAACTTGCCAATTGTAACATTACCTCCGCATTTTGCTCCAACGCTAACGTGAGTAAATTCGCCAACAACGCATTCGTGTTCAATCACGCTTGAGGTATTGAGTATAACCCCTTTTTGTATATGAGCTTTGGCATTTACTACTACATAGGGCATAATCAAAATACCAGAATCGATTTCTATAACAGCACTAGGGCTTATTATAGCACTAGGATGGATAAGATTAACAGTCTTGAAATCATATTGTAAAACTTTTTCGTAAATTTGTTTTCGGATTTTATTTGAACCTATTCCAATAAAAATGTCATATTTTGGTAGGTTTTGTTGAAAAACAGGACCTTTTATATCATCTAAAAAGATGCATTCTTTATATCCTAAAGCATAGGCAACATCAGCACAAACGAACCCGTGCCCACCAGCTCCATAAATATAAATTTTTTCAGTTCTTTCCATTGAATTTTTCCATTGTAGCTTTGCCTTCTTGATGAATCCCTCTTCGTTGTAGTACTTTAAAAGCAGTGAGCAAAAGAATCTTCATATCTAAAGAAAAAGAGAATGTTCTTACATATTCTACATCAAGTTCAAATTTTTTTTTCCACGAGATAGCATTTCTTCCATTGATTTGAGCAAGGCCTGTAATGCCGGGTCGAACAGAATGTCTTAATCTCTGCTCTTTAGTATAAAGAGTAAGGTACTCAGGAAGCAATGGTCTTGGTCCTACAAAACTCATATCTCCTTTTAGTACATTAAAAAGCTGCAAAAGCTCATCTAAACTTAGACTTCGTATAAGCTTTCCAAAAGGATTTAAACGCAATTCATCAGGTAATAATTCCCCTTTTTCATCTCTTTCATCATTCATAGTTTTAAATTTATAAATAGTAAAAATTTTTTCATTTAAGCCGGGTCTTTCTTGTGTAAAAACGATATTTTTTTGCGTACATTTTAAAAGCAAAGCAATGAGTATAATAAGAGGTGAAAAGAAAAGTAAAAGCATAGAGGCAAAACACAGGTCAAAAGTTCTTTTAAGAAACATTTTATACATTTACTTCCTTTCTTAGTGTATCATACAGTGCTAAATACTGTTTTGCGATACCTGTCTCATCATATTGGAGTGCATCTTTTGCAGCATTTTTACCCAAACGAAAGCGTAAGGATTCATCATCTAAAAGTAAGCAAATTTTTTCAGCCAAATCTTTACTTTCTCCTGTTTTTACCCAAAGACCATCAAAAGCATTTGTTATAGCTTCAACACAGCCTTCACAATCACTTACTATTATAGCTTTTCCGCAAGCTTTAGCTTCTAACACACTCAAAGGAAAACCTTCTTTATAGCTTGGCAAAGTAAAAATATCACAATGCCAAAGCAAAGTCGCTATATCTTCTCTTTCACCTAGATATTTTACTTTTCCAGAATGTAAAAATTCTAAATTTGCACAGCTTGGATTCTCATCAACACCGCCAACAAGAACAAAATTAGCTTTCGTTTTTAAGAGTTCAGCTGCCTCATAAAATTCTTTAATTCCCTTATGCCATAAAGCACGAGATACCATTAATACTACAGGTTTTTCATCAAGCATAAATTCAGACCAAAAGGCTTTTTTTGTTTCTTTGGATATTTGCACAGGAAAAAACTTCTTTATGTTGATTCCAACAGTTCGTATTATGCAAATTTTTTCTTCCTTTAAGCCAAGTTTTCGCATAAATTCGGCATTAGAATAATTCACAAAAATCATTTTTTCAACAAAAGTAAAAGTTCTTTTATAGAGAAAATTAATGCAAGTTCGTATGAGTTTTGCTTTCAAAGTGTTTTCTATATAGAAAGAACCTAAACCTTCAACAAGAGCTAATTTGTAAGGAATTTTAACACATTTTGCAGCAAAAATGCCAAAGGTATTGCTTTTGTGTGCTGCACTTTGGAGCAAATCTAAATGTAAATCTTTGAGAATTTTTTTTAAATGAAGAAAATTAGAAAAAACGATAAAAGGATTGATACTTTTACGTTTGAGTGTGTAACAAACTACATTCAAGCCTAAATTTTGGAGTTTTTGTGTGTATTCATCTTGTGGTACTAGAACAAAAACCTCATCTCCTCTTGCTTGTAAAGCTTTTATTATAGGCATTCTAAAATGGTATATACTTGCGCCAGAATGACTTAAAAATCCTATTTTCATATCTTGAGTTTAAAAACCTTTGCGTCTCTTGTGTTACTAACGAGTTCAAATAGATTTTTGTCATACTGTCCAAGAAAAAACATTTGAACAAAAGCACTTTCAAACATAGTTTTATCCATTAAAATAAATTGTACAAAAGGAATGGAATTATCTTGAAGGTAAAAAAGATAGTACTTTGCATTCTCATCTATGGTTGTGATTTTGTATTGACTGTTTTGAATAGAATGAAGTTCTATCAAGCTATGAAGTGAAAAAGTGTCAGTATTAACCTTAAAATTTCGAAAGTCATCATTTAAAATAATTCCGTTGTTAAGTTGGATTTGCCCATTGTTATTTGCTATGGCAAAAGCGGTTGTAAAATAAAAAGAATCCTTGAGTTTTCCATTTTCTAAATCTACATTTGAAAAACTTGCTACGGTTGAGAAAATAAGCGACATTCTTGCTGGCATATATAAATAAACATCACGCGTTTTTTCAGAGTTAATTATAAAATTGTCCTTAGACAAAGAATTTAAAAACAGCTCTATATTCTTATAATTATATTCTTTCATCATAGTTTCAAGCAGGTCATTACTTCTTGTGTAAAAGCTTTTTTCTGTATATTCTACACTCAATCTTGCCATTCTTGCAGCTGCTTTTTGTTCTTTAGAGAGTATGAAGGAAGGAAAGAAATTGTCTTTGCCTAAGTGTTTTCCTCCATCAGCTAGAGTTTTTACATCGCTATAATAACGTATAGGATAGCCATAATCCCACCAAGAAACAACATAATCCTCTCGATTTGCAATGTTTTTTAGTTCTGTTAAAAGAGAGGCTTCGTTGTGAGAAAAAACAGTAGGAGCCTTGTATTCATAAATATGTTTTATACTAAAAAATAAGGAAAAAATAAAAACAGCACCGTTAAAAGCGAAAGACAAAGCCTTATATTTTCGTTTCCATAGAAACATATAACACAAAGCAGCACTCAAAGAAATAATAAAAATGCTTAAAAAGAGAGCATTACCAAAAAAAAGCTGAAAAAATTCTTCACTTATTTGTACATTGTGATGAAAATCGTGCAATATTAAAGCTAAAATTAAAGGCAAAAGAAGACAAGTAAAAGCTATGCCTATGAAAGAGAGTTCTAAATTTTTCAATTGTTTGTAGTTTTGAATTTGTACTTTTTGTAACCAAGCCAAAATAACAAGACTTAAATATCCAAATCCTAAAGCCATTAGAGGTACAGCATAAATAGTAAAACGAAGCCCGCCTTTGAGGGCAAAAAAGCCTAAGATAATCATAGGCAAACTTACAATCATTTCCCGATGTTTTTTTACAAGCAAGAGAAATCCTATGAAAGAGGCTATGAATACAATTTCGCTCCCACTGATTCTTTGCATAAAGATATTTAAAGATATGCTTTCAACCTCTTGAATGGTCTTATTGACATTAAAATAAACAAAACCTTGTGTTATATTAGCACTTTCATCACTTCTGAAAACATAGAATTGAAGCTGGTATAAAATAGGATCTATACCGCCACTTAAAGCTAGAAAAATAAAAGTAGCAAAACCTAAAAGACTTAAAGTAACAAAGGTGAAATGTTTTTTTTGAAAAGTAAAGAGAGCAAACAAGAGTGTTATAATAGCGCTTTGATAAAACCAAGCTATATTTGAAAGCGTAATTGAAGCAAAAAGAATAGCCATATACAAAATTTTTTCTTTGCGATGAAAAAGCACAATATACAGAAAAAAAAGTACTAAAAATGCCACATTGAGGGAGTAACTTGATGGATACCACCATAAATAAAGTCCTACAAACAAAGGAAAAAGAAGTAAAGAGAGTAAATCTTTTTTAAGCAAAAGCCGAATCATAAGAAAAACTATCATCATAGCAAAAACAATAACAAGCATATCAGTATCATAATACCCTGTCATCGTGCGGTTGTAATAGCTGTTTGCT
Organism: Campylobacter sp. MIT 21-1684; assembly: GCF_026241315.1. GTDB lineage: Bacteria > Campylobacterota > Campylobacteria > Campylobacterales > Campylobacteraceae > Campylobacter_D. The sequence continues at coordinate 44,853 of NZ_JAPHNA010000009.1, read as the reverse complement.
ATACTTGCTAAGAGTGCTGCATAAAAACCCATTGAAAGTTTTTTGAATTCATTGGCAAGTAAAAGCAAAGGAATAACAACTAAAGAGGAAAAAAAAGTGCTCATATATAAAATAAGCGTTTCAAATTGTATAGAAGATATATTTGAGAGCCAATAGGTAAGCGTTGAAAGCGAAGAACCATAATAGCTTAAGTCATTTTCTTGATGAAAACCTGCTATCATATCTCTAGCTCCTTCAGCAAAGGCATAGCCATCATTTGAAATAATCATTAATTCATTATTAAAAAAATACTCATCAAATTGACTTGCCCAAATAACCCAATATAAACGACATACTACACTGAAAATGAAAGCAAAGAGTATCAAAGCAATGAGGGTATTGTTTTTAGAAAATTTATAAAGCATTGTTTATCCTAATAAATACTTGAAAGCATTACGAGCAATTTTGATTTTATCAAAATCACTTGCTCTGTCTTTGGCTTTTTTTTGATAAGTTTTTCTTAGACTCTCATCTTCAAGAAAGAGTTTTAAACCATCAAACATAGAATTTTCATCTCCAACCTCAACTAATAATCCAAATTCATCATCTCCAAAAAGTTCTTTTGCACCACTTTTGTGTTCAGTACAAACGACAGCACAACCACAAGCAAGACTTTCTATTAAGACATTAGAGAAACCTTCAAAAAGTGAAGCAAAGGCAAAGAATTCGCATTTACTCATATATTTATAAGGATTACTATCAAAACCTAAGAGCAAGACTTTTTCTTTTAAATCAAGTTGAGCTATTAGATTTTCAAGTTCTTTATGTAATTCTCCTTCGCCTAAGATTACAAGTTTGACTTCAGTTTTAAGTCTGGCATATGCACGTATAAGCAAAGAATGATTTTTGCCTTTATCTAAACGACCAACACTAAGTATAAATTTATCTTTTAAAGCAATACTCTCACTAGTAAGAAAATGGATATTTTCTAAATCTATAGCATTATAAAGCAGATCACATTTATCAACTTTAATCTTAAAATTATTCACAAGATCTTCAAGATTGCCTTTAGCATTTGTTAAAATTAAATCAGCATACGGGTAAAGAGAGCGTATTAAAAATTTATTGGCTAAAGAAGTAAAAGTGTTTTTTTGATACATTAAACTTGGCGTTGTACATTCGTTGATTACAAGTCGTGTTTTTGCTCCAAAAAGCTTGGCAAGTAAAGCTATGTAATTTGGGCGGTTTAAAAAAACAAATTCGACATTGATATCTAAACTTTGGCATAATTTTTTATATTTAAGGGCTAGAAAAGGCAGTTTAATGAATTTTAATAAAGAATTTTCATTTGGTTTTGAACGTTCTAGAAAATGAAGAGTGCAACCATTGAGTGTATAAGAAAATTTCTCATTCATTACAATAAGATGTACTTCAAATTTCATACTTAAAAGAGGCAGTAAGGTTGCCACAACCCTTTCAGCTCCTCCACTTCCTAAAGAATAAATAAACACAGCTAATTTTTGCATAAAGCCACCCGAATTCGAGATAAAAATACTATCATTTTACTTGGCATTATACTTAAAATAAGTAAGAGTAAAGCCGGAAGGTTGCAATGGATACGAAGAGACTTGAAAAGACAATGATACAATCCTTTATATTCTTTAGCAAATTTAGCATAGTATGCTGCCATTTTATAATTTTTTGCGCATTCTTGTGCATAGGCTTGATCATTTTGTAATTCATCTTCTAAAAGCTTTGCCATTTGTAAATATCCTAAATAGACACGTTTTGCATTTTTTACCGCTGCTAAAGTAACGCTGTCGCTTTGATGAAAACGGTACACGCGCAAAGCCTTATGTATATAAAAGCTCTTTTTTTTATATAAATGAACCCATAAGGTAGCTTCATTGCCATACAATTCATCATTAAAACGTGCATTTGCAAGTAGCGATTTTTTAAAAACAGAAAAAAATTCTCCATAGAATCTTCCCATTAAAAAATCTTTTTTTGTAATTTCACTATCACTGTGCAAACCTTTACCGCTTAATTCATTACTTAAGATATTGTTGCGCTCTAAAAGGCAATTTCCAAAACAATGTTCATATCCTTCATCTACTTTCTTTAAGAGCGTGCTTAAGGCACCGGGTAAAAGTTCATCATCATCATCTAAAAAACTTATAAATTCAGCATTTGCATAATCTAAACCGTTGTTTTTGTTTCCATTTGGTCCTTGTTTGTAACGCGTATTAACAACATAGCGAATTCTGCTGTCTTCTTTTTGGAGCTCAAGAACTTTTTGCTTTGTTTCATCATTTGAATTGTCATCACTAATGATGAGTTCTAAGTCTTTAAAATCTTGTTGTAAAACACTTTTAATAGCTTTTTGTAACAAAAAAGGTCGCTTGAAAGTTGGGATAATTACAGAGAGTTTAGCCATTTTGCAACTCCTTGATCAATTTAAGCCATTGTTTTGTGATGAAAGGGAGTTCATAATCCTTACATCTTAAACTTGCATTTTGTACTAACTTCTGTCTTAAATTTTCATCGTTTAAGAGCTTGCTTAGTTTTTGTGCCAAATCTTTTTCATTACCACATTCGCACAAGAGTCCGTCGAAATTATCTTGTATTAAATCTTTAGCCCCACTATGATAAGTGCTTGAAATTCTACATACTTTAAAATATAAACTCTCTATTAAAACCGTTGGCAAACCTTCTATAAAAGAGCAAAGACAAAGTATTTTTGCTTTTTTATAAAATTTTTCAATACTTTCAACCTGACCCAAGAGTTTGACTGAAATGCCTAAATTTTGTATGTTTTTTTCAAGTTCTGCTCGCAATATTCCTTCTCCTGCTATACAAAATTCATATTTTTCCTGCAAATCTTTTTCAAGTTCTGCTACAGCTTTAACAAACATTAAAGGATTTTTGTTTGAATCTAAACGACCGACAAAAAGAACAAGATTTTCTTTCTCAAAGTCTGAATTTGGTGAAATAGTAGCACTAAAATGACATGGATTAGCAAGAAGAACAACCTTTTTTACAAAATGTTCATAATAGCTTTTATCATCGTTTGTAAGCACAGTCAAAGCTGAACAATAAGGATATGTTCTCTTTCGTAAAAATCTCCAAAAAAAAGAACGAAGATAGCTTTCATTACTATGTTCGCTAATAATTAAAGGTGTTTTTAATCCTCTTGTAGCAAAAATACAAGCTATATTTGTTGTATCTAAAAAAGAAATAAAAACATCACTTGGTGTTTGCTTTAAAATCTTTCTTAATGCGTAATATTTTTTACAACGGCTCACGATTTTATTATACAGCGAAGTAAAATCAAATTGCGGCAGGGTTTTGAGAGTAATTTCTTTTTCTAAGGGATAAAAAGAGTCTTGAGCGTGAAATTTAATGATACAAATTTGATGTTCTTTACAGAGCGCATTTGCTAAACTTACAAGCACTCTTTCAGCTCCTCCTGCATTTAAAGTAGCTATAATAAAACTTATTCTCATCGTTTTTGCTCTTTCAATTGACCACGAATTAAACGAAATACTCTATCGCAATGCTGTATTGTACTTAAACGATGGGCTATGATAATCATGGTTTTATCGTGTGCAAGCTTGTATAGTTCTGCCATTATTTTTGCTTCATTTGTCGTGTCAAGAGCAGAAGTGGCTTCATCAAGCACAAGGATTTCAGGATTTAAATACAAAGCTCTTGCTATGGCTATCCTCTGTTTTTGCCCTCCGCTAATGCTCTCATCGCTAATTCTTGTTTGCACCCCTTGTGCTAAGGTAGAGATATATTGGCTTAAGTTTGCTTGGACTAGAACTTTGTGTAATTTTTGTTCATCAATTTCATCTTCAAAGGCTATATTTTTCGCTATTGTATCATTAAAAAGACGAATATTTTGAGGAATATAGCCTATTTTTTGACGATAATTTTTAACATTTTGCAAAGTCAGTTTTTTTGCGTCAATATAAATGTCTCCAGAATTTGGTTTTAAAAGCCCTATAATTAAATCAACTAAAGTACTTTTACCACAACCACTCTCTCCTACAAAAGCAATTTTTTCACCTTTTTGAATGCATAAATTTAAATTTTGAAATAGTTTTTTTCTTCCTTGATAACCAAAGCTAATATTTTTAAGTGTGATGTGTTGTGAAAAAGAAATTTTTTCCTCCCCTAAATTTTCTTCATTTTGATGTAAATTTTCATAAATAATATCAAGACTTGAACGGTAATAAAGCAAGTCGTGATAGCTTGTGATAATACGATTAGCACTTGGAATCAAACGGTATAGAGCCAAAACAAAAATGCTTAAAGTACTTAAAAAAGTGGAAAGATCACTTTTATTTTTTAAAAGTAAAAATACAACCAAACCAACAAGCACAAAAAAACCCATAGCCTCAAGATAAATGCGTGGTAAAGCGTTGAGACTTTCATTTGTGATATTGGCTTTAGAAAAAGTTTCACTCTGTGTTTTGAAAAGCTCTACGATGCTTTTTTCTTTTGTTTTAAGTTTAATGAATTTGAGATTATGTAAATTGGTGGTAAGAATCTCAAAAAATCTCCTCATAGCTTCTTCTCTTCTTACTCCTGCTCTTTTGATATTAGGACTTAAAATTTTTACTAAAATATAAGCGTTAAGCAGCATAAATAGGCTTAAAAAAAGCGTGATTTTATAATGAATGCAGAGTAAAAAAATATAAAGTAAAAGCACAACAAAAATTTCACTCATCATAAGCAAAAATGAAGAGAGTAAAGTGGTGAAATTATATACCTCACCTGTTAAAGTTTTTAAGAGTTCAGAATTCTTTTTTTGAGTGAATTTTTCATATTCAATATGCAGAAATTTTGAAAAGAGTTTTGAAGAAATGCTATGATACCTTCCTTTTGAAAATTTGGCTAAGAGATGAAAATACAGACTGTTAAGCAAGGCTCTTAAGAGATAAAATCCTAATAAAACGAGACCAAAATATGCCAGAATCTCAAAAGCAGGGAGTTTAAGGGAATTTTGTAGCCAAAGAAGGATTTTATTTGTTTGAAAATAAGAAAAATTACTTGCTAAACTAATAAAAGGCATTATTAAAGATATGGCAAAACTCTCTATAAAAGAAATAAAAATTGAAAAAAGGAGCAGAGCAAATAAAAATCTCCTCTCTTTTTTTTCTAAGATGAAAAAAAGTTTTTTTAACAATGTTTTTCCCATTCAAAAGCACTTTTGCAGATGAGTTCAAGATCATCATATTTTGGCCTCCACGAGGTAAGAGAACGAATTTTATCTGCTTGTGAGATGAGTATGCTTGGATCTCCAGCGCGAGGAGGAGCGAACTCAACTGCAAAATCTACCCCGCTTACTTTTTTCATCGTTTCAACCACTTCTTTAACACTAAAACCGTGCCCATAACCTACATTAAAGATGGTACTCTCTCCATTTTCAAGATACTCTAAAGCCGATAAATGCGCACTTGCAATGTCATCAACATGGATAAAATCCCTCACGCAAGTGCCATCATCGGTATTATAATTATTACCAAAAATAAAAAGCTTCTCTCTCTTTCCAGCTGCAACTTCAGCTGCAACTTTTATAAGGAGAGTAGCTTTAGGGTATCTTTGTCCAAGTTTAAAATCCATACAAGCTCCAGCAACATTAAAATAACGCAAAATACAGTATTTAAATTCCGAATTCGCCATAACTGCATCAGCTAAAACATATTCACTCATCAGCTTTGAACGTCCATAAGGGTTAATTGGCGCAAGAGGACTTGTTTCACTGACTATCTTTGTTTGTGGTTCGCCATAAGTTGCTGCTGTTGAGGAAAAAATAAAACGATTAACTTTGTTTTCAAGACAAGTTTGAATGAGGTTTGAAGTGTTTGCTGTGTTATTCATATAATATTTTAAAGGATTTTGCGTACTTTCAAAAACTTCAATGCTTGCAGCAAAATGTACAACAGCATCGAATTCTTGCTCACGAAAAAGTTTTTTTACCCCTTGAAAATCGCTTAAATCCTGTTGAAAAAATTGAAATTCTCTTATTGTGCTTAAATCATCAAGAGCTTTTTTTGAACCTTTAGAAAGATTGTCTAAAACATAAAGATCGTGTTGTGTTTGTAAAAATTGCCTTAAAGTATGAGAGCCTATATAGCCTGCCCCGCCACTAATGAGAATTTTCATATTCAGCCTTTCTTAATTTTTTAATTGTAGTCTCTTTTTTTAAATGTTTCATTTATTATTTTGTTTATTTCGTTTTCACAAGTTTTTAAAAAAAACCCAACATAGTCTCTTTCTTGCTTTTTATTTTGCAAGTATTCTTTCATTAGATATAAAGAATGAGTGTAATCTTCATCATTTACATTGCCCTTCATACGTTCATATTTTAAAAAGAGTATAAAAGTATTGAGTGCATCGCTTTCGCAGTATTGATGGATTTTTTCAAATTCATTGTGATAATAAAGTTTAATGACATCACTTCCACAAATATCATATTTTCCGGGCAAATCATTAAGAGCACTAAGTAGATTAAGACTCATTCCTCGAGAACTTCCAAAACATTCAAATAAATCACAATGTTTTATTTCAGAAAAACGTGTTTTATAATTATTCCACTTATCGCTTGTTGTATCAAGATAAGCACCTGCTTTAATGCCATATTTTAAAGCCCTTAAAACAAGCAAAGGCATATCAAAATTTTTGCCATTAAAACTTACAAGTTTTGGTTCGTGTTTTTCTATAAAAGCAAAAAAATTGTCTATCATTGTTTGTTCATCGTCGCCTTCTATTTTATTGACTTTGATAAAAGAACCAAAATTATTGCTAATAACAGCACAAATACTGACTATTTTATGATAAGGGAGTGGTAAAAATTCGTTTCCATTGTGTTCTTTTTGCCATTGTATAGCTTGCAAACTTACCTCCTCATCATTGCCTTCAAAGCCAAGAGTTTTACGTATAAGTTGTGCATCTGGAATACTCTCACAATCAAAAGTACAAATATAACCTTCATTTTTCATTCAATTAAACCTTGTTTTACAGAATTTTGCTACAATCATAACAAAAAATTCACAATTACAGGTTTTAATGAAAATAGCTCTTATTCGTTTAAGTGCGCTTGGAGATATTATTCAAAGTGCTATTATTTTACAATTTATTAAAAATTTCAATAAAAATATAGAAATTCATTGGTTTGTTGATGAGAGGTTTGAAGGTCTTTTAGAGAAGCATCCATTGATAGACAAGCTGTATGCTTTACCTTTAAAAGAAAAGAGAATTTTCACTTCACTTGGGATTATTTTGAAAGCAAAAAAAAACGACTATGATGCAGTGATTGATTTGCAAGGATTAATAAAATCAGCGTTTTTAAGTAGATTGTTGGGTAAAAATACTTTTGGTTTTGATAAGAATGGTCTTAAAGAAAGCTTTGCGCATAATTTTTATAAACAAAAATTGAGTTTGCATTATAATGAAAATGTTTTTGTACGTTATCTTGCTCTTGCAGCTTTTATGCTTAATGCTCCTTTTAATGTAAAAGATTTGGTTTTAAAACAGCCGGTTTTTTCAGTTGATAGCCTTATGAAAGAAAAATTTTTACAAGAATTGCCATTAGGTAAAAAAAATGTACTCATTCATACAGGCTCAAGTCAGCAGTGCAAAATTTATCCTCAAGAAAAATTTGCAAATTTATGTAAATTGCTTTGCGAATATGATTCGCATATACAAATTTTTCTTACTTGGGGAAATGAAGGAGAAAAAGAATTTGCTCAAACTATACAACAAAGCACTTCTATGCAGAGAGTGCAAATTCTGCCATTTTTGACTTTGCAAGAACTCCTTGCTGTAACAAAAATAATGAATCTGATCATCGGTGCTGATACAGGTCCTACTCATTTAGCATTTGCAATGAATAGACCATCAATCACACTCTTTGGTTCAAGCTGGGAAAAAAGAAATTGTTTGCAAAGCGCTTTGAATAAAACTTTAAGTGCTGGAAAAAGTTTTGATTTGAAAAAAAAATATAAGCTTGATACGAAAGATTTTTGTATAACAAAGATTGATGAGAAAGAAATTTTTGTCCTTGCACGCGAACTTTTAGGATAATTTTGTGACTTTTAAAGATATTTTGTATTTGAGTGCTTACTATGCTTCAAAATTTCTTCTTGCAATGTTTAGCAAAAAGGCTCTTCTTTTTCTTTCTAAAAAAATAGCGTGGCTTGTTTTTCATCTTAATACCAAACACAGAAAAATTATTGATGTGAATTTACAGCTTTGTTTTCCACAAAAAGATGAAAGCGAAAGGAGGCAAATTGCCTTAAAAATCTATGAAAATTTTGCTCGTTTTGGACTTGATTTTTTAAGAAATCAAAATGCAACAAAGGAGCAAATTTTAGAAAAAGTGTGTATAGAAAATGAAGAAATTCTACAACACGCTTTACGTTTGAAAAAAAATATTGTCTTTATAACAGCCCATTATGGAAATTGGGAATTATGTCCCTTAGTGTATGCGGCAAAGTTTGGAGCTATTTCTGTTGTTGAAAGACCACTTGATAGTAAAATAATGAATACCATCTTAAGAAGAAATCGCACTCAATTTGATATAGAGCTTATTGACAAAAAACAAGGGGTGCGTCCTATGCTTCGTGCTTTAAATCAAAATAGAACCTTAGGACTTTTAACTGATCAAGAAGGTGGAGAAAATGAAAGTATGGAGCTTGAGTTTTTTGGAAGAAAGGTTCGGTATTTGATTGGTGGTAGTATTCTTGCAAAAAAAACAAAGGCTGTGTTAATTCCTGCTTTCATCTATCAAAACGAACAAGGAACATACACAATCAAAATTTTTGAAGCTATGGATTCAGCAGAACATAGCAAGGAAGAACTTACTCTGTATCAGGCTCAATGTTGTGAGCAAATGATACGGTTTAAACCCGATGAATACTTCTTCTTTCATAAGAGATTTAAAGCTTTTCATTTAGATTTGTATCAAAAGTAAAACTTTTTGTTTTGCATTGTAAAGATTTTAAATATCTTTGCACTCTTTGCTTTGATTTTTAAAGGTAAAAATTTGAGAATTTAAATTTTGAAATTTTGGTATAAAAGCATAACCGCTTAAAGCATCAATCACTATACAAAGCTGTCTTTTGTGTTTTGAATGCAATCTTATAACACATTCTTTACCTGTTTTGGCAAGGCTTTTGTCATAGACAGAGTTTGAAGTCCGCAAAGGCGAATACAAGCTGCCAAGCTTATCAAAGATAATTCTTGTTGTTCCAGCGCAAACTCCTTTGAATTCAACCTTCACTATCCCAAAACTTTTTTGGATATTGAATCGCTGTGTAGTTCGTTTATCGTCTTTATGTATGACCCCACTTTGACCTGAATTCATTAGTTTGTTTGTATTGAGAATATCAACAGCGATTTCTCTGTCCTTGTTGAGTATAGTTTTTCCCAAATTGGCATTGCCATCACCATTTTTGTCAAGAAAAATTGTATATGTTTGTTCATAATTTGTTGCTGCTGATTTGATGAAATATAATTGCCAACGGCTTTTATACCACTGTTTTTTCGCTACTGGGTCTTTAAGTCTTAATTCCTCTTGCATCATTGCTAAATTTCGTGTATAAAGAATATCATTGAGCAGTACTTGCGCACCTTGCATAAGGAATTCTTTAGAAAAATATTTTTCACTTAAAACAAAAACAGCACCTAAAAGAACTATAAGTAAAGTCAATTCTAGCAAACTAAAAGCTTGTTTCATTTTTTACAATTTGATACTTACTTTTATGTTTTCCAAAAGTAAGCGTGATGATTGTTGCATTTGCTTCTTGTTTTTGCGTTGAATGAAGGTTTTGAAGAAAGAAAGCATCACCTTCTTTGATACCATAAAATTCAAGTCTTTTTTGTAAATTTGGCGCAGTTTTTATTTCTGTAATTCCTCGAAGTTTTAATTCCTGACTTAATTCTTTAGCAAAATGATATTTACTAGCAAAGTGGCGGTTTGGGTTTGAGAGAACAAAATATAAAAGAGTGTTTGCAACAAGTAAAAAATAAAAAACAAGTAAAAAAATCACAGCTCCTTGAATAAAAATTTTATACCCAAAACGAAACTGTGGCAAACGTACGCGATATGACTGCATTAAAGTTTTTATAAGCAAAGGAGTACAAAGCACACAAAAAGGTAAAAAATCCTCCAAATATAATTTTTGTCTTAAGGATAATAAAGAACAAAAGAGAAAAGTAACACTCATCACAAACCAAAGCAAAGTTTTTTCTTTTTGAAAAGCTAAACGGTAGAGCACATAAAAAAAATAGAAAAAAACTAAAGGAGAAAAACAAGCAGCAAAAATTCCCAAGGTGTCCAAAAAGTATCCTCTAGGTCTTCCACCTGTATAAAAACCATATATATTGAGTGCTGCAACAAAAAGAAACAAAGAAAAAGTGAGCAGAAGAAAATCTTTTTTATACATTGCGAAGAAGAAGAAGATTAAAAACAAAATGTTGAAGGATTTGTCTATAAATAAAGACAGTATCAAAAGTCCATAAAAAAGAAATTTTTTTTCATATTCATAAGCACACAGTATGCAAAGGGCAATAAAAATGACTAAAGAGGCTTCATTTACAAGCAAAGCGCTTGCAACAGTTCCGGGAAGTAAAAGAAAAAGAAGGAGAGATAGAAGGCTGTCTCCAACTGTTTTTGTATATTTTAAGGCAAGGATATAAAGCAAAATGCAACTTAAAAAATGAAAAAACAAAAAAGGACTTCTTAAGCCAAAATCATTTTGTCCAAAGATTAAAGTGCCAAAATGTGAAAGAAAGTATAAAAGGGATTTTTCACCAAAATAAATAGCAGCTTCACCGCTGCTAATGCTCAAGGTAGAAATTCCATAGAGCAAAGCAAGTAAATCAAATGATAAAATACCAATGATACAAAGGAGCTGTTTTCGTTTTTCCATACTTTCATTGTAGCTTGTTTGCCTTAAAATAATTTTCAAGATTTGCTTGAAAACTAATTAAAGTATTTTATGCATTTTTTGTGAAAATATCTTCATCTTAAATTCCAAGTAAAAGCTTTTTATTGTATTCAAGACTCTAAAATAAATATCGGCTATTTTTTGCAATGAAGTTCCATTTTGATAATTCTTTCATCTTCACTAGCTTTTTCTTTGAAACCGAATTTTTTGTGTAAATTCAACACTGTTTTATTCTCTCTTAAAAGTTCAAGTGTTAAAGTTTGTGCAAAAGCTACATTAAAAGCATAAAAAATACCGATTTGTTCCATTATCCAACCAATTCCAAGAATATTTGAATAAACATTTCCATAAAATCCAAATTCAATACTTTTTTTATCAAAGAATTGAAAATTAATGCTGCCCAAAATCATACCATTACAACAGACGCAAAAATACACTTTCCTATTTTGTTTTTTCAGTCTTTGAATAAAAATTTTATGCTCGCTTTTGCTAATAAAATGTTGATTATAGAGATGTTGTTTGATTTTGGGACTATTTCTTAAAAAGCGCAAATATTCTTTTTTTTCTTTACAAAGTTGAGTGAAATTTTGCAAAAGAATACATAAGGTTTTTACTCTATCCCCCCCCCCGCCATCAGTGTATATCTTAAGGATAAATTTTTTCCCGTCTTTATAAAAAAATGCCGGAAAGTCTTCATTGCTCACTGTTCTTAAAAGATTAAACTGTTCGTTTATGCTTTTATAGATGTTAAGCTGACTGTCCTTTGGATTTCGCTTTTTATAAAAACTTTCTTTACCTTTTTGCTTTTTTGCTTGTAAGCTTGTATGATTTTTTAAAAAATCAAGACAAAGATCAATGGTAAAATTTGCTTGTTTGTCTCTAAGTTCTTCATACAACTCAAGTCCATTAAGATGTAAAGTTTTTTTCAGATAAATTGCACCATTATCAGCTTTTTCATCTGCTTCAAGCAAAGAGAATACAATGTCATTTTTACCTTCAATCACCTGATGAAAAAGCGGTGCCCAGCCTTTACCTTGTGGAAGATTTGAAGCGTGAATAACAATATTGTGTTTATTTCTTTGCAAAAACCGCGTATCAACGATACTGTGATATGAAAGTATAAAGACTATATCAAAACCTGAAATTTCTTTGTGTTGATAGAAAAGTCTTGCATTTGTAATAAGCTTTTGAAGCTTCTTAGCATAAGGAACAAACCATTGATTTTCAGAAGTAAGGATAGCAATTTTCATAAAGCTATCCTTAAAGAAGAATTTATTAGAGGCGAGAAATTACATTTTACAATCCCCCCCCCAAGAAGTTCTATATATAACATCTTCGTATCCTCCTTGCTGATATAAAATCCATTGTTTAGATACAAAGTAAGAGCTTTGTGATTTTCTTTAAATACACAAGCACAAAGTTTTGAGAGTTTCAAATTTTCAAAAGCATACTGTTTGATTATATCGAGTAGAATTTGTCCTTTGCCTTTTAGATGTGGGTTTGCATACAATCCAAATTCACACGAAGATTTGGTAATATTGACAAAATCGATCACTCCCATAATGTCCTTTTGTTTATATACCAAAAAATATTTTTTACTTTCATCTTGTTTGAGTTTGTGTATAAAAGATAAATGTTCTTGCAAACTAATATTTTTTGTTTTCATAAAAGTTGAAAGTTGATTGCGCCATGCCAAAACCAAATACAATTCAGCCCTGTTTAATTGTGTAAAATTTTTTAGTTTCATACTCTATACTCCACTTCCACCCCTCTTTGTTCTAGCCATAAAGCAAGTTTTTCTTGATTTTTGGCTACCATTATAGCTTTAAAGTCTGCTTGCAAAAGCAGGGCTTCATTGACTAAAGAGCTTGCAGTAATGATAAGTTTTGAACTTTGATTCATTAACAGAGCAAGATTATTGCTATTAACAAAAAGTTTTATATTTTCGCGGTGTGCCACAAATTGTTTTAACTGCTTAAGATGAGTATTTGAACTGCTTGTTGCTATGGCGATTTTTGTATTTTTTGGTAAATCTTTGGCAATTTCTTGTGAGAGGTTTTTCACATCGGTTGCTCCTAAACAGATGAAAAAATCAAAAATTTTCTCTCTTATATATTGTGCTTCATTGTAGAATTCCTCGCGTATTAAAGCATAAGAAAAACCACATCGTAGCTCACAGTTCAGAGGTACTAAACCCTCATAATCACTAGCTTTTGCGTAGGCATTGACATTAAGCAAGATGTCGCAATGGTGTGCTTTTATTTCATCATCAAAACTTAGAATTTGTATTCCTGTTTGGAGTTTGATGAGTTTTTCTTCTTGCATACCAATATCATAGTGATCAAGAATAAGAAGATCAAATTGTTTTTGCTTGATAAGCTCGATAAGCTCATAGATACTTGAATTTTGTAGTCTGAAAACAGGATAAGCGATTGTATCAATCAAAGAACCTTCTAAAGGCAAACAAGCAAAACTTACATCTTCATATTGTTTTGCTAAAATTAAATCTCTTTGAATATGTCCAAAACCTATTTTACTTGAACTGTCACTTCTAAAGAGTACTCTCATTGTGAAACCTAAAGAGCGTTTTTGCAAATTCTAAATCCTCAAAAGTATCAATATCGCACACTAAGGTTTTGGGCAATATAAAAGCGCTTGAATAAGGCTTAAAAATCATTTTTTCTTCAAGCCAAGCCTCACTTTTCCCGAAATAAAATATTCCAGCGTCGTGATATGCTTGAGTTAAATCTTGTGAGCGTTTGAAATAGGAGCTTTCATCAAACATATGTACTTTCTTTTGTTTATCTAAGTAAAAGGCTCTTTGTATAGCAAAATCAAAGTAAGTGGCTGAAAAAAGAAAAAGTGAATCATTTGCAATGAAAGTTTTAAAAGCTTCTTGCAGAAAAGAAGTCTTTAAAAGAGGTGCCGTAGCATAAAGGCAGCACACATTGTCATATTTTTTTCCTTTTGCAGCTAAAATTTCTATCGCATTTTTTATCACAGCAGAACTTGGAGTATAATCATCACTTAATTCTTTTGCTCTTGGAAGTACTTTTGCCCCAAACGCAAGAGCTACATTTTGAATCTCTTCATCATCGCTACTCACAAAAACCTCATCAAAAATTCCCGAATGTAAAGCATTTTCTATGCTGTATGCTATGAGGGGTTTGCCATAAAAATCAATGATATTTTTTTTAGGAATTCTTTTTGAACCACCTCTTGCAGGAATAATACAAAGATTTTTCATACTATTGTGTCCTTATTTGAAAAAAATATTTTAGCAAATTTTTAAGTATAATTAAAAACAAAAAAATGCAAATCAAGGAAAAAAATGTTAGTCAATAAAAGTTATAAAATCAAATCCTGCGATGATTTTGAACTTGGTATAAAAAGGGAATCAAAACTTGAATTTAAAGTATGCTATGATGATGAAAAAGAAATTGAATCTTTGCTTTTTATCATTCCCGGACTTGGTTGTGATACAAATGAAAATTATAGAGAACATTTAGCTCAATTAAGTGCAAGTGAATTGAATGTAGCCGTAGTAAGCGTAAGCTATCACTGTATAGGCAATAGACCTCAAACTGGAGCAAAGCTTGAACTTGATTACATAGATAAGTTAATTTGGAGAGAAAGTTGTAAGGCTGTTGGCTTTGATATAGATGTAGAGAAACTTATCTCTTTTGAAACTATAGCTGAAACTCTAGAAAGATTGAATGCTTTTTTATACACTCAATATACCAATTTGAATTTAAGTATAACCTTTGCGCCAACAAAAAACGAGTATCAGAATTTTGGCATAATGCAAGCGCTTGATATACTCAATGCCTTACTTTTTGTACGTAAAAACCCTCCTTTTGTCAATAGCGGGGGGGGGTATCGGTTATCTTGCTTGGAAGCTCTCACGGCGGGTATTTAGCCCATCTTTGTGCAAAAATAGCCCCTTGGCTTATCGATGGAGTGATTGATAACTCCGGATATGCAAAATTTTTATGGCGTTTGGTTGGAGTTGGCAAAGAGCTTGATTATATCAAATATCCAAGTGTTCCAAATTCTCATCTTTTTAAAAATATACGACTCTGCTTTTTTGATAAAACTTTTTGGAATCTCAATAAAGAATCGCCTTATTTTTTCTCTCAAGCGCGTAATCAAATCCGTTATATTTTAGAGCCGAGTCACCTTCAAATTCAAGCAAAATACCCAAAACCTTTCTATGTAAGCTATCATTGTCTTTATGATGATGAAATTGCTCCAGCTGATGAAAAAATAGAACTTTATAGACTTTTGAAAGAGTTGGAATTTGATGTAGAATTTACCTTAATAAACAAGGAATCTCAAGTTGATGGAAAATTTATCAAGGAATTAAGCCACGGTATGAATATGTCGATTAAAACACTTATTTTTAAAGAAGTTCCATCTATGCTGAAAAAAATCCGAACTAAACAATCTCTCCTTAAAACAGAAAAGACTATAACATATCCTTGCGATAATTTACTTTATACTTTTAAAGAAGAGGAAGATATGATGCGTTTGCAAGTTATGAGTAAGTAAATTACCGTACTTACCATTTTACTTTTTTACTAAAGTATAAGAATTTTCAAATTTACAAAAAACAAAATAAAATCCAGTAGTTTTGCTCTAAAAATATTTTAAAAGTTTGAAACTTAGAAAACTACTGACAATAACGATGCAATAAATAAGATATATTTCAAAATACCCTTGCATTATTTGTTTTACTGCGTAGTACTCTATTTTTCAATAAGACAAAATTGATTATTTGGTAAAGTTATAAAGTATTGAAGAATCTCTACAACAGCCTTTTTTTGTTTTTTCAAGTATTGAAAATAAAGTATCCACAACAAATTTTGCTTGTTTGAGATTCATTTCTTGATGGCAAGGTATGCTTATTTCAGCTTTGTAGAAATTATCTGCATTATTGTATTGCATTGTGCCAAAAAGTTTTTTATAAAGACTGAACTGATAGCTTGGTTTATAATGCACTTGTACTCCTACGCCTGCTTGGATCAATGCAGAAAAAATTTCTTCTTTATTGCAAAATAAATCCTCAAAAAGTAAGATAGGGTAAAGATGTCTTGAGCTTTTTTTATATTCTTGTATTTTTATTATTGAAAAATAAGGATTTTTATCAAACTCTTTGTCGTAAAAATTTGCAATTTCCTCTCTTTTTTGCAAATTGCCTTGAAGTTTTTGAAGTTGATTTATCCCTAATGCGCACGCTACATCGCTTAAGCGATAGTTGTAGCCAAGCTCTATACAGTCGCTATTCCAAAGCCTCTTCTTCACTATGCCGTGAGAACGAAGGAGTTTGATTCTTGCTAGAAGTTCCTCATTATTGCCCACAACAACACCACCTTCGAAAGTTGTAATGGGTTTCACAGGGTGAAAAGAAAAAACACTTAAATCTGCCTTGCTTCCAACCTTTTGACCTTTAAATTCTGCTCCTAAAGCGTGACTTGCATCATCAATTAAAGGGATATGATATGTTTTACAAAGTGCTGCAATTGTATCGATTTCTACACTATTGCCTGCAAAATCCACCACACATACCGCTGCTATATTTATACTCTCTTTTTCGAGTCTGGCTTGAAGTTTCTTTTCATCAATATTTCCATCGTTTTTAATATCTATAAATTCTACCTTAGCACCTGCCATTAAAGCTGCATTAGAAGTGGCTACAAAACTTAAGGCTGTGCAGAGTACAATTTTTCCCTCAACTTTTAAAGCCTTATACGCAAGGTGCAAGGCAGAAGTGGCAGAATTGACTACACAAGCGTATTTGACGCCTAAGTATTCACAAAGGGCTGACTCAAATTCTTCTGTCTTCTTGCCGCCAGTGAGAAATTCACTTTTCAATGCATTTATAACTGCTTCAATATCACTTGAATCAATATTTTGATGAGAATAACTTAACATTTAAAAACTTTCTGTCCGCTGTATTATTTCTAAAAGTTCATTTTCACTAGCCCAATCAGGATTGTTATCTGAACTGTAAGAAAAACCATCTTTCACTTTTTTTGCTTTATCTCCAACTGCATTGACACTAAAATCTCTGTCAATATTTGTAAAACTAATGCTTGGACTAATAGCATAATACTCCTCAAATTCAAAAGTTAAATGACTATCATCGCTTGAAATCATTATTTCGTGAAGTTTCTCTCCTGAACGAATACCTATGATTTTGTGCGCTAGTTTTGGTGCTAAAGCACGTGCCAAATCTGTTATTTTCATAGAAGGAATTTTTGGGATAAAAATTTCTCCTCCGTGCATTCTTTTAAAATTATTTAAAACGAATTTCACTCCATCTTCAAGAGAGATCCAAAAGCGCGTCATTCTTTCATCGGTAATAGGGAGCTCTTTAGCTCCTTGTGTTATAAGTTGTTTAAAAAAAGGTACAACAGAGCCGCGAGAGCCAACGACATTGCCATATCGTGTGACACTAAAACTTGTTGGATGTTTTCCTGCTATATTATTTGCAGCAATAAAGAGTTTATCACTTGCAAGTTTTGTTGCTCCGTAAAGATTAATAGGATTGCACGCTTTATCAGTCGAAAGAGCTATGCATTTTTTAACCCCATTTTCAAAACACGAATCAATAACATTTTGCGCTCCGTGTATATTTGTCTTAATGCATTCCATAGGATTATATTCTGCAATAGGAACGTGTTTCATAGCAGCAGCGTGAATGACAAAATCTACATCTCTCATAGCAGTACTCAATCTTTTTTTGTCTCTAACATCACCTATAAAATATCGCATACAAGCATTGTCGAAAACACGAGCCATTTCAAATTGTTTGAGTTCGTCTCGCGAATAAATAATGATTTTATTTGGTTTGTATTCTTTTAATAAAAGTTTCACACAACTTTTTCCAAAGCTTCCTGTGCCACCTGTAATTAAAATATTTTTGCCATTAAACATTATTTATTCCTTTATCTTTCTTGTGATAAATTCTTGTAAAGCAAGAAATATTCCAAAAATTATCACTTACTTTTAGAACTTATTTTAAAATCCGTGGCAAAGTAATACCTGTTTGAGCTTGGTATTTACCTTTTTTGTCCTTATAGGTTGTATCGCAAGATTCATCACCTTGTAAAAAAAGTACTTGAGCTATGCCTTCATTGGCATAAATTTTTGCTGGAAGTGGAGTGGTATTTGAAATTTCTATTGTAATATGTCCTTCAAAACCGGGTTCAAAAGGTGTTACATTAACGATAATTCCGCATCGTGCATAGGTACTTTTTCCCAGACAAAGTGCTAAAACATCATCAGGCATTTTGAAGTATTCAATAGTCCTTGCTAAAGCAAAGGAATTTGGAGGAACTATGCAAATATCACCGGTAAAATCAACAACATTTTCTTCGAGAAAATTTTTAGGATCGACTACGGTAGAATTGACATTTGTAAAAATTTTAAATTCTTTACCAACCCGTATGTCATATCCATAACTTGAGAGTCCATAACTTACCACTCCTGTACCTATATTAGCCTCGCAAAAGGGTTCTATCATCTTATATTCTTTTGCCATTTTTCGAATCCATTTATCAGCTTTTAATCCCATAATTGTCCTTAAAAATGAGTGTATTGTGATTGATTATAGCTGAATTTTTATATTTTGATGAAATTTTGTTTCAAAAAAATGTTTTTAAAGTAACATTTGAAATTTTTATAATATAATCTAAGATTAAGTTTTTAGAATCAGGAGGGAAATGTATGACCAAAGAAGAGATTAAAGATTTAGTAAATTTATTTGCCCAAGCTAATATCAGTAAAATTAAGATTAAAGAACAAGATGGTTTTGAAATTGAACTTGAAAGGGATATGTGTTGTGAGGTGCAAAATGTTCCCCCATTAAATCCTACGCCTCAACCTATTAATGTAAATGTAGTTAATGAAGCCCAGCACACTCCGAGTGCGAAATCTGATAAGCCTACTATTAGTAGTCCTATGGTTGGCACTTTCTATCAAGCCCCAAGTCCGGGTGCTGCTCCTTTTGTAAAAATAGGCTCTAAGGTAAAAAAAGGTGATACGATAGCTATTATAGAAGCCATGAAAATAATGAATGAAATAGAAGCCGAATTTGATTGCCAAATCGCTGAAATTTTAGTCGCTGATGGTCAGCCTGTTGAATTTGGTATGCCTTTATTTGCTGTGGAGAAGTTGTAAATGGAAATTAAGAGTATTTTAATAGCAAATCGTGGAGAAATAGCTTTAAGAGCTTTAAGGACCATTAAAGAAATGGGAAAAAAAGCTATATGCGTTTATTCTGAGGCAGATAGAAATGCCTTATATTTAAAGTATGCGGACGCGAGTATTTGCATAGGAAAAGCGAGAAGCTCTGAAAGCTATCTTAATATACCAGCTATTATTACGGCTGCTGAAATTGCTGAAGCAGATGCTATATTCCCCGGATATGGCTTTTTAAGCGAAAATCAAAACTTTGTTGAAATTTGTTCTAAACATAATATTAAATTTATAGGACCTTCAGTTGAGGTTATGGCTTTAATGTCTGATAAAAGCAAAGCAAAACAAGTGATGCAAAGAGCCGGAGTGCCTGTTATACCGGGAAGTGATGGTGCATTAAAAGGAGTTGAAGCTGCAAAAAAACTTGCCAAAGAAATAGGCTATCCTATCATTTTAAAAGCCGCTGCGGGTGGTGGTGGACGTGGTATGCGTGTAGTAGAAAAAGAAAAAGATTTAGAAAAAGCATACTGGTCAGCTGAAAGTGAAGCTATGACAGCTTTTGGTGATGGTACGATGTATATGGAAAAATATATTCAAAATCCACGTCACATTGAAGTACAAGTTCTAGGTGATAGTTTTGGCAATATCATTCATATAGGTGAAAGAGACTGTTCTATGCAAAGAAGACATCAAAAACTTATAGAAGAAAGCCCCGCTATTTTGCTTGATGAAGAAACGCGACAAAAATTGCACGAAACAGCTGTACGTGCAGCAAAAGCAATAGGTTACGAAGGGGCTGGTACTTTTGAATTTTTAGTGGATAAAAATTTGAATTTTTATTTTATAGAAATGAATACGCGACTCCAAGTTGAACACTGTGTCAGTGAAATGGTAAGTGGTATTGATATTATAGAGCAAATGATTAAAATTTGCGAAGGGTGTGCCTTGCCCAAACAAAAAAATATACGACTTGCGGGACATTCTATAGAATGTAGAATTACAGCTGAAGATTCAAAAACTTTCTTGCCAAATCCGGGAAAAATTACAAAATATATCCCACCGGCAGGACGAAATGTGCGTATGGAAAGTCATTGTTATCAAGAATATAGCGTACCGCCTTATTATGACTCTATGATAGGTAAACTTGTAGTATGGGCTGAAGATAGGAATAAGGCTATTGCAAAAATGAAGACAGCTTTGAATGAGCTTGTAATTCGTGGGATTAAAACAACAAGAAAATTCCACTTAGAGATGATGGATAATCCAGATTTTATTTCTAATGACTATGATACAAATTATCTAGCAAGACATTAGCTGTATATGAAATTGAATCAATTTCATATATTCTATTTGTTTATTGTAGATATTCTATTGTTACTTTCGCACGAAGTTTTTCAAAATAATCCTGTGTAAAATCTTGTCTTTGTTTAGTGATATAGGCATTTAAAACTTCATTTTTAATTTCTTCATAATCAGGTTCTTGTGGATCAGCTTTAGCCTTAACTTCATAGATTTCATACCCATTTCTTCCATTTAAAATAGGTGAAAATTCATTTAATGGAATTTGAGATAAAAAACTTAAAAGTCTTGAATCTGAATTTGCGGTATTTAATATTACATTGTGAGGTTTAATAGAAGCTTTTTTTGTCTCAAGAATGTTTTCTAAAAGTTCTGGTTGAGATGAGCTGTAAATATTAACATTGATTTGTGTCCAAACCTTAAACTGTTCTTTATGCTGTTTGTAAAATTTTTTTGCACCTGCCTCACTGAAATCTGTTTTATTAAAATTGGCGATTCTATCATAGAGTTTTCTTTTTTCTAAATCCTTTTTGAGATTGGCACGGAAATTAGCATAGTTTTGTCCTTTTTCATTCAGTACCTTTTTAAATTCTTCAAGGTTTAAATGGTTTTGTGCAAGAAATTTTTTAATTGCTTCATCAAGCTCAAGTTCATTGACGAAAATTCCAAGCTGCTTCATTTGCGAAAATTCTATTTTTTCATTAATGAGCAAGACTAAAGCTTTGGCTCTATCAATTTGTAAAGCCTTCATAGTTTGTTCTATGTCATAAGTAGTAATAGGTTCTTTATCTACAACAACGGCAATAGTATTTATAGTTGAAGAAGTTCTATTTTGATTTTTATTAGTACTTTGCTGTATTTGAGAATTCTTTGGTATTATTACAGTGTTTGTAGGAGTTTTTTGTTTTGTTTTTGTTATGGAATTCTTAATAAGAATAGTATTTTTTTGCGTATCTAATTCATATAAAGAAGAATTATTTTGAATGGCTTGCGCACTGAGAATACTACAATAAAAAAGAAAAGCTGTGGCTATTTTTTTCATATATAAAACCTTTATTTAAGTCTAAATATTATATTATAACCTTTTATATTTAAGAAAAGGTATGATTATGCAAGAAAGGCTTGTCATAACCCGTTTTGCACCTTCTCCTACTGGCTACTTGCATATAGGAGGTTTGCGAACAGCGCTTTATAATTACTTGTATGCAAAAAAAAGGAAAGGGAAATTTTTTTTACGTATTGAAGATACAGATTTAAAGAGAAATTCACAAGAGGCAACACAAGCGATATTAGAAGCTTTTCAATGGTGTGGCTTAAATTATGATGATGAACCACTCTATCAATCAAACCGTTTTGAACTCTATAAGCACTACATTACAAAACTTTTAAACGAAGGTAAAGCTTATTACTGTTATATGAGCAAACAAGAGCTTGATGAATTAAGAGCTGAGCAAGAAGCAGCCAAAGAACGTCCAAGATATGATGGCAGATACAGAGACTTTACAGGCATACCGCCATCTACAGAAGCAGTTGTTCGTATTAAAGCCCCTCAAAGCGGTCAAATTTGTTTTGAAGATGGTATTAAAGGTAAGGTACAATTTCAAGTTAATGATATTTTAGATGATTTTATCATAGCACGTAGTGATGGATCTGCTACTTATAATTTTACTGTTGTGATTGATGATGCTTTAATGGGTGTAACTGATGTCATACGTGGAGATGATCATTTGTCAAATACTCCAAAACAGATAGTGCTTTATGAAGCGCTAGGTTTTACAATTCCAAAATTTTATCATTTGGCTATGATACACGGTGAGGATGGAAAGAAACTTTCAAAAAGGCACGGAGCAACTGATGTTATGGAATATAAAGCTATGGGGATTGTTCCAGAAGCCTTGTTGAATTTTCTTGTACGTTTAGGTTGGAGTCACGGTAATGATGAAATTTTTTCACTCGATGAGCTTGAAAAAATTTTCGACCCCTCTCATATTAGCAAATCAGCTTCTGCATATAGCTTTAAAAAACTTCAATGGCTTAATATTCACTATATTAAGACTTTAAGTTTTGAACAGTTAAATAAACACGTTAAAACATTTGGTTTTGATTTTACATTAGTAAAGAATGGAGAATTCCTACTAAACATTCTTAGGGAGAGAGCAAAAACTATACCACAACTTATTAGTAGTGCAAAAGCTTTAATAGAAGAACCAAAAGAATATGATGAAAAAGCAGTGCAAAAATTTGGAACTCTTGATAATTTACAATATTTAGATACTTTTGCTAGAGAATTAAGTATGCAAAGTAATGCGAAAGAATTTGAAGAATTTACATATTCGTTTTTGCAAAAAAATGCTATTGAATTAAAAAATTTAGCTCAAGTTTTGCGAATAGCTCTTATTGGAGGTACTATAAGTCCTAGTATTTTTGAAGTGTTAGAATTTTTAGGCGTAGCCGAATGCAAAAAAAGAATAGAAAAATTTATATATAAGGAAAAGAAATGAATTTTGAAGAACAGGCTTTGCAATATCATTTTGGTGGTAAAATAGCTATACAACCGAGTAAAGTGATGGATTCAAGTTTTGATTTGTCTTTAGCTTACAGTCCGGGTGTTGCATATCCTTGTCTTGAGATAGCAAAAGATGAGGAACAGGCTTTTGTTTATACTAACAAAGCAAATTTGGTAGCCGTAATAAGCGATGGTTCTGCTGTCCTGAGTTTAGGCAATATAGGAGCACTAGCAGCAAAACCTGTAATGGAAGGCAAGGCGTGTTTATTCAAAAAATTTGCTAATGTCAATGCGTATGATATAGAAATCAATGCTCATTCAGTAGAAGAGATAGTCGCTTTTTGCAAGGCTATTGCACCAAGTGTTGGTGGGATTAATTTAGAAGATATTTCTGCGCCTAAGTGTTTTGAAATCGAAGCTGCATTACAGGATTTAGGAATTCCTGTAATGCACGATGACCAACACGGGACAGCTATCATCACAACAGCAGCATTACTTAATGCTATGGAATTAAATGGAAAAAAAATTCATAATATTAAGGTAGTTATTAGCGGTGCTGGTGCAGCAGGAATTGCAAGTGCAAAAATGTATAAAAGTTTAGGTGTTGAAAATATTATTATGGTTGATAGCAGGGGTGTTATTTCTCAAGATAGAAAAGATTTAAATCCTTATAAGCTTGAATTTGCAAATCTAGGTAAAGAAAAAACTTTAAAAGATGCTTTAAAAGGTGCAGATGTTTTTTTGGGATTAAGCGCACCTCAAATTTTAGATGATGAAATGGTAGTATCTATGGCAAAAAATCCTGTGATTTTTGCTTTGGCAAATCCTATCCCTGAAGTAATGCCCCAAGATGTTATGAGAGTACGACAGGACGCTATAATAGGAACTGGTAGGAGTGATTATGCTAATCAGATTAATAATATATTAGGTTTTCCTTTTATCTTTAGAGGAGCACTTGATGTAAGAGCTACAAGAATCACTGAAAATATGAAAATGGCTGCAGCTAGAGCTTTAGCTGATTTAGCAAAACTTCCGGTAAGTGAGACTGTGAAAAAAGCTTATAATTTAAATGATATACATTTTGGAAAAGAATATGTTTTACCAAAACCTTTTGATGAAAGGGTGAAGGCAGTAGTGAGTACTGCTGTGGCAAGTGCTGCATTTAAAGAAAAAGTGGCAAAAGTAGATGAATTCAATGAAAAAGCGTATTATGAAAGTTTGCTATAAAACTTTCAACAGCATTGTGGTATAAATTTATTCTTTAAAATATTTAGGATTTGATTCATTAAGGATAGAAGAAGTGATTTTTGGAAAAATCGACTATATTAATCTTTTGCCCTTGCATATTTATCTTAAAAAATATCCTCTTGCAAACGGCTATAAAGCAGCGATGGAATATAAAAAAAATGTTCCAAGTAAGCTTAATGAAGCTCTTTTTAAAAGAAGAATTGATGCGGGTTTTGTTTCAAGTATAGAGAGTGTTAGACCAAAATATGCAAACTTAGATTTAGGAATTTGTGCAAATAAAAAAGTACTAAGTGTTATAGTCCAAAATCATACTTTGGCAGAAAAAGATAAAAGTTCAGCTACCTCAAATGTTCTTGCTGCTTTGCTTGATATAAACGCTAAGGTGATTATAGGAGATCAAGCTTTAAAATTATATCTACAAAATCCTCAACTTTATACTGATCTTTGTGCTGTATGGTATAACAAAACACAACTGCCTTTTGTTTTTGCTCGTTTCTCCTGCATACGAAAAAAGGCAATGTTTAAAAAAATTTTATCTGCTTTCTTAAAAAAGAAGATAAAAATTCCACAATATATACTTGAAAAGTATTCTCTAACAAGAAGCATTGCGAAATCAGATATAAGGCATTATTTAAATGACATTATTTATTATAAAATAGGAATGAAAGAAAAAAGAGCTTTGAAAAAATTTATAAACCTTGCAAGACTGCTACATTTGAAACAAGTATGCAAGAATCAATCTTAATAAAATTTAAAACCTTTTTTCAAAATCAAAAAGGTTTTCTCATTTGATAATAGTCGGCGTTGCACTAAGTCCTAAAGAACGATATTTTTCATAAAGTTTAAATACAGCTTGCACTTCATCATCACTGATTGCTGGATAGTTCTTTATATCAGGATTATAGTATTTATTTAAAATAGCAATTTTTTCCTTATCGCTCTTTGCTTTTTTACTCTCTTTATATATTAAAGCTGATTTTTCAAAAGCCGACCGTCCGTGTACTGGAGTAAGAATGTAATTGACTTGATAGTTTTTAAGTTCTTCTGTAATATTAGCTAAATGTTGTCTGCAATAAGGACATTCTGGATCTGAAAATACATAAATAGCAGGTTTATTTTTATCGCCTAATGCTATAACCATACTTTCTTTTTGTGCTTCACTTTTAGCATTCTTAGTAAAATTCTGCCTTGCCTTTTGGAATTTTTCTCTTTCATATTCTTGTCGGTACGAAATTTTTGCTTTCAAATCTATAATTTCAGGTGTTATAATACTATCTTTCGTAAAAAGAATATCCTCTTGTTTTTGTCCTTCTGTTTCTATCTCAACGACAACACTTTCAAAACCTGTATCACCAACTTTTTGTCTCTTTCCTATCGAAATTTTTGCATTTGGAAATACTGATTTAATGCTTTGTGAGTAAAAATCACTGATTTCAGTATTGCTCGCAGCAAAGAGAGAAGTGATGAAAACAAAGAGAGTGCTTAATTTTTTCATTGTTTTTCCTTGTATTTTTGATTTCTTACTATTGTATATTCTTTTTCTAAATATATCTTAGAGTTTGCTTTGTAAAATTTCTTTATTTGTTTGTTTTGAATCGAATTTAATTACTAGATTTTTTGAATTCTTATAAATATCTATAACACCAACATTTTGACTAAATTCTGTTAAATGCACAGGAGTGTCTGGAGCAAGATAGAGGTTTTGAAATTCACTTGGATTTTTAAGAAAACAAAGCATACAAAGCCATAAAAAAGCTAAAAAAGCAAGAATAAAAGCTAAAACTTCAAGTTCATTAAAGTGTAAAAACACTCCTCCTATTATTCCACCTAAAAAACTTCCAAAATAGCCAAAAGCATTGAAAATTCCTAAAGCTTTGCCTTTTTCATTGACTTTACAGAATTTAGAAGCACAACTTTGCATTATTGGTTCGTGAAGATTAAAAGCTACGAAAAAAATAACAACAGCAATGATAAATAAACTTAAAGTATTGACTAAGGCAAAAAGGAGATATGAAAAGATAAAAAACACTACACCTAAAAGCAGAATTTGTTTAGCTAAACCTTTTTTTTCACCTAAAGCTCCGGCACAAGCCATAGCAATAAAACCTAATATCATTGAAACAGTATAAACCAACCAAAGTTTATCGTTTGAAAAACCTAAGTGCTTTACTAAAATAATTGGAATGCTTAAAAAAGCTATGTTCATCAACATTTTTTGCATACAATTTGTGAAATTCATTAGAGCTAAATTTTTTTCTTTTAGAAGTTTTAAAAACGGAGTTTTAGTATTTTGATGCGATATACAGGTTTCTTGAGGAACAAGAGTATAGAGCAAGAGTATGCAAAGTGCTGTCAAAGCTATACTAAGATCAAAAAGACTTGAAAGTCCAAAATGGGCACTCATCACAGGTGATATAACCATTGAAGCTGCAAAACTTAGTGCTATAAAAGAACCCATTATAGCCATAGCTTTAGAACGATTTTCTTCGTTGATGAAATCGCTTATCATAGCTGTTGCTACCGCTCCAATAGCACCAGAACCTTGCAAAGCACGTCCTAAAAGCATAGTGTAAATATCATCTGCAAAAGAACAGATAAGAGAACCTATGATAAAAATAATTAAGCCTAATAATAAAGTTTTTTTACGTCCTATTGTATCGCTTAAGGCTCCAAATGGTACTTGAAATATCATTTGCATTAAAGCATAAACTCCAAGAAGCAATCCAACAAGAAAATCATTTGCACCTTGCAATTCTAAGGCATATAAACTTAATACAGGTAAAACGATAAAAAGCCCAAAAAATCTTGTTCCAATGATAAAAGACAAGGATAAAACATTACGCATTGCTACAAGTCCTAAGCTAAAAAATTTTATGATATAAAAACAATTTTACTATGAAATGTATTAATAAATGATTATATTTTTAATGTGTTTTTTATAAGAGAATGTTACAATAGCTTTAAATATATAAAGTTGAGGCATCAACTCTTAGTGGAGAATCCATAAGACCTACGCCGGATTTGTTGATACTAGAAGCCCTCATTTATCGCGAGAGTATGTTATAATGGTATTTTTCAAACTTGTCGTTTTAAAGTTATTAAATTATGGATAAAAAATTTGTGCTTACACATTTTTTAAAAGGCAAAATTGCAAAGAAGCATCTAGTTAAAATAAGCCCTTGTTTTAACTTGCTTTCAGATAGAGTGTATAGAAAAATTCTTAAAACAAAATTATATAATCCTTTTCTTGGTTTTTTATTTGGTATTATTCCTTTTGTGATTTTACCGGGTCTTTCTTTAGACAGGATTTATAGGGGTGATTTTTTTAGCGGGATTATAAAAATAGGACTTTGGCTGTTTATTATCGTACTTTCAGCCTTTCAATATAATATTGTGATAATGTATTATACTTTAGGTGATTATCTTTTTATCATTTTAGTTTTTTGGTGTATTTTTGATCTCTTTGACACACGGAGCATTATTTTTTCTAAAAATTACAAAACAATTTTACAAATTATTTGCAAAGGTGGAAAGTAGAGTTTATGAATACTCTTGCAATTCTTCTTGCTACAAGTAACGCTCATAAAATTGCCGAATTAAAGCAGCTTTTAACGGATTTTAAAGTTCTTGCTTATACTGAATTGATGGAACCTTTTGAAATTGAAGAAAATGGCGCAAGTTTTAAAGAAAATGCTTTACTTAAAGCAAAGGCTGTTTTTAATGCTTTAAAACAAAAGGATAAATATATAGTTTTAAGTGATGATAGTGGTCTTTGCGTTGATGCTTTAGGTGGAGCACCGGGCATTTATTCGGCACGATTTTCATCTTTTAGCGATGATAAAAGCAATAGAGTAAAACTTATAAATGAGCTTAGAAGACTTGGTTTGAATGAGAGTACGGCTCATTACGTAGCTTGTATTGCTCTTGTTTCGAATTTTGGTACTTTTACCACACACGGCACTTTATATGGCAAGGTTTTCTGTGAAGAAAAAGGAGATCAGGGTTTTGGCTATGATTCACTTTTTATTCCAAAGGGTTATCAACTTACTTTGGCACAGCTTGAACAGAAAGAAAAGAATTTACTTTCTCATCGTTACAAGGCTTTAGAATTGACTCAAATTATCCTAAGAGTTTTGTTAAGGAGTTAAATATGAAAAATTTTCTAAAATACATAGCAATTTTGATTCTTATTTATGCTATTTATATAGGGCTTAGTCAATGGACTTCTTAGTTTTATAGAAGCTAAAGAGCAAAGAAGGAAGTAAAAACAAACTTCCAATCAAAAGCGAAATCATAACAAAAACAGTAAGAATTCCAAAATAGATTGTTGGAATAAAATCGCTGCTCATCATCACACTAAAACCTAATACTATACTAAAAGTGGTGTAATAGAGCGCTGAACCTATACCAAGGTGTGAAGCAAGGAGTGCGTCTTCTGTATTTTTTGTTTTTCTTTCTTCTTTAAACCTATAAATATAATGTACCGCATCATCAACTCCTATACCAAGAGTAATGGCTGCTATTGTGATACTCATTATATCAAGAGCTATATTGCAAAGTCCCATCAAAGCAAAAACAACACTCAAAGGAACGACATTTACTACAAGAGCTATAAGCGAAAGTTTCAGGGAGCGGAAAATTCCACAAAATAGAATGAAAATCACTCCAACAACAAAAATGAGTGTATTAAATTGTGAGGAAAAAAGGCTTTGGAGCATATTATTATAAAGAAGCATTACACCTGTAAGCTCAAATTGTACCCCCTCGTTGCGTAATAATTCTTCAAGTTCTTTGTGAAGATTTTTTAAAAATTCATCTCTATGTAAATTTGGATCAGAATCTTGAATGCGCATTACAAAACGTAATTCATTATTTTCTATGCTTACATAAGGCGAAAGCAATTCTTCTTTAAAGTTACTTGGCAAATTTTCATTTAAAAAAGCTAAGGAAAAATCATCTAAATCTTTTCCATTGTTAATATTTTTACCTAAAAGCAACAGACTATTAAGGCTTAAGACAGAGCCTATGAATTGTTTCTTTTCTAAAAATTCATGTACTTTTCGTGCAAGTCGTGTTTTTTTAGAATCAAACCAATAAGTTTGCTGTGAAGCTAAATTTTCGAATTCATTTTCAAAACTATTCAAATCATCTTCTTTTTTTGTTTCTTTTGTAGGAAAATGAAGAATCAAATCTAATGATAAGGTGCCACCTAAATTTTTGTCAAGAACTAGCAAACCTTTTTTTACTTCGCTTCCATCTTTGAAGTAATTCACAAAAGAATTTTCTACTCTTAGTTTGCTAATGCCAAATAAAGATACAATGAGTGCTACAAGAGCTACAATGTAAATAAAACGACGTTTAGGAGTTTGAAGACAGGTTTGTACACACCATTGAAGAAAACTTAAGTCAAATTTTTTTTGCTTGTATTGTTGAGGTTTTAAAAGCACAAGAGAGCTTGCTAGAAAAAGATAGCTTAATACTAAAGAAAAAATAAGAGCTATACTCATCATAATACCAAGTTTAATAATTGGTTCAATATGAGAAAGTATTAGTGAGCAAAAACCCACCATTGTAGTTACAATAGCATAAAAACTTGGTTTTGATTTTGCAAGTAAAGTCTGAAGTAGTATGCGTTGAACTTTTGAATAGCGATGTTTTTGTGAACTTTCTATAAAATGTGTAATAAGATGAATCACTACGCTTAAAGTAATGATAAGCATTAAAGCGACGTAATTTGATGAAACAATAGTAATCTCAAATCCCAAAAGAGCAAAAGTCCCACTTACTGCAGTCAGAGAAAGAAAGCAAATCAAAAGAGGTAAAAATACAAAACGCCAAGTCCTAAAGAAATAATAAAGTGCAAAAGCTAGTAAAAAGATGAGAGAAAAGCCATACAACACAAGGTCTGATTTTATCGAGCTTATCATATCATCAGCAACCATACTTACCCCACCAAGATACAACTTATCTCCGTCTTTTTCAAAGTTTTTTAGAATGTTTTTTATAGTTTGTAAGCTTTCTTTTGTGATGAGTTGCTGTTGCACTTTGTGAGTTTTGATTGCGAGGCGGTAGTAGTCTTTTTGATTTTCATTCATTGCCTCATCTCTTTTTTTGAGGAGTTCTGTGTATTTTTCATCAGGCATAAGATAGATGAGAAGTCCCGCGATTGTACCATCTTTTGAGATGATATTATTTTTATAAAATGGACTTGTAAGAATTTCTTTTTGGGCTTTGCTTTGATTAATGTCTTGATTCATCAATGTTGGGATATTGCGTAAAAGTTCTTTAACATCATTAGTACTGCCACTTTGCAAAAGAGGAGCATTAATAATACTAAATACTCGCATAACTTGAGGGACGCTTTGAAGTTCTTTGTGGAGTTTCTCAAGTTTCTTAAGTTTCTCAAGTGAAAACAATTTTCCTTGAGGTTTGAAAGCAAGAAGTAAAAAATTATCATTTTTGTAATGTTCAGAAAGCTCTCGAAATCTTTTCAAATCTTTGTCATTCTCTAAAAGCAGACTTTCAGCACTTGCATCAATAGTTAAATTTGGAGCAAAAAAGCTTAAAGACAGGGTGCAAAAAAGAGTAAGTAAAAGAGTGCTTTTTGGATATGAGATACAAAACCGTAAAAGTTTTGAAAGCATTTTCTAAACTTTCAAACTTTGCAACAAAGTACTAAAATTTGAATTCTCTAAAATATCATTAAATTGTGATCGGTATGTTTGTATGATACTTACACCTAAAACATCTACATCATAAATAAGCCAATTATCCTGATTGTTATAGAATTTAAAAACAATCATTTTTTTCTCTCCATCAATCACCATAGAAGTATAAAGAAAATATCTTTTTTCATTTTTTCTTTCTCCATTTTCAACTTTTAAAACTTGATCTTTATACAGACTTAATTTATCGGTAAAACTTTTCTTTAAATTGGCTTCAAAGGCTTTGTTAAATTCTTCTTTTTCTTGTTTATTTAGCGTATCATAATGTTTTGAAAGACTCAATTTTGCCATTAAAATGTAATCAAAATTTTCATCAAAAAGTTCAAAAATTTTACTAGCAACTGCTTTTTTATCTGTGTTTGTTTGTAAAAGTTTCAAACTTGTATTGATATTTTTTTGCATTATGCCTTGAATTTCATCAAGTTTAAACCCAAAAGCATTAAGAGTTAAGCTTAAAAATAGAAGTATTCTTTTCATTCTTTTTCCTTATTTACTAAGTTCTTTTCGTCTTTGTTCATACGCGTCTCGTAAAAACGGATAGAGCTTTGGGGTATTATGGTAGAGCTCATCGATTTGATCAAGTTGAAAGCTCATTTCATTTGCAAAGCCATATGTTGTTATGCTTGCACTCAACCAAGCAGGGTTAAGATAAGCAATGGGCGTACTATACCAAAGGACAGGCAAACTTAGAGTATCTCTAAGATTACTAGGACCCAAAAAAGGTAAAACAATATGAAAGCCTCCGCCAACTCCCCAATGGGCTAAAACAGTTCCTAAATCAGCAGGATATTTTTGCAAACCCATTGCACTTGCACTATCTATAAGTCCTCCAAAACCCATAATTGTATTTACACCAAAACGTTTCAATTCTTCTCCAGCTCTTGCAAATTTAAACTGCAAAGCATTTGATACGAAACGTAAAGGTGAAAGGAGATTGTCGAAGAAATTTTTTACAGCCAGTCGTATGGCACGGGGCATTATAAAATTGTAACCTTTTAAAAAAGGATTAAAAACAAAGTCATACATTGTTACATTAAAATTCGTCATTATCTTATTGTAACCAGAAAGTGGATCAAAAACTTCGTTGTAGTTTTCGTATTCTCTTTCAAAATCATCAAAGTTGCCATTAGCAAAAGTAAAAGTGAAAAAAAAGAATAAAAGACAAATTTGTAGAATGTTTTTCATCGTTTTCCTTATTGAAACTAAAAAAGCTACTACATTATAACTTAAAAATTGTAAATTATATTTCCCAAGGAAATCGTATCCATTCTTGTGCTTCCTTTATCTTAAAATCAGGTATCAATAGTGCTGTTTTTTTGTAAAAGAGAGTGGCAGTTTTAATGTGTAAATGAGGAAATTTTCCTTTCAGTACTTTTATTATCGCATCTAGACTTTCTCCGCTATCAACTATATCATCAATTAAAAGAATGTTTTTATATTTACCTAATTCAGGGATATTAAAAATTTCAATACTATTAAGCTTTTGAGTGTCCTCATAATGAATTGAGTTGATGCTAAATAAAAGCCGTGTATTTAAAGCCAGAGCAAGACAATGTCCAAGACTCATTCCACCTCTTGCGACGGCTACAAGCACATCCGGCTTGAAATCTTTTTGAATGCAGTGTACAAGCTTGACTACATCTTTTTGAAATTCCTCATAACCATAATAATACATTTATCTCCTTTATCTAAGCATTAAAAATTCCAAGTAAAAAAACAGCTAAAGAAATAAGAGCTATACTAACAATTCCAAAATTAATTTCTTTCCATTCTTGTTTAAAGATCCGCACAAGCAAATATGCAATAAAACCAAAAGCAAAACCAGAAGTTATAGAATAAGTAAGAGGCATCATAATGATAGTAAAAAAAGACCCTACAGCCACAGCATTGTCATCAAAATTAATATTTTTCACTTCTAAAAACATCAACACGCCGACAACCACAAGCACAGGATTGATGGCATTTGCTGGTAGTGCTTTAAAAAGTGGAAGAAAGAAAAGCATTAAAGCAAAACAAAAAGCTACTACTAAAGCACTAAGACCTGTCCTTCCTCCGCTTTCTACTCCTGCAGTACTTTCGACAAAAGCCGTTACCGTAGAAGTACCTAAAAATGCACCGAGTGTCGATCCAGCCGCATCAGCTATAAGCGTTTTGCCAAGTTTTTTCTCTCCTTGAGCATTTTCAAAAATCTTTCCGCGAGCCCCAACACCTGTAATTGTGCCTATGCTATCAAAAAGTTGTGTGATAAAAAATGTCAAAATAATAGGAATCATTGCAATGTTTAAAGTGCTTTTTATATCAAGCTTAAAAGCTATCTCTAAAAGAAAATTGAAATTTGGTACTGAAAAGATTTCATTTGGAAAACTTGCTTGATTAATGCTAAAAATCCAAGCCACAAAAGAACTTAATAGAACTCCAAATATAAAAGCGGCCTTAAGTTTTATAGCCCAAAAAAAGAGGAGTAAAATAAGAGTAAAAAGACCAAAAAGTACATTAGGATTTTTCATATCTCCTATTCCTACTAGCACTTCGTTATTTTTCACTATCACGCCCATTTGCTGCAAGCCTATAAAAGCTATGAAACATCCTATACCCGCACAAATAGCCAAACGCAAGTCTTTAGGGATATTGCGTATAATAAAAATACGAAATTGCGTAAAAGAAAGTATTAAGAAGAAAAGACCTGAAAGAAAAACTGCTCCTAAAGCACTCTGCCAAGGGATATTTTGCGCCATACAAACAAAAAAGGTAAAATAGGCATTCATTCCCATTCCAACACTCATAGCCACAGGAGTATTTGCAAAAAGCCCGTTAAAGGCACTTGCAAGAATCGTAATACAAGCTGTGGCAATGATAAGTGCTTCTAAGGGCATACCTGAATTACTCATAATATGGGAATTAACAGGTACTATATACACCATTGTTAAAAAAGTGCTTACTCCTGCTATGATTTCAGTTTTAATAGTTGTACCATTTTCTTTAAGTTGAAAAAATTTTTGCATTAATAGACCTTGAGTTCGTTATACAAACTGTCACGTTCAATTGGAATTAAATTTGAAGTTTTTATCATATCTACAAAGCTTTTTAAGCTTGTACCTTTTGCACTTTTTGCCCCACCAGCACTTTGTATGCTTTCTTTTTCTATAGTACCATCAAGATCATTTGCGCCAAATTCTTGCGCAACCATAGCTAAATTTAAACTCATAGTTGCCCAATATGCCTTAATATTTTTGATATTATCAAGCACTAAACGGGCGATAGCTATCGTTTTTAAAATTTCTTCACTGTCTGTAATTTTTTCAGTCTTTAAAAAACTATTATCAGGTTGCCATACCAATGGAATAAAAGCATTAAAACCAGCAGTCTCATCTTGTAAGGAACGTAACCGCAACATATGATTTGTTCGGTGTTTTCTTTCTTCTATATGTCCAAATAACATAGTAGCATTACTTTGCCTGCCTTTATTATGCCAAAGCTTGTGAATATAGAGCCAATTATCACTGCTTACTTTGCCGTGGCAAATTTTTTTTCGAATTTCTTCATCAAAAATTTCAGCCCCACCGCCGGGCATACTATCTACTCCGTATTCAAGCATTTTATCAATAATTTCTTCATAACTTAAAGCAAAACGGCGATGTAAAAAGTCTATTTCGGCTGCTGTTAAGGCTTTTATATGTAGCTGTGGATATTTTTTTTTAATCATCTTAAAAATACCAAGATACCACTGCCAAGAGCTGTCTTTGTTATGGGCAGAGACTATATGTACTTCTTTAGTTCCACGTGCCACGGTTTCATCAACTATTTTAAGAATTTCCTCGTGTGTCATTGTGTAAGGATTAGGATTTTTACGGTGGGCTGAAAAGGCACAAAATTTGCAAGTATCTGCACAGATATTTGTTGGGTTGATATGTCTATTAATATTAAAATAAACTTTTTTTCCGTGTAAATTTTCACGTTTTCTTTGAGCGTATTTTGCAAGAGTAAAAAGATCCATTTCCCAAAGGGCATTTGCTTCTTTTTCGTCTAATCTTTCTCCATTTTCAAGCTTTTGAGTAAGGGTATCCATAACTTCACCTTTTTTAAAAAATTTCGAAAAAACATTATAATTTTTGCTTTCTGAAAAAGAGTTTATAATCAAAATATAAAGATAATTTTGTTAGCATTTTTAAAATTGTTTTAAACAAAGGTATAACTTGATAGGCAAAGAAAGAGAGTCTTTAAAAACTAAATTAAACTGCTATAAAAGTGAATGCCACAAATTTTTTTTACGACAAGGTGCTTTTAGCTTGCACCATTCCCAACATACCGATGTTTTTCTTAAAAATGCATATGAGCTTGTTTTAAAATATTGTTTTGAAGATTTTTTACCTTCAAGTGAAAAAATCCCTTTTTGTCTCCTTGCAAGTAAGGCTTATGCGCAAGATAGTCTTTGTATAAATGAAGATGCTTCTTTACTTTTTGTCTATAAAGATATTAAAGCTTTTCATCTCAAACCTATGATCAAAACTTTTATTGAACTTTTAAATGATATTTCCTTGCCTATAGATTGTGTAATTTTAGAGCTCGATGGAGTGCAAAATACAAAAAGGATATTTCAAAATTCTTTCATTCAGACACGTTTTATTTGCGGTTCCAAACCTTTATACAAAAGTATTAAAGAAAAATTTCAAATTATACTTCAGGAGAAGAAAAATGAATTTGCCACTCTTTTACTTGAGAATTTTACAAGCACACATTTACCTTTTTTAAAGCAGGAATTTAATATTAAGAGAGATTTTGGTTGTTTGAATCACTTAAGAGCTTTAGAGGCTTTGCTTAGTCTTTTTAAAGAAGGTACAAAAAACTATGCTCTTTCTTTTGTAGATGAAAAAGCCTTAAGTGAATTGAGACTTGCGGGAGATTTCTTGCTCTCTTTACAATGTGCTTTAAATTTACAAAGTCAAAAAGATGAAAATATGTTCTTACTCTCTCTTGTTGATGAATTAAGCACGCTTATGTATAAAAAAGATAAAAAGAATGTAAAGGCAAAAGATGTTTTAATTCAAAAAGCTTTGCAAAGCAGACATACTATAGGTTTTTGGACTCACTTTCTTGCTATGAAAATACAAGAGGTACTTTTTCAAAAAACACAAGAAAAAAAATACACTTTTACCACTCTTTGTGAAGCTTTAGAATTTCTACTTCACTATGAAGATAAGAATTGTGATTTTGAAATAGAACTCGTTTTTGCCTTAAGAACTCTCTCTTTAAGTAAAAAGGAGAGTGAAAAAGCTTTTGCTTTATTTATACAAATTTTTTATCGTAAAAACAGCTTTTGCTTGCTTAAGCTTTTGCTTGACAGCAAGCTTTTAAAAGATCTGTGCAAACCTTTTTGGACTGTACGTTTTTTGAGTGATGAAGAGAGTGATTATAGTTTTGATGAACAAGCCTTCTTAACCTTGAAAGAACTTGAAAAACAGCAAGAACAAAGCACCATTTTTCAAGCCCTTACTTCTGAAGAAAAAATGATAACAAAATTGAGTACCTTATTAAGTGCTATCACAAATGAAAATGAAATATCAATGGCAAGTATATATCGTTCTTATTGTGCGAAATTTGATTTGAATAATGAGTGTGTCGAATTTGGATTAAGACTCTTTAAAAATTTTAATGCTTTAAAAGAACTGATAGAAAAAGAGGATATTTTTAATCCTCTCATTATTTCTGCTTTGCTTTCTAAAGTTGAAAATTCCAAAACCTTAGAGCTTCTCTCTTTTCTTACAGAATGCAAAGCCAAAGCTTTGTGCTTGAATGATTTTTTTCACAGGAGCTTAAAAAAACTTTTACAAAATGCAAAAGAAGGTTTTGAAGACTCTAATTTGCTTGATGAGACAGCTAGAAGGGTGAAAAAAGAACTAACTTTAAAAAGGACAAAAAGCTTTTTAGAGCTTGATGCTCTTTCTCAAGATAAAATCGTTCATATACAGTCAAATCTTTTTATTATTAAAAATAGTTTTGAGGATATTATTTCTATTTCTCAAAAAGCTTTGAAAAGTGATTTTAAATTCTGGTTTGAGAACAAGCAAACTCTTAAACTCCAAATCATAGCTAAGAAAGGTTTTAGTCCTCAAGTTGTTTTAGTTTCCTTGTCAAGTCTCAATTTAATTTCTATGAATTTTTTTGAATTGTTTGATGAGAAAATTTATCTCGAATTTGAGTACAATAATGTCATTACTGATACTCAAACAGAAAAACTTTGCACACTACTTAATTCAAATTTCCACAACATTCTTCCAAAAAAAATACAAAAACCTTATATTAAAAAAGATGAGTTAAAATTTAACAAAGAGTATTCAAAAATTTATGCTAAACTCGGTTTAAACACTAAGGACCAGCAAGGTTTAATGGCGTTTGTTATGAGTGTTTTTGAAAAGCTTGGTTTGAATTTATGTACAGCAAAAATTCAAACTATACGAAACAGAACGCGTAATATTTTCATTTTTGAGAAAAATGAAAATATGCAGAATCTTGAAAAGAAATTGTTAGATGCTTTGATAAGTGAGTAAAAATGTGTGGAATTGTTGGCTATATAGGAAAAAATGAAAAAAAACAGATCATACTCAATGGTTTAAAAGAACTTGAGTATAGAGGTTATGATAGTGCTGGTATGGCTGTAATGAAAGAAGGAGAAATCGACTTTTTTAAAGCCGTTGGAAAGCTTGAAAATTTAGCACAAAAATGCCATAACTTTACAAGTGAAGGATATGGTTTTGCGATAGGACATACAAGATGGGCAACACACGGAAAACCTACCGAAATCAACGCCCATCCACATTTTGGTGAATATTCCTATGTAATCCATAATGGTATTATAGAAAACTATAAAGAACTGAAAATAAAGCTTGAACAAGAAGGAGTTGTTTTTTTAACTCAAACTGATACTGAAATCATAGTAAAACTCTTTGAATATTATACGAAAAATGAAAATCCTTTTAAAGCCTTTCAAAAAACTATAAGCGAACTCAACGGTGCATTTGCAATTTTACTTCTTAGTAAAAAAGATCCAAAGAAACTTTTTTTTGCTAAGAATGCTGCTCCTTTGATAATAGGAAGAAATTTCTACAAGGAAATTTTTTTCGCTTCATCTGATATGCCTCTTATAGGACTTTGTGATGAGGTAGTATATCTTGAAGATTTAAGTTGTGGTTATGCTAGTGAAGATGAGCTTTGTGTTTATCATAATGAAAAGGTACAAAAAGTACATTTTACTAAGCTTAATGGAGACAAAGCATATGCAAAGAAAGATGGATTTCGTTTTTTTATGGAAAAAGAGATTTATGAGCAAAGTCGTGTAATGAGTGAAGTTTTAATGGGTCGTATCAATGGAGATAACGTTGTTTTTGATGAGTTTGAAAATGAAAAACTTGAACAAATTAAAGAAGTTACTCTCTGTGCCTGTGGTACAAGCTATCACGCTGCAATGGTAGGAATGTATTTGTTTGAGAGAATAGCTAAAATTAGAGCTAAGGTTGAAGTTGCTAGTGAATTTCGCTACCGCAATGCTCTTGTTGAAAAAGATTCCTTTTTCATCGCTATCTCTCAAAGTGGTGAAACGGCTGATACTTTAGAGGCTTTGAAAACAGCTAAAGAAAAAGGTGCTAAAACACTTGCAATATGCAATGTAGATAATTCAAGCATAGTACGTTTATCAGATTTGAGTGTGCTTACTCGTGCAGGGATAGAAAAAGGAGTGGCTTCAACAAAAGCTTTTGCGACACAGGTTTTAACACTGTGGATGCTTGTCCTTTTTATAGCTCAAAAAAAACAAATTGATGTTAGTCAAGATATCAAAGCCTTGCTTCATATACCAAATTGTGTGCTTGTAAAACAACCAATGCACGAAAAAATTTATCGTTTAAGCAAAAGATATTTAGACGGACACGGCTTTTTTTATATAGGCAGAGATGTATTTTATCCTTTAGCCTTAGAAGGAGCCTTAAAACTTAAAGAGCTTTCTTATTTACACGCTGAAGGCTATCCTGCAGGTGAGATGAAACACGGACCTATAGCCTTAGCCGATTCAAAACTCTACACCATAGCTTTAATGCCAAAAAATGCTTTTTATGAGAAAACAAAATCAAACGTTGAAGAGCTTATAGCAAGAGATTCTACTGTATTGAGTATTTCGCCTTTGGAATTTGATTTGAGTGATGATGTTCTACAAACAAGCCAACAAAGCCATTATATGTGTGAATTCTTCGAAATGATGCTTCTGACTCAACTCTTAGCTATGGAAATTGCTTTGCGTTTGGGCAATGATGTAGATATGCCACGAAATTTAGCTAAAAGCGTAACAGTAGAATAAAAAAGCGTTTTTGATTGAAAAATTGAAAATTTTAAGCTTCAATTTTGTACACTACAAACTTTAATTAAATCCATATTTTAGAGAAATTGAATGTTTAAAATAGTAAGAAAAATAGTTTTTTTACCCTGTTTGAGTTCAATGCTTTTTGCATTGAATGACTTAGAACTTCACAATACTGACAAAGCTCATCGCTTAGGCATAACAGGGCAAAATATCATCATAGGAATCAATGATGATGCCTTTAATGAAAACCATCAAAATTTACAAGGCAAAGTGTTGCAGAGTATTTATCCAAAAAATACAGCAGGACAACAACAAAATCCAAATATAACAACTAATACACACGGAAGTCACGTTGCTGGTATAGCATTAGGGAAGAAATTAGGTAATGATTTCAAAACTCAACCTTACGGTGTAGCGTATAATGCAAAATTTTATGGAGCTGGAATCTTCCCTGCTGCAGGCTATCAAAATTATACAGCACCAACCTTGTATAATTTTTTTCAAGGTGCAGACATTAAAATCATTAACAATAGTTGGGGAAATAATATTTACCCTGTAGTAGAACTTTCGGCAAATACCGGTACTTTAATTCATAATACAAGCTTTTCCAATCCAACAACTTTGATTAACGGACTTAGAAACGCTTCAGTAACAGGTGAATTGATGAGACTTACTCGAGAAAAACAGGTTTTAAATATTTTTGCAGCAGGGAATGAGGGAATCATTTCGCCAAATGTTCCTGCTGTTTTACCTTATTATGATGAAGAATTAAGAGCTTGGCTTACTGTTGGAGCTTTAGATTCAGCCTATATTACACGAGCTAATGATGGTACTTTAAATATTAATCCGCAAGGCATAGCTCTATTTGGTAATAGTTTAAAAGGGGCTTCAAATTTTTCTTTGGTTGCTGCTGGAATATCAGTTAATAATGTTAATTCTGCTACCAACAGTGGCTATACGATTAAAAGCGGAACTTCAATGGCAACTCCTGTTGTTAGCGGTGCAGCGGCTTTAGTTTCAGAAAGATTCCCATTTTTAAATGGCAAGCAGATAGCTGATGTTTTGCTTAGCACAGCAAATAAAAACTACCAAGTTCCAAAAATGACTCTTAAAAGAGTCCAACACGGCAATAATGTAGAAAAATATTTGGTTTTGTATATAGATACTCAAGTACCTACAAGCACAGCACAAATACAAAAAGATGTTGAAGATTATTATGCAAATGCAGCTAATAAAACAGCTCTTGTCAATCAAGTAATGGCAAATCTTGAAACCTTGCAAGGCGCAACAAATGGTGCTTTAAGTATTACAAGAGAAGAACTCTTTGGACAAGGTATTTTAGATACTTACAAAGCCTTAGGTGGAATAGCTATTTTAGATGCTAACCGCTTAAAAGATAGTGATGTACAAACTTATAAGACAGAGAATCAAGCTGTGTATTACACCCTTAACACTGACAATTTCGATGCTGAATTTAGCAATGATATAGCTCAAAGAAAATGGGAAGATTCAAAACACTTAAATACAGCACTCAATAAACCTAATAATTTAGCGAATTTAAATGTAGGCTTTACAAAGGAAGGAAGAGGGATTTTAACTTTAAGCGGAGCAAATAGTTATGAAGGTGCAACTATAATCAAAGAAGGAGAAATAAAACTCGACAAAAAAAATGGCAAAGGAAGTTTGGCAAGCAATGTGTATGTAGAAAATGCTGGAAAATTAAGTGGAAATGGAGTTATTCAAAAAGATTTATACAATGAAGGAACGGTAAGAGCTGGAAATAATGATTTAAAAGATTTAACTATACAGGGTAAATACACACAAACACAACAGGCTTTTTTACAGCTTGAATTCGGTAATCAAGCCAACTCAAAACTTATTGCAAATAATTATGATATTTTAGGTGGAAAATTACAATATATCCCTTTAAAGCAGTTTTATACAACAAGAAAACTCTATAAAATGGAGCTTGGCACTTTGGGTGCTCATTTAGATAAATTTAATGGGGTTGAATTTGCTCAAACGAGTAGTTTGAGTTTTCCATTTACTCTTGAAGATGATAAACTTAGCATTAATAAACCAAATTCTACAAGTCAAATTGTTATTATACCTACTTTAAAAGACCAAGCCTATGAAGTACCAAATTCAACTATGGGCGATGCTTTACGACAGATACGTTCTTTAAATATTTTTTCGAATAATCAAGCAACAAATAAAGAATATGAAGACTTTTTTGCTAATTTAGATGCAAGTAGTCCTTCAGAAACAAATATTATTTTAAAAAGTCTTGAAGGAAATGCTTATCTTGATACTACTTCAACTCTCTTCAATGCACAAAGTAAAGCAGTACAAAGCAATATGCTTCTTAGTCTTAATCCTTTTAACCAACAAGCTTATAATGCTTTTGCGCAAGAACCTACATTGTTAGCGTCTGGAATGAGTGATTTAATGCTAGATTATGGTATAAAAGAAGAAAAAAGCATTTTTTGGCATTTAGCTCCAAATTTAAAACGTTATACAGGAAATCAATACACAGGCTATGCTTATGGTTTTGATTTAGGTTTTGCAACGCAGCCATTTGAACAAACAAATTTTGCTACAAGCGTAAATCTTACAAATTCTTCTTTGGATTTTGATGGACTAAATCTTAGGAGTAA
The DNA here is from genome assembly GCF_026241315.1 of Campylobacter sp. MIT 21-1684. Lineage (GTDB taxonomy): Bacteria > Campylobacterota > Campylobacteria > Campylobacterales > Campylobacteraceae > Campylobacter_D. The sequence continues at coordinate 2,929 of NZ_JAPHNA010000009.1, read as the reverse complement.
TAATGTCAATTTTAGTTTTAATTCTTTGTATGACTTTGAATTTTTTAAAGTGTTAGCAGGATTAAACACAGGTTTTTCTTTTAACAGAATGCAAAGAGAATTACTAGGAAATGGTAATAGAAATGCTAAGTATTATAGCCTTTTAAATTCATTACAACTAGGGCTTGCGAAAGATTTTCTTTTACATTCTTTTACTTTTACTCCTTTAAGCTATTTTTCTTACAATCACCTGTATCAAAATTCTTTTAAAGAAAAAGGCGGAATTTTCGCAAAGCAATATAATAGATTTCATCATAATTTTACTTCGCTTACAGGCGGTTTTACTCTTACTTACGATACAGAAGGAGCTAATTTTTATAGCAGACTTTCGAGTTTTTTGCTCTATGAACACCGCTTAAGTGGTAAAAATTTTGACAATGAAGTACGCTTTAGAGATTTTTCTAATCAAGGTTTTACTCAAAGAAGCTCTCTTGATAAAAATTTGATAAATCTTGGATTAAGTGCTGAATTGATACAAACAAATTCTGTATTTTTTAAACTTGCTTTTGTTAATGAGTTTTCAAAAAGACAGTATAACATTAATGTTTTAGGTTCTTTTGGAAAAGGTTTTTAGCACAAGCTTTTTAAAAAGACCTCGTCGTTTTATGCTACAATACTTACTTAATTTTTAAAAAAGGATAGAGTTATGGAATACAGAATCGAACACGATACTATGGGTGAGATTAAAGTACCAAATGAAAAATATTGGGGGGCGCAAACTGAAAGAAGTTTTGAGAATTTCAAAATTGGTATTGAAAAAATGCCAAAGGTTTTAATTTATGCTTTTGCAAATCTTAAAAAGTCTCTAGCCCTTGTCAATAATAAACTTGAAAAACTCAATGATGCAAAAAAGAATGCTATTGTCCAAGCTTGCGATGAAATCATTTCTGGAAAATTTGATGATAATTTTCCACTCGTCATTTGGCAGACAGGTTCAGGAACACAAAGCAATATGAATATGAACGAAGTCATTGCCAATCGTGCTACTGAAATTTTAGGCGGGGATTTTAGAAAAGAAAAACTTGTACATCCAAATGATGATGTAAATATGTCTCAAAGCTCTAATGACACTTTTCCAACGGCTATGAGTATTGTAGCAGTAGAACAAGTTGAAAAAAAACTCATTCCTTCTATCGATGAGCTTATAGATACTTTCAAAAAAAAAGTTAAAGCTTTTGAAAGTATTATCAAAATAGGACGAACACACCTACAAGATGCAACTCCTCTTACTTTAGCACAAGAATTCAGCGGGTATCTTTCTATGCTTGAGCACTCCCGTGAGCAAATCATTGCTTCTTTACCGACTTTAAGAGAATTAGCCATAGGTGGAACAGCTGTAGGTACAGGACTTAATGCCCATCCACAATTAAGTGAAAAAGTGAGTGAAGAACTGACAAAATTACTAGGAACACAATTTATTTCAAGTCCAAATAAATTTCACGCCCTTACAAGTCACGACGCTATCACTTTTACTCACGGTGCAATGAAAGGTTTAGCAGCCAATTTAATGAAGATTGCTAATGATATAAGATGGCTTTCTTCTGGTCCTCGTTGCGGGCTTGGTGAGCTTAGTATTCCTGAAAATGAACCCGGAAGTTCTATAATGCCGGGTAAAGTTAATCCAACTCAATGTGAAGCTATCACTATGGTTGCAGTACAAGTGATGGGAAATGATGCTGCTATCGGTTTTGCTGCAAGTCAAGGAAATTTTGAACTGAATGTCTTTAAGCCTGTTATTATTTATAATTTCTTGCAAAGCCTTGATTTGCTTGCTGATGCTATGCATTCATTTAATATTCATTGTGCAGTTGGTATAGAAGCAAATAAAGAGAGAATAGAATACAATCTTCACAATTCTTTAATGCTTGTAACAGCTTTAAACCCTCATATAGGCTATGAAAACGCAGCAAAAGTTGCTAAAAATGCTCATAAAAAAGGTATATCGCTAAAAGAAAGTGCTATGGAGTTAGGACTTGTAAGTGAAGAAGATTTTACTCGTTTTGTTGATCCTAGTAAAATGATAGGACCAAAAGCTTAATTTTTGAAATCAGGGTATTTTGCCTGATTTCCTTCGCCTTCATCAGCTGTACTCCAGATTGCATTTTTATAACATTTGTAGCTACTTAATAATCTTGAAGGCTAGTCGGTACCATCGCTGTTATGATTTGTCTTGCATTTATAATAAGTTTTTTGCCTTTTTTGTTATTAGTACTTCACTAGCTATAACGTATATTTTAATTATCATGACCTCTTTGATAATCAAAACTTGCTATACCTAATTTAAACCTCCGCCAACTGCTTGATGAGCAGCTTCGTGTGCGTACCTCTTGAAGTTCTCTTAAATTTTGAATGGAAACAAGTTCTCCTCCATTAAACTCATTGATAAGTATAAAAAAATACTTAACACTAAGTTTTGTTGTATTAGAAAAATGAAAGTCCTAGTTAAAAGCAGATTTTTCAATAGTATTTCTAAAGATGATTTGAGATTATATTGTTATGAAATACAAGAATTTGATTTTTCATCTCTTTACACATTCCATAAGTCTATTGAATTCTAAACTAGCAGCTATAAAGAATGAATCTAATACAGGCATAGAAAAAACATCTGCTTTAACTTTTCCATTGCTTCATTTTCTAAAAAACACTTTTCTTAAATATATTCTTGTATTAAAGAATAGAAGTTTGTCTAAGACTAAAATACTTTAATACTTTAATGTTTTCTAAGACTTCAGTAACAATATTGATAAAGCAATAAATACAATATTAATACATTTTTATTAAGCACTCTAATTAAAACTAAAACTCTTTACTTGCTTTAAATCAAAGCTTTTGCTTTTAAAAACAATCAAACTCTTACAAGAAAAAGCTTCTAAAATAATTCATTAGAAAA
>NZ_JAPHNA010000089.1 GCF_026241315.1 Campylobacter sp. MIT 21-1684 | reverse complement strand
TGACAACCTTGCTTGTCTAGGTGCTGTGGCACTTGGTGCTTGTGTATTAGAACGTCATTTCACTGACACTCTACAAAGAAAAGGACCTGATATAGTATGTTCTATGGATGAATTAGCCTTAAAAGAACTTTTAATACAGAGTAAAGAAATGGCTGTACTTCGAGGAAAACAAACAGAAGTAAAACAAGCCCTTAAAGAAGAACAAGTAACCATAGACTTTGCTTTTGCAAGTGTAGTAAGTCTTAAAAACATTCAAAAAGGTGAGCTTTTAACACTTGAGAATATATGGGTAAAAAGACCAAGTAAAGGGGGTATTAGTG
>NZ_JAPHNA010000088.1 GCF_026241315.1 Campylobacter sp. MIT 21-1684 | reverse complement strand
TTATAAATCCTATCAACCTCTCTACTTAGATCCCACATTAAAAACAGGACAAAGCTCAAGCTATTTAGAATTTAAAGAGTGGCAAGAACTCTATCTTAAAGAACCAATAAAAGGAGCAATAGCTCCTTGGACTAAAAAAGAAAAAGCCTATTATGAATCTTTACAAACAAAAAGAGAAAGGTATAAATATCTTATTATTAGAAGTGGATTAAGAAGTTCTGTTATAGATATACCTTATGAGGCTTATTGTAATGTAGATGAAAATGGAAAGCTTATCAATAAAGACTATGAATACCTCTATAAAGAAGTAGAAGCAAATAGA
>NZ_JAPHNA010000087.1 GCF_026241315.1 Campylobacter sp. MIT 21-1684 | reverse complement strand
TGGACTTCAAGCGTAACAAACTGCCGAAATCAAAGAGATTGTACCGTTACTGGTACTTATAATCCTTTTGATAATAATGGAATTCAAGCCACTGCAAATTTAGATGGTTCTATTAATACAATCACTATACAAAATGGAGCTGTTATAAACAATCAAGCACTTTCAAATGCCCAGTATGGTATGATTCAATTCTCTGCAAACAGCCCTACCGTAACAAAAGGAAAAGTTATAAACTATGGTACTATAGGCTATAATACTGCAAATTCAAATTTTTATTATTCCATACGAGATTCTATAAAAGAACAACTAAATTATTCAGATTCACAAATCGTGTCA
>NZ_JAPHNA010000086.1 GCF_026241315.1 Campylobacter sp. MIT 21-1684 | reverse complement strand
AAAGCCACAGGATTATTCAATTTCTCCTCTGTTGGTTTAGGTTTTCTACCTGATTTTGATTTTTGAGCTTTTTCAAATGTTCTTTGTTCTACAATGCCACTTTTTAAAGCTTCATTAATACTTAATGTCATTTTTTCCATTTAAACTTCTTTCCTTTTCTTTTTTAATGTTTCTAATAAGCTCTCATATTCTTTGAAAAATACTGCATAGCTCATTTTGCTAAGTCCATTTTCCTCTGTTAGCTTTTAAAACTTGCACCTGTTCGCATAGCATTTTCTACAATCTTAGAATGTTTAAAAAAATAAAAATCTAAATCTGTAAAATTAATGTTTCTAAGATATA
>NZ_JAPHNA010000085.1 GCF_026241315.1 Campylobacter sp. MIT 21-1684 | reverse complement strand
ACTTCACCACTTTGAAGTACTTGTTGTCCTGTTTCAAACCTTGTAAGACCTATTTTAGAACTTTGAGTTGAACCAATAGTAGCTTTTATAGTTTGATTTGATTGTGAACCAATTTGGAATTCTTGATTGATAAAACCACCACTAAGCAATTGTTTTCCATTGAAAACAGTTGTATTAGCGATATTGTCAAGCTCTTCCATAAGTCTGTTGATGTCTGCTTGAAGCATATTTCTTGTTTTTAAACTTTGTCCATCTTGTGCGGCTTGAGTTGCTTTTGTCTTAATTGTATCTAAGATTTTAAGTTGCTCATCCATAGCTTTATCCGCAGTTTGGAGTATGCCTA
>NZ_JAPHNA010000084.1 GCF_026241315.1 Campylobacter sp. MIT 21-1684 | reverse complement strand
ATCACTTGCAAAACTCTGTGTTGAAAGAATGCCTATACAGAATCCTAGAATATATTGTTTAGTTTTTGAAAATTTCATTGTTTTACTCTTTATTTGTATTCAATTTTATTATAAGCAAAGCATATTTTATATTTAAATAATTTGAAAAAAACTTATCGTTTTTGCTAATATTTACAATAAAAGTTATTATAAGGAGTATTACATGTTAAAAAGATTTTTAGCCTTAACAAGTCTATTGTTTAACTTCACAAATGCACAAGATATACTTGCAAAGTTAAGCAATGGTAAAGTAAGTGATACTTCTGCTGGAGTTAAGAAATTGAGTTTAGAAGAGAAAAAGGAG
>NZ_JAPHNA010000083.1 GCF_026241315.1 Campylobacter sp. MIT 21-1684 | reverse complement strand
GGGGAGGATTCCATAATGTGCCAAGCATCTAAAAGTGCTTTAGAGTATTCTTTGGTGTATTTGCCGACCCCTACACCATCATCTGCAAAATGTATTTGATTTGTATCTTTATCTACATCTAATAACCAATTATTTGGGGTATAAATCTCATAAGTCTCACTCATTACCACTCCTTTTATTTAAAGTTTCTTACCCTATCCATAATCCATCTTCCATTATGATAGTAGTAGCTAATCTGCCTATAAACTTAGGTCTTTTTTGTTTAGGTGTATCATTGTTATTTGTTGTAGATAACCCCTTACCATTACTTTTCTTCTTGCCATTTTGTATTTTTTTATCATTCTCCTCCCCT
>NZ_JAPHNA010000082.1 GCF_026241315.1 Campylobacter sp. MIT 21-1684 | reverse complement strand
ATATTGTTTGAAAAAATCTTAGCTGCTTCCAATACAACCTTAGAATATTGTTCTGTATATTTACCTGAATCAAAACTTTTATCATCAGTAAAATAAACTTTATTTGTTTTTTTATCTACTTGCAAATAAACAGAATTTGGTAGTGTTATCTCATAAGTCTCACTCATACTATTCCTTATTTAAAAATTTTATTAGCTTTTTCTTTACCCTATATGCAATCCATCTTCCATTATGATAGTAGTAGCAAGTCTTCCTATGAAGTTGGGACGTTTATCCTCATTCTTTTCAGAATCTACACTACTATTAGATATTCTTCTTGTTTGTGCAGATGGTTTATCATTGGTTGGCTTATCTTTATTC
>NZ_JAPHNA010000081.1 GCF_026241315.1 Campylobacter sp. MIT 21-1684 | reverse complement strand
GAAGAATTGAATATATTCTTTGTGTTCTCTTGTTTTAGTGAGCAAGACAATCTTTCTTAAGCTGTATTGAGAGTAAAGATATAAAGAGTGTTTCTACAAAGCTTTTATTCTTTTTCAAGTTGCCATTCTTGTTCTTTTTAAAACTTTTATTCTTTAATAAAGTCTTGTTCTGTATAAAACTTTTATATAATAGATTATGTATAAGTTTTTAAATTAACTTGAAAGAATTTGAGTTTCTTGTAAAGGCAAAAAGAGTAAGATTACAATACACAATAATGATACAGAGGTAAGAATGAGTTTAGCATTGCAATTTCGTCCCCAAAGACTTGATGAAATTCTAGGTCAGTATGAACTTGTAGAGTTGTTTA
>NZ_JAPHNA010000080.1 GCF_026241315.1 Campylobacter sp. MIT 21-1684 | reverse complement strand
CTACTAAATACTTTCACCAATTCAAATACAGGTTCTACTAGCTACTCAGGCACAGGAAACATCACAGGAGACTTGACTAATTCAGGCACTCTTACTTTAAATGATGATTTGAATTTTCAAGGAACTAATTTTACCAATCAAGCTGGAGGAAATATTAGTGCAGCCAATAACGCAGATAAGAAAATCAATCTTAAAGGCTCTAATATGGTCTTTACTAATGCTGGCACTCTTGGTAAGGTTAATGCTCAAAGCACACTCACAAGCTTTGACAACCAAGCAGGTGGAAGTATAACAGGAGACTTTACAAATATATCAGGCAATACTATTACTACTTTCACTAACCAAGGAACTATAAATGGTACTCTTACTAATCAAGGTACTATTACCAATCTTACTCAAAGTGGTACTATAA
>NZ_JAPHNA010000008.1 GCF_026241315.1 Campylobacter sp. MIT 21-1684 | reverse complement strand
CCGCCTATATTTTATAGTATTTGTAAAAGTTTGAAAAATCAAATACCCGCAGATTTTTTCCAAAAAATTATTCAATTTTCCGTTTTTATATAAAAGCTTGTGAGTTGATTTGTGTAAAAGAGTTACTAAGTGTTATGAAACTATGAAAAAATTGTAAAAAGATAAAATTTTCTTTTAAAATCTCAAGCAATATTCACTAAACAAGAATAATATGATTGAAGTATTTTATTCTAAAAGAGGGTGTCAATGAAACAACAACTCCATTTAGATAAAGCTTTTTTAGGACAACCAAAAGCTTTATTTTCTTTATCTATGGTTGAGCTTTGGGAAAGATTTTCATTTTATGGAATTCGTCCTTTGCTTATACTTTTTATGAGTGCAACGCTTAGTGCAGGTGGTTTAGGTATGAGCAGAGAAGATTCTTCTGCTATTGTTGGAATTTTTGGTGGAGCTCTCTATCTTGCGGCTTTACCCGGTGGCTACATAGCGGATAATTATTTAGGGCAAAAAAAGGCAGTATTCTTTGGTTGTGTTATTATATCCTTAGGACATTTTTGTATAGCCTTGTCGTATTTTTTTTCATCAGCCTTTTTTCTAGGTTTAGTATTTTTAGTCATTGGAACAGGGCTCTTTAAACCTTGCACTTCTGTAATGGTTGGGATGTTATATAAAAAAGAAGATACACGAAGAGACTCCGGTTTTACAATCTTTTATATGGGAATTAATCTTGGAGCTTTCATTGCTCCTTTGATTTGTGGTTTTTTGCAAGAAAAATATGGTTGGCATTTTGGTTTTGGAGCTGGTGGCTTGGGTATGTTGCTAGCTTTGATTCTTTTTTATTATAAAACCCTGCCTGATTTTAAAGAATTTGATGAAATTATAGGTTTGCAAGACGCTAATTATCATAAGTGTGAAAAAAATACTAAAAGTATCGTATTTTATGGTCTTTTATTTATCGGTGTTTTTAGTTTTTTTGCCTTTTCTGGATTGTTCGCTTTCGATCTAGTTTCTTTATCTAAAAAGATGATTTTTATTATCGCTGGTTGTACAGGGGTATATTTTCTTTATCTTTTCTTTTTTAACTCAAATGTGGAAGAAAAAAAGAGACTGTTTGTTATATTTATACTTTTTCTTGCCGCGTCATTTTTTTGGGCTGCTTTTGAACAAATGCCAACTTCATATAATCTTTTTGCACAGGATTTTACCGATAGAGTGATTTTCGGTTATGAAATTCCCACTCTTTGGATTCAGTCTTTTAATCCTCTCTTTATCATTATCTTTGCTCCAATTCTTAGTATTATTTGGACAGAATTAGCAAAAAGAGCGAAAGAACCTTCTTCTATGATGAAGTTTTGTTTGGGTGTTTTCTTTACTGGTATAGGCTTTATGGTGATGATGTTTGCTTCACAATTACTTGTGGCGAATGGAGGTGAGCAAAAGATTTCCTTGTTTTATATTACTCTTAGTTTATGGTTTCTAACATTGGGGGAGCTTTGTCTTTCTCCGGTTGGACTTTCTTTAATGACTAAGCTTGCTCCTGATTCAATCAAGAATCAAATATTGGGAATTTGGTTTATTGGTAATGCTTTAGGGAATATTTTTGCTGGGTTGATTGGAGGGAATGTAGATGTAAAAAATTTAAACAATTTGCCCGCTTTATTTGGGCAAAGTATGTGGTTTTTATTTGCTATGGCAGTATTGCTTTTGGTTATTCAATACTTTCTTCGTGTAATGTTTAAGGAAAAAATATGAATCTTTATACACAAAGAATATGCAATGTAAGAGCTTTGATGCGTGAAAACAAACTTGATATATACCTTGTTTTGCACAGTGATCCTCATTTAAGTGAATATGTAAGTGATTTTTATAAAGCTCGTACCTTTTTAAGTGGTTTTGATGGTTCTGCTGGTACTTTGATTATCACACAAGAAGAAGCTTTACTCTTTACCGATGGGAGGTATTGGCTTGAAGCTGAAGAAGCGTTGAGTGGAAGTTGTATTAGGCTTGAAAAACAAAATGCGAAAAATACTTTTCTTACTTGGCTTGAGGCGAGAAAAAATGTCAATCAAAAGCTTGGTGTAGATTTTGCCGTTTTATCTTTGGCTTTAAAAGAAGATTTAGAGCAGTTTTGTGTACCGAAACATTATGATTTTGTTTCTTTGCTTTGGCATAAACGTCCAAGTCTTCCACAAGCTCAAATCTATGAACACGAAAATGATTTTGTTTCTTACTCTAGAAAAGAAAAACTTGCTCTTGTGCGCAAGAAAATGAAAGAATTTGCAGTCAAATACCATCTTCTTTCAAGTCTTGATGATATAGCGTGGATAAGTAATCTACGCGGTGATGATATTAGTTTTAATCCAGTCTTTCTGAGTCATCTTCTTCTTAGTCAAAGCCAAGCTGTACTTTTTTTTGAAAAGGTAAAAATCAAACCAGATCTTCAAAAAAAACTCAAAGCAGATGGCATTGTGCTTAAGCCTTATAATGCGATTATTAAAGAACTTCAAAAACTTCAAAAAACGACTATACTCTTAGAGCCTTCAAAAGTATCTGCTTTGCTTGTTGAACAACTTCAACAAACAGTTTCTTTGGTTAAAAAGACAAATCCAAGTACTTTATTTAAGGCTTGCAAGACTCAAAAAGAGCTAATACATATACAAAATGCTATGAAAGAAGATGGTAAGGCTTTATGTGAATTCTTTGCTTTTTTAGAAGAAATTGTGAAACAAGGCAAAGAAATCAGTGAAGTTGAAATAGATGAAAAATTGCAAGAATTTAGAGCCAAAAGTCCTTTTTATCATAGCGAAAGTTTTGCTGCCATAGTAGGTTTTAACGCAAATGCTGCCATAGTACATTATAGAGCTAGAAAAGAAAATTGTGCAAAACTTACAAAAAAAGGACTATTGCTTATTGATTCTGGTGGGCAATATTATAATGGTACAACAGATATTACACGAGTGATTCCTATAGGCAAACCAAATAGTGAGCAAAAAAGAGATTATACTCTTGTTTTAAAAGCACATATCGCCCTTTGTAGTGCTGTTTTTCCAAAAGATATTCCTCTATCTTTGCTTGACTGTCTTACAAGGGCACCTTTATGGGAAGTTGGGCTTGATTATATGCACGGTACAGGACACGGAGTAGGATATTTTCTTAATGTGCACGAAGGACCTCAAAGTATCTCATATTTTTCCAATAATTTAGAAAAGAGCAGAGCGCAAGTTGGAATGATTACCTCGATAGAACCGGGTATTTATAGAAAAGGCAAATGGGGTATACGACTTGAAAATTTGGCTGTTATTTGTGAAGCTAAACATATAAAGGAAAGAGATTTTGGAACTTTTTTCTGTTTTAAAACTTTGACACTTTGTCCTTTTGAATTAAGTTGTATTGATAGCAATTTATTAAATGCTAAAGAAAAAAAATGGCTTAATGCGTACCATAAAGAAGTTTTTGAAAAACTTTCAAAAGAGCTTAGTCCAAAAGCTTTAAAATGGTTACAAATTAGGACAAAAAAACTATAAAAAATTTAAATGTGAAAAAAAGTAACATTTAAGATATTAAAAGACGAAAAAAATTTGATTTTATTACACACATTTGTTGAGTTATGTTATTAATATTAGTACATTAAATATTGAAAAGGAGTTGATATGAGTAAATACAAGACCGTATCGAATGTATTTAAATCTCAATATGAGAATTTCATAGGTGGAGATTGGGTAAAGCCTATAAAAGGGCAATATACAGAAAACAAAACCCCTGTTTCCGGGCATTCTTTATGCAAAGTCCCCCTGTCTAGTGAAGAAGATATAGAACTGGCTTTAGACTCTGCTCACAAAGCCAAAGAGCAATGGGCAAAAACAAGTCCAACCGAAAGAGCAAATCTTTTGCTGAAAATAGCTGAAAGAATCGAATCAAATTTAGAGCTTATAGCTTATGCTGAAACTTGGGATAATGGAAAGCCTATTAGAGAAACTTTAAATGCTGATATTCCTTTGGCTGTTGATCATTTCAGGTATTTTGCGGGTTGTTTAAGAGCCCAAGAAGGAAGCATTTGTGAAATTGATAATGATACGATAAGTTACCATTTTCACGAACCTCTAGGTGTCGTTGGACAAATAATACCTTGGAATTTTCCTATTTTAATGGCAGCTTGGAAGCTTGCTCCTGCTTTAGCTGCTGGAAATTGCGTGGTATTAAAGCCCGCAAGTGCTACACCAGCAAGTATCTTAGTGCTTTTTGACTTAATTGCTGATATACTTCCAAAAGGCGTAGTAAATATAGTAAATGGCAGCGGAGCAAAGATTGGTAAAGCTTTGGCTACAAATCCAAGAATTGCTAAAGTTGCTTTTACAGGTTCTACAAGCGTTGGTAGGCAAATTATGCAATTTGCTACTGAAAATATTATTCCTTGCACATTAGAGCTTGGTGGAAAATCTCCTAATATTTTCTTTGAAGATATTTTTGAACACGAAGATGAATTTTTAGATAAAGCTATTGAAGGTTTAGTCCTTTTTGCTTTTAATCAAGGGGAAGTTTGCACTTGCCCATCAAGAGCTCTTATACACGAAAAAATCTATGACAAATTTATGGAGAAAGTTCTTCAAAGGGTTCAAGCTATTAAAATAGGCAACCCTTTAGATTCTGATACTATGATGGGTGCTCAAGTAGATGAAAATCAAGTCAAAACAATACTAAACTACATTGAATCTGGAAAAAAAGAAGGGGCACAATGTCTTATAGGAGGTGAAAGAAATAAACTTGATGGAGAATTAGCTGGTGGTTGCTATATAAAACCAACTATTTTTAAAGGGCACAATAAAATGAAAATTTTCCAAGAGGAAATTTTCGGTCCTGTTCTTGCTGTTACCACTTTTAAAGATGATAAGGAAGCTTTGGAGATAGCCAATGATACTATTTATGGTTTAGGAAGTGGAATTTGGACAAGAGATATTAACAGAGCGTATCGTTTTGGTAGAAATATACAAGCTGGAAGAGTTTGGACAAATTGCTACCATCTTTATCCGGCTCACGCAGCATTTGGAGGTTATAAACAATCAGGGATTGGAAGAGAAACTCATAAAATGATGTTGGAGCATTATCAACAAACTAAAAATGTTTTAGTAAGTTATTGTATTAATAAACTTGGCTTTTTTTAATGTAAAAATTTTTTTTGAAAGGATATATTATGTCAATACCAAATACTATGAAAGCAGCAGTGTGCAAAGAAGGTTCAAAAACATTAAGTATAGAAGAAGTTGCAGTACCGCGTCCTTCAAAAGGTCAAATTCTTGTTAAAATCGAAGCGTGCGGAGTGTGCCATACTGACTTACACGCCATAGAAGGAGATTGGCCTGTCAAACCAAAAACGAATTTAATCCCCGGACACGAAGGTGTTGGAAAAATCGTAGAGTTAGGCGAAGGTGTAACACACCTAAATGTCGGTGATATCGTTGGAATTCCTTGGCTTTATAGTGCTTGCGGACATTGTGAGCATTGCTTTGCAGGTTGGGAAACACTTTGTGAAAGTCAACAAAATGGAGGATATTCTGTAAATGGTGGTTTTGCACAATATGCAGTAGCAGATGCAGATTATGTAGGAATTTTTGATAAAAATTTAAGCCACCAAGACTTAGTCAATATCGCTCCTATTCTTTGTGCTGGTGTTACTGTGTATAAAGGTTTAAGAATGACTGAAGCACGACCCGGCGAGTGGGTAACCATCTCTGGAATCGGTGGATTGGGTCATCTTGCTGTCCAATATGCTAAGGCTATGGGATTTAGAATAGCTGCTGTTGATGTTGCTGATGATAAACTTGAGTTAGCAAAAGAATATGGGGCTGAAGTTGTAGCCAATGCAAAAACTGAAAATGTTGTAGAGAAAATACGCAATGCAACAAGTGGCGGAACTCACGGGGTTTTAGTTACTGCGGTATCTCCAAAGGCTTTTGAACAAGCCGTTGCTATTGCAAGAAGAGGTGGAACTGTGGCTATGAATGGTCTTCCTCCAGGAGAATTCCCTGTTAGTATATTTAATATGATTTTAAATGGAATTACTGTCAGAGGTTCTATAGTTGGTACAAGACTTGATTTACAAAAAGCTATAGAATTTGCACAAACAGGAAGAGTCAAAGCCCATACTACCGCAGTAAAACTCGAACAAATCAATGAGGTATTTGATAAAATGAAAAAAGGTCAAATTGAAGGTAGAATGGTTTTAGATATGGAGTAACACTCTTTAGGTTCTCACCTAAAGAGCCAATTAATAAATTTCAATAACACAAAGGATAACAAATGGCTATCAAATTTCAAGGAGAGGAAGTATTGCTAAAAGGAAAACCTCTTAAAATAGGAGATAATGCTCCTGAAGTAAAACTTGTCGGTAGAGATTTCAGCGAAATTAAAGTTGGAGGCAAGCAAGATAAGATACAAATTATTAGTGTTATTCCAAGCATTGATGGAACAGTATGCTCTCTACAAGCAAAAAGATTTGATGAAGAAGCGGCAAAACTCAAAGATTGCATAGTTTACATTGTAAGTGTTGATATACCCTTTGCAATGGAAAGATTTTATTCAAACACTAATGCGGGAAACATTATCTTAGTTAGTGACTTCATAGACAAAACTTTTGGAGAAAAATACGGTTTAATACTTACAAATTCCTTACTTAAGGGAATGCTAACTCGCGCTGTTCTTATTATTGATAAAGAAGGTAAGTTAATTTATCAAGAAATATGCGAAGATCTTGCGAATGAGCCAAACTATCAAATGTTACTTGATAAAGTCAAAACACTTTAAAATTAATCCCTTGTCATAAAGGGATACTTCTCAATACATTAAAATGAATAAAGGTAAATAATGGTTAAGCGTGTAATTGCAACACAAAAAGCAATAAAGTTAATCAAAAAACTACAAAATGAATATGGCGAACTCCTTTTTTATCAAAGTTTTGGTTGTTGTGAAGGTTCTGTACCTTTGTGCTATGCAAAAGCAGATTTTAAATTAGGAAGTAGTGATATATGTTTGGAAAAGAACGAACTTTTTGGCTTTTATATTCATAAAAGCCAGATGCCATACTATCAAAACACTACACTATGCATTAGTACTCAAAATCAAAATGGCAACGAATATTCTTTAGAATATGGGAGTGGTGAAAGTTTTCAATTTAATTATTCTTAAAATTTACTCAATAGTTGTACTTTTGTAGGCTAAATAAGCAAAAATATTCACTAGAATCGCTACGACAAGTAGGAGCAAAAGAATACTTTTGAAATTTTTATATGTATCGTGTAAAAAGCCTATTAATAAAGGGGCTAAAGCAGCGATTAAATATCCAAATCCTTGAGAAAAGGCAGAAAGTTTTGCTGCGATTTTAACATTAGCACTTTTTTGAGCGATGAAAAGCAATGCTATCCCAAAAACACCTCCCCAAGGGCAGCCAAGTACTAAAGCGCCAAGTAAAAGCATTGTATAGCTGTTACAAGTGTAGAGTATATAAAAACCAATGATATACATCACACATAAAGCCCCTATATAAAAAGTATGCAGTTCTTTACGAATTGTATCTAAAAGTAAAGGGGCTAAAAGCGAGACAGGTACAGCACAAAGTTGAGAGACAAGTACTATATGTGCTGCACTCTCTTTTGTAAAACCTTTTTCTACGATAAATTGTACATACCAAGAAAACAAAGCATAGGCTATAAAACTTTGCAAACCTATAAAAAGTGTGATTTTCCAAGTTGTAGCTTGAGTAATGAGAAAAGATGCTGTTTTTTTGTTTTTTTGATGTCTTTTTATCCTACCATTTTTAATTTGAGGTAAATACACAAATAAAGCTGCTAAAGCAAAAAGAATCCAAAATATCATAGCTTCATTCAAGGCTAAAATTTCAAGTAAGGGAAGGGCAAGAGCAATTCCTAGTACAGAAGAAATATTCAAGCAAAGACTATATATTCCCATCATAAAAGCTGTTTTTTTAGGAAAGCTGTGTTTTATAAAACTAGGCAATAAAACATTAGCTATGGCTATGCCACATCCCAATATGAGCATACCAAAAAAAAGTCCAACGATACCACTATAAGAACGTAATACTTCACCAGCGATAATCAGCAAAATTGCAAAGAGTAAGGCTTTTGTAGCATTGAAAAAACCCACAAAAAATGAAATACTTCCAAAAGCTATTAAAGGTAAAGTTGTAAGAAGTCCTGCGAAAGTAGAATTTAAATTATAGGCATTTTGGATATTTTCTATCATAGGTCCTATGGCTGTAATCGGTGCTCTAAGATTTAAAGCGAGGAAAAAAACTATAAAAAAATTAATCCAAAAAATTTTCTTTTGAATAGCTGACATAAGTACCTTTCTCAATAGATTTGCCGATGTTTATTCTTTTGATTTTTTAAACCTGCTTACTCATTAAGATTTTGTCGGCATAATTTGAGATATTCTTGTACTTTTTTTTCTTTCATTAAAGCTTCTCTCATACAAATTCCAGCTATATCTTTGTTTTTGAGTTCAGAAATATTTTCAAGCTTTATTCCGCCTATGGCATAGAGGGGGATTGTACTTTTTTGCAATATAGAGTTAAGAAAATCGAGTCCTTTTGGCTTGAGTGTACTCTTGCAAGTGCTTTGAAAAATATGTCCTATAAAAGCATATTGTACATTATATTTTATAGCTTCAACAAATTCTTCCTCGCTATGTATAGAAGTGCCTACAAGGTGAAAATATTGTGCCAATTTTGGCTCTTCGCAAAGCAATGGTAGCGGTGCGTGAAAATAGCGATGTCCTAATTTTAAACATTCTCTATGAAAAGAATGTAGAATACAAGTTGTATTATTTTTTCGACAAATTTGTAAAATCTCCTTTGCAAGATCGTGATATTCACAAGCGCTCAAATCTTTTTCTCTAAGTACTAAAGCATCGATACCATATTTTGTCAGATTTTCAACCTGTTGTAAAAAATCGCCTTGAACATTTTTTCTATCGCTTATGGCTATGATTTTTTTAGCCCACATAAACACTATCACTCATTACGGCTTGTAGATTAGAATTTTCAAGCATAAGTAAAATTTCATTCACAGTTCTGTTATCTGAAATTTCAAATTGCCCATCGCCTTTTTTATCACCTTGATGTTCTCCTATGCCAACACTCACTCCAGCACTCATTTTATTAGCTCCAAGTTTAATAGCTTCATCTCTAAAACCCATTCTTTCACGACTTGAGATAGTGATACTTGCATAAGGTAAAAATAAACGATATGCACAAAGCACTTGCAAGAGTCTTTTTTCATTTACATCTCGTGGGTGTATTGTAGTATTGTTGAGTATAGGTCTTAGACGTGGTACAGACAGGGCAATTTCAGCATAAGGGTATTTTTGTTGTAAAAAGAAGGCGTGCAGTGCTGTAGCTAAGGCGTCTTTTCTAAAATCATCAATGCCTAAAAGTGCTCCAAAACCAACCCCTCGCATTCCAGCTCTTAAAGCCCTTTCTTGCCCGTTAAAACGGTAAGCAAAATGACTTTTTTCTCCACTAAGGTGAATTTTGGCATATTTTGAGTTATTGTAAGTTTCTTGAAAAATAGTTACATAATCACAGCCATTTTGATGTAGAAGTTTGTATTCATCCTCATTCATAGGATAGACTTCAACCCCAATAACATTGAAATACTCTCTAGCTATTTGGCAAGCTTTACTGATATATTCCACGCTTGCAAATTCCCTTCCTTCTCCTGTGAGCATTAAAATTTCTTGTAAACCTGTTTGTGCAATCGCGCGCATTTCTGTATGAATTTCATTTTCATCTAATTTCGCTCTTGCTATTTTATTGCCTTTTTGAAAGCCACAATAGACGCATTTGCTGTTACAAAAATTTGAAAGATATAAGGGAGTAAATAGATTAATATTATTTCCAAAGTATTTTAATTTTATTTTCGAAGCGCGAAAAGCAAGTTCTTCTATAAATTTTTCTGCTGCACTTGAGAGTAAGGTTTTTAAATGGTAAAAATTTAAATGAGTGGCATTGAGAGCATCGAAAACTGCTTGTTCGTCAAATTCATTATCATCAAAGTTTTCAAGCTCCTTGAAAACTTTTTGCATTATATCACTCTCTAAAAATTGCATATGAGCTAAATACTCTTGCATACATTTTCCTTGTCCATTTTTGTTTAATTCTAAGGCAAAATACATTAAGACAATATTAAAAGTTTTTTCCAAAATTTATTGAGTGTTGCAAATTATACTTTCTACTTTGACTTTAGCACTTTCAAGCAATTCCTTAGCTTTTGCTCGAAGTTTGAGGCAATGCGTGAGTTTGGATTCTATGAGTTGTTGAAACTTGACATCAAGCAGAGGGATTAGGAGGTTTTCAATCTCACTTATTTTCCAATGTGCGATAATAGAGCCACCGCTGTCTCTTTGAGCCTGAAGCTTAGTTGTGAGCGCATTTAAGACTAAACTTAAATATTGAGGTGCAATCAATCCTTTTTCTCGCACTTCTTTTTTGATTGTTAAATGCAAAATCGCCCCGCTTGTAACACATTCTAAATCTTTTTCTACATAATATGCAATGCCGATACTTCCGTCTTTACTAAGTAAAATCGTGTCTGCTTTAGGATAGAGCAATTCTAATTCGCCCACTCTAAAGTCTTTAGAATCCAAATAAACCTCGCTTGAACTTAATCCAAATGGGCTAAGGTTAGCTACTCTTATAAAGGGGATTCCACTTTCTCTATACGCCTCACTGCCCGGTTCTATGGATTTTTTAATCTCTACTATATCCTTTAACCTCATATAAGGTTTAGACTTTATCACGGCTTCGTTTTTCTCATATTTACTTTGATAGTATTCACTATCAAGGCGTCCGCTTGTGCCTAAACTTTGCTTTAATGTGGCAATGCGAAAGTTTATTGTTGTGCCTGTCGTTGCATTTTGGCTAAACAAAACTTCCTCTATTAGCAACCATTCTCCTAAACGATAATGTGTTTTTGCCTCTTTAAGTTTGGCTTTGATTTGCGGGAAGTAGATTCTAAAGATTTGGAGTTTAAGAGCCACAAAAGAGGCACTATTTACCCCCCCCCGATAATGGCTTGTTCTACTTTTTCTTTAGCTTCGTTTAAGAGCACCTTTGCTTGTTTTCTTAAATCAAAACTTTTTTGGACACAGGAGGCGATAGAATCTTGAGTATCAGCATTGATTTTTGGAATAAGGATATTTTGCAATTCCTCTTTAGAAATAGCACTCAATATCGTCCCGCTTGGAAATTTTTTCAAATAGTCTTGAAATACTGCACTTTTAAAAAGCACAAGTAAAGTTTCACTATTGATAGAGTGCGATTTTAAAACATAAAATCCTGTTGAGACAATGCAATAATGAAACTCTTTTGTAATCAAAGCACAACTAGATAAACTTCCCTCAACACTAGAGATAATCAAATCCCCTTCTTTGACAAGCCTTCTAGCACGAGTTGGCAAATCCTCTCCTAATTCCTCTATTGGCATAGAAATACTGCCATTTGCCCCAATATTTGCAAGTTCAATATAGCGATACTTTTCTTTTGCTTTTGGCTTGAAATTAGCATCTTTAATCTCCATAATCTCTAATTTGCCAAAGCCTCCTTGATAGGATTTGATAAAAGATTCTATCTCCTCATACTTCACTTGATAATATTCAGAATCTAATCTACCTGTTTTTAAGAAAGATTCTTTAAGAGTGGCAATGCGAAAGTTTATGCTTTCACTTTGCTTAGATTCTAAAATGCTTTGTAGCGGATTTTGTGGATTTAGTCCTAGCTCAGTATAGAGTAAAGATTCCGCTTCTTTATAAAGAGTTTTGCTTTGCTCTAGGGCAAGATGAGAATCTTTTACCATTTTTTCAATTTCTAGCTGAAAAGACATAGGAAGTAGGGGGATTTTACATTTATGAATATCAGAGTCTAAAACAGCAGGATATAAAGAAGCAGTATTTGCCCGCATCATTTTAGTAATAAAAAACTCTGTTTTACAGAAGACATATAAAAATTCGGGCAAAATAACTTTTTCTTTCAATCTTAAAACACAAAAACCGCTTGTTCCTATAAGTCTTTTAGGATTCTTAATCAATGCAACAGCATTTCGGTTAGGTCGCACACTTGAAACACAAATATCATTTTTTTGTAAAACATAAGTAGCTCTATCTGGAATATCTGTAAAATCAACCTCTATTGCCGAATATGTAAGCCCATTATTCAAATCAATATCACTAATCTGTAAATAATTAAAGTTTTTGTTTAGATTAAAGCTTTTGATATTCTTAATTTTGGTATCTATAAAATCTAAAATTATTTTTTGTCCTCTAATTTTTTCCTCATTCTCCAAATACTCCTTTTTGAAATATTCAGAATCAATTCGCTTACTCTCATTATCCTTTTGCACTTCGCTAAGCTTTAGCACACTCACTTCAAGATGTGGATATTTTTCTTGCAAAGATTGATTCATTTTATTGCCTTAGTTGCTATTTAGCAAAAATTTTGTATAATCGATTTGCTTAACTGCCGTTGGCAGAAAGAGATGGCGAAGTTGTATAACTTTTGGAGCTGCCACAATGCTCCTCCAAACATCATTTATCAAAACCACTCACAACCCTTAAGTTTAGAATCTTTTTTATTTATGTAGTCCTCGTAACGACTTTGATAAATCTTTTTATTATAACCCTTATCAATATAAAAACTTGTTACCAAAAATGAATCTGTTTTCCCTAGTTTTTGTAAAATAACTACAAAATCAAAGCCATAGAGCCATAAATAAAGCCTAATCACTCTTCCCTCTCTATGATAGAATAATTTTATTTCTTGGCAAGAATAATTAAGAATAATTTGTTTAATCCAACATATCCTACAGGCTCTTTGTATATCAAATTCTCTTTTTTTACTAATCGTATTTTCTCTTGTTGTGATGTGCCAAAAAATTTTTTCTTTGCCTTTTAGTTTTCTATGAGATTGTGGATTAATATAAATACAATCTGCCAAATAAAGAGGTGTTGAAATGAAATCTTTTTTAAAATACTCATAGGCTAAATTGATTTTGTCATTTTCGCACAAACAAGAACTAAAATCTACAATAGAATACATTAAATTTATCTGCCTTTTTCAAGCTCTATTCTAAATATATTAAATTTGCTTTCCCAAGGTGGAGTGCTTAACTCAAGCTTTGTGTCGGATAGAGATTCTATTTTTTGCACTATATGGTTTTTTATCTCACTTTTGTGTTCTATATCATCTCTTGCTTTATAGGCAATAGCTCCTATAAAAATATCTACAAATTGGATTAAGTTTGCTTCGTGAGATTGAGCGGTAAAACATTGAAAGTTAATGGCTTCTTTAAATTTATTGTGTAACACATTAAGCAATTCTTTTATTCTATCGCCACAACGCGTATCTTTGTAATCTAGGTATATTTTAACATTAGTGTTGATATTTTGATTAATTTCATTTTCTAAAAGATTTCTAAAAATATAATAATACATTTTGTAATAGAAAACATCGGCATTCCCTTGATTGTAAATATCGTGCTTTAGATTTCTTTTATCAGGCATTAAAAGGGCTTGAAATTTGAGGGCTTCTTCATTAAAGAAAAACTCTATGATTTCATCATAAAATTTTTGTTGCAAAGCAATAAGTTTTGTCCATTTTAGTTCTTTTTTATGATTATATTTGTATTTTAAATATTTAATGTGCCTATTAATGTGTTCTATATCTTTTGAAAGCACGCTTATAGCACCTAAAACCATAATTTTTGACCTTAGTGTAGGATTGTCTTTATATTCTAAATGATTGCTTTCATCACAAAATATTTTATATTCCACCATTTCTGCTTACTCCTCCCTCCAAAAACTCAAATTTTCATTTTTTGCAAATTCTATAAAGGCTTCTGCGATTCCATCTTGTGTCAATCCATCGTGATTGTAGAGGTCGTGTTCTATGATTTTATGCCCGTGCAAATCAAGTTTATAGCTTAAATCTGTATTTTTAACATAAATTTTCTCACCTGAATTATCCTTGCTAGGCACACTTTGGGTCGCAAAGAAAATATTATAATCCTCGTATTTTGGGCAAAGCTCTTTGCCGCTTTCATCAATCCCGCCCCATTTTTGCAAAAATAAAACGCTTGTTTTTGTGCCTGTATGAGGCTTAAAGACATTTTGATGCAGCCCTACAACGGCTAAGATTCTCGCCTTGTCTGCAATAAATTCTCTTATATATTTATCACTTGAATTATTGAATCTGCCTTGTGGAAGCACGATAGCCATTCGTCCACCCGGACGCAGCATATCTAAATTGCGTTCAATAAACAAAATATCCCTTGAAACTTTGTTTTTGCCCAACTTGTAATTTTTATATAAATTTTCGCTTGTAATATCTCCTGCAAAAGGCGGATTTGCCATAACTATATCAAAATTAAAGTTTTGATAATCCTTAGAATACTTTTCATCATCAATAATATTTGTATCTGCACAAAGTGCCTCAAAATTTTGAAATCCTTTGCTATAAATTCCTCCCATTTTCCTACTTTTACATCATTTTTCCATTGCGTAAAATGCAGGGAATTAAGCAACAAAACATTTGTTTCGCCATCGCCTGCGATTTTGTTTAAAAGCCTACCAATACGAACGCTTTTTTTATCAAAATCTATGGCAAAAACATTTTTGACATATTCTTTTTGTGCTTTTGTGCGTTTTTGGTTAGTAATAAGATAGCTAGAAGTAGAATTAAGCTTATTCCAAACATATAAAATACAATGCATAGGGAATCCGCAGCTCCCACTTGCGGTATCTATCATTGTTTCTTCTTTTTTGGGATTAAGCATTTTTACACACATATCAATCACATATCGCGGCGTAAAATACTGCCCTTTATTACCCTTTTGTTCTTTTGTTACGAGATATTCAAACGCATCATCAATGACATCTAAATTAGAATTAAAAAGCTTAATATCTTGCAAATAAGAAACGCTGATTCTTAACTCTTCTGTTGTAAGATTGAAGCTAGAATCATTATCAAAAATGCCTTGCCATTTTTGTTTAGCTGCGCTAAAAAGTGCATTAATGCGTTTTCTAAAACTCTCATCATCACCAGAGTTTCTAAACTCTAAAATTCTAAAATCTTTATCATCTAAATTCTTTAAATATTCTATCATAGAGGTATAATTTTCAAAATGTTGATTTTTGCAATAATAAAAAATTTCATCATTATCCTCAACAGATTGCGCCTCATCAAAAAGCTTCGTAAATATGAGTTTGAAAATCTCCTCAAAGCTATCAACGCCAGAATTTGCCAAAATCACATCTTCAAAGTCTTTGATAATCTTTTTAAGATTCTTGTTTTGTAATTCATCGTTAATATATAAATCTTTAAGCGTATATTTGCTCTCTAATAATTCTTGCAGGGTTTGATGAGATTTTGGGATAGCACTTAGTTTTTCTAGCCTTGTAGTCTTGTATTTCTCATCTTCTTTATTATGATAAAACTCTTCTATGCTATCTCCATTGCATAAAACGCCTAGCGGGGCATTAAGGTAGCGTAGATAAGATTCTAATTGCTTTTTACCCTCTTTTTCTTTGGGCTTTTTCACTTCAATAACAATATAGGGGGCTTCATCTTGATATACAAGTATATCTACCCTTTCCTTGCCATCGTCTTTTGCACCTCTTTGCTTTTTCGGTTTGAATTTGTCTCTACCTTTTTGTAAGCCTATTTCAGCCTCTATACATTTCTTATCGTAGCCATATTCATTGATAAGTTTATCAAGATAGAGTTGGCGGACTACCTCTTCGGGTGTTAGTTTGATTTCTTTATTACGGATAAGGCAAGTGGTATAGTAGGCTAAAGTTCCATTTTTCATTTCTTTGGTGATAATTTTAGATTCTAAGCTCTCGATAGAATCTTGGCTAAATACATTTAGTTTATAATCCGAGCTTGATACAATATCTTGAAATTTCATTTTTAATCTCTTAAGAAACCGGTAAGAGGAGAGCTTGCTTTTGGAGAGCTTACCTTAGCAAGCTTTGCTAAGTGAGCAAGTCTTCCAGCTTGTATTGCTAAAGCAAAAGCTTTTGCCATTTGAGCAATATTTGATGCTTCTGCAAGAGCTGTATTTGCCATAATTGCACTTACTCCCATTTGCATTGCTTCGCAAGCTTGAGCAGGAGTACCAATACCAGCATCAACAATAATAGGCAAATCAATTTCATTTAAAAGAATTTGTATAAATTCTTTTGCACACAAGCCTTTGTTTGAACCAATTGGTGCAGCAAGTGGCATAATAGCCCCAGCCCCAGCATCTCTCATTGCTCTTGCAGCATACAAGTCAGCGTGCATATAAGGTAGAGGCGTAAAACCATCTTTTGCCAAAAGTTCAACAGCTTTTATTGTTTCGTAATTATCGGGCAATAAATATTTACTCTCTGCTATTACTTCAATTTTAATCAATTCACTTCCACAAAGTTCTCTTGCAAGCCGTGCTATACGTAAAGCTTCGGTAGCATTTCTTGCTCCTGATGTGTTTGGCAAGAGAGTGATATTTTTAGGAATAAAATCAAGTATGTTTTCAATACCACCAGCATTTACTCTACGCAAAGCTAAAGTGATAATTTCAGTGTTCGCTTTTTTCACTACCGATTCTATAAGTTCTAAAGAATATTTTCCAGAGCCAAGTATAAATCTTGAATTGAATTGAAATTTTCCTATTTTTAAGCAATCTGTGTGCATTATGTTTCCATTATGAATTTTTTATCTATTATATCTTATATACTTTTGAAATTTTCTTAGCTGTTATTATGGTGCTTTTTCATTGGAAAAGAGTTGATTTTTTTAGCTGACACAAGAATCATTTTACTTTGTTGGAGAAAATCAATTTGACGCAAAAATTATAATATGCATCAAATATAAGAAATGAAAATTGATCAAATTTAGAATTAAGAACTTTAAAAAACTTAAATCGAAAAAAAATTGTTCTTTTATTCTTGTGCTAAGAGTTCAAGTACTAAATTTGCTTGATGTCCTGCGCAGATATTTACACGTGGGGACATTAGTCCATTGCCTATTTTGGCTGCGCTTGTTAAATCTCCACACACATAAAAATTCTTTGCAATTTTTCTTGTTTGTATAGAATTTGAGTCCCCATATCCAGCTAAACCTGATGCGCAGATAAGTATTGTGTGTTCGAAATATCTATGGAAATTTTGTGCTAACATTGCTTTTGCTTTGTCGCTATCAAAAGCTTCACATACTATATCACAATCAATAAAAAGCTCTTTTATATTTTCAGCGGTGATTTGTAAAGTGTAGATTTGTGTTGTGATAAAAGGATTAATTTTGTTAATATGTTCTTGTAATGCTTCTGTTTTAAATTTTCCTAAATCATCAATCGTATAGGCTTGACGGTTGAGATTGCTTGGTTCAATCACGTCAAAATCAATGAGTTTTAAAAAGCCAATACCACTTCGTGCGAGATTGATGGCGATATGAGAGCCCAATCCACCTAATCCACATACAGCTACACACGCTTTTTTAAGTTTGTCGTGAAGTTTTGGAGTGTGCCTTGCTCTCATCATCGCATCAAGTGCATCTTTTGGCGGTAAAGTAAAACGTGGAATGCAAAAGAGCTCATCATTGTCTTTAAGTTCTTGTTTTTCTTTTGTTGCAAAACCATTTATAATCCACACATCATTTTCATTTTGACTTTTTTCTTTGAAAAATTCCTCACTCGTTTTGCAAGCAGTTTCGCACTCTTTTCCATTGAATTTAATTTTCATCATCCACCTCCTACAAAACTGACTATCTCTGCTGTATCATTTTCTTTAAAGATGGTATTTTCAAATTCGATTCGAGGAATGATTCTGCCATTAAGTTCTAAAGCGATTAACTCACTTTTTAAACCCTTTTGTGCTATAAATTCTACGAATGAAAGTTCTTTAAGTTCTATTTTTTCTCCATTAATAATCATTTGTTTTACCTTTTTGAAGCTAATTTTACAAGTTTTTGGCAAATATGCACAATTAAAAAAGCTATAATTTGTATAAAAAATTTGGAGAAAGTATGAGAAAAATCTTTTTTTTAATAATTGCAGTAGTGTATCTTTATGCAAAACCTTCTCAGGATATTATTCCAATCTCTTTAAAAGCTAAAAATTTTTTTGAAATTATCCAACCTATAGATTTTGCTTATAAAGACAATGTTTATCGTATTTTTATAGCTAAAAGTAAAAGCAAGGCGAAAAATTATAAAGTGCTTTATACACTTGATGGAAATGCTTTCTTTTCGCGTTTTTTAAATGCTTTCAAAACCAAACCAAAATATCCTCTTCTTATAGTGGCACTAGGTTATAAAGGTGATGCAGCTTTTCATATGAAAGAACGTAGAAAAGATTATACTCCAAAAGTCTTAGGAGAGGAATTTAAAGATGGAGGTAATAGTGAAGAATTTTTAGCTTTTTTTCAAGACATTCTTTTGCCTTTTATTGAAAAACAATATCCTATAAACAAAGATTTTAAAGGACTTTTTGGACATTCTTTTGGTGGATTATTTACTCTTTTTGCTCTTGATAAAAATACTGATTTAACGCATTTTTTTATCAATTCGCCATCTTTATGGTGGGGACAGGGTTCTTTTTTGCCCAGTAATTTTGCACTAAAGAGTTGTCCTAAGGTTTTCATAACGCAAGGGGAATTGGAACAAAATAATTTTCTTGTAAATAGAATGAAAATCAGTAAGATTACACCAAAAGAACTTGCTGAAAGAATAGCCAAAGAAAGCTCTTGCGAGGTCGGATTTAAACTTTTTGAAAAACAAACTCACGGCAGTGTAATAGAAAAAGATATACAATTTGCTTTAGAAAATTTTTAAGACTTTTCCAAAGTTTTAAGGTTTTTTACTTTTTACATTTTAAAAGGTTGTAACTTTTCACCTGAAAGTTTTTAGCTATTTTTGATACCTTTATCCACAATTATAGATTCCAAAATTCTTTATTAATACCTTTTAATTGTTTCATTTTGCTTGATAAGATATACTCTTTTGCTTTTCCAAGATGAGTTGACTTGTATGATTTTTGCATAAAGTCTCTTTTTATTATTTGAGAAGTGTGATATAACTTTAAAAGCAATCTGTTGAAAATTTTTCAAACAAATATCTGTTTGCAAACTTGGTTGAATGTACCCCTTTTTTAGCAGCCGTGAAAACTTGAAATTGTGTTTGAAATAATGTATCATTTTATTTTATACTTTATTGTGATTTTCTTTCGTTAAAAATTTTCTATCAGGTCTTTAAAAATGAGACAGAGAGTATCAAAATCTTGTAAGTTTACTTTTTCATTGGCCGCGTGTATGCTTTCATTACACACCCCAAATTCGGCTACTTGAATTCCAAATTCAGCGAAGAATCTTGCATCACTAGTACCGCCTTTTGTATTGAGTTCAGGTATAATTTTTGTAAATTTCTGCACACTTTCATTGAGTTTTTGCACTATTTTAGTGTTTGTATTAGTGAGAAAAGGTTTTGAAGCTTCATTTAGAGTAAGTTCATAGTTGAGTCCATAACAAATCTTTTCTATATAGTTTCGTATTTCTTCTGTGTTTGTATCTGGGGAATTGCGTACATTAAAAAGAAGTGTGAGTTGGTTTGGGGTTACATTACTTACTCCTATACCGCTTTGAATATCGGTTATGACTATTTTTGAAGGTGAAAATTCAGCACTTCCCGGATCAAGATCAAAACCGGCTAGAAGTTTGAGTATAGGAGCAAATTCGTGAATGGGATTAATACATTTTTCAGGATAAGCTACGTGCCCTTGTTTGCCGTAAATGATAAGTTTGCCATTGATAGAGCCTCTGCGACCTATTTTGATGGTATCTCCTAATTTTTTTGCACAACTTGGTTCAGCTATGAGAGCATAATCGGGCAGCATTTGATTTTCTTTAAGCCAATACAAGGCTTCTTTTGTGCCGTAAAGTGCTTGTCCTTCTTCATCGCTTGTGATGATGATGCTTAATCTTGAGCCTTTAAATTGAGAATTCTTTGCAGCCCATAAAAAAGCAGCTACTCCACTTTTCATATCAGCAGCACCACGAGCGATTATGAAGCCATTTTCTTCTATAGGTTTAAAAGGATCACTTTGCCAACCTTCACCGGGAGATACAACATCAATATGCCCTCCAAAGGCTAAATGCTCACCTGTTTGCCTAAAAATTTTTGTTAAGATAAGGTTTTTTACTCCTTCTTTTTCAATAAAAAAAGCCTCAAAATCATTAAGCTCTAAAGCTATGTAATTCAAAGCTCCATCATCACTTGGTGTAATTGATTTAAATTGTAAAAGTTGAAAAAAAAGTTCCTTTGCATTCATTCTTTATCCTAAAAAAGTTTTATACAGCAAACTTAAGGCAAAATACTCTATGATAAGTGCTGAAAATATGTTAATCAAGTATATCACTTTTGCACTGAAAAAGTGGCTGAATTTCCCCACAAAAAACGATAAAGAAAAAATCCATAGAAAAATAAAACAGATTAATCCAAGATTTAGCAAGAAAGGGTATAAATGTGAAGTACTTAAGGTAGCTACACTAATCCAAAAACCTATAACATAAGGATTTGTAAGATTTAAAAAGATTCCTTTCATACAATTTTTTAAAGGTTTTTCTTGAATCTGTGTTGTATTTAGCTTAAGTTTTTGAGGTTTATTTTTTACATTTAAAAAGGCAAGATAACTTAAAAAACAAAAACCAAAAATACCTAGTAATTGTAAAAATTCTGTATTCATAAATTGTAAAATACCAAAATTTACAAGACCAAGATAGATAATATCAGCGATTAATGCCCCAAAGCCTATGCAAAAAGCGTTTTTAAAAGAATGTAGAGCAGAATTTATGATGAGCATATTCACAGGTCCAAAAGGCACAGAAACGCCGATCCCTAAAATAACGCCATTTACAAATGATTCAAGCATAAGACAACTCCTATATATTTATAGTCGTATGATTTTTGCACCAAAACCACCTTGATTCATCGGTGCATCGCTAAAACTTTTAACACTTTTATGTTCTTGTAAAAATTCACGTACAGCAAAAGCAAGCTTGCCTGTACCTATGCCGTGAAAGACTATAATTTCATCAAATCCAGATATTAAGGAATCTGAAATGAATTTATCAAGTTTAAGGAGTGCTTCATCACTTCTTAAGCCGTGTAAATCAAGACTAAGATTTGCTTTTGAAGGTTTGTCGATGTGAAAATGTGTTTTAGAAATCGTAGTTTTTTGATGTGAGCTTTTTTTTAAAAGTTTTATAGGCACTCTCATTTTTAAATCATCACTTTGCACTATGGCATCGTTTTTTGCCAAAGCTATAATTTGCCCTTTGATTTTTCCATATTTGACAAAGTCGTTGATTTGAAATGTTTCATCATTGTGTGTTGTATTTGGAATGAGTATGTTTTTTTTCAATTCATTTGCTTTGTTGAGACTTCTTTGTTTTTGTTTTGTATCGTGTAAAATGATGGTTTTTTTTGCTTCTTCTATGGCTAGGTGAAATTCTCTTTGCAGTTTTGAAAGCAAAGCCTTTGTTTTTTCTTCATTTTCTTCTTTCTGTTCTTTTAAAGTCTGTAAGAGTGTATCAACTTTTTCTTCTTTCTGTTTTACTTTTTTAAGTTGTTCTTGAAGTTGAAATTCAAGCATAACGCTTTTACTTACGAGTTGTTCTAAGTTGCTTTTATCTTCCCCATACATTTGTTTTGCTTTGATGATGAGATTTTGAGTGATACCATATCTTAGAGCTGTTTCAAAAGCATAAGATTTGCCTATACTTCCCTGTAAAAACTCATATCTTGCCTTTGCAGCTTCTTCATCATATAAAGCAGCAAGAAGTTCAACTTGTTCATTTTTTGCTAACAGCATTGCAAGTCTTTTATGATGTGTTGTGATAATAATTTTTTGTCCATTCTCTAAAAGTTTTTCAAGTAAGACGCTATAAAGCGACGCACTTTCTTCAAAATCTGTTCCAAGTTCTATTTCATCAATACCCAAAAGCAAATTCTTTTTTGTAAGTAGTTGTGAGAAATGGAGCATTCTGCCTGCAAAACTTGAAATGTCATTTTTTGAATTTTGTGGATCTTCGATAACAATATCAAATTCCTTAAAAGAACCTATTGTGCTTTCATATGCTTTAATCTTCATCGGTAAAAGATATTTTGCTAAAAGAGCAGCTGCAAGTATGCTTTTAAGTAGCATAGATTTACCTCCGGCATTTACTCCAGTGATGAGTAAAAGTTGCTTATGGAAATTGACGCTAATACTTTTTGGTTTTTTTAAAGATGGATGAGCAAAATCTTTGAGTATGATTTGATTTGAGCTATCGCATTTTATAAATTCATAATTATGCTTTCTTGCCAACAGAACTCTTGCGCTGTAATGGTCAAATGTATCAAAGGCTTTGTTAAGAAAATTCAAAAAGCGAAGATTTTTTCGTAGTAAAGCTGAAAAAACTACTGCATATTCGTAGTAAATTTCTTCTTTTTGTTTAGAGATTTCTTCCTTTTCATTTTGAAGTTTCTCAATGCTTGAGGGAATGATATAAAAACCACCTCCACCACTTCTGCCTATAATCCTTGCTTTTAAGTGAAAACCTCCTCGCACAAGCAAAGTTTCTACGCCACTAATGAGATGGATTTGTGTGTCTATAAGAAAAGTGTTTAAAGAGTGAGAGTGTAAAAGACGATTAAATTCATTGTGTATAGCTTCTTCTTTTAAGTGTAAGCATTGATTGCAATGAAAAAGTCTTTCATCAAGTTCTTCTTTGAGTTCTCCTTTGTCATTAAAATTTTCACACCATTGTAAAAGCGTATCCGGAAGTTTGATTTTTTCAAGCCAAGTGTTAAGATGTGTGCCAAAAGATATATTTTTTAGTTGTGCAAAATACCGTATAATTTTTACAAATTCAAAAAGTTCATTCAGATGTAAAATGCCATATTTACTTAAATGCATTAAAGCATTTTCAAGTTTTGAAACACAAGGAGGTGTTGGAAATTCTTTATTGCTTAGCTCGTTGATACATTTAAAATGCAAAGCATTATCACCTTGTAAAAATACCTCTTTTTCTCTTGAAAAGAGACTGCGAAATTCACTTATATACTCATCTAAATCAAGCTT
Source organism: Campylobacter sp. MIT 21-1684 (assembly GCF_026241315.1). Classification (GTDB taxonomy): domain Bacteria; phylum Campylobacterota; class Campylobacteria; order Campylobacterales; family Campylobacteraceae; genus Campylobacter_D. The sequence goes on along the minus strand of NZ_JAPHNA010000008.1, from coordinate 54,582 downwards.
TGAAAATAATGTATTAAGCATTTTTAGCTCGTAGTTTATTTGAAATATCTCCAGCACCAAAGCCTATAATCAATCCTTCATTAAAAAGCTGTCCTTTATCGGCAACTAAAAATTTCCCTTCTCTTTGAATGTCCTTGATAAATAAAGCGTTTGGAAAGGCTGCTTGTAAATTAAGTTCGATTTTCTTTTCTCCAGCTGCATAGACAGGTAAAATTACAAGTTCATCAACTATTGTAAAAACCTTTGCAAATTCATCTAAATTTGCAGCTAATCTTGTATAACGATGAGGTTCAAAAATAGCTGTAATTTTAGTGTAGCCAACAAGTCTTGCGTATTCTTTTGCTGCTTGTAGAGTAGCTTTTATTTCGTTTGGATGATGTCCATAGTCATCAATGAGAGCTAAAGTCTCATCAGCATATAAAATATCAAATCTTTTTTTAATTCCTTGATAATTCGACAGCCTCATTCTAAGAATTTCTACATCTTCATATTCTTTTGCAGCCAGTAAAGCTAAAGCCGCATCGATGGCTATATGATACCCCATTCCAAATACACTAAATTTTCCTAAATCTTTAAGCTCAAAAGTTGTTTTCGGTTGAAAATTATCAAGCTCCATTGTACAATTTTTAATGTCTTTAGCAGGATATAAACAAATGGCTTCGTTTTGATATTTTCGCAAAAATTCGTCTTCAGCATTAACGATACGAATTGTTGCTTGTTTTAAAAAAGCATCATAGGCATTTTGCAATTTGCTTAATTTATTGTCATAGTGTTCTAAATGTTCAGCTTCTGTATTTGTAACTATGGCTAAATGTGGATTTGAATTCAAAAAAGAACTATCGCTTTCATCGGCTTCAAAGATAAGATTTGGACTTTCTTTATAGATCATATTTGAATCAAATTCTTTTAAAAGTGCTCCTATAATGACAGAAGAATCAGGAAGTAAAGAGGCGAGTATGCTTGAAGTTGTACTTTTACCGTGTGCCCCAGCGACTGCAAAAATTGTTTTATCTTTCAAGATTAAAGGCAGTGCTTGTTTGCGTGAGAGACAAGGTATGTTAAGTCTTTTTGCTTCTTTGAATTCAGGATTTTCCTCTTTGATGGCAGCTGAGTATATAATCAAATCTTTGTTTTGGACATTTTTTTGCGAATGTGGTATAAGGACTTCTATACCTTCACTTTCAAGTTCTTTTGTAATTTTACTTTCTTTTAAATCACTTCCGCTAATTTGAAAACCTTTTTCTTTCATAAAACGAGCTAGGGCTGAAATACCTATGCCGCCTATACCGATAAAATGAATTTTTTGCATTTACAGACCTTGTAGAAAATGCAATATTTTATACTTTCTTGACTAAAAATATTCTAATTGTTTAAAAAATAATACAATGATTTTTAAAAAGTTTATGAGTTTGTCCTTGTGTTGCTATGATTTTCATAAGTCTTTATTAGGATTTTTGCATAAAATTATTAAAAGTTATATTGTGATTGCAAATAATCTTTTAAAATATTGTATTTTGCTTTTAAGCTTTGACTAAAAAAAGCAAGCCACTCTTTATAAATAGAGATAAAATACAGCAAATGCTCTTTTTCATTGACTATCCTTGCTTTATAGAGTTTTGAAAGCAATTCCCCGCGTTTGGCAAAAACAAAGCTTAATTTTCCATCGTTTAAAAAAATGTCTTGAGCTATATTATAATTAAAATGTTGTATGTTTTTTTCTACATTTTGTAAGAAATTTAAAGGTAAATCTTTGTTTGAATGAAGAATATTTTCTAAAGCTTGATATAAAATGTTTGCGTCATTTAAAAATGCTTCGCAGAGCTCTAAGTCTTTTGTAAGTTTTTGTAAAGCTTTTTTAAAAAGTTTTTCTGCTTTATTTGTTGTTAAGGTTTTTGGAATTTGAAGATTTGGCTTTTTTGTGTGTAAAAAATATTCACAGCATTGCTTAAAAGGAAGTTCTTTACTATAAAGTATCCTTGCTCCGCCTTCAGTGGCATTATAAAAAGTAGCTTTTTCTGAATTAAGACTTATAAGGTGCTCAAGCATTAGTCTGTAAAAATTCCAAGTCATATGTGTTAATACTGTATACCCCCCCCCCTCCGTAGCTTTCTACTTCGAAATACTCTGTATCGCACTGTGTTTCTGCTTGTGTACCTAGAGTATAACCTTGTGCGTGTGATTTACCTTCTTGAGACAAAGAAAAATCTTGTCCTATCATAAAGATATGTTTAAAACCTAATGCTAAAGCAAAATCATAAGCAAAATGAGAAACACAGTTTCCAATAGCAAGATAACCAAAATCGTTCAAAAAATTCATCTTACAAGAAGGATCTTCTTCGCTTAAAACTACACAACAATGAAGTTTTTTTTGTTCTAAAAATTCAATAATTTTTGGACTGCTTGAATAGGCACAAATAAAGAAACTTTTTGGGCTTGTTTGGGAAAAAAAATCCAGCGCCAAGGAATCAAAATCATTATTCAACACATAATCAGGTTCTATGCCAAAATCACATAAAATAGGGTAAGCCCCATCAACACAAAAAATTACTACTTTGTCTTGATATTCTTTTAAAAGTTGGAGCTGTTTGTTTAAAGAAGGTCCGGCAGAAACGACAACAGCGTGTTCGCAAGCACCTTTTCTTTCGTTTAAAAGTCTTTGCAAAGGGATATGATTGATAGTATTTTTGAGATTGTTTAAAAAATTTTTATACACCTCATTTAAAATTTGTGGGCACCAAACTCCTCTACTGCTTAAGGTATTGTTAATAGCTTTTTGACACATTCTATCGATAAGAAGTATATCATCATAAAAAATGTGTTTATAAAAGTCATTTTGTATGAAAAGTTCATAAAGATAGGCCCATTCCATAATATTTGAATTGTTAAATAAAAGACTAAGTTCTAATTCTATGGCGGAGCTCTTTATATCAAAAAGATGAATTCCTAAGTCAAATTCTTTGCTTAAATCCACTGTGCTAAGAGCTAAAATGAATAGTTCTATTTCGCTTTCAAAAACAAAAATATACTTGTAATGTCTTTGTGCTAAAGTTTTTATGAGCAATCCATTTCCTATGCCATAAAGACAAATGAAAGGATAGCGAGGAGTTTTCTCTAAAATGGCATTAGTGTAATAATCAAGTTCATCAAGTTGATTTTGGTACATAAAAGTATTAGACTTTGTATCAAAAATATTACCTTGTTCATTTATAAGAAATCTTGGATTGTATTTGTTTTGAAGAAAGAGATGGATTTTTGCAACAAGATTTTCATTTCTTAAACTTTTGAGATTTTGCCTTAAAATTTCATTCACAATTTGCCTCTTCAGCGATTTTCAAAGTCTTTTATAAGAGTATCAAAAGCCCACAAAGCTCTTGCTTCATTTGCCTTATTAGGTGAGATAATGAGCATTTCTTCTTTACTGCCAAGTCTGTCTTGAATTTCACCAAAAGCATCAATAAAGAAAGTATCGCCATAAAATTCCCAATCTTGTTTCAAAGAACCTATGCGATTTACTCGCAAGATATTGCTTGCATTAAGAAAAGCTCTTGTTTTTAAAAGCTCTTCCCATCTTTGTTTGCTTGAAAAACTTGAGGCACTAGGGATAATGACAAGATCTATTTTTTTTGCTCGTATCATTTTCCAAAAAATATCAAAATGTGCTTCGAAACCAAAAAGCAAAGCACATTTGAGTTGGTTGTGATTAAAAGTAAATAGTTTGAGTTTTTTGGTGCTGTTATTAAAAAAAGCTTTTTCATTCCAATGCTTATAAGGCATAAGAATTTGTTGTTCGTAAATTTTGATTTGCTCTGGTGTAACTTTTAAACAAAGTTTTTTATAACCTTTTGTTTCGACATTTACAAAAGGAGCAAGAATTTCAAGTTGATACTTTTTCGCAAGTTTTATCAAGCTCTCCCTTTTACTTTCGCTTTGTTCTTTTATCATACTTTTTGGCATATGGAGAAGTTCTGTAAAGAAACTGTTAAGCACATATTCACCAAGTACAACCAAAGAGACCCCATTTTCTTTGCAGATGTTGAGATAATAATCAAGTCTTGATTCGCTTAGAGCTAAGGTTGGAAATTGTAAAGCCGCAATTTTACTCATCAAGACTCTCCACTTTTAATTTTGCTTCTTCAAGCTGCTCTCTCGCTTTTTTAATGCTTTCAAGCCCCATTTTATAAATTTCTACACTTTTAGCTAAAGGTAAAGTATTATCATTTAATTTTTCTAAAGCTTCATTTGCTTTTTGTATATTTTTTTCAAAACTCATTGATTATTTACCTTATAGTTTGGTGCTTCGTGTGTGATAATTACATCGTGTACGTGACTTTCTTTTAATCCTGCACTTGTAATTTCAACAAATTCAGCCTTGCTTTGAAAGTCTAAAATATTTTTTGCTCCAACATAACCCATAGCCGAACGAAGACCACCTAGAAGTTGATGTGTTACATTTTTAATACTCCCAACATAAGGCACTCGTCCTTCTATGCCTTCTGGTACAAGTTTCTCACTAGCTGTACCTTCTTGAAAATATCTGTCCGAACTTCCTTTTTGCATAGCACCAAGACTTCCCATACCGCGGTAAGTCTTGTACTGTCTGCCTTGATAAGTAAAAAGCTCACCGGGGCTCTCATCTGTACCCGCTAAGAGTGATCCTATCATCACTGAACTTGCACCAGCTGCTAAAGCTTTAGCTATATCACCTGAATATTTAATCCCGCCATCGGCAATGACAGGCGTGTTAAATTTTGCTGCTTCTAAGGCACATTCATCAATGGCTGAGATTTGTGGCACACCAACACCTGAAACAATGCGAGTAGTGCAAATACTCCCCGGACCTATGCCAACCTTAACAGCATCTACCCCAGCTTCGCACAAAGCTTTTGTAGCTTCTGATGTGGCAATATTTCCAGCAATCAGCTCTACTTTAGGATACTTTGTTTTAATGGCTTTTATCATATCAATAATGCCTTTTGAATGCCCGTGCGCACTATCAATTACAAGTACATCAACACCAGCTTGGATTAAAATTTCAACCCTGTCCATTTGTCCTACTCCAATAGCAGCACCAACACAAAGTCTTCCAAAATTGTCTTTATTGGCATTTGGATATTCTCTGCGCTTTTTTAAATCTTTGATTGTTATTAAACCTTCTAAATATCCATTTTCATCAACTATTGGAAGTTTTTCGACTTTATTTGTTTTAAAAATTTTTTCCGCATCATCTAAAGTGCAACCTTTAGGAGCAGTTATGAGAGGCAATGGACTCATAACTTTTTGGACTGTATTATTTAAATTATCTTCAAAACGTAGATCCCGATTTGTTAGAATGCCTATAAGTTTCCTGTGCTTATCAACAACAGGAACTCCAGAAATTCGGTATTCAGCCATTAGCTCTAAGGCTTCTTTGACAGTTGCATTTGGGCTAATGAAAATAGGATCAATAATAACACCACTTTCGCTTTTTTTTACTCTTTGTACCTCTCTTGCTTGTGAAGCTTTGTCCATATTTTTATGGATAATACCTATACCCCCAAGTCTTGCCATTATAATTGCAGTTCTATGTTCTGTTACCGTATCCATAGCCGCAGAAATCAAAGGTATATTTAAAGTTATATTTTTGCTAAGCTTAGTATGGATTTGTACTTCTTTTGGCACAACGGTTGAATAACCCGGTCGTAAAAGCACATCCTCAAAAGTTAAAGCCCTTTTGACGATTTTCATTTTTTCTCCTTCTTACAATCTTGTTGGCAAACAATTACATTATATCTTTAATCGCATATTCCAAAGAAAGAGCACCATTAAGCAAGTTTTGTTCATCATATGCTCTGCATATAAGTTGAGCTGAAATATTTAATCCTTCTTTGTCTTTGCCTACAGGCACACTGATGCCCCCAAGTCCTGCAAGATTAACAGAAATTGTATAAATATCTTCTAAATAGCTTTGCATAGGACTTTTTTTTGTATCAAAAGCAAAGGCTGTTGTCGGAGTAACAGGCATAAAAATTAAATCGCAATCTTGTAAAAGTTCCTCGTATTTGCTTGTAATCAAAGCTCTTGCTTTTTGGGCTTTAATATAATAAGCATCGTAATATCCACTGCTTAAAACAAAAGTCCCAAGCAATATTCTTCTTTTTACTTCTTCACCAAAACCTTCACTTCGTGAATGAACATAAAGTTCATTGAGTTTATCTGAATTCTCACTTCTTCTTCCGTAGCGAACTCCATCGTAACGGCTTAAATTCGTACTTGCTTCTGCTGTTGCGATGATATAATAGGTTGCAATATCAAATTTAGAATCAAGAAGATTTTTATAAATTATTGTATGTCCATTGGCTTTGAGTATTTCTACACTTCTTAAAAGAGCATTTTTAACTTCTGTATCTGCTTGATTGATATAGTTTTCTATAACAGTTATAGTAAGTTTGCAGTTGGGATTTAATCTTGGTGCACTTTTGTGAAAATCGATTTTAGCACTTGTGCTGTCTTTACTATCATATCCTGCTATGGCATCATAAAGCAATGATGCATCTTCAACATTTTGCGTTATAACTCCAATCTGATCTAAGCTTGAAGAATAAGAAGCTAAGCCATATCTGCTTACTCTGCCATAACTTGGTTTAAAACCTACACACCCACAAAAAGCCGCAGGCTGCCTCACTGAACCCCCAGTGTCAGAACCAAGACTTGCTAAGGCTAAACCACTTGCCACTGCTGCAGCACTGCCTCCACTACTTCCACCGGGAACCCGATTATGATTTAAAGGATTTAAAGTCTTGCCGTAGTAAGATGTAAGAGTAGAGTTTCCCATAGCAAATTCGTCCATATTACATCTACCAAAAGGAGCAAAACCATTTTCTCGCAATTTAACAATAGCAGTAGCGTCATAAGGAGAGTGGTAATTTTGTAAAATTTTTGAAGCACAGGTAAGTTCCCAGTCTTTAACGCTAATATTATCTTTGATAGCTATAGGTATTCCTATACCACCATCGCTTAAATCACTTTCTAGAAACTGCTCTATATAAGCTCCTAAGTATTTTTGTTTTTTTGCTTGCTGATTTAATTCTTTTTTAAGAGCGATAATTTCATCTTGAGAATAATGTAAAGCCTCTTTTAAACTTACCATTTCTTGTCCTTTTTTATTAAAAATATTGCTACAACACTGAAGCTTAGAATCAGAACTAAAGTTATTATTATTATGCTTGTTGGAATGGGATTTGCAAACATAAATCAAAGTCTTTGCAAAATCGCACTACATCTTTCACACAGCTCATTTTCTTTATGAGCAGTAAGCTTCCAACATCTTGGACATTTGTGCAGTCGTGCTTTAATGATAAAAAACTGTTCATTATCAAGGTCAAATTCAGATAAAAACTCTGTAGTGTCAGGTTTTTCAACCGAACTTACTAAAAACCAGTCACTAAGCTCATCATTGCCTACGTTTAAAAGTTCAATTGAGTTTGTTTGCAAGCTAAGTTCTAGCGTCGATTTTATACGCTTTTCTTTTTTAAGCATATCTATGCATTCTGAAAATTTTTCTCTTACTTTGAGTAAGAATTCATCTTGGATGCCAAAATCGTAGTCAAAATTTTCATTCAAACTCAAATCAAAAACATCTTTTGCTTCTCTTTTTATACATTTGTTTGCGTGTTCTAAAGCTTCATCAACTGAATAGCTAAGATAAGGAGCTAAAAGGTTTAAGAGTTCACGTGCTATTAAAGCCATAGCACTTTGAGCACTCCTTCTACGAGGACTCTTTTTTTCATCACAATAAAGCCTGTCTTTGCTAATGTCTAAATAAATACCGCTTAAATCCGCACTTAAAAAATTTAAAAGCTGACTAAAACCTTTAGCAAAATCATAAGTTAAAAATAATTCCTTAGTTGTTTTAAATACTTTTGTAGCACGAGTGAGTATCCATTTATCAATGAAAGAGAAATTATGTGTCTGAATGTGTTCTAGGTCATTTGTGTTTGCAAGTAAAAATCGTATTGTATTACGAATTTTACGATACTGTTCACTTGTTTGTTTTAAAATATTTTCAGAAATTTTTAAATCGCTAGAATAATCGCTTAGAAGTATCCATAGTCTTAAAATTTCTACTCCATAGGTCTTGGCAACATAATCAGGTGCGATAACATTACCCTTAGACTTACTCATTTTTTGCCCTTTTTCATCTGTGGTAAAACCGTGTGTTAGAATACTTTTATAAGGACTTTGTTCATTCAAAGCCGTGCTAAGCAAGAGTGAGCTTTGAAACCATCCTCTATGCTGATCACTCCCTTCAAGATACATAGAAGCCTTCTGTTCCCCAGCATCATATCTGTGTGAATGTAATACAGCATTAAAAGTGCTGCCACTGTCAAACCATACATCTAAAATATCATAGACTTTTTCTAAATCATCAGCACAGTGTTTTGTATTAGGAGTGAGCAAGTCTTTTGTTTCAAGTTCCCACCAAATATCAGCACCTTGTTTTTCAAAAAGTTTAGCAATATGCTCATACAGTTCATCATCAAAGATGAGTTGCTTTGTTCGTTTATCTCTAAAGAAAGCTATAGGTGTCCCCCAATCTCTTTGTCGAGAAATACACCAGTCTGGTCTATTTTCTACCATAGAGCCTATTCTTTTTACTCCACTTTGAGGGTAAAATTCTACATTTTCAAGCTCTTTTAAAGCTAACTCTCTTAAACTTTTACCATTGAGTTTTTTTTCGTCCATTACAATAAACCATTGTTTAGTAGCTCTATAAATTACAGGTTTGTGAGTCCTCCAACAGAAAGGATAAGAATGTATAAATTTTGAAGAATCTAAAAGATGTTCGCCTAAAAGTTTGAGAATTCTTTCATTAGCTTCAAAGATATGAAGTCCTATAAATTCAGAGAGATATTCTTCTTTTAAAAGTTTTTTTATACGTAAAGTTTCATCGTAGCACCCAGCATCATCAACAGGCATAAGTACTTCTAAATTATATTTTAAACAGACATAATAATCTTCTTCACCGTGTCCCGGCGCTGAATGTACAAGTCCAGTTCCACCGTCCATTAAAACATGTTCGCCAACAATTAAAAGCGAAGTTCTTTCATTAAGAGGATTAAGTGCTTGAAGTCCTTCAAAATCTTTACCTTTGAATTCTTTTTGGATTATGCCTTGTGTAAAACCTTTTTTTACCATATTTTCTAACAGAGCTTTTGCAAAAATAAAACCATTTTCTGTGAGTACATAGAATTCATCAGGGTGAAAGCAAATGGCTTGATTTGCAGGTAAAGTCCAAGGAGTAGTAGTCCAAATAACAGCTTTAGCTTTTTCAATTCCAAGTTTTTGACAAGTTTGTGCTTTCAAATCGAAAGCAACATATAAAGAATAATCTTCTTTTTCTTCATATTCTACTTCAGCTTCAGCAAGGGCTGATTTGGCTGCCCAACTCCAAAATACAGGTTTGCTCCTTTCGAGCAAAAGTCCTTTTTTTGCAAGAGCGTAAAGCGTTCTATAAATATCAGCTTCAAAAGCAAATTCCATAGTTAAATAAGAATTATCCCAGTCAAAAACAATGCCCAAATTCTTAAATTCTTCTTTTTGAATGTGTACAAATTCTTTTGCGTGTTGTCTGCAAAGATCGCGAATTTCTTTTTTGCTAAGTTCTTGTTTTCTTGCACCAAGTTTAAGTTCAACTTGTTGTTCTATGGGCAATCCGTGACAATCCCAACCAGGAGTGAAGCGAATTTTTTCTCCATTAAAATAATGCGTTTTTACAATACTTTCTTTTAAAATTTTATTTAAAGCGTGTCCTATATGGATATGTCCATTTGCATAAGGGGGTCCGTCGTGTAAAGTGAAAGTTTTTGTAGCATTTTTACGCTTTTCTTTCATCTTTTCATAGGCATAATTGTTTTCAAACCATTTTTTAAATCTTTGGGGTTCAAGTTCTGCTAAATTTGCACGCATCGCGAAGCTAGTATTTGGTAAAAGCAAAGTCTCTTTGTAGTCCATTTGTAAAATCCATTTGAATTTTTGCCTTTAATTATACTCACAATAGTTTTAAAATTGGTTATAATTGTTAGAAAAAAAGGAAAAAATTTATGAAACATTTGCTTTTCATTGTAGGCGATGAACTTGTGTTAAATGAAAATTTTAAGCAAAGTCTTTATAGAGCCTATGAAAGCAAATTTAAAGAGCTGAATGAGATTTGCATTCAAAATAAAATCGACAAAGAATTGCCTTTTTTGCTTGAGAGGCTTTTTGAGCAGTATGATTTTATCACTCTTTTTTCTGCTCCAAAAGCTTATGCAACTATCGCAAAAATTGTAGCAACCTTAAGCGAGGATACTCTCGTTTTAAAAGAGGATACTTTGGTACCTGATAAAGCTTTCTATGAAAAAAATAGCTTTGTTTGCAAATTTAATCAGATGCAAATTAATGTACTTAAAGTAAGTCCCAACGAAAAACTTCCTATTTTGCTTGGGGAGGTTCATTTGAATTTCGAATTTTTTTGTCTTTTTGGTATAGATGAAGAAAGCGCTTTGCTTTTGCTTGAAACTTTGACAAAATCGTATGAGGTTACATTAAAATCGGTTAAACTTTTAGAGAATGTAACATTAATAAAAGTTTCGAGTTTTGGTTATGGTAAGGTTGAAAGTTTTTTACAAAGCGTACAAAACCTTTTTGGACAAAAATGTTTCTTAGGAAAAAATCCTATTGAATTTATTGTTTCAAAACTTTTAGAAAGGAATTTAAAAATTTCTTTTGCTGAGAGCTGTACAGGTGGGCTTTGTGCAAGCGAATTGACAAAGATTTCAGGGGTAAGTGCTATTTTTGAAGGTTCGATTATAAGCTACTCAAATAGGATTAAACACGAATGGCTTGGTATTAGCGAGAGTGTTTTAGAAAACAATGGAGAATATAGCGAACGTTGTGTTTATTTTATGCTTAAGGGTATTTTTAAAACAGCAAAACCAGATTTTGCTTTGGCTATCAGCGGTCTTACACAGACGCAAGAGACACAGAAGTTAAAAGCTGGAACTGTTTATATTGGCGCAATGTATAGAGATGGCACTTATATACAAGAGATTCTTCAGCTTCAAGGTGATAGGGAATTTATACAAAAACAAGCAGTGCTTGGAGCTTTTTGTCTTTTGTTGAAATTAAAACCTGAATTGTTTTAACCATATCTTTAATTTAAAAACTTAAAATTATAATAGTACTAATACCCGTTAAAAAAGTAAAAAGAAATTTTTATGAGAAAGAATTTAGCTATTTTAAAGAAACTAAAGGCTTAATGATGAATATACCAAATTTCCTTGCAATTTTAAGGATAATTTTAGCACCGCTTTTATTTTTTTTTCTTTGCTCCCATTTTGAGAATGTACATCAAAGTTGGATAAATTATTTTTCTGCATTAATTTTTAGTATCGCAGCACTTACGGATTTTTTTGATGGTTTTATCGCAAGAGCTTGGAAGCAGAAAACACAACTTGGTGAGATACTTGATCCTTTGGCAGATAAGATGCTTATTTTAGCAGCATTTTTAGGACTTCTTTTACTAGGAAGAGCGAATCAATGGGCTGTGTATCTCATCTTGGTACGTGAATTTTTTATTACAGGTTTTCGAGTGGTTTTGTTGAGTGAAAACTATAATATTAGTGCTTCTTTTTCTGGAAAATTGAAAACTGCTTTTCAAATGGTAGCTATAATTTTTTTAATTATGGAGTGGTCTTTTGGTAATGTTTTGCTTTTTATAGCTTTGGTATTAACTTTGTATTCTGGTTGTGAATATATTTATATTTATATGAAAGGAAAAAAAGTATGAAATCTTTGCTTTTTGTATTATTTCTTTTTATACTTGGATTTCAGTTTTACTCTGTAGAATTCTTTATAACAATCCTTGTGCTTTCATTTTTAATCTTTTTTCACGAACTTGGTCATTTTTTAGCTGCAAAATATTTAGGAGTAAAGGTTGAAATTTTTAGCATAGGTTTTGGTAAAGCTCTCTATGAATATGAATTGAAAGGCACGAAATACCGCTTAAGCGCTTTAACACTCGGTGGTTATGTGAAGCTTAAAGGTCAAGATGACTTCCAAATCAAGGAGGAAAAATTTGATAAAGACAGCTATTCAGCTTTACATCCGATTCAGAAAATTTTTATACTTTTTGCGGGTCCGTTTTTTAATCTTCTTTTAGCGTTTTTACTCTATCTTTGTATAGCGTATTTGGGCGTACAAAAATTTGCTCCGGAGGTTGGAAAGGTGGCTGAAAATTCATCAGCACAAAAAGCCGGCATACAAACTAATGATGTAATTAAAGCCATTAATGGAGTGTCAATACAAAGCTTTGATGATATTCCTGCCTTGTTACAAAACAAACCTTCTAAAATTCTTATAGAAAGAGATGGAAAGGAAATTGAACTTGATATTATTCCTCAAATAGGACAGGGATATAATGACTTTGGACAAGTCATACCAAAAGTCCAACTTGGGATATTGCCAAAAGGAACAATGTTAAGTATTTCTTACAGAGGTTTTCAAAGCTTTGTATATGCTTTTAATGAGAGCATTAATGCTTCATTATTAATTATCAAAGGTATAGTAAAACTTCTTAGTGGAGAGCTTGAAGCAAAGAATCTCGGTGGCATTCTTACTATGGTTGATATTACTTCAAAAGCCGCAAATTCAAGTTTTGTAGTACTTTTATTGATTACAGCTCTTCTTTCAATCAATCTTGGAATTTTAAATCTTTTACCTATTCCTATGCTTGATGGAGGACATATTCTTTTTAATCTCTATGAACTTCTCTTTGGTCATAAACTTGGTGCTAAGACTTTTGAGTATCTTAGTTATTTTGGCATGATTTTGCTTGGTGGGCTTATGATTTTTGCAACTTTCAATGATATTGTAAGGTTTGTTTCAAGACTCCATTAAGTCTAGTATGATATAATGGGCAATCGCAATTTAGCGTTCCTTGCCTGTGAAAACGGGCTTAATATCCACAAGGAGAGATTATGAAACATTATGAGGTTTTATTTATTGTAAAACCTACTCTTACAGAAGAAGAGGTGAATGCAAAGTTGGAATTCGTTAAAGGAGTTCTTAGTAAAAATGGCGGTGAGATTGAAACTGTTGTTCCAATGGGTACAAGAAAACTTGCATATAAAATTAAAAAATTCGAGCGAGGAGTGTATTTTGTTTTTTATTTTAAGGCTCCACCAAGTTTTATTACCGAACTTGAAAGAGTATTGAGGATTAGCGAAGAAATTTTGCGATTCTTGATTGTTAAATATGAAAGTAAAAAAGAAATTGCTGCTTGGGAAAAATTAAGCCACGGTATCAAGCAGTCTAAAAAAGAAATTAAACCTTTAGATGCACCTGAAATTCAATAAGGAAAAATATGTTTAATAAAGTTGTTTTGGTGGGAAATCTTACTCGTGATATTGAGATGCGTTATGGACAAAATGGAAATGCTATAGGTGCTTCAGCTATTGCCGTAACGAGGAGATTTACTGCGAATGGAGAAAAAAGAGAAGAGACTTGTTTTATCGATATTACTTTCTATGGACGCACTGCTGAAATAGCAAATCAGTATCTTTCAAAAGGAAGTAAACTTCTTGTAGAAGGTCGTTTAAGATTTGAACAATGGACTGATCAAAATGGACAGAATCGTTCAAAACATAGTATAGGTATTGAAAATATGGAGATGTTGGGTGTAAATAATCCGCAAAGCGGCAATTTTACTACAAACACTTCAAATATGAATCAAAATTATAACAGTCAAAGTTATGATCCTTATGTGAGTGAAAACAAGACTTCTAAAAAAGAAAACTTCAACACCCCTAACCAAAACCAAGAGAAAATTAAAGAAATTGATGTTGATGTTTATGACAATGATAATACAGATTTACCATTTTGAAAGGAGAAATTATGGCAGAAAAAAGAAAATATTCACGTAAATATTGCAAATACACTGAAGCAAAGGTCGAATTTATTGATTATAAGGATACAGCTATGCTCAAACATGCTTTATCAGAAAGATTTAAAATTATGCCACGTCGTTTAACAGGGACAAGTAAAAAATACCAGGAGATGGTAGAAGTAGCTATTAAACGTGCAAGACACGTCGCCCTCATCCCTTATATAGTAGATAGAAAAAATGTAGTGAATAATCCTTTCGAAGGATTGTGAAAAGATTTGTTTGTATTAATATAGAAGCTGAAATTAGCAGATATGAGGAAACAGAGACTTACCAATAAGAAAAATCATTGAATTTTATTTGTTGAAAGATGATTTGTAAGTCTTAAAAAGTTTTTTTCTTTATGCTTTTTTCATTTCGGTAAAAAAGAAAATCTGTGTAATTAGGTACTTTTTTGCAATTTTGTAAAAAAATCTTTATCAAAGCTTTAAAATTTTTAGACACGATGTGTTCTAACAAAGCGGTTAAACCAAGTTGTAATAAAAATTATTCAAACTCTATTGAATAAAGCATTAGATGGCATTACACTTTAAAAATGTTGAGAGTTTTAGTAGCTTTGTAAAAAAATAAAAATAAGAATATTAATACAAAGACAGGCATAAAAGTTCAAAGTTTGCATTTAAATGCAAACTTGTGATATTTTCAAATTCTACAACAGCAAAGAGATAAGGTGGTATTTGTTTTTCAAGTGTTTTAATCATTTCAAACAAAGGAATGAAATTTCCATTGAGGTTTAACCGAATCTTGTAAAGCTTAAAATATGTTTTGTCTTCAAAGGAAGTTTGTATATCTTTTATAATTACCTTTTGCGCATCAGCAATTTCCTTAATCTCTTTGATATAGCTTTCATAATCTTTTGCAAACACAGACAACGAATGTTGATATTTTTCAAGCTGTTGTTTTTGTTTTTTAAGTTGTTGATCGATTTCTTCTTTTTGTTTTTGAGTTTTTGCAAATTCTTCTTTTTTTTCCAATAAAACTCCTTTAGAAAAGAGCATATTTTCTTGAAAAAAGTTTTGAAAAAAGTCTTCATAGCTTTTATAAGCTAAAGCAAATGCACAAATAATGATTAAAAGACTCATAAGAAATTTTTCTCTTAAACTTAAATTTTCTAAAAACATTTCTAATCTACTCATTATCATATCCTAGAACGAGAGTATATGAAAGTTCATCGTGTTCTAAAAGCTTAAATTCCGAATTTTGACTAAAAAGCATATAAGCATTTCTCCAATTTTCCTGTGTATTCAAAAAGAGTGTAAGTTTTGAATCTTCAAATCTAAGCAGAGAAATTGTAATTTTATTTGCATTAAGTAGAGTAAAGAGTTTATATAGTAGAAAGGTTTTGTTTTGATTAGGCTTGAGAGTTTCAAAGATTGCATTGAAAATTTGGATGTTTTGTTCAAGTAAAAGAGACTCTGTATAAAGTGTATGATTGAGATCTTTGAATTCTTTGAGAAGTTTTTGTGTTTTTTGTTCTAAAAGTACAAGCTCATTATTCAAATTTTCATTTTCTGCTTTGATGATTTTATTCTGTTGGTACCGCGGCAATTCAAGCATAGTTAGCGAAAAGAGAGTAAGGCAAAAGCAAGAGATAAAAAGGATAAAAAGTTTCAAATAGAGAGGAAAAGTTCTTTTGTATTGTTTTATAAAATTTGCATTTTCATCAAGATATTTTATACTTTTTTGACTGAGTTCTTCTAAAGCATTGTTCCCTAGAATTTGTTCAAGTTGTACATACTTGATTCCTGTTTGTTTTCCAAGAAATGTTGTAAAATGCACTGTATCATTAAAGCTTAATAAGAGTTGTATTTGATGGTATTGTAAAAGCTCTATAATTCGAGCTTGTTGTAGAATTTCAGCAAATCGTTGCTCATCTTGTGAATGAACAGTTAAAAGTGTAAGAGTGGGAATATTTTTTACTTTACTAAGCTTTGCGTTATGATATAAGCATAAAAGACTGAATTTTTCATTAAAAACTACAACGCAAAAATTCTTTTCATTGATTAATTTTTCATCTGCAAGTGCTTGAAAAATTAAAGGTTGTGGATAACAAAAACCTTCCTTGCCAATATGGGTAAATTCCGCAAAGAAGCAGTGGTAAAAACCTTCATATTCTGCAAAACTCATTTGATATTTGAATGGTTCTTTTAAATTGAGTTCTTTTGCAGTTTCAAGAAACATATCCTCGCTAGTTTTTGTTTTCAGTATGTAGTGGAGTTTATCAAAGGAGATGAATCGAGCTTGAGTTTTTTTTCTACTCATACAGTGTTTTCAAAAATGTTTCGTCTTTTTGCCAATTTTTATGCACAGCAACAAAAAGCTTTAAAAAAGTTTTTTGTTGAGCAAGTTGAGTGATTTTGAATCTTGCAGCTTTGCCTATACGGTGAAGTGTTGTTCCTTCTTTTCCTATGAGTATGCTTTTATGAGACTTTGTGTCTGTGATGATTTTTGCTTCTATTTTTAAAATTCTGTATTGATCGCTAATGTTTTGGATTATAACTTCGCTTGTATATGGAAGTTCATCATTGACATTCTCATAGATGCTTTCTAAGATAAAGTCCTTGAAGAGTTCTTTTTGTGTGTTTGAACTTAAAAGTTGGCTGTCGTAATAATGAGGATGCTTAGGTAAATATTTGCAAAGTTCATTTAATAAAGGCATTTTATAGCTTTTTTTCTTACACGAATAAGGAATAATAGCTTGAAAGTACTCGCTAAAATGTGTATATTCATTGAGTTTTTCTAAGAGTGTGCTGTTAGAAGCTAAATCAACTTTATTGAGTACTATAATATGAGGCATTTTTGGTTTTAGCATTAAAAATTTTTCATATTCTTTTGTGCTGTCAAATACACTTGAAACAAATACAATAAGATCACAGTCGTTTAAGGATTGTATCGCACTTTGGATTAAAAACTGATTGAAAATCTTTTTACTCTCGTGCAGACCTGGAGTATCGATGAAAATAATTTGATTTTCATCGTTCATCACTATGGCTTTGATTTTACGTCTTGTAGCATTTTGTTTGCGTGAAACAAGAGTAATTTTTTCTTCAAGTAATGAATTAATCAAAGTGCTTTTTCCAGCATTTGTACGACCTATAACACTTACAAAGCCGGATTTCACAAAATATACCTTGCAAGATCTTTATTTTCAACAACATCTTCAAGTTTTTCATCAACCATTTTTTTATCAACAACTACTTTCTTCCCTGAGTATTCATTGGCTTCAAAGCTTATATCCTCAAGCAATTTTTCAATGACGGTATGCAGTCTTCTTGCTCCTATATCTTGCATTTCTTCATTAGCTCTTGAAGCAATTTTTGCAATTTGCCAAATGGCTTCATCTTCGAATTCGAGTTGGAGTTGTTCGGTTTTTAAAAGCTCACTGTATTGTTTTAAAAGTGAATTTTTTGGACGAGTAAGAATTTCATAAAGTGCTTTATCATCAAGACTATCGAGTTCTACCCTGAGTGGAAAGCGACCTTGAAGTTCAGGTATTAAGTCGCTTGGTTTGCTCAAATGAAAAGCACCAGCTGCGATAAAGAGTATGTGATCTGTTTTCAGTATCCCAAGTTTAGTTTGCACGTTTGAGCCTTCAACTATTGGTAATAAATCCCTTTGAACGCCTTCTTTGCTTGGATCCTGTCTGTTTGAATTTCCATTTGAAATAGCAACCTTGTCAATCTCATCAATAAAAATAATCCCTTCATTTTCAGCCCTCTTTAAAGCCTCGCTTTTGATGCTTTCTTGATCAAGGATTTTTTCGATAGCTTCATTTTGTAGGGCATTTTTTGCATCTTTGATTTTCATTTCTTTTTTGATTTTTTTACTCCCAACTCCTATGACTTTAACTATGTCCTGCATAGCTCCCATTTCTGGAGGTAAATTTGGATTTGTATCAAACATATTTTGTGAAAGTTCTACTTCTATTACGCTTTCGTCCAAATCTCCATTTTTAAGTTTTGTTCGCATTTTTTCAAGACTGTTTTTATACTCTTCTTGTTTTTCGTCGCTAACTCCTTTTGGCAATGGCGGTAGGAGTTTTTCTAAAATTTTGTTTTCTATAAATTCGTTGATTTTATTAGTATTTTTTTCTCTTTGTTCATTTTTGACTAAATTTAAAGCCGCATTTGCAAGATCTCTCACCATACTTTCGACATCACGTCCCACAAAACCTACTTCGGTATATTTACTTGCTTCTACTTTTACAAAAGGAAAACCCATCATTTTGGCTAATCTTCTTGCTATTTCTGTTTTTCCAACACCTGTTGAACCTATCATTAAAATATTTTTTGGCACTATATCATCTTGAAGTTCAGGGCTTAATTTCATTCTACGGTAACGAGTTCTTAGAGCTATGGCTATGATTTTTTTTGCTTTTTTTTGTCCTATGACATAATCATCTAAAAACTCTACCGTTTCTTTTGGTGTTAAATTCATTGTTCATCCTTGATCGTGTAAGTTTTTATATTTGTATTTGTGTAGATACAAATTTCACCAGCGATTTGAAGACTTGAAAGTACGAGTTCTTCTTCGTCAAGTTTTGTATGTTTTGCTAATGCTCTTGCGGCACTTAGAGCAAAATTACCTCCACTTCCAATGGCAGCAATTTGTCCATCTTCAGGCTCGACAACATCGCCAGTTCCAGAAAGTAGAAAAATATGTTTTCTATCAAGGACAAGCATCATAGCTTCAAGCTTTCTTAAGTATTTATCTTTCCTCCATTCTTTCGAAAAATCAATAGCAGCTTTAAGCAAATCACCTTTAGAGCTTGTAAGTAAATTTTCAAACATATCAAAAAGATTAAACGCATCAGCTGTACTTCCAGCAAATCCTGCTAAAACTTTACCATTGTTAAGTTTGCGAATTTTAACTGCGTTGCCTTTAAGTACTGTATGACCAAAGCTAACCTGTCCATCGCCACCTATGACTGATTTTTTTTTACCTTTGTAAGCAAGTATTGTTGTTGCGTGAAACATTATTGTGCCTTTATATCGAGAGTAAATGTTGCGTGAATACCGTGTCCAAGCTTTGCTGTTATAGTGTGTTTTCCAAGCGTTTTTAAACTTGAACATTCTAAATTTTTTTTATCAAGTTCTATGTTTTTTTGTTCGCGCAAGGCTTTTGAAAGCTCTTCTTTTGTAACCGTACCAAAAAGAGTTCCATTTGTACCAACAGATTTTGAGAGTTCTATTGTTGTTGTGCTAAGTTGCTTTTTGAGTTGTTCTGCATTTGCTTTTTCAAAACGTAAAATCTCTTCTTCTTTCTTTTTGTTGGCTTCAAATTTTCTTAAAACTTCAGTTGTGGCTAGTTGTGCTAAACCTTTATTGAGTAAAAAATTCTGTCCATAACCTTCTTTAACATCTTTTATTTCTCCAGCTTTTCCTAAACCCTTAATTTCTTTGATTAATAGTACTTTCATATTTAATCCTTTTTTCAAAGGATTTATTTTATCAATTTTGAGTTGAGATTTAATTTAAAAAACTACTGTTTATTTTCTCAAAATTAGAATCGAAAATTTTAATTCCTGTTTGTTTGTCAAAGTTTGAAGTCTTGTACTCAAAAATGCCGATAAAATTTTTTGCGATTTCATCTAAAGTTTTCTTCCGTTTTTTCCGGCTATGATGAATCGAAGAGCATTGAGTTTGATAAATCCTGCCGCATCTTTTTGATTATATACTTCATCTTCTTCAAAAGTAGAATATGCACTGCTAAAGAGACTGTCATTAGCACTTTCTCTGCCTGTAATGATAACATTGCCTTTGTAGAGCTCAAGATAAACCTTTCCATTGACATATTTTTGTGATTCGTCAATTAAAGCTTGAAGAAGAATTCTTTCTGGGGAAAACCAAAAACCATTATAAATCAAATGAGCATAACGCGGCATAAGCTCATCTTTTAAATGTGCCGCTTCTCTATCAAGTGTTATGCTTTCAATTGCTCTGTGGGCTTTAAGCAGTATAGTTCCACCGGGTGTTTCATAACAACCTCTGCTTTTCATACCTACAAAGCGGTTTTCAACTATATCAAGTCGTCCTATGCCGTGTTTAGCACCAAGGTTGTTAAGTGCAGTTAAAAGTTTTGATGGGCTTAAAGAATTTCCATTGATCTTATATAAATCTCCGTTTTTAAATTCAAGTTCTATCTTTTCTCCCTCATTTGGTGCATCTTGCGGACTCGCAGTCCATCGCCACATATCAGCTTCTGGAGTACAAGCAGGATCTTCTAACACAAGCCCTTCATATGAGATATGAAGTAAGTTTGCGTCCATAGAATAAGGACTTTTGTCTTTTTTCTTTGAGATGTCAATATTATGTTTGCTCGCATAAGCTAAAAGTTTTTCTCTACTATTAAGATCCCACTCTCTCCAAGGGGCTATAATTTTTAAATTTGGATTGAAAGCCAAATAGCCGAGTTCAAAACGCACTTGATCGTTTCCTTTTCCTGTTGCTCCGTGGCTTAGTGCATCTGCTCCTGTTTGCATTGCTATTTGTGCTTGAGTTTTTGCGATTAAAGGTCTTGCTATGCTTGTTCCAAGTAAGTATTCCCCTTCATAAAGAGTATTTGCTCTAAACATAGGAAAAACATAGTCTTTAACAAATTCATCTTTCAAGTCCTTGATGAAGATATGTTCAGGTTTTATACCAAGACTGAGAGCTTTTTGTCGAGCAGGTTCAAGTTCTTCTCCTTGACCTATATCAGCAGTAAAAGTTATCACTTCACAATTGTATTCATCTTGCAACCATTTTAAAATAATGCTTGTATCAAGTCCTCCAGAATAAGCCAAAACAACTTTTTTTATTTCATTTTTCATCTGTCTTTCCTCGAAAGTTATTTAAAAGTAAGAGATTGTAGCTAAAAATTGATTAAGGAAAAATTTTAAGATTATGTTTTAATAAATCTTTAAAGACAAGCATTTAGTGTTCCAAAATTTATTTTTTTTTGATAAAATTTTCTTATGAGAATAGATAAATTTTTAAATGCAGTCAATATTACAAAACGTAGGGCTATTTCTGAAGATATGTGCAGAAGTGGTGTAGTAAGCATTAACGGGGTAGTTGTAAAGCCGAGTAAGGAAGTAAAGATTGGAGATATAATTTCTTTGCAATTGAGTACTTCTATACAAGAATACAAAGTTCTTGCTCTCCCAAATGCAAAAACTATACCAAAGACAGCACAAAATGAATATGTGAGTAAGATATGAAAGAATTTATTTTGTTTCAAGATGAACTCCAAGTACTCTTTTTTCATTTGCCTCAAGATGGAGTAGTTTTACTTCGCGGAGAGGTGGCAAGTGGAAAAACAACCTTAGTGCAAAAATGGGTGAATTTTTTAGGCATACAAGCAGAGGTTCATTCTCCAACTTTCTCTTTAATGCAAAAATATCACAAGGAAACTTTATGTGTGTATCATTATGATCTTTATCAAGTGGGATTGCAAGGCATACTTGCGAATGGTTTGTTTGAAATTTTTTTTGAAAAAGCTTTGCATTGTGTTGAATGGGGCGATGAGGAAGTGGAAAAAGCCTTGGGCAGATTAGGTATAACAAGTACTATTGTTGAAATCATTGCCTTAGAACAGAAAAGAAAGTATACAATTTATGAGTAAATTGCAAATTTCCAATCTAGAAAAAAGCATTAAAAAAACTAAAATTATACAAGATATTTCTTTAGAATTACAAAGTGGTGAAGTTGTAGGACTTTTGGGACCAAATGGTGCTGGAAAAACAACAACTTTTTATATGATATGTGGATTAATTAGTCCAAGTAGTGGTAAAGTGGAGATCGATGGAAAAGACATTACAAAAGAAGCTCTTAATAAACGCGCACGTTTGGGTATAGGATATTTACCACAAGAAAGCAGTATTTTTAAGGATTTGAGTGTAGAAGAGAATTTGCTTTTAGCAGCCCAAATTTTTTATAAAGACAAGAAAATTCTTCACGATAAAGTAGAAAAAATGCTTGAGCTTTTAAGTATTGAGCCTATAAGAGTGCGAAAAGGCTTGAGTTTAAGTGGTGGAGAGAGAAGAAGGTGTGAGATTGCACGAAGCTTAATGTGTGAACCAAAATTTCTTTTGCTTGATGAGCCTTTTGCTGGTGTTGATCCTATTGCAGTTGCAGAGATTCAAGGTTTGATAAAGGAGTTAAAAAAGCTTAACATCGGCGTTTTGATTACTGATCATAATGTGCGAGAAACTTTAGCGATATGCGATAGAGCTTATGTTATACGTGCTGGTTCTTTACTTGCAAGTGGAAGTGCAGAAGAGATTGCAAATAATCAAGATGTTAAAAAATACTATTTAGGAGCGGAGTTTAAACTCCTTGATTGATGTTAAAACAAAAAGTACAACAAACACAAAAAACAAAACTTTCACACACTTTACGTTCGTGGTTGCCTTTGTTGCAAGCTAGTATTGAAGATTTAAAAGAGAATTTGGAACAAATTTCACAGAATAATCCTTTTGTAAGTGTGAATGAAAATGTCAAAACCGGTGAGAATGGAAAGAATTATTTTGATTCTTTTTACAGGCAAAATACAAATTCATCTTTAGTTGAAAGTATGGGAATATCAAAAAAAAGTGTCTATGAGCTTTTAAATGAGCAAATTATTCCTCCACTCTTTCCTACGAAAAAATCTCAAGACATTGCCGCTAAAATTATAGAATGCCTTAATGAAGATGGGTATTTTGAATATAATGAAGATTTTTTTTTGGAATATAGTTGTGAAGAGGTAGAAAGGATAAGACAGAGATTTAAATTTCTTGATCCTGTTGGAGTTGGAGCTAAAGATTATAAAGAAGCTTTTTTATTTGCACTAGAAAATAGAGAGCTTGATGCCAGTCTGTATGAATTCTGTCGTATGCTTATTTTGGATTTTGAAAATATTCACAACTACACCAAGCAAAAATTGTATAAAGAAGCCTTATCAATACTCAAAAATTTCAGTATCCCACCTTTTTTAGAGTATTTTGAAGACAGCCGCGTTGTTGTTCCTGATATTGTTATTTTTCGGGAGAATGATGAAATCAAGGTACGAATTAATGATGAGTATTATCCTGAAATTTCTCTTGAGTTTGATGGGCAAAATCACGAATTTTTGAGTCATTATATTAAAGAAGCAAAGAATTTAATCGATGCTTTGGCTATGAGAAAAGCAACACTTTATAAGATAGGGCTTATGATAGTTGAATACCAATATGATTTCTTTTTAGGAAAAGAGATCAAGCCTATGACTTTAAAAGATTTAGCTGGGGATTTACAACGTAACGCCTCTACTATATCTCGTGCGATTGCAAATAAGTATTTAAGTTGTGAAAGAGGACTCATACCTTTAAGAGATTTTTTTGCCTTTGCTTTAGATGAAGATGGTGAAACTTCTAATGCAAGTGTAAAGGACTTTATATATCAATTGGTGAAAAATGAAAATAAAAGCAAGCCTTTAAGCGATAGTAAAATTTTACAACTTGTACAGAATGAATTTAAAGTTGATATAGGCAGACGTACTGTTACAAAGTACAGACAACAGCTTGATATTGCAAGTTCTACTGATAGAAAAAAGATATATGAGTTAGAGGGTTTTTAATAAAAGATTGAATTTTCTAGTACCAAGAATCATTGAAGCTTTTCTAGGAGCTCATTTGCTTGAATAAAACCTATGACTTTCAGCTGTTCTGTACCGTTTTCGAAAAATATAAGCACAGGAGGGGCAAATACTCCAAATTCTTTCATTATTGCAAGCTGTTCTTTATTTCCTTCGCTAAGATCAATCTTAAACAGCTTGTATTCTTTGAGTTTTTCTATTACTTTTTCATCTTTGAAAGTAATTTCATCGAGAAGTTTGCAGTTTGCACACCAAGTGGCTGTAAAATCAAGCATTACTTTTTGTGAGCTTTCTAAAAGAATTTCTTGTATGCTTTGTAGAGTAGGTAGGTATTTAAAATCAAGTTCTTTTTCTTTGTTGGTATTAGAAAAGTGGAAAGGATTTAGGAAGTCTTTAGCTCCAAAAAGTCCTCCTAAAAAAAGACTTAAAGCATAAGTTAGTATGAGTATCAAAACACTCTTTTTGATAAGAGTGAAAGGATTTTCATTGTTTTCAAAAAGTCCCATAAAACTAACAAAAAAGACTCCTAAAATTCCAAAAGCAAGAAGGGTAATATTTTCAGGTATGAGACGTGAAAGTATCCAAAGAGCCATAGCTAACATTACAAAACCAAAGAAAAACGTGATTTTTTGCATCCAAATTCCGGGTTTAATGAAGCTTATTCCAAGTCCAACGAGTAGCAAAGGAAGTCCCATAGCAAAACTCATTATAAAAAGTGCTGCACCTCCAAGTAAAACATCTTTGCTATCGGCTATATACAGGAGTGCCCCTGCTAAAGGGGCGCTAATGCAAGGTCCTACAATGAGAGCAGAAAGCAAGCCCATAAAAGCGATACTAAGTACTCCTTTACCTTGATTCGTTTTTTTTTGTAAAAGTGCTTGGAGTTTTGATGGAAGTTCAAAGCGAAATGCTCCAAACATTACTAAAGCAAAAAAAAGAAAAAGCACGGCAAAGAAAATCAAAACGGCAGGTTTTTGTAAAATTCCTTGAATACTTGCGCCTAAAAAGCTTGCGACAATTCCAGCTAAAGCATAAGTTAAAGACATAGAAAACACATATATAAAAGAGAGGAAAAAATTGTATTTTTTTGAATTTTTAGCCCCACCTTTTGCTATGATAAGTGAAGATAAAATAGGAATCATAGGCAAAGAACAAGGAGTAAGAGAAAGTAAAAGCCCATACCCAAAGAAACTTATAAGAGTAAAAATTGCTTTCTCATTAGCTAAAAAATTCGCTATAAGATTCTCTTCTGAAGATGTATTTGCATTTTTTTTTATTTCTTTTAGGGGGCTTAAAGAGTATGAATCTTTATTTTTTGTTAATGAAAAAGCGAGTTGCTGAGGTCTGTAACAAAAACCTTCTTTTGAACAGCCTTGATAATAGAACTGCAAGACAGTATTTTTTTCTTGAGTATATGTATCGATGAGTATTTTTGGAATGTTGAGATTGAAAGCATTAAAATAGACTTCTTCTTTGTCTTTTATTGCAGCTTGTGGAAGATTTACTAAAGCAGTTATATCTTCTTTATTGAGGAGGAGTTTGAGAGAATTTTTATAAAGAAAAATTCCATCAGCGAGTTTCATATCGATAAAAACGGCTTGTTTGTTTGAAGTTGTATTAACTTTAAAAGCTTCACTTGGTTGGAGAAAATTTGCAAAAGAATTTGAAATAAAAACAAAGAGAAATAAAATAAACCGCATTGAAGCTTCCTGAAAGGTTATATAACATTTTAGCTTGGATTATATTTTGTTATGGTAAATTTAAACTAAATATTAATTAAAAAAAGGGGTTTCAATGCAAGAGCAAAAGAATGAGCTAGTACATAGTACTATGAAAAAAGATAGTAAGTATGTTAAAATTAAAAAGAAAAAAAGCACTGTGGAATATGAGCAAGATTTACAAAATTTACAAATTGAACTGCTAAAACTTCAAAATTTTGTTAAAGCTGAAGGTTTAAAAATCCTTATACTTATGGAAGGACGAGATGCTGCTGGAAAGGGCGGAGCTATTAAACGTTTGATTGAGCATTTAAATCCTCGAGGTTGTCGTGTTGTAGCACTTGAAAAACCAAGTGATGTAGAAAAGACACAGTGGTATTTTCAGAGGTATATACAGAATTTGCCTTCAGCTGGAGAAATTGTTATTTTTGATAGGTCGTGGTATAACCGTGCAGGAGTTGAACCTGTAATGGGCTTTTGTACTCCACAACAACACAAAGATTTTCTTAGAGAAGTTCCACTTTTTGAGAATATGATTTCAAGTAGTGGAATACTCTTTTTTAAATTTTATTTTTCTGTTTCAAAACAAGAGCAAAAAAAACGTTTCGACCAACGTAGGACTGACCCGCTTAAGCAGTATAAATTATCGCCTGTAGATCAAAAATCTCAAGAGCTTT
Organism: Campylobacter sp. MIT 21-1684; assembly: GCF_026241315.1. Lineage (GTDB taxonomy): Bacteria > Campylobacterota > Campylobacteria > Campylobacterales > Campylobacteraceae > Campylobacter_D. Next base: position 28,630 of record NZ_JAPHNA010000008.1, on the reverse strand, counting down.
GGGATAAATACACTTTGGCAAAATATTCTATGCTTCTTGCTTCAAATACACCGACGTGTCCTTGGACTATTATAAGTTCTGATGATAAGAAAAAAGCACGGCTTAATTTATTACGTTTTATACTTTCAAAAATTGATTATGCAGGAAAGAAGACGGGAACATTTTCTAAAATAGATAAGGATTTAGTTCGTAGCGGAGAGGAAGAAATTCGTAAGATGGAAGCTAATTTAGAAAAAATGGATGAAAAAAAAGCTGATGAAAAGATTAAAAATTTGGATTAAAGAATGCAAGAAAGTGTAACAAATCTTAGCCAGAAATACTTCAATAAAATTGTTGAACTAAGACATACAATTCATATGTATCCAGAGCTTGAATTTGAGGAATACAATACAGGGAATTTAGTGTGTGAAATTTTTGATAAAGCAGGTATTGCTTATGAAAGAAATATTGCCAAAACAGGAATTATTGCTTTGATAGAGGGGAGAAAGAAAACACAAAGAAAAAAACAGTGTGTGCTTTTAAGAGCTGATATGGATGCATTGCCCGTACAAGAAGAAACAGGTTTAAGTTATGCATCAAAAAGAGCAGGAAAAATGCACGCTTGCGGACACGATGGACACACCGCAGGTCTAGTTGGTGCGGCTTTAATTTTAAATGATCTTCGCGATCATATTGAAGGTTGCGTTAAATTAATGTTCCAACCTGCTGAAGAGGGCAGCGGAGGAGCAAAACCTATGATAGAAGCTGGAGTTCTTGAAAATCCAAGAGTAGATGCAGTTTTTGGTTGCCATTTATGGGGTCCATTGCTTGAAAATACAGCTCAAATTTGTAGTGGAGAATTGATGGCCGGTGTTGATGTTTTTGAGCTTGAATTTCAAGGCAGAGGGGGGCACGGAGCACATCCTCATACTACAATCGATCCCATAGTAATGGCAGCAAAGTTTATTAGTGATGTACAGTGTGTTATCTCTCGAAGTTTAAAACCTGTTGATGCTGGTGTTATTACAATAGGAAAGATACAAGCAGGAACAACCTTTAATATCATACCTCAAAATGCCTTTTTACAAGGAACAGTGAGATATTTAAACGAAGAAAATCAAAAGCTTTTGCAAAATTCTATAGAAAATATAGCCAAAGCTATTGCAATGCAATTTGGTGGTAAGTTTAAACTTGAATACAAAAAAGAATATCCGCCGTTGATTAATGATGAAAAAATGGCAAATATAGCTAGAAAAGCTTTTGCAAAGCTTATAGGAAATGAAAATATTATTACTCAAGCAAAGCCTGATATGGGAGCTGAAGATTTTGCTTTTTTAACACAAGCAAAACAAGGAGCATATGTTTTTCTTGGAATCTCTAAGGATTTAAACAATCCTACTTTACATCATAGTTCAACTTTTTGCTGGAATGATGAAAATTTAAAACTTTTAATGCAAGGTTATACTCTAATGGCTCTAGAATTCTTGCATTCTTAGAGCTAATTTGAATTGCAGTTTGAAGTAATGTAAAAAAATTCTCTTATGAAAAAAATTATAAACTTTTTTGTTTTGTTAAGTATTTAATATTATAATGTGTTTTTTCAGAAAATTACAAGGAGAAAAAAATGAAAAAAATTTTAGTAAGCGTTGTAGCTTCTGCACTCTTAGCTTCAAGTCTAAGTGCTATTTCTTTTAAAAAAGAAAGTTTGAAGATAGATTTTGAAGGATATAAAACAAAAGAAATGATTGCTACAGCGGGAACTTTTAAAGATGTAAAATATACATTTGGAAAAGATGGTTCGAGTTTAACTACCTATCTTAAAAATGCAAAAGCAACTATACTTCCAAGTAATGCTTTTATGGGAGAAGGTTTAGAGTTAATTACTGAAAATATCACCAAAGTATTTTTTCCAAGTCTTTTAGGAAATGGCGATATTAAAGTACTTTTTCAAGATGTAGTTGAGGGCGATAACAAAGGTGTTATTAGTGCAAAAATTACTTTAGATAAAAAAAGTACCATTATACCTTTAACTTATACTATACAAGATTCTAAATTTGAAGCAAAAGGACAACTTGATTTGCATACTTTTAAAAATGCTTCAAAAGCTTTGAAAGATTTAAGTAATGTAGCACCCGGACACGGCGGAATTTCCTGGCCTTTAGTAAGTATTACCTTTAGTGCTGATATAGAATAATCTTTATTCACGCTTTGCGTGAATATCTTTTATTACACAATACTTTCCAAACATCCTTTCAAAAAGTTCATAATTGTTTAAACTTTGAATCTCATCATAGACTTGACTTCCTTTCCATAAAATGATAATGCTGTTTTGTTTTGTAATATTCTTGCAAAGTTGTATTACAGCTTTTGTGTGCATAAAAGCCCTTGAAGTGATAATATCAGCTTTTAAATTTGTACATTCTTGTATTTTTTCTTTATGAATATATAAATGTTCTAATGCGCATTCAATTTTTACCATTCTTAAAAACGCAGCTTTTTTAGCATTTGGTTCAAAAAGATGGAAATTTGCATTTAAAATAAAACTTAAAAATACAGCAGGAAAACCAGCACCACTTCCTATATCAATAATATCTTTTGCTTGTGTAAAATCTACAAAATTGAGAATTTCTAAACTGTCTTGTATATTTTGATTAATATTTTTTATTTGTGTGAGATTATGAATGCTATTGTACTTTTGAAGTAAAATCTTATAACTTTGAATTCTTTTTTGACATTCGTCTTGTTCGAAACTTTCTAAACAATGTAGAAAGTTTAAATTCAAAGTAAATGTCCCATTTGACTTTGTTTTATACTAAGATACTGTGTGTTAAAGCGATTTGGGGTTATGATAATGGGTATTCGAAGAACGATTTTTTCGTTTAAAAAGTTAAGTTTTTCCGGATTATTTGAGAGTAGATTTATTTGCGTTATACCATAATGTTTAAGTATAAATTCGACTATTTCATAACTGCGTTCATCAGCTTTAAAACCTAATTGATGGTTTGCTTCTATGGTATCTAGCCCTTTATCTTGTAAAGCATAAGCATTTACTTTATTAAATAGTCCTATACCTCTGCCTTCTTGCCTTAAATAGATTATCATTCCACCATATTTTTGCATGTATTGAAGAGAAAAGTCAAGCTGTTCTCCACAATCGCACTTTAAACTTCTTAAAGCATCTCCGGTGAGGCATTCTGAGTGGATTCGTAAATTTAAAGTGTTTTTAGGTTTATTTTTGAAAACACATAAGTGTTCTTTTTCATTTTCTTTGAAACTTTGTATTGTAAAATCACCCCATTTGGTAGGGAGGTATGCAGGATTTGAAATTTGTATTTGCATAAATAACTACTTTCTTGGTAAAATGGTATCTTTTTAAAATTATAGCAAAAAAAGGCAATAGTGATATGTTTAAATGTTTCCGTAGATTAAGAATGAAGCGCCAGTTGCGTACAATGTTAAAAGAAAATACTTTAAATATTGATGAACTCATTTATCCGCTTTTTGTTGTTAATGGCGTATCTATAAAAAATGAAATATCTTCAATGCCCGGTGTATTTCAAATGAGTTTGGATGAGCTTTTGAAAGAATGCAAGGAAGTAGAAAAATTAGGTATTAAAGCTATTTTGCTTTTTGGAGTACTTGAAGGTGAAAAGAAAGACAGTTGCGGGAGTGATGCACTTGATGATGAAGGTCTGATAGCACGAAGTGTAAGAGCTATAAAAAAGGAATTTCCTCATTTGCTGCTTATTACAGATTTGTGTTTTTGCGAATATACAGAACACGGTCACTGCGGTATTGTAAATCCTAAAACTCAAAGTGTCGATAATGGAGCTACTTTGCAAATTTCAGTTAAACAAGCCCTTATTCACGCAAGAGCAGGTGCTGATATGATAGCACCTAGTGGAATGATGGATGGTATTATTGCAACTTTGCGAGAAGCACTTGATAGCGAGGGTTTTGAAAATATACCTTTAATGGCTTATTCTACAAAATTTGCTTCAAATTTTTATGGACCTTTTCGTGACGTGGCTGATTCTACCCCAAGTTTTGGAGACAGAAAGAGTTATCAAATGGATTTTCATAATGGTAAAGAAGCTTTAAGAGAAAGTTTAGAAGATGAAGTGCAAGGGGCTGATATTTTGATGGTAAAACCAGCATTAGCGTATTTGGATATTGTTAAGGAATTAAGTCAAAATTCCAAACTTCCAATTTGTGTTTATAATGTCAGCGGTGAGTATGCTTTACTTCAAGCTGCGAAAAAAGCAGGGTTTGTTGATTATGAGAGAGTGCTTTATGAAACAATGATAGCCTTTAAAAGAGCAGGGGCAAAACTTATCATAACATATCACGCAAAAGAGCTTGCAAATTTATTGCAAAAAGATGTTTTACAATAAATTATAATTTAGTTGAATGAATACAATTGACTAAAGAATTGTTAAAGGGATAGGATGAGACATTTTTTAAGTTTAAGAGATTTGAACAAAGATGAGATTATAGGTATTATTGAGAATGCAAGTATTTTAAAAAAGAGTCCTCGAAAACTCCTTCAAGATAAAAGCTTAGCAATGATTTTTGAAAAAAATTCTACACGTACGAGATTAGCTTTTGAGCTTGCTATGAATGAGCTTGGAGGCAAGGCTTTGTTTTTAAATACGAACGATTTGCAATTAAGTCGTGGTGAGCCTATTAAAGATACGGCAAGGGTTGTCGGTTCTATGGTTGATTTTGTTATGTTAAGAGTGAATTCTCACGATACTTTGCTTGAATTTGCAAAATATTCTAAAGCTCCTGTTATTAATGCTTTGAGTGATTTATATCATCCTACTCAGGTATTAGGAGATTTACTTACTATAAAAGAATGGAAGAAAGAAGGCAAAATTGCTTTTGTCGGTGACAGTAATAATATGTGCAATTCTTGGCTTATAGCTGCTTCTCTTTTAGGTTTTGATTTTGGGATTGCTTTGCCAAAAAACTATGCGATACATCCTGAAATTCTTGCTTTTGCAAAGGAAGAGGCGAAAAAAAGTGGAGCAAAGATTATGATAAGTCACGATAAATGTGAAGTTTTAAAAGGTAAGGATGTAGTTATTACTGATACTTGGATTTCTATGGGACAAGAGCAGGATAAAGAGCAGAAAATGAAAGATTTTATAGGTTTTATTATAGATGAGGAGGCAATGAGTAGAGCAAATGAAAATGCGATTTTGCTTCACTGTTTACCAGCATACAGAGGTTATGAAGTGAGCGAAGGACTTTTTGAGGCTCATAGTGAAGTTATTTTTACAGAAGCAAGGAATCGTTTGTTTGTTGTGAAAGCTTTGTTGTGTTTTTTAGATTCGCAACGATAAATTATTAGATTAAAACGATTTAAAGAAAAATTCTCCAATAAGAAATTCCAAAAAGAGTAATTAAGACTATACCTGCAAGACTTAATAAAAATCCAAAACGTATCATATCCCAAGTTTTAATCCCGCCTTGTGAAAACACTATGGCATTCGGTGGTGTGCTGATTGGTATCATAAAAGAAAAACTTGCACAGATAGTAACAATAAGCATAGTAAGCATTCTTTGCGTATCGTCTAAAAAAGAACTCGTAGCAACATTGATAATAGGTAAAACGATAGCGATTAAGGCTGTTGTTGATAAAAAGCCTGTGGCAACAATAGCCCAACAACATACTAAAAAGATAAAGACGATAAAAGGTAGAGAATTAAAAAGTTTGAAAAATTTTTCGAAAGCTCCACCGAGTTCTGCTTGAGAAAATGCCATTGCGATACAAAAAGAAGCTCCAAATAAAAAGATAAGCTCATATGGAATAGATTTTGAATCACTCCAATCTAAAAAACCGATTTTTGGCATAAACATTGTAAGACCAAAAGCAAGCAAAACAAGATTTTCATTTAATCCAAGTCCTGAATAAAAAGGTTGGATTGGTGAATTGAGTAATAAGGTAATTAAAAGAGTAGCTAGAATGACAAGAAGTCTTTTGTGTTCTTTTGTAATGCTTATATCATTGTCAATATTTGGTTTTAATTCATATCCTTTCGTTCCATAAGAAAGAATAGAAACCATCATATAAAACATTAAGAGTGTTACAGGTAACATCATAAGTACCCAAGTGATAAAATTGATTCTTTCTAAACCAATACTTTCTAAAAATCCTAGATAAATTAAATTTGGCGGACTTCCAATAGGAGTTGTGATACCACTGATGCTTGAACCAAAAGCCACAGCAAGTAAAAAACGTGTTTTGAGGAAAGGACTGTCTGTTATACTTAAAGCCACAGGTAAAAGTAAAAGCGTTACGGTCGAATTTGAAAGAGCAGTACCTAAGGCAATAGCAGCAAAACCAAGTGCGCTAATAACTCCTTTTGGACTTTGTTCAAAACGGGCTAAAAAAATTCGAGCAATAATGTGATGCAAACCTATTTTTTCAGTAGCCGTAGCTATCATAAACCCACCCAAAAAAAGAAAATTGATAGGATTTGCATAATTTGAAGTAGCGCTTTTTGTATCTAAAATACCAAAAACAGGAAACAAAATAATAGGAAGTAGAGAAACAACTCCCATTGGCAGAGCTTTATTTGTCCATAGAGTAATGAGTAAAACGGTAGCCCCTGTTAAAACAGAAACTTTTAGAGAAGCATTAAGGTAAAAATATACAAGCAAAGTAGAACAAATTTGCAATAAAATAGCTAAGCCCAATCCTAAAAAAATTGCTCTCGTTTTTGTATCATTCTGTGTGTTTTTTACTTGATTTTCGTTTCGATCGGTCTCATTCATTCTTAGGCTCTGTTTTTTTAAGAAAATTATAACTAAAATTGAGGCAAACTTGTAGAATAAACTTCATTTTTAAACCAAAAATTGTTACAATGCTTTTTATTTTTCAAGGATTAAGACGATGAAAAGCTTACAGAAAACTCGTGTTACTTTAAATACAATCAATGAATTTGCAAAAACGTTAGGATTGCAAGAGCAAACAATTTTTGAGCTTAAAACGAAAAATGAGAATGAAAAAGTTTTAAGTTTAAAAAATGGCACTATAGATTCACCAGAACCTTGGTTTCTTATTGATGAAGATGAGAATGTCCATACTATGATTTCTCTTCACAGTCTTAAGAATATGCTTGAGACTTTAAAACAAGCGCAAAAAGATAATTTTGAACTTCGACTCGAAAAGGCTTTATATCAGCAAATTCCTATTGATTTTAATGATGCTTGGACTGTGGCTATGGATGAGATTAAACGCAAAGCCGCAAACGGATTAATGGAAATTAATATCGATCTTGAAAAACTTGTTTCTGATATAAAAAAAGAACATCCGAATTTATTTGTTGATATGGAGGCAATGATAGAAAGAGTGAAAGAGAATGAGAGATTATAAAGCCTTTGTTAAATACTCTAAAGCCGGACCACGATACACTTCCTATCCTACTGCTGTAGAATTTAATTCAGAGTTTGATTATAAGGATTATAAAACTATTTTAAAACAACAAAATCGCGACTTGTCTTTGTATTTTCATTTGCCTTTTTGTAGAAGTGCTTGTTATTTTTGCGGCTGTAATGTTGTTTATACTTCTAAAGAGGAGAATAAACAAAGATATTTAGAGTATCTTTTTAAAGAGCTTGATATACTTGCTACTTGTTTAGATACAAAAAGAAAAGTTGTGCAAATGCATTTTGGCGGAGGAACGCCGACATTTTTTTCTGCTTTACAACTTGAAAGTTTGATTATTAAAATTAAGAGTATTTTTTTGTATTTTGCGGATAATGCTGAACTTAGTTGCGAAATTGACCCGCGTTTTTTAGACGATTCTCAAGTTGAAGTTTTAACTCAAAATGGATTTAATCGAATTTCTTTTGGAGTACAGGATTTTGATGAAAAAGTACAAAAAGAAATTCATAGAATTCAGCCTTTTGAACTTACAAAAAAAGCTATAGAGCTTGTGAGAAAGAAAGGGATAAAATCTGTAAATATGGATTTAATTTATGGTTTGCCTTATCAGAATCTCCATACTTTTTCGCAAACTTTAGAAAAAGCAGTGCTTTTAGATCCTGATCGTTTGGCTATTTTCAACTATGCTCACGTACCTTGGTTAAAAAAAAATATGCGTAAATTTGATGAAAGCACTTTGCCAAGTCCGGATGTTAAGCTAGAAATTTTGGAGTTTTGTGAGCAGTTCTTAAGTCAAAATGGTTATAAAATGATAGGAATGGACCATTTTGCTAAAGAAGACGATGAGCTTTTTAAAGCTTTACAAGAAAACACCTTGCATCGTAATTTTCAAGGATATACTACCAAAGGTGGGACTGACTTGATAGGAGTAGGACTTACAAGTATAGGAGAAGGGCAAAGGCATTATGCGCAAAATTATAAAGATATGCAGAGTTACGAAGCCGCAATTGATAAGGGGCTTTTGCCTTTTGAGAGGGGTAAAGTTTTAAGCAAGGATGATGAATTAAGAAAGGCTGTTATTATGGCTTTAATGGCGAATTTTAAGCTGGATATAAAAGCTGTTGAAAAGGAATTTGATATTTGTTTTGATGAGTATTTTAAAGAAGATTTACAAGCTTTAGATGAATATAAGGATTTTTTTCTTAAAGATGAAAATTTTTTTCAAGTTAATGAAACAGGGATTTTACTTATACGAAATATAGCAATGTGTTTTGATGTGTATTTAAAAAATTTAAATAAGGAAAAACAAGTTTTTTCAAGAACGGTATAGAAATGAAATTGAGTGAAATAAGCGATGCTTGTGTGAAGTGTGGTAAATGTATTCCTGTTTGTACCATTCACGAAATAAATCCAGATGAAAGCACAAGTCCTCGAGGTTTTTTGGATCTTTTGGCTGCATATAAAAAAGGAGATCTCGATCTCGATTTAAACATTAAAAGAGTGTTTGAATCGTGTTTTTTATGTACAAATTGTGTTGAAGTATGTCCTACTAAGTTACGAGTAGATAATGCTATTGAAGAAGTACGTTTTGATATAGCAAGGAAATTTGGTATTGCTTGGTATAAGCGTTTGGTGTTTTTCTTTCTTCAAAGACGGAAAATTTTAGATTTTGTTGCAAAAATTGGTTTTGTTTTTCAAAGTTGTGCTTTTGCAATTCAAAGCGAAAAGTTAGGAAAAAACGATGGTATGAAAGCACGTTTTTCTTTACCTTTGATCAAGAAAGGCAGGCTTATAACAAGTTTTCGCAAGAGAAGTTTTCTTAATTCACATCAAGAATTTATTGACAATGGAGGGAATAAAAGTATAGGTTTTTTTGTTGGTTGTTTGTCAAATTATTTTTATACCGATACAGCCCAAGCTGTACTTACAATCTCTAAAGCCTTACAAATTAATGTAGATTTAATGAAAAATCAAGTGTGCTGCGGCGCACCGCAGTTTTTTACAGGAGCTTTTGAAAGTACAAAAACTTTAGCAAAAAAAAATATAGAGTATTTTGAAGAGAAACTCAAAAATTTAGATGCTATTATCATACCTGAAGCAACTTGTTCTGCTATGTTAAAAATTGATTTGGAACATTTTTTTCTTATGCAAGATGAAGAGCAATGGGCTAAGAGAGCTAAGGAAGTATCTTTAAAAATGTATTTGGCAACTGAATATTTTTATAAGCATACCGAGCTCTTGTTAAAGCTTAAAGAAAAAGGGATGAGTGAGTTAAGTTTTACTTATCACGATCCTTGCCATTCTCGCAAAATGCAAGGGGTGTTTAAAGAACCAAGAGAGCTTTTAAAAGCGAATTATCGTTTTATTGAGATGAGTGATTCAAACGCTTGTTGTGGTTTTGGAGGAGTAAGTATGCAGACTGATTATTATGAAAAAGCCTTAAGAGTAGGAATAAAAAAGGCACAAATGATTGATGAGAGCAAAGCACATTTTGTAAGTGCCGAATGTTCTGCTTGTAGAATGCAAATTTCAAATGCTCTTGAACATACACAAAGTACAGTTCTTTTTAAAAGTCCTTTAGAGCTTATAGCTAGAGCATTACAATGAGAAGTTATAAAAACTCTTATATATAAGCCTTTCAATACCAATAAGCGAAATGATCAAAGATTATTCATAGTAACACGATTGATAGACTAGATTGATCTTTCTTGTTTAAAGAATTAATTGATTTTGATAGAGAATGAGCTAAACATATGGTACCATAATAGAAAACATTGGTTTTTTTGAGGATCTCCTTTGAGCTTAGATTTTGAAAAATTTAGAGTTTCTTAAAAAAGCATTTATAAGTACAATTTAAAGGAATGAAAGCGTTTTAAAAGAATATAAAACTATATTTTATAAAAGCTTATAAGCTGTATTTAATTAAGAATTTCAATAATATATTCTTCTTTTAAACCAAAATTTTGAATTGTTTTAAGTCTTAAGTTAGCAGGCAAATGAGATAAGAGTTCTTTATTGCTTGTAATATTAAAATGTGCAGCAGTTTTAAGTAGTACTCCTCTGTATGCTTTTGAAAAATGACTCACTGTTTTGCCATTTTTAATAAATTTATAGCTGCTAAAATGCTTTTTTGGAGTGTAGAATTTATTATAGAAACCAGCTCTTAGGTCTATAAGTTCCTCATTCATTAAAAATTCATCTAAAGCTTTGCTAAAATGATTTTTGTAAAATTTTTCTATACTAAAGTTGCCAAGTTTTACTCCTTGTTTTAATTTATAGCAAGGTAGCATATCACTTGCCCTTACAACTCCAAAAAGATTAGAAAAAATTAATACATTTTGTAGGATATAATCCTGACTCATTTTTTCTAAAGAGTTAAATTGCAGGTATTCATAGCTTATTCCATTATAAAGCTCAATAGCTCTTTGCGTTGGAGCTTTGCGTAGTTTTGTTGTAAATTTTTGTCTTTCTTTTTCATCCTTAAGGCCAAAAAGTGTTTCAAGCTCTTGAGTATTAGCTGTTTTTATAAAATTTTCGTATTCTTGCAAGACTTGCATTCTTAAACTAAATAAATTTTCAAAAAGAAAATTTTCCTTACAAAGAGTTTTGCCACTCTTAATGATGTTTTTATTTTCACTTGGAGAAAAAAGTATTTTCATTAGAATTTCTTAATTAATACTCTTTCTTTTAGTCGAAGTTTTTTAATGGTGAAAATAAAAATAAAGTTGTAAAAATATTTTTAAAATCTTCTGTAAAATCTTGTCCATTAAGAGTGAGTTTTTCTAAAACTTTAATCTTTTCTTGTGCATATTCGGCTACAGGGATATTTTTAAACTGCGCATTTAAGGAAAGTTTATAGAGAGAATTTTGATTTATAGTGTTGAGTACAGAAAGCATTTTATCATAAATTAAAGTTAGTTCCTCATTTTGACTTTGATTTTTCATCGTTTCTAGGCTACCTTTAGCGATAAGTATATAGCTTTCAAAAGCATTGTCAGCATCAAGTAAAGCTTCTAGTGAAAAATTATTAATAAAAAAGTTTTTTTGTGCAGCTTCTATAAACGCAACTTCTTCGCTTTTTTCATTTTCAATTTTTTGGAAAAATTCTTTCCAGTTTTGCTCATCTATATTTAAAGTTTGAGTGTTATATCGTATGCCTTTTGAATCAAAAAAATCAAAAAGTTCTTCTTTAAAAGAAATTTTCATTAGCGCATTGATATGCGAATTACTATTGTGAATTTTTGTGTTAATGTCATATGTATAAATATCTTTATCAAAAATGCCATCGTATTCAAAAGAAATTGTATAAGCATCATTAAGAAGTTTTTGAATATAGTTTTGTATCTTTTTATCATTTAATTGTATATTTTGTTGTTTTATTGTTTCAAGTACTTCTTGAGTAAAGCGAATATTTTGAACTGTTGCGGTTTGTTGGAATTTTTTGTTCGAGTTAGATATACTCTTAAAATACTCTTTTAAGCTTATAGTGCCAAGTTCTTTGCCTTGATAGATTTCATTAGAACGTAATATAAGAGCATCTGCTTGTACTATTTTATTTCCCTTTTTGTCAAAAAGAGAGAATTGCTGACTACGGCATTCTATGAATTTTCCATCAGCTTTACATTGTAAAGGCGGAATTTCAATTTTCAATCCTATTTCTTGTGATATTTGATCAGAAATTTCTTTTATATTTCTATTTGCTTGATTTTCATATTTTTCAACAAGAGAAGTATCTATTTGGTTAGAGCAAGCGTTAAAAAAAATAAAAGCAATTAGTATCAGGTTTTTTTTCATTATTTTGCCTTTTGAAAATTTTAGATAGGATCATTATAGCATTTTTTGCTTAAAAACTTTCATTTTGAGAAAAAATTAATTGTATTTTCAAGTAATCAATGTTAAATTTCGAGTATAATATCTCAAAAGGTTATTATAAAATTCTATTTTGCGATTTCAATGAAGAAAGGAATTAATGTAATGAAAAAAATGCTTTTAAGTGTTTTTGCAATTTTTGTTGCGGTTTTTTTGACTGCTTGCGGGAATCAGAATTCTAGTAATTTAAATTCTTTGGAACGTATTAAAAAAGAAGGGATTGTTAGAATAGGGGTTTTTGGTGATAAGCCGCCTTTTGGATATGTTGATGAAAAAGGACAAAATCAAGGCTATGATATTTTCTTAGCGAAACGTATTGCCAAAGAACTTTTAGGAGATGAAAATAAGATTCAATTTGTACTTGTTGAAGCAGCTAATAGAGTTGAATTTTTAAAATCAAACAAAGTTGATATTATTTTAGCTAATTTTACAAAAACACCTGAAAGAGCAGAACAGGTTGATTTTACTTTGCCTTATATGAAAGTTGCTTTAGGTATAGTGGTGCCTGAAGACAGTTCAATTTCTAGTATTGATGATTTGAAGGACAAGGTTACTATTGTTAATAAAGGTACAACAGCAGATTCGTATTTTACAGTAAATTATCCTGAATTTAAAACTTTAAAATATGATCAAAATACAGAAACTTTCGTAGCTTTACTTGATAAGAGAGGCGATGCACTAAGTCACGATAATACTTTACTTTTTGCTTGGGTCAAAGAACATCCTGATTTTAAAGTTGTGGTGAAGGAATTAGGCAATCAAGATGTTATTGCTCCTGCTGTAAGAAAAGGCGACAAGGAACTTAAGGATTTTATTGATGCTCTTATTGTCAAACTTGCAGATGAGCAGTTTTTTCACAAAGCTTATGATGAGACATTAAAAGATCATTTTTCAGATGAAATTAAAGCTGATGATGTAGTAATTGAAGGTGGAAAATTCTAAATAAAAGGCTTTTTAAGCCTTTTATTGGTAAAAAACGCATAAATAAAAGGATAAAATTTATTAATTAATTTCTTTATTGTTATGTGATAAATCTCAATTATTTAGAATAATACCCTATTTGCTTGCGGTAAATCTTAGCATTAGACTTGCATAAAGAATGTCTAATTTATTTTAAGTAGCGGGAGAATTGAATCGGAATTCAACAATTTTAACTATTTAAAACATTTGGACTGTAAGATTCAAGAGCACGATTAGAATTTCCCATATTAACAATATTTTTTTACCAAAACTTTCATTAATTTGATGTTTCAATGAATAAAGATAGGATTCACCACCTTTTTATAGTCTTCTTTAACTTCATTTAATGATAAGCCAAGTTTATTTAAGTACCATTCAACTTGTACTTCTTTGCGATTGTTTTTAGCAATCTAAATATTTTGCTTGAGTATCTTTCGTATTACTCTTACAACCGCTTAAGGTAATGATGTCTATGATAGTTAAAGAAAAGGCATTTGCCAACAAGATTAATTTTTTTCTTTTCATTATTTCTCTTTTTAAAATAAATTTTTAAATATCCGTTTTTAATACTCTTATTCTGTTTTCAAGTTGAAGAATCTTCTGCTTTTAAAAAACCTTATTCTTTATAAATTGTAATTTCTGGCGCACGTCCCATGCAAATCATACGCTTTGTAAGCAAATGGTAGCTTTGTCTTTGAGAACGTGAATATTCCGGCTTTATCTGTTTTTACTATAAAACCTTGTTTTTTTGAATAGCTACATAAAAATTCTTTCATTTGTTTTGTATTAGAACTGCAATGTGAAATTTGGCTTATTATTTCAAAATTTTTGTAATGTTTTGCAGTGTATCCCTTTGTTTTTAAAATTATGTCATAATTTTAAAAAATCATTTTATAGCGGGTTTTGATGAGGATAAATTATAAAAAAGTATTCAATCTAAGAACAATTTTAAGTAGTCCTAAGCAGCTTTTTGCTTTGACTATTTTCATTCTGCTCATTTTTTTTATACAAGGTTTTATCGCTACTAACTCCAGTTTTGAAGGAAAAGTTGTAAAAGTGATAGATGGAGATACTATCGAAGTACAAAATGGAAAAAAACTTGAAAAGATACGATTTTTTGCTATTGATGCTCCAGAAAGTAAGCAGATTTTTGGAAAAGAAGCGAGGAATTTTTTAGCAAAAATGATACAAGGACAAAGAGTACAAATTATTTATAAAGACAAGGATAAATATGATAGAATTATTGCTATTGTTAAATTGAAAGGAAAAGATATTAACAGTATAATGGTACGTACAGGTCATGCGTGGGCTTATAGTTATTATAGTAATCTCTATGTAAAAGAACAAAAACAAGCACAGAAAGAAAAAATAGGGCTTTGGAAAGGTAAAAATCCTATAGAGCCTTACAAATGGCGTAAGCAAAACAAATTATAAAAATGAAACTTTATAGCATAACTTTATTTTTAAGTTTTACATTGGCAGGATGTTTTGTGAATGAAAGAGGGGTGTCTAACCGCTTTTATGATGAATGCAAAGAGTATTATGATGCAAGCGGAAGCTATCATCAAGAATGTCCTAAAAATTGGATAGATCTTAAGATGGTACCTTAATTTATTTTCCCATAGAAGCTAATAAAGCTTGAGCCATAGCCTCAGGATTAGCTGCTGATTGCGTATCTTCTTCTACCGGCTTGACTGTTGAGCGTGGAGGGCGTTTAAGTTTAAAAATATGATCGTCTGTTGAAACTATTTGTAAAGTAGCTTCAAATATTTTGATTTCTTTTACGTGACCAACAATCTTCACATCACGTTTTTTAGAACTTTCATCGAATAAAGCACGAGCTTCAAGCTCTAAAACATCTCCTACTTTTAAAGGAGCATAAAAAAAGCATTTTGAACCAATAAGCATAGAAAATGGTTTATTAATAGCGGCTTGAGCTACATAATTTGCCGCAGTAAAAACAAAGCCGTCAAAAATAAGCCCTTCATCATCGACTGTCATATCGTTGTTAGTAATGAGTAAAGATTTAGCATAATTTTTAGAGAGTTTTATAATAATTCCTGTTGTAGAGGTATTGAGTTCAGGACAGGTTATGAGCTCTGATTTTATTCGAGTGAGTTCTTCTTGTGAAATGTATTCTTCAAGTTGTGCGTATTCTTCAAAATTATCTTTTTTTGCCATTTTTACCCCTTTAGTTTCACATAGACTCTTTTTGGTGTTTCATAACCTTCGCAAGTAAGGTTTTTATTCTTTGAGTCTAAAAAATCTTCTAAAGAATATGAATCAATCCACTCTGTTTTTCTTTGTTCTTGTGTTGTTGTGGTTTTAGTTGCTATAACTTCAAATTCTTTAAATCCAGCTCTTTCGCACCAGTTTCTTAAGCCTAATATCGACGGAATGAAAAAAATATTTGATATTTTTGAATAAGTTTTTCGTGGAATGAGGGCAATTTCTCTCTCATCATCTATAAACAGAGTATCTAAAAAGACTGTTCCGCCAGAGTTTAATCCACTTTTTATTTCTTTAAGCATTTTAATAGGATCTCTTCTGTGATAAATTACCCCTAAGCAAAAAATTATATCAAAGCGGTGTTTGTAAAAAGGTAAAGCTTCTACTCCTAGAAGTTCATATTCTAAAGTTTGTTTTGCAAGTGCATTGATAAGTTCAAATTGCAAACGGTATTTTATGCTTGGATCAAAACCTACGAGCTTTGCCGGAGTAAATTCCAGCATTTTAAACATATAATATCCATTATTGCATCCTAGATCTGCTACGATTTTTCCAGATATTTCCGGTAAGAATGGTTTTAAAATGTCAAATTTGATAAAACTTTGCCATTCTGAATCAATATACAATTTATCTATTGTAAAAGGACCTTTACGCCAAGGTTTTAATTCTTTTGCAAGCTGCAAGATTTCATCTTTTGCTTTTTGATTGCTTTGTATTATCACGCTTTTATCTAAAGAGAAATGTGTTTGCAAATGAAGTTTTTTTAATTCATTAATTCTTTGATATAAAGGGTGGTTTTCAAGCTGTGTCTGTAAATCGCGCATTTTTTATCTTTGTATATCATAAATAGAATTATAATTATAGCTTAAATATCTTTTTTGTTGATTTTAAACATTTGGATAATGAGATATTAAACTTCTTTTTAAAGAAATAGATATGAAAAATTATACAACATCAAGATGAATAAATTGATGTGATTGAGAATTTTTCATTATTATGTTGTAGCTTGTATTTATTAAGTATGCAAAGAAGTTGATTTAGACTTTTTTAAAGCAGATTTTGTACAATAAAAAGAGAATTGATGAGAAAAGGAAGAGAAATGAAAATCCGCGTGTACTATGAAGATACTGATTCAGGCGGAATTGTGTATCATAGCAATTATTTAAATTTTTGTGAAAGAGCAAGGAGTGAGATTTTTTTTAAAGAAAACATTGATATTTTTAATGCTCAATTAGGAAGCTTTGTTCTTACAAAAGCAAATTGTGAATTTTTATATTCTGCAAAACTCGGGGATCTTGTAGAGGTTACAACACGAATTGTACAATTAAAAAATGTTTCTGTGATATTAGAACAAGAGATTACAAGAGAAAATAAAAAGCTTTTTCGTGCCCAATTTACTTTAGCTTTTGTGAAGAATGCCAAGCCGATTAAAATGCCTCAAGAGATTAAAGATTTGTTTGAAAAATTACTCATTTAATTCTTCAAAACTTGCTTTCTCCGTTTTCATTAAGCGCACTTTGTAAAGGATTTGGGAATTTTCAAAATTTTCTTCAAAGATACTTTTTGTTTTTTTATTTAAAAATTTAGTATAAAAATAATCCACTCCTATACTTGTAGCATAAGCTATCCAATTATAATTAATATTTTGATGAAAGAGAGCGTTAAGATAGCTTAAATTGTCATCATTATTGTTGATAGAATTTGCAATGATAAATTTTTTTCTGTCTCCTTGTTGAGTGAGACTTAAAAAGCTTGGGTTATAATTTATCTGTGTCGATAAAAGTACAAAAGGTTCTAGATTATAAACTCGTAGTTGTGAACTTGTAAGAGCGGTTTTAATCAAAGGAGTATTAAAAAAAATTGAAGCATTATTGAGAGTACCTTGAGAATATAAAAGCTTTGCAAAATTCAATTTTTCATCTTCAATGCGATAAATTTTTGCTTTGTTGAAGGCTAATATACGCGAGTTGAGATTGTTTGAAAGGGCAGAATTATCGCTAAAAATAGCAATATTTTCATTTGCTTTGCTTAGAAGTTTTGTAATTTGCGCATCATAGTCAATGCTACCAAAATAAATATTTGGATTGGTAATGTTTGTGTTATTTTTGTGGATACTTGGGATAAAAATTTTAAGCTTTCCATTATAATTTACAAGTTCATTAACGCCTTTGAGAGTGAAACCAGCGACGACGTACTCATAATTTTGATTTTCTATCCTTTGGAGTACCTCATTTACCTTGCTTGATTCTTCTGTACCGATTAAAAAAACTTTTACTTTGATTTCTGCTCTTTGTCGTAAAAGATAAGCTATACTAGAATTGATTATAGTGTTTGAATAGCTCTTTAAGGTTTTTTCCGGGAGAATGATTGCGAGTTTGACTGAAGTGATTTTTTGTAAATTTGCATCAAAATCGGTAACAGAATTGACAAGTTTTGCATATACATTAGTTAAAAATTCATTCCCTTGTTCTAAAAATTCACTTAAAAAACTTAAATACAAGCCACTTTCAAGGAATTCAAAAAGACAATTCACATTGCAAGTTTTTGTATTTAAGTTGGGATAGAAATCTTCGCTAGGAGTGTTGAGTAGTTTATATTCTTTGGCAAAACCTAAATTCAAAAATAAGCAGCAGATTAAAAGTACTTTTTTCATAAAAACCCTTTTATTTTTTGTAGGTCATCTCTAAAAGCTGTTTGGTAACTTGGGTTTTTTTCTAAAAATTCAAGTTCAAAACTTGCTATGATGAAAAAATCTTTAAAAGAAAAAAGCTCCCCTCTTAAGGCATTAAAATCATTAAAACCTAAACTTTTAAAGGCATATTCTCCTAAGCAAAGGAGAATTTTTGGACGCACAAGATACAATTCATTCCAAAAAAATGGTATGCAAGATTGTAGCGAAAAATCATCGAATTTATTAGAAAAGCACTTAAAAACATAAGAAAAATAAAATTCTTCAGCGTGAAGTTGTAAAATTTCTTTACAACAATTTTGCAAGAATTCACCCTGTCTTGATTTGAGTACAATTCCACTTTCATTTTCGCTTTCTTGAGAGCGAGCCGCTAATATCATAAGCTTTGTATTTTTTAATTTTCTTTCCATTAGACTGTGCTTACGAGTTTTAGAAAAATGACACAAGGTGCATTTTTGCACATTTTTTTGAAGTTCTGTGAAATTTTGATTTAGTGTGATATTACTATGAATAAAGTCATCACAAAAATCACAACCTATGGCCTTTAAATAATGTAAAGTCCGTATCATATCTCACACAATCGAGTTAAATTTTCACCACTTAAACGGTATATTCTCCATTGTTTCAAATGTAAAGCGTTTAAGCTTTCGTAAAAGTTAATACCTAAAATATTTTCATTTAAACATACCCATTCAAGTCTTTGTAAATTCTTTTCTTTGCAGAGTTTTGCCAAAAATTGAAACACAGCTCTGCCATACCCTTTCTTACGGTAAGCTTCTTGTATATAAATGTCTTCAAGATACATTCCACCGCTACCGCAAAAAGATGAAAAAGTGTAAAAATAAATCATATAACCTATAATTTTTTCATCTTCTCTTAGAAGAAAAGCTTTTGCGAATTCTTGTTCAAATAAACTTTTTTCAAGTTTTTCTTTGCTGCATTCCACTTCATCTTGCATTTTTTCATACAAGGCTAATTCCTTTAACAAAACAAGCAAGATGTCAAGTTCTTCTCGTTGAAGTTCTGTGATTTGTAGTTGTGCCATTGAAAACCTTTTTTTCAAAATTTTATGTTGAAGAAACTTTAGCAAAAGAATGTAAAAACACCTTTAATTAAAAGCAATTTATAAGTAAGGATAAAATATAATGTAAATTTATTTTGATTAAAAAAAGGAAAAAGATGAAAAGGACTTACCAGCCTCATAATACTCCTAGAAAACGTACACACGGTTTTCGTGTTCGTATGAGAACCAAAAATGGTCGTAAAATTATCAATGCAAGACGCGCCAAAGGAAGAAGAAAACTTTCTGTGTGAAAAATTGTTTTAAATTTAATAAAAGCGAAGAATTTTCTTTTGTTTATAAAAAAGGTAAAAAATGGCATTGCGAAGGTTTTATTCTTTTTTATCTTAAGAGCGATGAAAAGAAAATGGCAGTAGTTGCAAGTAAAAAAATTGGAAAGGCTGTGATAAGAAATCGCTCTAAAAGGGTTTTAAGAGCCTTGTTTTTTAATGTTCAAACCGAACTTGAGAATGGAAAATATATTTTTATTGCAAAAAATGAACTCTTAAAGCTTTCTTTTTTGAGTTTAGAAAAAAAATTAAAATGGGGATTAAGAAAATTGGAATGTTTCAAATAGTATGTTTATCAACTCTTCGTTTTTATCAAAACTTTCTAAGTCCTTTAAAACCTAGAACGTGTCGTTATTATCCGAGTTGTTCTGAATATGCCTTATGGCATTTTCAAAAAAATACTTTATTTTTGGCCTTTTTTTTTACTTTTTTACGAATAGCTAAATGCAATCCTTTGTGCAAGGGTGGTATTGATTATCCCATAGTTTTTAAGAATTTACAAACCTATACTTTTTGTTTTAATCCTCTTTTTCTTTCTAAACAAAAACTTTGTTTTTTTTATATTCCTTTGAAAAACAAAAGTTTTTATCTCGTTAAAATTATTTTATGATTAAGGATATAAATAATGAATAATTCAAATAATATCTTTCAGCAAAAACGCATTTTACTTGCTGTTGTTCTTTCTTTTATATTTTTTGTTGTGTATGATTATTTTTTCATTCCTAAACATCCTGTACAAAGGGAGCAGAATGTCTCACAAAATACAAGTGTTCAGAATACAGCCAACGCAGCTCCAATCCAAACACATCAAGCCTCCCATTCTTCACTAAAAAATTTCAATTCTAGTAGCACTAAAGAGAATGTGATAGCTCATATTCAAAGTGCGCATTTTGAAGCACAAATAGATTCTTTAGGAAGGATAATCAATTTCTATCTTAAAGATGAAAAATATAAGGATGAAAAAGGTGAATTTCTTAATCTTATTAATAAAGAAAATTCCCCTTATCCTCTTGAAATTCGCTTTAGCGATTCAAAACTTAATAACGAAGCTTTTTATACCAATTATACAAGTAGCTCAAGTGAAGTTTTTATTGATGAAAATGGGAGTCAAACCCTAAAACTTACTCAAGATTTATCTCAATTGCGAGTTGAAAAAATTCTTACTTTTTATTCTAAAGGCAATTATCAAATAGAAGTGAAATTGAGTAAAAATGCTCATTATTTTATCAGTCCGGGTTTAAGACCAAATATAGCTGTTGATAGTTACACGGTGCACGGAGCTTTAGCAATGGATACAACTGAGACTCTTCATACCTATGAAGATGGTGATATGAAGAATGATGAAAATAAAAATAATGTTGTATTGGCTTCAGCTTTCGATAGATATTATGCAACTTTCTTCTATAATTTTGATGATCCTCTTAATATTACTATTAGCAAGGATTCGAATAGTAATCCTATTGTATTTGCATACAGTGAAAATGAATTTAAAGCAGGTGCTTATATAGGTTCGAAAGAGCACAGTGTTTTACAATCCATAGATTCAAGACTTGATGCTGTGGTTGAATATGGTTGGTTTACTTTTATAGCAAAACCTATGTTTGAATTTTTAAATTTCCTATATCAATATATAGGAAATTGGGGATGGGCTATAGCAGCTTTAACATTGATTATACGTGTCGTGCTTTTTCCACTTACTTATAAGTCTATGATTTCTATGAATAAACTTAAAGAATTGGCTCCAAAAATGAAAGATATTAGGGAGAAATATAAGGGCGATCCGCAAAAGATGAATGTACAGATGATGGAACTTTATAAGAAACACGGAGCAAATCCTATGAGCGGCTGTTTGCCTATTTTCTTGCAAATTCCTATTTTCTTTGCCATTTATAGGGTTTTGTTAAATGCTATCGAGCTTAAAGCAGCACCTTGGATTTTTTGGATATATGATCTATCAGCGATGGATCCATATTTTATCTTGCCAGTTCTGATGGGTGTAACGATGTTTTTACAACAATTAATTACTCCTATGAGTATACAAGATCCTTTACAAGCAAAGATTATGAAATTTCTTCCTCTTATTTTTACTTTTTTCTTTATTACTTTTCCGGCGGGACTTACGCTTTATTGGTTTATTAATAATTTATGTTCGCTTGTGCAGCAATGGATTATTAATAAACTTTTTGAAAAAGAACATAATAAGAAGCAAAGTGAGGCGAAAAATGACAATAGAAGCTAGAGATTTGCAAAGTGCTTTAATAGAGGCTTCTAAAAATCTTGAGTGTTCAGTTATTGATTTGGAATATGAAATTTTGCAGAATTCAAAGGCTGGTTTTTTAGGTTTTGGGAGAAAAAATGCCATTATTAAAGCCTCTATAAAAAAAAGGATACAGAGTAGTAGAGCTTTTAAAAAAGATCATACGACAAATAAATATTCTTCCAAAACTATACAGGGGGTTAAAAAAGAAATAGAGAGAGAAGATATTTTTCAAAAAAAACAAAGTTATTCAATAAAAAGTGATACAATTTTTGATAATTTTTATAGAGAGAACTTAGCAAATTCAGATATTTTAGATGAAATTCGTTTGAAACTTGAAAATTTACTTCAAAATTCATCTTTTCAAATTTCTGTGGTTGAACTTAAAATGTATAATGAAAATTGTGTTTTTATCCATTTAGATGGTAAAGATGCGGCTTTAATGATAGGCAAACAGGCACATCGTTATAAAGCGATTTCTTACCTTTTATATAATTGGATTAATTTAAGATATAAGCTCAATGTTCGTCTTGAAATTGCCGAATTTCTAAAAAATCAAAATCAAGCTTTACAACAGTATATTGAACATTTAAGTCGGAAGATTAGAATGTATGGACGTTGTCAAACAAAGCCTCTCGATAGTGTTTTGATTAAACTGACTCTTGAGCAATTAAGGGCTGAATTTCCTAATAAATTTGTAAGCATTAGGCAAAATGGCGAACAAAGGTTTATTGTGGTGAATGATTTTCACAAAAAAGATGAATGACACTATTGTAGCTTTAGCTACCGCACACGGGATAGGTTCTATTAGTATAGTTCGCTTAAGCGGAGATAGGGCTTTAGAACTTGGTTTAAAGCTTACAAAAAAAACTTTTTTACAACCTCGTTTTGCTACTTTTTCAAAACTTTATAATCAAAATGGTGAATTTATTGATGAGGCTATTGTGATTTATTTTAAGAGACCTTGGAGTTTCACTGGTGAGGATATGATTGAGTTTCAAATTCACGGTGGTTTGAATGTCAGCGAAATTGTGCTTGATGAACTTTTGAGTTGTGGTATAAGAGCTGCTAATGGTGGAGAATTTAGTAAAAGAGCTTGTATAAATGGAAAAATGAGTGTTTTAAAAGCTTTAAATATTCAAGATTTAATACTTGCTAAATCTTCTAATGCTGCTAAAATGATTGCTCGGAATTTAGAAGGAGAGCTTGGAGTTTTACTTGAAAAGATTCGTTTGGATTTAGTAAAAACTTTAGCTTTTGTAGAGACAAGTATAGACTATGCAGATGATGATTTGCCAAATGATTTGCTTCATCAAGTCCGCACAATGTGTGAAGAGAATGCAAACACACTTTATCAGCTTTATAACAATTCTCAAAGTAAAAAAGGACTTATAGAAGGTTTTAAAATAGCTATTATTGGTAAGCCCAATGTCGGTAAAAGTTCGCTTTTAAATTCACTTTTGGGATATGAAAGAGCTATTGTTTCAAGTTTGGCAGGTTCGACCCGTGATACCGTTGAGGAGAATTGTAAATTAGGTACGCATTTATTGCGTATTATTGATACAGCAGGTATTAGACACAGTGAAGATGCTTTAGAGCAAATTGGAATTAATTTAAGCAAAAAACAACTTGAAAAGGCAGATATTATTGTAGCTGTTTTTGATAATTCAAAATGTCAAGATAATGAAGATGAGATGATTGTTCAACTTCTCAAGCAAAGTAAAAAAAAGGTTTTTTATCTTTTAAATAAAAGTGATCTTGAACAGAAATTCATAAATACTTATGGTTTGCCTTTTCTTAAAATCAGTGTGAAAAATGATATAAGTATTCTTAAACAAGAACTTGAACAGTATCTCAATAGCTTTGATACTGATGGTTTTATGTTAAGTTCGCTTGATTTAATTAATGCGTGTAAAATAGCAAGTGAAGCACTTTTTCGTGCAAAAGAGCTTGTGGATGAAAATTCTTTAGAACTTTTTGCTTTTGAGTTAAATGTAGCTTTAGATCAGCTAAGTCGTTTTAGTAGAGATTTTCAAAGAGAAGAAATACTTGATGAGATGTTTCGTAATTTTTGTTTAGGAAAATAAAGGAAAACTATGGATAAAGAACTAATAAAAGCGCATAAAATTAGCGATGAAGAGTATAAAGAGATACTTAGCATTTTAAAGAGAGAGCCTAATTTACTTGAACTTGGAGTTATCTCTGCAATGTGGAGTGAGCACTGTTCTTATAAATCAAGTAAAAAATATCTTAATGGTTTTCCAACGAAAGCTCCTTGGGTGATACAAGGTCCGGGTGAAAATGCCGGTGTAATAGATATAGGCAAGGGTATGGCTGCTGTTTTTAAGATAGAAAGCCATAATCATCCAAGTTTTATCGAGCCTTTTGCAGGTGCTGCAACAGGAGTTGGAGGCATTTTGCGGGATATTTTTACAATGGGTGCAAGAGTTATTGCCGGATTGAATTCGCTTAAATTTGGTGATATATCGAATGAAAAAAGTGCTAAACATCAGAAGTATTTACTCAAACAAGTTGTAGCTGGAATAGCACATTATGGTAATTGCATTGGCGTACCTACGATAGGAGGTGAGTGTGCTTTTGATGAATGCTTTAATGGAAATATTCTTGTCAATGCTTTTGCGTTAGGTACTTGCAAGATAAAGGATATTTTTTATGCTAGAGCTGAGGGTGTTGGAAATCCTGTTATTTATGTTGGTTCTAAAACAGGAAGAGACGGTCTTGGCGGTGCTGTAATGGCAAGTGAAAGTTTTAATGAAGAAAGTAAAAAATTACGACCAACAGTCCAAATAGGTGATCCTTTCACCGAAAAGCTTTTAATGGAAGCGTGTTTGGAATTATTTCAAATGGACTGTCTCATAGGCATACAAGATATGGGTGCAGCCGGACTTACTTCAAGTTCATTTGAAATGGCTGGACGTAGCGGAAGTGGTATGAGACTATGGCTTGAAAAAACACCTATGAGAGAAAGTGGTATGTCTGCTTATGAGTTGATGTTAAGTGAATCGCAAGAACGAATGCTTCTTTGTGCAAAAAAAGGTTATGAAGAACAAATTATCTCTCTCTTTAAAAAATGGAATTTAGATGCTGTGGTTATAGGTGAAGTGACAGATACAGGCAATATGGAACTTTTTTGGCATAATGAGCTTGTAGGATCAATTCCTATAGCACCTTTAAGCGAAAAATCTCCGATTTTAAACCGTCCGTTAAGCAAACCTCAATATTTAAGTCAAATTCAAAATACTACTTTTGTGCTAAAAAGTGATGCAAAAACACTTTTAAAACAAATGCTTAGTAATGAAAATGCAAATAATAAGGCTTTTATTTATGATCAGTTTGATTCAACCGTGCAAACAAATACAATCAAAGCCGATGGAAGTTTAGGTGCAAGTGTTATTCGAGTAAAAGAAAATAACGCAGCTTTAGCGATAGCCTTAGAATGCAACAGTCGCTTGAATTTTGTCAATCCAAGAATCGGAGCAGCAGCTACAGTAGCAAGTGCCGGCAGAAAGGTTGCTTGTACAGGAGCAAAACCCTTGGCAATAAGCGATTGTTTAAATTATGGTAATCCTGAAAATCCCGAAGTAATGTGGCAGTTTGTGCAAGGCTGTGAAGGAATAAAAGAGGCTTGTAAAGCTTTAAATCTTCCTGTGATAAGTGGTAATGTTTCCTTATACAATGAAACACACGGTATAAGTATTTATCCAAGCCCTACAATAGCTTGTGTTGGCGTTTTAGACGATGCGAATAAAATAAGTAAGGCAGTTGTGAGTCAAGCTCATACTCCTATTTACCTTTTAGGGGAAACCTTTGGTGAATTTGGCGGTTCTTTAGCTTTGAAGATACAGGACAAAAAAGTTGAAGGGATCTTAAAAGAAATAGATTTTCAACTTGAGTTAGAACTTTGGAATTTTTTATATAAGGCAAATGAAAAAGGTGTTTTAGAATGTGCTAACAGTGTCGGAATTGGTGGTATAGCTTTGACTTTAGCAAAAATGTTTCTTCTTTCAGATATGGGTGCAAATTTGCAAAGTGGTTTTGCAAATGAGGCTTTACTTTTTGATGAAAGTGCCACTCGTGTCATAGTTGCAGTAAAAAATGAAGCAGTTTTTTTAAAAATGCTTGAAAATGAAGCTTTTGTCTGCATAAAACTTGGAGAAAGTACGACAGGACGAGAATTTAAACTTGATTCAATCTGTTGTAGTCTAACTGAAATGAAAAATCTCTATTTTGAAAGCTTTGAAAGGCAAATACAATGACGATAGTTTTAATACTTTTAGCTGTTTTGGTTTTTTATTGGTATTATAAAACTTGGGGAAAACACGATTTTTTAGATTCTGCAAGTCGCGGGGCAAAAGGTTTTATAAGCGGAATAATGCAAGAGAGAATTGATGAAGTAAAAAGACGTATGAATTATTATGTTATCGCTCTTTTAGCTAAGATTGCAAAAAGTGATGGGAGAGTGAGTGAACAAGAAGCTGATATGATAAGTCAGCTTTTAGATGCTAATGCTAGCAATATTCAAGAGAGGGAATTTTTAAAAGCTTCTTTTAATGAACACAAAGAAAATATTAATAATGCTTTTTATGTGGCAAAGGATTTCTTAAAAGAAGTACCCTTACCAAGGGCACAAAGGCTTAATGTTTTAAGAGTGCTTGTTTTTATGGCTTTGATAGATGGACAATTTAATGTTAAAAAACAAGAGATATTAGATGAAATAGCAAGAGCTTTTGAGCTTGAAAAAAGTGAGCTTGATTCTTTTATTGAGAGTCTTTCCAATCTGAAGAGATCTCAACAAGGAATGAGTGTAGAAAAAGCCTACGAGCTTTTAGAATTACCAAATAATGCTGACTTAAGTACAGTAAAAAAACGGTACAGAGTCTTGGCTAAAAAGTACCATCCTGATATTTTAAATGCAAATAATGTTTCTAAAGAGGAATTAGAACAAGGAGTAACAAAATTTCAAAAAATTAATGAAGCATATGAGATCATTAAAAAACATTTGGAAAAGTAGGAGATGAGATGAAAAGGGCACTGTTAAGCGTGAGTGAAAAAGAGGGTATAGTAGAATTTGCTAAAGCACTTGAGAAATTAGATTTTGAGATTCTTTCTACCGGAGGTACTTTTAAGTTATTGCAAGAACAGGGAATTAAAGCGATTCAGTTAAGTGAATTTAGTACTTGTTCTGAAATGTTTGAAGGGAGGGTAAAAACATTACATCCTAAAATCCACGGCGGGATTTTATACAAAAGAGACGATATAACACACAAACAACAAGCTAAAGATTTTGACATTGAGACAATTGATTTGGTTTGTGTGAATTTATACCCTTTTAAAAAAACGACACTCACAAGTGATGATTTTTATGAGATTCTTGAGAATATTGATATAGGCGGTCCTGCTTTATTACGATCTGGGGCAAAAAATTATAAAGATGTTTTGGTTGTATGCGATATTTTAGATTATGAAAAGGTTATTCTTGCTTTAGAACAAAAAACCGATGATGAAAATTTTAGGTTGCAACTTATGATTAAAGCTTATGAATATACTGCAAGTTATGATAGTTATATTGCAAATTATATGAATGAACAATTTAATGGGGGCTTTGGAAAGAGTAAATTTATAGTTGGACAAAAAGTACTGCAAACAAAATATGGCGAAAATCCTCATCAAAAAGGGGCTTTATACGAATTTGATAATTTTTTTAGTCTGAATTTTTATGCCCTTAAAGGAGAGGCGAGTTTTAATAATCTTACTGATATGAATGCTGCTGTCAATCTTGCAAGTGCTTTTGAGGATAAACCTGCAGTAGCTATCATTAAACACGGTAATCCTTGTGGTTTTGCTATAAAAGAAAATGTATTTTATTCCTATATTCAAGCTTTAAAAAGTGATAGTGTTAGTGCATACGGAGGTGTGGTTGCAATCAATGGCACTCTTGATAAAGAATTGGCACTAAAGATAAATGAAATTTATGTTGAAGTAATTATCACTGCTAATGTTAGTGAGGATGCCTTAAAAGTTTTTGAAGAGAAAAAGAGGGTTAAAATTTTTACACAAAAAAGCCCTTATCTGTTGAGAAGCTATGATAAATATGATTTTAAACATATTGATGGAGGTTTTGTGTATCAAGATAGCGATGAAATTCTGTTGAAAGAATTTGAAAATGCGCAGTGTAAAAGTGAAAGAAAAGCAAGTGAGAATGAATTGAATGATTTAAAAATTGCTATGAAAATAGCTGCTTTAACGAAATCAAATAATGTTGTCTATGTAAAAGATTCTGCTTTACTTGCCATAGGTATGGGGATGACAAGCAGAATTGATGCGGCAAAAGCTGCTATTGCAAAAGCAAAAGAGATGGGGATAAATTTACAAGGTTGTGTGCTTGCAAGTGAAGCGTTTTTTCCATTTAGAGATAGTGTTGATGAGGCAAGCAAGGTTGGTGTTAGAGCAATTATTCAGCCAGGAGGTAGTATTCGAGATGATGAAGTTATTAAGGCGGCAAATGAATATGGCATTGCTTTATATTTTACAGGAAGAAGGCATTTTTTACATTAGAACATAAGATTAACGCAAAAACTTATTAGAAAAATTCACAGTATCGATGCTTTTGTATTGAATAAAATTCTTTATTTGCAAAAGATTTTTGAAGTATAAATTTGACAAATTGAAGCGTTTTAGTGTTTTTTGATTTGTGCAATGAGAATAATGTATCAGTAAAGAAAACAAATTGCAAGCAATTTTACAGAATATTGCTAGAGTCAATAAATTTTATGGTGGTTTTAAGCTTTTGAACTTTTTTACATTTAAAAATGTATTTTTTGGACTTATAAAAGAAATTGAAAAAGAGTACTTCGAATTTTGAGTTTTACAATCTAGTGCT
>NZ_JAPHNA010000079.1 GCF_026241315.1 Campylobacter sp. MIT 21-1684 | reverse complement strand
TTAACAATCAAGGTAAAATTCCTTTAATAGTTAAATATGAGGATACTATAAAGGTGGAGTGTGATAATATTGTTTTATCCGATAAAAGTATTCACACCAACTATTGCAAACCCATTAATTAGGAGTTAAAATGAAATTCACTTGGCTTTTAGCTTTTAAAATATTCATTGTTTTGTTGTGGATTTTATGTATGATAGTTTTTATGAGCGGGGCTATTAATAGTCAAAGAACTTTCTTAGAATTACTTGATTGGGACATAGCTTTAATATTTGTGATTATTTTATTGGGTTGTCTTAGTGTAATATTAGAAAAATTCTATAAGAAAAAAAGTTTAATGATAATTTATTTCTTATCGTGGTATTTTATTTTTCCTATACTCAC
>NZ_JAPHNA010000078.1 GCF_026241315.1 Campylobacter sp. MIT 21-1684 | reverse complement strand
GAATCTGTTTTATTGTCTGCATGTTTTTTTATTGCCCTTTTCTGTTTTTTGCTCTAGTTTGCTTTTTTGGTTTTGACAGATAATGCTTCATATCACAGATTCTAAAGGACAAACTATCATTAGAAACAACTTCTTTATTCACGGAGGATGGGCTGCTGGAAGTGCTGGGTGTATAGATTTATGGAAAAACAATGATGAATTCTTTAGAATCTTTTTAAAATATGTAAAGAAATATAAAGAGGAGATTCTTAACAATCAAGGTAAAATTCCTTTGATAGTTAAATATGAGGATACTACAAAGGTGGAGTGTGATAATATTGTTTTATCCGATAAAAGTATTCACACCAACTATTGCAAACCCATTAATTAGGAGTTAAAATGAAATTC
>NZ_JAPHNA010000077.1 GCF_026241315.1 Campylobacter sp. MIT 21-1684 | reverse complement strand
AAGTTTCAAGAGTGCCTTGATTGTTCAAACTAGCAATAGTACCTCGTGCTTGGTTGGTAAAAGTAGTAATAGTTCCACCTTGATTATTCGTAAGAGTAAGATTAGCACCATTAGATTTTACTTCTTTAATAGTTCCACCTTGATTATTCGTAAGAGTGAGATTGTTTCCTTGAGAAGTAAGAGTGTTGATAGTACGGCTGTTAGTAATATTAGCATCAGCACCTTGAGAATTAAAAACGGCAATAGTGCCTTGATTGCTAATCTTTGCATTAGAACCTTGAGAAGTGAGGGTAGTAGTAATGTTATTACCATTGTTTAAAGTAACATTACTTCCTGTTGAAGTTAGGGTATTAATAGTAGCTTGATTGCTGATGGTAGCATTAGTACCACTAGAAGT
>NZ_JAPHNA010000076.1 GCF_026241315.1 Campylobacter sp. MIT 21-1684 | reverse complement strand
TAATTAAGTTTTCCAGAATCTTTAGGAGGATTAAAAATCATTTCAAGTTGCTTTTCATTCAAATCAAGTCCATAGAAATTCTTAAAATGTTTTTTATACTCTTCTTTGACATCAAGATTTGCAAAAAGTTCTGGATGGTTGTGTTTGGCAAGAAAAAGTAAAAATGGTGCAAGATCAAGGCTAGGAGGGTAAGGTTTGTAGGTAGCTAGTGGAAATTTATATACTTTTTTCTGCTTGATAGCCTCTAAATTTTGCCATTCTTGTTTGTTGAGCAATTCTTCGACACTTAAAGGGCTGAAATTACTGATATAAATTATATCAGGATTGTGCTTGTAAATTTCTTCCAAATTTAAAGAAATTCTTTTCCCAGCTATTGAAGTTTCCTTTAAAAAGCTCTGA
>NZ_JAPHNA010000075.1 GCF_026241315.1 Campylobacter sp. MIT 21-1684 | reverse complement strand
TTGCAAAAAACAAAAAAAATATCTCAAATAAAAAGCTTTATTTTTTAAGTTTTTGTTATGAACTTTAAGTTTTCTGTGTAACTATCCTAGAAAACTTAAAGACTTACATACTATTTTTACAACAAAGGTAGTTAAAATACGAATAACAATATTTAAAGAATTATAGTTCCATAACATAAGATTGTTTTAAATAAAAATGTAACTCTCTAGGGAAAAAACATCTTTGGGATATACAATTTACAATCAAAGCTTACCTTGTTAAACTGCTTTTTTGGATAAATGAGATATTTACATTTATTTTTAGAAATTTAAAATGTTACTTTTTATGTGTGATTACTATCGTATTTATAAGATTTTGACTAAAAAGTATCTAAGATAGTTGCATCTTGTTTTTTAGAATATTGGT
>NZ_JAPHNA010000074.1 GCF_026241315.1 Campylobacter sp. MIT 21-1684 | reverse complement strand
TACAAGACAAAAAGGCAAAAGAAAAAGAATTAAAGGTCTTAGAATCTAAGATTTTGTCATTGCGAGGCAAAGCCGAAGCGTCTGTTGCTAATGCAACTGACCCACACTTGCAAATCCATAAGCAAGAGTTAAAAAATCAGGTTGCAATTCTTAAAAAAGAAATCGCAAAGTTAAAGACGATTGCGCCTTTAAATTCTCCTTGTCATTCTTCTTGCCATACTGAAAATGAAGCCCGAAATATCCCACAAACTCCAAAACAAATAGACAAAAGCACACCAAGTTTTGAAAAGTGCAATTTTCAATACAAAGATAATGCTCTTACCCTCTCTTGTCATTCTGAATTTGCATTAGCAAATGAAGAATCTCAAAACAAAAACACTTTCACCCCACCCTTTCCTATCCCTCCCACTTGGACGTGGGTAAGATTAGGCGAAGTGTGTGA
>NZ_JAPHNA010000073.1 GCF_026241315.1 Campylobacter sp. MIT 21-1684 | reverse complement strand
TGATAGCTTTGGAATGCTTCCTTATTTAGATGAACTCATAGGGGTGGATTGGGTGATGGATTTGAATATGTTAGATGGGGGATATAGTCTTGATGAAGCAGGAAAAACACTACGCTATTTATACAACCAAATCAAGCAAGGCAAACTCAAAGACCCTAGAGATAAAGATTCTACAAAGGAGAGTAGAGAGGAGTTTAGAAGAAAGATAGATGATTGGGTGGTGGAAAGATATGATTTAGATATTCCAAATGAATGGACTGAAAAAGAAGCAAAATTATATATGGACACTCTTTTACTTGTATCCAAAATAATGGCAGTTACTCCCCCTCAAGGCTATCCTAATGCACCAACTTATTTTATCCCTGAATACTTAGAAGAAATCTATAAAGAAGGCGAACTTGACAAAAAACAAAACCCCACTATACCAGCAATATATAGAGAAAACTTCCCAGAATACTTAAGAAAAGAAATAGAGGATTATGCAAGGAA
>NZ_JAPHNA010000072.1 GCF_026241315.1 Campylobacter sp. MIT 21-1684 | reverse complement strand
TGATAGCTTTGGAATGCTTCCTTATTTAGATGAACTCATAGGGGTGGATTGGGTGATGGATTTTAATGAACACGATGAACAAGGGGATAGCAGAGGTGAGATTATACACTACTTAAGAGACAAAGTTAGACAAGGCAAACTTAAAGACCCTAGAGATAAAGACTCTACACCTGAAAGTAGGAGAGAGTTTTTAGAAGATGCTTATGGAACTTTAAACAATAACCTTATTAACTATAACTGCGATTTATCTAATAATATGAGCGAAGAAGGAGCAAGATTATATATATATACTATGCTTTTAGAAGCTAAAGTTCGTTCTATCACTCCCCCTCAAGGCTATCCTAATGCTCCATATTACTATACACCAGAACAACTTGAATTAATCTATAAAAACCACAAACTTGACAAAAAACAAAACCCCACTATACCAGCAATATATAGAGAAAACTTCCCAGAATACTTAAGAAAAGAAATAGAAGAGTATGCAAGGAA
>NZ_JAPHNA010000071.1 GCF_026241315.1 Campylobacter sp. MIT 21-1684 | reverse complement strand
CTATGATACCTGTAACACTTTTGATGTCTTCACTTTGGGTGATAACATCACTTGTTTTTACAGAGACATTCTGCATAGAAGAGGTAATTTGTTCTAAGGCTGCTGCTGTTTCTTCTAAGGATTGGGCTTGAGAATTTGAAGAAGTAGTTAAAGACTGCACAGCATTTTGGAGTTTTTCACTCTCTTCTGCTAAAGCATTAGCAAAATCAGAACTTTGTTTGAGCATTTTTACAATTTCTTCACCTAAGGCATTGGTTGTAATCTCAACACTGCCTTTGGCATTTTCTAATTTGTTTCTAAAGTCAAGTCTTTTGTATTCTTCAAAGATTTTTTGAATCTCATTCATATTAGAACCTACTTTAGCTTCTAAAGCATCTAAGAGACGGTTAAGAACATTTTTGAGTTCTACTAATTGAGGATTTCTTGGAGTGGCTGTAATTCTTTCAGTAAGATTACCATTCTCTACTATTTGAACAGTTTGTACTGATTCTTTTACAGCCTGTTGGTCTTGTTCTAATCCTTTTTTCGTAGCAAGAATGTTTTCGTTGATGGCT
>NZ_JAPHNA010000070.1 GCF_026241315.1 Campylobacter sp. MIT 21-1684 | reverse complement strand
CCTGCTGAATGAGCAAGACAAAGAAGAAGTTGTTTGAACTGAACCTATATTATCTTTTGCTTCTGTGCCTCTTTGTATTCCAAGTACAGCTGTTAGGGCTGTACTTAAACCACCAGCAGCACCATTTGAAATTTTAATTTTAAGAGTACCATTGACACTTGAAAGAGTACTAAGAGTAGTACTATATACATTTGAGAATTTCAAAGCCAGCACAAACTCAATCTTTTTCTAGCAGCTAAAAAGACTTAAAATTCTTACAAGAGAAAACAATTTCTCTCAAAAAATAAAAGAAAACTCTAAATTCTTTTTTTATTTAAACGATATAGCATTTAACAGGCTCAAGGAAGGGCTTGAATTTTATAAAAGGATTTAAAATGGGTTTTAGAATAAACACAAATGTCGGTGCATTGAATGCTAAAGCAAACTCTGATCTTAACAACAGAACTTTAGATACTACTTTAGCAAGACTTAGTTCTGGTTTTAGAATCAATTCAGCAGCCGATGATGCTTCAGGGATGGCGATAGCAGATAGTCTTCGTTCTCAAGCCTCTACTTTGGGTCAGGCTATTGACAATGGTAACCAAGCTT
>NZ_JAPHNA010000007.1 GCF_026241315.1 Campylobacter sp. MIT 21-1684 | reverse complement strand
GAAACACAAGAATACGCACTTTTACAATACAGAAAAAGAGAAACAAAAAGATTTCTTATTATTGTATTTTTTGTTTGTATTGCTTGTCTTTCTTTGGTTTTTGATATAGCAACAGGTCCTTCTATGCTTACTCCTAAGGAGGTAATAGATGTTTTATTTTATCCTGTTTCTGGTGGTGATGTAGATAAAACTTCCTTAGTGATTGTTTGGGATTTAAGACTTCCTATGGCTTTGATGGCTTTAGTGGTTGGTGGAACTTTAGGAGCTGGAGGTGCTGAAATTCAAACCTTGCTTAATAATCCTATGGCAAGTCCTTATACTTTAGGACTTGCCGCTGCGGCTGGATTTGGTGCTTCTTTAGTGATAGCTTTTGATTCTTTTGGATTTTCTTTAGTATTTGCTGTGCCTTTAGGGGCTTTTTGTATGACTATGTTAGCGGCTTGTATTTTGTTTTATTTT
The DNA here is from genome assembly GCF_026241315.1 of Campylobacter sp. MIT 21-1684. Classification (GTDB taxonomy): domain Bacteria; phylum Campylobacterota; class Campylobacteria; order Campylobacterales; family Campylobacteraceae; genus Campylobacter_D. The sequence continues at coordinate 81,787 of NZ_JAPHNA010000007.1, read as the reverse complement.
GCTTCTTCAACGAGATTTTCTTCTACTATGCTTATACTTGTAGGTATTGCTTTATTGTTTTTATTTCAAGCTCTCCTCTCTTTGGTACAATACTTAAGCGCTCCTGAAATCTCACAGCAAATTCTTTTTTGGCTTTTTGGAAGTTTGCTAAAGGCAAATTGGACGAATCTCACCATACTTAGTATAGTGAGTTTTGTTTGTATTATTTTGCTTTTAACTGATACTTGGGCTTTAACAGCTTTGAGACTTGGCGAAGAAAGAGCAAAAAGTATGGGTGTGAATTTAGTTTTTTTGCGTTTTAAAGTTCTTGCGATTGTTTCTTTTATGAGTGCTACTGCTATTAGTTTTGTTGGAGTTATAGGTTTTATAGGACTTGTGTCGCCTCATATTGCAAGACTGTTGGTCGGAGAAGATCAAAGATTTTTCTTGCCTAGTGCTATTTTTGTTGGAGCAAGTTTTTTATCTGTTGCTTCTGTTTTATCTAAAACTCTTATTATAGGAGCTTTATTTCCTGTTGGCATTATCACTGCATTGATTGGAGTGCCTTTTTTCTTTTGGATTATTTTTTCTAGGAGAAAAATATGCTAAAGCTAGAGAATTTTACTCTGTTTCGTTCAAATATATGTCTTGCTGACAGTATTCATTTATGCTTTGAAAAAGGAAAAGTGTATGCTATACTCGGTCCTAATGGGACAGGAAAGTCATCTTTACTCCAAGCAATCTTTGGCGAACTCTCCTTTAGTGGTATTTTACGTTTTAAAGGTGAAGATGTATGTGGTATGAAAAAAAAGATTTGGAAAAAGAAACTTGCTTATATGCCTCAAGACAATTTTGTTGATTTGAATTTAAGCGCTTTAGATCTTGTTTTGCTCGGACTTATGGACAATCTAGGTTTGTATATAAGCGATGAACAAATTATGCTTGCTACAAATATGATGGAAAAATTAGGTATTTTAGCTTTGGCTCACAGGAATATTTCAGAACTTTCCGGTGGTCAAAGGCAAATGCTTTTATTTGCAAGTGTGCTTTTAAAGCAACCGCAGATACTTTTACTTGATGAACCTGTAAGCGCTTTGGATATGCATTATCAATGCATTTTGCTTGAACAGGTTAGAATGCAAACAAAGAGCAGAGAATTGCTTAGTATCTTAGTGTTGCACGATTTATCTTTAGCTTGCCAGTTTGCTGATGAACTTGTTTTGCTGTATCAAGGTGAGATAAAAGCTAAAGGTAAGCCAAGAAAAGTCATAACTAAGGAACTTCTTAAAGAAATTTATGCTGTCCAAGCAGATATTTTTTATGATGATAATAGTCTTCCTTGCGTTTTTGTTAAAGGAGTATCAAATCATATTAAAAGGAGAAAAAATGAATAAATGTTTTATAATAGTGTTTTTTTTGCTTGCATTGAGTTTTCAAGCTTTTGCAAAAACTTATGAAGTAAAGATGTTAAATATAGGTGAAAATGGTAGTACTATGGTATTTGAACCGGGTTTTTTACATATTGAGTCCGGAGATTCTGTTACTTTTGTGCCTGCAAGCAAAGGACATTGGGCAAAAAGTCTTATTGTTCCTGATGGAGTAAGTCAGTTTGAGGGTAAGATTAATGAAGCAATGAGTGTTACTTTCGAGAAAGAAGGTATTTATGTGTATGTTTGCCCACCACATCAAGTGATGAATATGAGCGGTATTATTCAAGTGGGAAGGGCACTGAATTTAAATCAAGCAAAAGAAGCTTTGCCAGCCATTGAGCATCGAGCGGTAACCAACAAAGGACGTTTAAACGAGTATGCAAAAAAAATACAAGAATGATTTTATAATTCTTACTTGTAAAGCATATCCTCAAGGGAATCGAGAATTAAATATTTTGCATCATAGACTCAATTCTCTTGGCTTTAAATGTGAATTTGCATTATGGCAAGAGTTAGGGCTTGATTCTTTAAATGAAAATTATGTTCTTTTGCCTCTTGGAATGTGGGATTATAGTCTCTATTATAAGGATTTTTTAAATTTTTTAGAGCATTTAGACAAACAAAAGATTCGTATTTTTAATTCTGTTGCAACTCTGCGCAAGAATTCATCTAAAGAATATCTCAAAATTTTGCAAAACGAATCCTTGCCTGTTGTTCCAAGTACTTTTCTTTATAAAGATGATATTTGGGAAGTATCGTTACAAAGATGCAGTTTTAAAACAGCTGTTATTAAGCCTTTAGTAGGACAGAGTGGAAATGGAGTGCGGTTTTTAAGTGAGAAAAATCCTACGCAAGAAGAATTTAAATACGGAGCCATAGTTCAACCTTTTATAAAAAGTGTTAGAGAATTTGGAGAATGCTCTTTGGTGTTTTTTAAGATGAAATTTGCCTATGCTGTGCAAAAAAATGTTCAAGATGATTGGCGTGCGAATTCACGCTATCAAGTAAAAATTACTCCTCTTGCTTGTGTTCCTAAAAAATGGATTGAAATTGCAAAACAGGCTTTAAAACTTTTAGATGAAAAAAGTTTATATGCAAGAGTAGATATTTTGCCTCAAAAAGACCATTCTGTTTTTCTTAGTGAAGTTGAGCTTTTAGAGCCTTGTTTGTATTTTAGTCTCCATAGCAAAGGTTTAGAATCTTTTGTAAATCATTTAACTAAAAAGTTGTAAATATATTTCTTTGTTAGTATATTTTTGATACAATCAGCCTTCAAATTTCCAAAATTTTTGAAAACACATAAAGGTAAGTTGATGATACAATCAGATACAATTTGGCTCGATGGAAAATTTGTTGATTTTAAAGATGCCACTTTGCATTTTTTAACACATTCTTTGCATTATGGGAATGCTGTTTTTGAAGGAACAAGAGCTTATAAAACAGATAAAGGTTTGGCAATTTTTAGACTCAAAGAGCATACAAAAAGACTTTTAGAATCTGCCAAAATAAATCTTTTAACTTCTCCTTTTTCGCAAGAAGAGCTTGAAAATGCACAAATTCAGCTTTTAAGATTAAATAAATTCCAAAACAACGTTTATATTCGACCTTTAATTTTTCTAGGTGAAGGTGTTATGGGGGTTTATCATATAAAGGCTCCTGTAAGAGTAGGTATAGCTGCTTGGGAATGGGGTGCGTATTTAGGTGATGAAGGATTGAAAAAAGGGATTAAAGTTAAAATTTCCTCTTTTGTAAGAAACAGTGTGAAATCTTCTATGGGAAAAGCAAAAGCAAGTGCAAATTATCTTAACTCACAAATGGCAAAATTTGAAGCCATTGAAGCAGGATATGAAGAAGCTCTTATGCTTGATGAAGAAGGTTTTATTGCTGAAGGCACTGGAGAATGCTTTTTTATTGTTAAAGATGGGATTTTGATTACTCCGCCAAATGATTTCTCTTTAAAAAGCATTACTCAAAACACAGTTTTTAAAATTGCTCAAGATTTGAAAATCCCTCTTTTATGTCAAAGAATTTCAAGAGATGAAGTTTATACTGCCGATGAGGCATTTTTCACCGGAACTGCTGCTGAAATAACACCTATTAACAATGTAGATGCAAGAGTTATAGGCAATGGAACAAGAGGTGAAGTAACAAAAAAAATTCAAGATGCTTATTTTGATATTGTTTATGGGCGCAATGACAAATATCAATCAATGCTAACTTATATTTAAAGGAAAAAAGATGCCTGCTGATTTAAATGATTATTTTAATAAAAAAAATGGAAATTCTAACAGAAACACTCGTCAGAATTTTAATTTTAAAACTCCCGAATTTAATTTTAAAGGCTTTGGGAAATTTTCACCGCTTGTTTATACGCTTATTATTATCGTACTTATTTTTGTGCTTGCAAAACCTTTTGCCATTGTCAATGAAGGAGAAATGGGTATTAAGGTTACAACTGGAAGCTATAATCCTACACCTTTAAAATCAGGACTGCATTTTTTTGTTCCAGTTTTTCAAAAAATTATTATAGTTGATACAAGGCAAAGACAAATGACTTATACTTCCCTTGACAGCGGAAATGAAATTTTACAAACAGGCACGGGTATTATTAACAGAAATAGCATTCCTGTACTTGATAAAGATGGTTTGACTGTGCTTGTGAATATTACTATAAAATATAATCTTAATCCAACTCAAGTACCAAATACAATAGCAAATTGGAATTTAAATTGGGAAAACAAGATTATAGATCCGACTGTGCGCAACATAGTCCAAAGTGTTATAGGACAATATACAGCAGAGACATTACCGGCAAATCGTAATGCAATAGCCGAACTCATACGAGAGGGAGTAACAAAAACGGTTTCTTCTTTAGACAATGAACCTGTACACTTACAGTCTGTTGAGTTGCGAGAAATAGTACTTCCACCAAGAGTAAAAGAACAAATTGAAAAGGTGCAAATTGCTAAACAAGAAGCTGTTCGTGCCGTACAAGAAGCTATCAGAAAAGCTACTTTGGCTGAAGGTGAAGCAAATGCGACTATTATTAGTTCAAAAGGAAAAGCAGATGCTATTAAAATAGAAGCACAAGCTCAAGCTTTTGCAAATAAAGAAGTTGCTAATAGTCTTAACAATCCTTTATTAAATTTGAAACAAATTGAAGTGCAAGGTAAATTTAATGAAGCGTTGAAAAGTAATCCTGATGCTAAAATTTTCCTAACACCTGGTGGTGTTGTGCCTAATATTTGGGTTGATACAAAAGACATAAAAAAGCAAAGTTCAGCAAATTTGAATTAGTCTAGGAAAAACAAGTGGAAAGCTTGAAAAAACTTGTGCTTTTTTATATCAACCATTTATATTTGGTTGATTATATGCTCATTCTCTTAGTATTTTTTCTTTTCACTTGTATTTGTTTCTTATGTGTTTTTTTACGACACAGAACAATTATCGCTTTAATAATTATGGCTTTAAACATAGTGCTATGTTTTTTTGTATTTCTTTACGGTTATAAATTTATCGACTATCAAGTCAGAAGCAGACATACTACTATTAGCGAGCAGAAAAAAATGCATAACTCTCAAGCTTTAATTATTGACTTTACTATTGCAAATACTTCAAAACATAATTTTAAAACTTGCAAGGTTACTGCAAAAATTTACAAAGATAAACTCCCCCAAGATACTTTTCTGACAGAAATGAAACATCGATTTATTCCTTATAGAGTCAAGAGTACTGTACTTAAAGATTTAAACAAAAGTATGACGCAGTTTCAAAGAATAGCCTTTGATAATTTTATTTATGAGAACAATTACACTCTTCGTATGAAATCGGAGTGTTTCTAGTGCAATTTACGATTTTTCATATTATCGTTGCAATTCTTTTAATTGTCTGTTTTATTTTAGTTTGCGGGCTTATTTTTCTTAAAGTGAAACAAAGGGAAATTGCTCTTATGTTTTATACTATAACGACAATTTTTACTGCTCTTTTGATGTATTCTCTTTTTTTAACTCTTAATCAATTCACAATACAAGCAAGTCTTAGCAAACTTACTTATACAAGAAATTTACGTCAAGAAAGTCTTATTGTTAGCGCTAGAGTGGAAAATCTAACACGTTTTCATATTAGAAAATGTTATTTAATGCTTAATATAGTTAATAAAAAGCTAGTTGGCGGTGAGATTTTCGAAAAGAAAAATCTTGAAAATGCAAAAATGCAAAATACGAGTGTGTCTTATACAATAGAAATTGCAGATGGACTTCCGGGAAAAACTTATAAAGATTTTTCAACCCAAGTTCCGTTTCCTCCAAGCTTTAATGATCCTGAGTTTTATCACACTTTAAAATGTATTTAATTTTCTTCAGTCGTAGTATTATTTTTTTTCACTACTTTAACCCGTTCTATAGAATTTCCATTCATCTTTTTTACTTCATAATAACAAAGTTCATCTTCAATTCTATCTCCAACAACAGGCAAACGACCCAAAAGATTAAAAACATAACCACCGATTGTAACTTGTTCTAAATCATCATAACTTATAAGAAGCAGTTCTTCAACTTTTTCTATATCACATCTGCCTTGAAATTCATAGATATTTTCAGCAAGTTTGTGATAGCTGTCTTCCTCGTGCTCACTTTTTATTTCTCCAAGTACTTCTTGGATAATATCTTCCATAGTCAAAATCCCAGCTGTACCACCATATTCATCAACAACGAGTGCAGCGTGAGAACGTTGCGTATTCATCATTACTAGAACTTTTGAAATGCTAATATTTTCAGGAACTAAAATCATAGGTTTTGCGAAGATTTCTAGATTTTCACTTTTTCCATTGAGTTCATTTTGTATTAGATCTCTAATGTGAATAAGTCCTACTATGCTATCTTTTGAACCATCTATATAAGGGAATCTTGTATGTTTATGTTCGCAAATAATTTGCATATTTTGAGCATAGCTGTTTTGTTTATTAAGACAAATCATATCTTTACGAGGAGTCATAATTTCTTTTGCAACTGTGTCGCTAAAATCTACAGCATTGCGAATAATTTCAGTTTCGAATTCATCTAAAACACCGCCTTTTTGACTTTCGCTTGCTATAATTTTAATTTCTTCTTCGCTGTGAGTGAGCTCGTGTTCTTTTGCTGGTTTGAGATGAAAAATTTTCAATGTCAGACTTGCTAGAAAATCAAAAATTTTAATACACGGGGAGAAAATTATACGAAAAAGATGTAAAGGTTTTGCTATCCAAAGTATAACTTTATCAGCTGTAGTTATAGCTATACTTTTTGGGACAAGCTCACCTAAAACTACATGCAAGAGCGTTATTATACTAAAAGCTATCACAAAAGCTATTGTATGAATAAGTATGGGATTGAAATTGAGGTTTAAAAGAGGAGTGCTAATTACTGCAGCTAATGCGGGTTCTCCTATCCACCCTAGTCCAAGAGAACTTAAGGTGATTCCTAATTGGCAAGCGCTAAGATAAGTATCAAGTTGAGAATTAAGTTTTAAAGCTTGTTTGGCTCCAGTTTTTTTCTCTTTTACCATTTCCTCTAGTTTAGAGCGACGAACCTTGACAATGCTGAATTCAGATAATACAAAAAAACCATTTAAAAATACCAAAATGAGTGCAATGAAAAGCATTAAGAAAGAATATCCTATATCAAAGCTTGTTTGAACAGGAAGAGTTTGATTTAAGTCTAAAAACTGACCGGGGTCCAACGAAACTCCTTAGTATAATTTATTAGAAATTATAGCGAAATTTTGGTAATAAATTTTTTACTTCAAAAAAGAGCTTTTTGTTTGTTCAAATTCATTTGATTTTATTTTTTAAACAACCCTTTTTATAGGCTATATTCATTTCAAATTCATTTAAACGTTTATAAATGCTTCTTAATTGAGTGATGGTAGTCCAATTTGTAATAAAAACACTAAAAGAAGAACGTACCTGATCAAAAGCATTATTGATTTGCATCACTACACCAAGAGTTATAATTCCTGTAAAAAGACTGGGAGCCATTGCTAAAAATGGGATAATAATTATTATTTGTTCAAACAAAATAAGCCAAATATTAAAGTATCCATAATGCAAGAAAAGTTTTTTGTAATTTAATTTTAATCCTGTAAAAAGCTCAAACATTGTTTCATTTTTTGCGTATTTTTGGCGGTTATCTTCGGCAAAAACAAGTTCTTTTCTAAAGGCAGCTTCAGCTTTTTGATTATTGTATTCAAGCCCGGGCAGTTTAATACCTATAAACCAAGAGATGAATAAACCACCTAAAGAAATAAAAAGGGCAACATAGACAAGCAATCCATCAACATTCCTTAAAAAATACCAAGTAGAATCAGTATCAATACCGCTTAATAAAGCCTCGCTAACTGAACCACTTAGCCCCCATAATATAGGTATAAAAGCAATTAAAGTCATTAAAGCTTTTATGAAAGCAAGTCCTAAACTTTCGACAATTTTTGAAAAATTATATGTATCTTCTTGAATTCTTTGTGAGCTTCCTTCTATATTGTCATCTTTATTTTTCCAAAATTGTAAATATGAAAAAGTCATCGCTTCACGCCATTTAAAAGCATAAATGCTTGCAAAGTAAATATTAATAGTTGCGATAATTACATAAGGCAAAGCGATACATAAAAAAACAATAATAAGCGTGTAAAAATCATTAATATCATAATATTGTTTCATCGCTATGCTTTGAGTTTGAAAGAATGTTTTGAGCAAAAATTGGTAGTAAGCAAGTGAGGATTTATTGAGAAAATTGGCTCCTTCTAAAGCCTTTTTAGCGTTTTCATTTGCTTGTTCTTGAAGTTTTTTTTGATTGATATCGTTTGGATTATTTTCTTGTAAAAGTTCTGTTTGTATCGGGTGTGGCTTTTGCAAAACATTATAAAAGTCTTTATACCATTCATTAATAGCGACATTTAAGCTTGTTTGTATATATAAAAAAACAAGAGTAAAAAAAAAGCCCATATAAGCCCATAGAAACCACTTTTTAGAAAGAAAAAAAGATGAAAACATTAAAAACCTTTAATTAAATATTTTACCATAGAGCATTTTGAAAAAATTATATAGCAAAAGATTAAATTTTTTACAAAATCCTTTTTTGTTTAAAAAATAATAGTAATATTTTTTATCAAAAATTTTTTAATCAAGGAGATATAAATGAAAAAGTTCGTTTTTCTTTTACTTTGCGTTGCCATTTCGGCTTTTGCTTGCACTGAAAGTCAAAAAAATTCAGACAGCACTCAAACACATAGATCTTCTCATTAAGGCAGGTAATTATGAGAAAAGTTATTAGTATTTTAATGTTGAATTTTGCTTCTTTAGCCTTTGCAGCTGAACTTAATATTTATTCTGCTAGACATTATGATGCTGACTTTGAGATTATTAAAAAATTTGAAGCTCAAACAGGTATTAAAGTCAATCATACTCAAGCAAAGGTATCAGAACTTATTAAGAGAATGCAACTAGAGGGTGAAAAATCTCCAGCGGATATTTTTATTACAGCTGATATTTCCAACCTTACTGAAGCAAAAAATTCAGGGCTTTTAGCTCCTTTAGAGTCAGCTTTTTTAGAAAAAAATATACCAGAGCATCTTAGAGATAAAGATAAGCAATGGTTTGCTATTACAAAACGAGCTAGAATTATTGCTTATAATAAAAATGCAAACACAGATATTAGTAATTTAAAGAATTATGAGGATTTATTAAAAGATGAATTTAAAGGACAAATAGTAATGCGAAGTGCAACTGCGCCATATAGTAAAACCTTACTTGCTTCTATTATTGCAAATGATGGAGAGCAAGAGGCAAGAAAATGGGCAAAAGGAGTACTTGATAATTTGGCAACTCCTCCAAAGGGTGGTGATAGAGATCAAGCAAGACAAGTTTTTGCTGGTGAAGCCAAATTTGCAGTGATGAATACCTATTACATAGGGCTTTTAAAGAATTCTAAAAATCCAAAAGATGTTGAAGTTGGAAATGCTTTAGGTATTATTTTCCCAAATCAAGATGGTAGAGGTACCCATATCAATGTAAGTGGTATTGCAATGACAAAATCAAGTAAAAATAAAGAAGAAGCCAAACGGTTTATGGAATTTATGCTTACTCCTGAAATTCAAAAAATTCTTACAGATATTAATTACGAATTCCCAATTAGAAATGATGTAGAATTGAGTGATACGGTAAAAGCATTTGGAAAATTTAAAGAGGATGAAATTCCTTTAAGTAAAATTGCTGATAATGTTAAGAAAGCTGTTGTTATCTATGATGAGGTAGGTTTTAGATAGAATGACTTATTCTTTAAAAGCACTAAAAATCGTGGCGGTTTGTATCGCCCTTTTTTTATGCTTGCCTGTTCTAAGTATTTTTGGTGAGCTTCTCTCTGTCTTTTTTCAAAACCTTTGGTTTGAAAATCCATCCCAGCTTACAAGCATAAAAGATAATTTGCACCATTTCTTTACATATCTTTTTATAAGGTTTATCAAAGATACTTTTTTAGTTGTATTTGGCGTACTTTTTTGTTCCTTGATTTTAGGAGTGAGCTGTGCGTATCTTGTTGCGCAATTTGAATTTTGTGGTTCAAGACTTTTAGAAAAACTTCTTGTTTTGCCTTTAGCTATCCCTGCATATATTTTGGCTTTTATTTATGTTGGCATTATGGATTATCAAAGTATTTTTTATGAAATTTTTGGTTTTAGGGTTGATTTTTTTAACATTTATGGAGCGATTTTTGTCCTAAGTATTTCTTTGTTTCCTTATGTTTATATGTTTGCAAAGACTGCGTTTAAAAGCGAAGCTGTACAGCTTTTAGAGGTAGCCAAAACATTTGGTTATTCTGAATTTCAAATTTTTTTTAAAGTAGCGATTAAAAGTGCAAAACCTGCAATTTTGTCAGGTTTAATGCTTGTTTTTATGGAAACTCTAAGCGATTATGGAGCTTCTGCGTATTATGGAGTGGATACTTTTTCAGCAGGGATTTTTAAACTATGGTATGATTTAGGCGATCCTTATTCTGCCGCTGTTTTGTCGGGATTTTTAATGGTTTTTGTTTTCATTGTAATGTATATTGAGTATTTATACAAAGTCAAACAAAAATATAGCTTTAATCAAAATTTAAAAGTTTTCATTCAAAAAAGAACTTTAAGTAAAGTAAAATCTTTTTTTGCTTTTTTCTATTGTTTTTGTATCGCTTTACTAGGGTTTATTTTGCCTTTTCTTTGGCTTTTATATTGGGGTTTGCAAGATGCAAAAATTTTCGAAAGCGAATTTTATAGTACTCTTTTTAAGACTTTAATGCTTGCTGCAATAAGTGCTGTGATTATTACAATTGTAGCTTATTTTTTAAGTTTTGTTGCAAGAATTTCAAAACACAAATTCTTTTCTGTTGTGCTTTTGAAAACAAGTTCTTTGGGATATGCCATACCCGGTGCTGCTATTGGAGTAAGTGTAATGATAGTCTTTACTCTTTTAGGTGATATGCTTGATACAGCTTTATTAGGACATTCTTTACTCGTTCTTTTGTTTGCATATATGATAAGATTTGTCGCAACAGCTTTGTATTCTTTAGAAGGAGGATATAGTAAAATTCATACTCAAAGTGATGAAGTTTCTTTATTTATTAAGCCAAGTTTTAAAACCTTGTTTTTTTCAATCCATACTCCTTTGTTAAAGCATTTTTTATGGCTTTCTTTTATTATTGTTTTTATTGACACTATAAAAGAATTGCCGCTTAGTCGTATGCTTACTCCTTTTGGTTTTGAAACTTTAGGGGTGAAAGCGTTTTGGTATGCAAGTGATGAAAGAATTTATGATGCAGCACTGCCTTCGCTTTGTATAGTACTTTTATCTTTGCTTGCAGTTGTTTGGATACAGAGTTTGAGTAAGGAAAAAGAATGTTAGAAATTCGAAATTTAAAGAAAAATTTTGGAAACATAGCCGTTTTAAAAGGCATTGATTTAGATATTAAAAAAGGTGAGATTGTAAGCATTTTAGGAGAAAGCGGAGGTGGAAAAAGTACTTTGCTTAGAATTATAGCAGGGCTTGAAAAAGCAAGCTCGTATGATAAATACCAATGTAAAGGTAAAATAGCAATGATGTTTCAAAGCTATGCTTTATTTCCACATTTAAATGTTGCAGAAAATATCCTTTTTGCTTTATATGATTTAAAAAAAGAGGAAAAATTAGCAAAACTTGATGAGCTTGTAAGGACTTTTGAAATTTCTAGTCTTAAAGAGAAAAAAATTGATGAAATTTCAGGAGGACAAGCACAAAGAGTTGCCTTTGCAAGAGCTGTAGCAAGAGGATGTGATCTGCTTTTACTTGATGAACCTTTTTCAAATTTAGACCAAAATTTGAAAAATGATTTGAGAAATGAGTTAAAAAAGCTTATTAGGCAACAGGGTATCTCTGCTATTATGGTAACACACGATATTGAAGATGCTTATAATATATCAGATACAATAGCTCTTTTACACGAAGGAAATATAGTCGATTACAATGATCCTAAAAAACTTTTCTTTTCGCCAAAAAATAAAAAAAGTGCTTCTTTGTTGCCAAATCTTAATATTATCGAAGAAGAACTTGATTGTGATGATGAATTTTTTGCTTGGATTGTTTCGAAAAATTGTATTTTTTCTTATACTGATATTAAGCTTGGTGGCAGTTTTGAAGCTAAACTTGTAGAAAAGGAATTTTTAGGAGCATATTATAGATTAAAACTTGCCTATAAGCATATTTGTTTTTTTATGCTTGTAAGTTCAAGTTATGCACTTGGTGAAAGAATAAGTTTTGATATTATTACTAGAGAATTGTAGTTTAACTTTGATAGAATATTGAAAATATTTTATTGGGGATATAGATGAGCAAACTTTTAATTATAGGCGCAGGTGGAGTTTCGCGAGTAGCAACTTTTAAAGCTGCATTAAATAGTGATACTTTTACGCATATTATTTTAGCAAGTCGAACAAAAAGCAAATGTGATGAAATAGCAGGTTTCATTAAAGAAAGATTAGCGGTGCAGATACAAACTGCACAAGTTGATGCTGATAATATGCAAGAGGTGGTAGAACTCATTAAAGAAACAAAGGCAGATATTTTGCTTAATTTGGCTTTGCCTTATCAAGATTTAACTCTTATGGATGCTTGTATAGAGACTAAAATTCATTATATTGATACGGCAAATTATGAACATCCAAGCTTAGCAAAATTTGAATACAAAAAACAATGGGAAAGAAATGAAAAATTCAAACAACTTGGAATCTTAGGACTTTTGGGAAGTGGATTTGATCCGGGTGTAACAAATGTTTTTTGTGCCTATGCGGCTCAAAATTTGTTTGATGAAATTTTTTTTATTGATATTTTAGATTGCAATGCAGGTGATCACGGGTATGCTTTTGCTACAAATTTTAATCCCGAAATTAATTTAAGAGAGGTTTCAGCTAAAGGCAGGTATTGGTGTAAAGGCAAATGGATAGAAACTGATCCTATGCAAATACATATGCAATGGGACTATCCTGAAATTGGTGTTAAAGAGAGCTATTTATTATATCACGAAGAGCTTGAAAGTCTTGTAAAAAATATCACAGGCTTGAAAAGGATACGTTTTTTTATGACTTTTTCGCAAAATTATCTTACTCATATGAAATGTTTGGAAAATGTGGGAATGCTCGGGATTAAACCTGTGCAACATCAAGGTGTTGAAATAGTCCCGATTGAATTTTTAAAAACTCTCTTACCTGACCCTGCAAGTTTGGGTGTTAGAACAAAGGGATATACGAATATAGGTTGTGTAATTCGTGGAAAAAAAGATGGCAAAGAGAAGCAAGTGTATATCTATAATGTATGTAATCACGAAGAATGTTATAAAGAAACTGGTGCTCAAGCGGTAAGCTACACAACCGGGGTTCCTGCTATGATAGGTGCTAAACTTATTGCTAAGCGAATTTGGCAAGGAGAAGGGGTGTTTAATATGGAAGAATTTAATGCCCAAGCTTTTATGAGTGAGCTCAATACACAAGGGTTGCCTTGGAAGATTATAGAAATGAAACCAAGTTTAGGAGATGAAGAGTTATAGCTTTGATTATTTACTTTTCAGAAGCTTTTATTGATTCAAAAATTTTTTTGATGTTATCTATAGTATTTTCATTAATTTGTGTGGATTTAATATTCTTATGATTATAATCATAGTAAAAGACTTTTTCTTTATCTTCATCTTTTAAGACATAATTACTGCGGTTTTTACCAATTTGGACTTGAATCGTATTATTTTCATAAATTTCTTTGGCTTGAATGTGTATTTTAACATCGGAAAAAACTTTTTGTAAGCTCTCTCGTTTATAATCAACTCGATATTTTATTTTTACAAATTCCTCATACTGTTTGACTAGCCTCTCATACTTTTCAAGACTATCATTATACATATTTATAGATGCTAAATGGGCGTTATGTCCATTTGCTTGTTCATTGTTTTCTATATGCTTTTTGAGTTTTATAATTCTTACTTGATTGTTTATCAAATAATCATATATTTTTTTTATATTTCTAGATAATTTTTTAAAATCCATATTAATAGTAGAGGAAAGTTCCTGAATTTTGTGATATTCTTGGTCAATTTTAAAGACGCTTGAAGCTATATGAATTTTGTTGTAATTTTTGCATTCGTTTTGTATAATCAAATTCTTCTTAGGGTAGAGTTGATTATTGTTAAATAATGTTTCAATAAAAATGTTTTTCGCTTTAATAACTGAACCTACGCACCTTTCTACGTAAACATTGTTCGCTACAATTGTAGAATATGATAAATTTTTTATATAAATTGTATCAGTTTCCAAATAGCCTTTATTATAATTTTCAATATAACAATTAGGTACTTTCAAAGTGTCGGTAATGCTGTAATTCCCTTCATCATCTTGAATCAAAAACCCATAATAAGAACTATAATATCGTACACCTCTTTCACTTTGTTTCTCATAAATACTTTCATTTTTAATCTTGAAAGGATTTTCTAAATCGATGTTTTCTAGAGAGATGAGATTGCCACACACATTTCTTCCATTTCTCCCTTCTTTTCCATAAATGAATTCAAACAATAAAGAATCTGATTCAACAGGTTGAAAATCTCCATTTTTTGTGCAGTTTTTATGAATAATAGTTTTGCTTTCTTTGTGATTTAAAGGTTCTACACCATCACAAAGTGTGAATTGTAAGGGTTCTAACTTCTGTCTGCCTTGTTTTAAGGTTTCTATAAATATATCTAAGTAAAAGTTGAGTTTTTTGTCTAAACGTAAAATTAAAATTTTATTTTTTATCATTGCTTTATAAAGTGCTTGCATTATGTCATCTTTTATTTCTTCATAATATACGAGTCCTTTACTATATACACATTTTGCTCTAATTTTAGTTAAATTTTTATTTGATTCAAGTATAAAACGAAAAATTGTTTTTTTATTTTTAGGAGAGATTTTTATGAGATACTGTTGTGAAAGTACATCGTATTTTTTTATATAATATTCATCATCATAGAAAATATCAAGTTCGTCTAAAGAGTATATCTTATTAATTGAATTATTAGAGGCACAGGTTTGAATTTCAAGTATTGTAAAATCAAGCTTAATATCCGTTTTCTCTTGTTCAAGTTTTAAGCTTTCAAAAGGATCAAAACTTGTTAGTGTTTTACTGAACCTTGCATCTATTTTAGAGAAGTTCTGCAAAACTTGCGTATTGTTTGTTAAGGATGTCATAGTTTTCAACCAAAGGTTTATTTTCAAAATGAACTAGAATTTGCTCACAGCTCTCACATTTTAAAACCGTGTTTTTGTATCTGAGCTCCTTATGTATGCTTTGTGGTATTTTATGAATTTTTAAAGTGCAAGTACAGATATAGTTGAAATTCTGCTCCAAGCTAAAATCTTTTTCTATGGATTTTAATTTTATATACATTGGTAAAGTATAATGGATTTCATTGAGATGAATAGCTTTGTGTATATAATTGGAAATCCACATATCATCGTGAAGGAAGTGATTTAAGATCCAATGTTTTATTAAATAAAGAAGTTTTTTGACTAAGGTTTTTGCATCGTTTGAATGAGATTGGAAAATGTTTTTGGTTTTATGCATTAGCTGTCTATGGCTTTTTTTGTGCTCTTCGATTAAAGGAAAATCGATGCTCTTCATAAATTCTTCTTCATCTTTGAAATGTATTTTAATGTATTTAAATAATCTCAAAGCGGTTTGTTTGAGCTCTTCTAAATATGTTTCGTTATTTGGATGGTGTTCCAATTTATGAGCTAAATCGTTTGTAGTGTTACACATATCAAAGATGATTTTATGCTGGGAATCGAGTTTTTTATTATTAAGACTAAAATCTTTTGTCCATTCTACTATTTTTGATTTTCTCATAATTTCACCTTTCCCTTTTTATTATTTATTATTTATTATTTATTATTACCATAATAATATAATATTAAATATTATAAGTTTCTTAAATAATTGTTTTCTTTAAATTGTTGAAATGTTTTAAATTTTGGAGAAATTAAATTTCATTGATGCTGTAAAAATTTTAAAATCTCAAGTTTTACACTCTAAGTATCCTTCATAAAATTTAATATTAAAGAATAGTTACTATTTATTTTTTGTTAAATAATGAAGAAAATTTAAAGATAAGAATTTGTTAAGTCATATCTTTTGTTTTTAAATTATTTTGTACTTTTAAATCAAAGATTTCTTAAATGCTTTAGAAGAAAATTTTTTCTTCTAATTTTAAAGAATAAAACATACAATTTGAAAAAAAGATTGTAAGATTAAAAATTTAAGTCTTTTATCTTTTAGAAAACAACGATAGCTGTACTTTTTTATTGCTTCTTAGGATTTTTTATCTAGTATGAAATAAACATAATGGCTTTTTAAAGTTTGTATAATTAGAAGTTTTATTAAAATTATTAGAGAGTTGTCTAGTGAGAAAAATAAATAAAAAACTAGTAAAAATTAGAACAAGAAGTAAAACACATTTTTGATGTGTTTTACTTTGTAAAGTTCAGTGTATAGGATGGAGCTCATTTGCATAAAAACTTACAGAATGCATTCCTTCTTTTAAAGCCCATTCGTAAGCTTTTGCTACAAAATCCCAATTAATATGAGCATAGAATTTTTCTAAATATGCAGGACGTGCATTGCGATGATCAACATAGTAGGCGTGTTCCCAAACATCAACAACGAGCAGAGGGATTTTTTCATCTGTAATAGGAGTTGCAGCATTAGAGGTAGAGACGAATTCAAGTTTTTGATTTGTACTATTATATACAAGCCAAAACCAACCTGAACCAAATACTCCAGTAGCACCTTTGATAAATTCCTCTTTAAATTTCTCTAAAGAGACAAAATCTTTTTCTATTGCTGCTTTGAGTTCTGCATTTAAGTTTTTACAGGAGTTGCATTCAGATTTTGGCATAATACAGTCAAAATAAAAATCGTGATTATACACTTGTGCCGCATTGTTAAAAATGCCACCACTTGAAGATTTGATAATACTCACTAAATCTTTCCCTGCAAATTCAGTATCTTTGATGAGGTTGTTAAGATTATTAACATAAGTTTGATGGTGTTTTCCGTGGTGATAACTAAAAGTTTCTGCACTCAAAAAATCGCCAAAAGCATTAGTGTCATAGTTCAATTTTCTTAATTCAAACATTGTTTCCTCCTTTGTAGTTTGATGAAAAAAATGTAGCATAAAAAGAATAAAAAGTTTTTTAAAATTATTTTTGAAGCTTTGTGAAAAGTTGTAAAAGATTTTTTGTGTTAATGTTTTTTATATATATACGGCGGATTTAGATTATAAACTTGTAATTTTAAGAATTATAAGCCAATCCAAGCTCTAGCCGTTTGAAAAAGCACGATTAAGATTTGGAGTTTTCAATGAAAAAGCTTAATGTATTAAGGCTTTTAAATGCTCTTTCTTTTAAGTAAAACGGTCTAGTTTTATAGCTTAGATTTGAATGTATTATAATATATATAAAATAAAATTAAAATAAATTATAAATAAAAATGAAATATATTCTTAAGAGATTGTTGAATATTTTGTAGATAATTTAAAAGTCTTATATCGTATAGATTGTATATTTATAAAGCGAGTAAAGAAGTGTCGATTTGGTGGTGACCCATACGAGACTCGAACTCGTGTTACCGCCGTGAAAGGGCGATGTCCTAACCGCTAGACGAATGGGCCTTTTTTTATAAAATAAACTTTTATTATATCTTTTAAATTCTTAATATTATATTAATTTTTGAGATTTGTTTTTATACGTTTTGAAGAAATTGTGTTTTAGAATTCAATTTCTATTCCAACAGGAGCGTGATCAGATCCGAAAATATCATCTCGTATAAAAGCATCTTTGAGTTTTGTTTTTAGACTTTGGGAAATAAAAAAATAATCAATCCTCCAACCAACATTTCTTTCCCTTGCCTTCATTCTGTATGACCACCACGAATACTTTTCTTTGACATCCCCATTAATTTGCCTAAAGGTATCTATAAAACCAAGCGTTAATAAATCATCTATCCAAGCTCTTTCTATAGGTAAAAATCCAGAGGTATTTATATTGGCTTTTGGATGGGTAAGATCTATTTCTTTATGAGCAGTATTGACATCACCACAAATAATAATATCTTTCTTTTCTTTTAAAAGTTTTTCAAGATAGAGTAAAAAATCTGCATAAAATTTCATTTTAAAATGCAATCTTTCTTCGTCTTTTTGACCATTTGGAAAATAAATATTAAAGAGTACGATATTATTGAAACGGTGTTCTAAAACCCTTCCTTCATCATCGTCAAAGAATTCACATTTTTTGACTTCACTCTCAAAATTACAAAGACTCATAACACCTGAATAGCCCGGTCGTTTGGCTGAATTTGAATAGATGTATTCAAAGGGATATTCATAAATTTTCTTTGGTAATTTTTCTTCACTTGCTTTAATTTCTTGAAAACCTATAAAATCAATTTTTTCATCGCGTATCCATTCAAGAGCATTTTTTTCACAAATTGCTCTCAAGCCATTGACATTCCACGAAAATAACTTCATTATTGTTCCTTGAAAAAGTTTAAAACACAATCATAACACACTTTACTTTAAATTACTAAGGATTAATTCAGTTTTTCTACAATTAGGATTTTATTGATTAAAGGACAATTATGTTTAAAATCTCGTGGTTATGGTTTACTTTGTTTAATTCTCTTGCTATAACAATTATAAATTGTAATTCTTTCATATATGTATATAATCTTTTAGAAAAGAATCTTTGGCTGACTTTTGGCATTGTTGTGATGTATTTTGGTTTAGTGCAGATGATTTTCTCCATTCTTTTTCTCAAATATCTAACTAAATTTTTTTCTATTTTCTTTCTGTTTTGTGCTTGTGTAAGTGTTTATTTTATTTCATTTTATGGCATTATAATTGATTCTACTATGATACAAAATATCGTACAAACAGATTCTAGAGAAGTCAAAGATTTGTTTAATATACGCATTGTGATTTTTTGTTTGGTTTTATTATTTATGTGTATCGTAATACTTATGACACGCATTAGTTCACAAAAAACTTTTAAAAAAGCCGTGTTCATACGAATTTGGAGTTTTTTACTTGGTTTTGTGTTTTTTATGGCTGTTTTTTTACCTTTAACAAAAAGTTATATTCCATTTTTTAGAAATCATAATGAAATTCGTATGTATAATATTCCTTTTTATCAAATTTATGCAGTATACCGCTACTACACACTTCGTATGAAAGAAAAAAAGGAGCTTGAGAGTTTGGCAAATGATGCGTATAGAGAAAATAATAGCACGAAAAAGCTTTTTGTTTTGGTTGTTGGTGAGACTGCAAGGGCGGCGAACTATTCACTCGGAACTTATACTAAAAATGATACAAATACTTATACAAAAAATCAACAGGTTATTTTTTTTGATAATGCTTCTTCGTGTGGCACTTCTACAGCAGTGTCCTTGCCTTGTATGTTTTCTGTCTCAAAAAGAAAAGAATTTAGTCCAAGTGAATACAAAGAGAATATTTTAGATATCTTGCACAAGATAGGAGTGAAAACAGTTTGGTATGACAATAATTACGGTTTTTGTAAAGGAGTGTGTGCTAGGATAGAGAGTGAGAATATACAAGCTGAATACGATGGAGCTTTGCTTGAGAGCTTGCGCAAACAGCTTCACTCTTTAGATACGCAAAATATTATTATTTTACATTTACAAGGTTCACACGGACCGAGTTATTATAAAAGATACCCTAAGGAATTCAAAGTTTTTCATCCAACTTGTGATACAAATGAACTTGATAAATGTTCAAATGAGGCTTTAGAGAACACTTATGATAATACTTTGCTCTATACAGATTATCTTTTAAGTCAAATCATCGCTCTTTTAAAAGAACAAAAGGATTATGAAAGTGCTTTATTGTATCTTTCAGACCACGGAGAAAGCTTAGGAGAAAATGGAATTTATCTTCACGCAATTCCTTATTTTATAGCTCCAAAATACCAAACTCATATTCCAGTTATTTTTTGGAGCAATCAAGCTGATTTAATGAAAAGAGCATCGCAGCACTCACACTTTGCCATTTCACACGACAATCTCTTTAGCACACTTCTTGGATTTTTTCAAGTACAAACAAGCCTCTATGAAGATGAATTTGATTTATTGAGTCCAAATTTAAAGGCATATAATTGAAACCAAAGTACCATTTTTTTAAAAATGCTTTGTTTGCTTTAGAGGGTGTTAAAGCGATGATGCGAAATGAAAAGGCTTTTCGTTTAGAGCTTTGTGTAGTACTTTTGGCTTTTATCTTGAGTTTTTTTCTTTCACTTCCATTGTTTGAACATTTGCTTATTATTGCTGTTTTGTTTTTCATTTTGATTGCGGAGGCTTTTAATTCGGCTGTTGAAGCTTG
This sequence comes from Campylobacter sp. MIT 21-1684, assembly GCF_026241315.1. Lineage (GTDB taxonomy): Bacteria > Campylobacterota > Campylobacteria > Campylobacterales > Campylobacteraceae > Campylobacter_D. Next base: position 61,431 of record NZ_JAPHNA010000007.1, on the reverse strand, counting down.
TGTTGATTTAATCACTGATGAATGGCACGAAAAAGCAAAAATTGCTAAAGACTGTGCAAGTGCAGGAGTTTTTTTTAGCATAGTTCTTGCTTTAATAACTTGGGTACTTGTTTTAGGTTCGTTATGGATATAAGACTACAAGGTTTTATTCAAGAAATTCTAGGGAAAAAACGTTTTGAGCTTGTAGAATTTTTGTGTCAAAATTGCGATGAAAATGGTTTTATTTTTATAAAGATTAGCGAACTTGAAAACATTTTGCAGCAAAGCAAACCGACTATTATTGCTACTTTTAAATTTTTAGAAGAAAAAAAGCTTTTTAAAAAACTTAAAAATGGTTTTTATCAAATCAAAATAGGAGAAAAGCTATGATTCTGAAAAATCCTTTAGATATGCATTTGCATTTACGAGATAATTCCCTTTTGCATTTTGTTACGCCTTTTTCAGCACGTTCTTTTAAAGCAGCAGTTATAATGCCAAATTTAGTTCCTCCACTCTGTGATTTACCTTCTTTAAAAGCTTATAAACAAAGAATTATAAAAGCAAGTAAAGACGAGAATTTTACACCGTTGATGACACTGTTTTTTCAAAACTATGATGAACGATTTTTAGAAGAAGCTAAAACAGAACTTTTTGGTATCAAACTTTATCCTGCAGGTATTACAACAAATTCTACTCAAGGAGTGAGTAGTTTTGACCTTGAGAGATTAAAACCAACCCTTGAAGTTATGAGTGCGCTTGAGATTCCTTTGCTTGTACACGGGGAAACAAATGATTTTGTAATGGATAGAGAAAGTAATTTTGCTGCCATTTATCAAAACCTTGCAAAGCATTTTCCAAAGCTAAAGATTGTAATGGAGCATATTAGCACCCAAAAGCTTGCTAGACTTGTAAAAGATTATGAAAATTTGTATGCAACCATTACTTTACATCATTTGATTCTTACTTTAGATGATGTTTTAGGTTCGAATTTAAACCCTCATCTTTTTTGCAAACCAATAGCAAAGACGTATAAAGACAAAGAGGCTTTATGTGAGCTTGCATTTTCCGGTTTTGAAAAAGTGATGTTTGGAAGTGATAGTGCTCCTCATCTTATCTCACAAAAAGAATGCTGTGCTTGTGCTGCTGGAATTTTTAGCTCTCCTGTCGCTTTAAGTCTTTTGGCTGAACTTTTTACAAAACATTCAAATCAGGATAATTTGCAGAAATTTCTTAGTGAAAATGCAATCAGAATTTACAATTTTAAATTTCAAAAGGAAAAAATTGTCCATTTAAAGCAACAAGAATGGCAAGTGCCTCAAAGTTACAAAGACGAAAATAATGAACTCGTACCTTTTATGGCTGGATGTTTGTTGCAATTTCAAGAACTATAATATTGAAATTGTATTAGAAAACTGCGGCTTCATTTTGTAATTGTTTGCACTCTTTAAAAGACAATGTATTGAGCTTTTTTGTGAAACACTACAAAGAAACATAATTTAAAAGATTATAATTTTATAGTCCTTTTGAGATAAATTTTTCAATTTGATTTAGATCTTTGCTGTATTTGGCATAATTTTTTGCTTTTTTTCATAAACTCATTTTTGTTTTTTGAGTATATTTTTTGCATTTTCCCAAAGTCTTACACCAAGTTTTTTAGCTTTTTGAGCGTTAAAGTCTTTGTATTTTTCTTTTATCATTTCTTGTTTGGAATGGAGAAGTTGTTTATATCCAAACAGAGTGAAATCACTAATTTTTGGATTTTGCTTTATTTCATTTAAAGCAAAAACAAGTTGTTCTCTACTCTCATTTGCTAGACGTTTAAATTTAGTAAAAAGATTATCAAATTCTTGTTCTAAGAGATTTTTTATTATATCTTTGCAAGGATTATCTTGTTTTGTAAGTTCGGTTTTTAATAAAGCGATAAAATCATCTTCAATTCCTATAAGTTCTTTGTTTTTAAGATGTAAATCCTCTTCAAATTGCGCGTATTTAAAAGAATTTTTAAATTTTTCCATTGCAAAACTTATACCTTCTTGAGTGCCTTTTATAGCACCTAAACACAAATCTTTTGCATATGCCATTGATTCATTTGCAAGTTCAAAGGCTGTATTTAAGATAATATTTGAAATTCGCAGTATTCTTTCTTTTTCAAAATGTGCTTCACAAATAGCATTATAGACAAGACTTTTAGCGATTTCACCGCTTGTAAATTCTATATCTTCAGCCTTTTCAAGCGTTATAAGAAAAGCACTTTCTGCTGTTTCTTTGAGAATTCCTAGCGTTTCAATATCAAATAAGATAGCATCGTTTAAACCTTGTTTTAAATCATCTATAAAGCCATTTTTTTGTAAAATATTTTCAAATTCAAGAAAATGTTTGCTGATTTGATTTTTAAGTGCTATCTTTTGATTTTGGATTTGTTTCTTTAAAATTTCAGCTTCATTGAGGTTTTTGTAAAGAGAATTTTGAATGTCTTGTACACTTGCTTTTGTTAAACCTCGAATGATTTTAGTTACATTTTCATCATTAAAAAGTTCAAGTTTTTTTAGTATGGTGAGAAAGTTAAGTAAAAGAGTATCGAGAATTTCTTGTGTTTTGTGTGGATTTTGACTAATTTGTTTGCTTGCAAGATTGAAACTTAAATCCTCAAGCAAAGTTTTCACCTCTTTTTTTTCAGTATTTAACACAGAATTTTCAAAGATAATCAAAGTATTTTTCATCGTTTTCCTTACAATACAAATTGAGAATGGGTTTTTAATTTTTCAAAAATTTCAAGTCGTTCTTCTTTATTATGTACAAAAACACTTAATTTGTAGCTTTCGTATCTGCCATTTTTACTTGTATGGGAGTGTTCAAATGTAAATTCTTTTTCTTTTAAAAGTTTTTTAAAGCATTGTTGTACGTCTTTATTAGTCGCGAGAATGACTTTATATTCCCAAAAGAGCGGGTAGGAGATAAGAGCTTCTTTATTCAGTTCGCATAAATGTACCACTTTTACCACCTTTTTTGCTTTCAAGTACTATTTGACTTATTGTCATTGTTTTATCAATAGCTTTTACCATATCATAAATAGTTAAAAGTCCTATGCTTACTCCTGTAAGTGCTTCCATTTCTACTCCTGTTTTCCCTTCACATTTTACACTCACTTTGAGTTTGAAAGCACAAAGTTCATTGAGTTCAGTGATTTGAGTTTGAACGTTAGAAATCATTAAAGGATGACACATTGGTATAAGCTGACTTGTTTTTTTTGTGCCCATAATAGCTGCTGTGATAGCTGTTTGTAAAACAGGTCCTTTTTTGATTGAATTTTCTTTAATAGCTTGAAAAGCTTGTGGATTCATACTTATAATACCACTTGCACTTGCTTGTCTTGTACTAATATCTTTTTTACTTACATCAACCATTCTTGGAGTATTGTTTTTATCTAAATGTGTTAATTTCATTTTTTTCCTTGTTAAAAATATAAAATTATAGCAAAAGCAGTCAAATTTCAGCTAAAATATATTTTTATTTTAATAATGAAGGAAAAGTAATGGGTTATGATGATGAACTTGATTATAATGAGTTTGATGATGAAGAACAAGAAAGTGATGAATACAATAAAACGTATCTTTATGATGAAGATGACTATGAATACAACGATGACAGCGATGATGAATTCTATGAAATGGAGTAAAAGTGCAAAAACATTTAAGCAAAAATGATGTAAAAATTTTAGGACTTTCCTCTTTAGGTGGAACTTTAGAATTCTATGATTTTATTATTTTTGTATTTTTTGCAAATTTCATTTCACAGCATTTTTTTCCACACGATTTAAGTGAATTTTGGAAGGTTTTAAATACTTATGGAACTTTTGCCGCGGGATATTTGGCACGTCCTTTAGGCGGTATTGTAATGGCACATTTTGGAGATAAATTTGGTCGTAAAAATATGTTTGTGCTTAGTATTTTACTTATGGTACTTCCTACTTTTTTATTAGCTTTTTTACCCGGTTTTGAAAGTATAGGATATGCGGCTCCTGTACTTTTACTTCTTATACGAATTTTTCAAGGCATAGCTATTGGTGGAGAATTGCCCGGAGCTTGGGTTTTTGTTACAGAGCACGCTCCAGAGAATAAAAAAGGGATATATCTAGGTGTTTTAACTGCTTGTGTTGTTGGTGGAATTTTACTTGGTAGTGTAGTTTCTTTGATTATGAATGTACTTTACACTCAAGAAGAGCTTCACGCTTGGGCTTGGAGAGTACCATTTTTTCTAGGAGGAATTTTTGGTATTATCTCTTTGTATTTAAGGAGATTTTTACAAGAAACTCCTGTTTTTAAACAAATTCAACAAGAAAAGAGTATAGAGAATTTTCCTTTAAAAGAAGTACTTAAGAGTGCTAAGTTTGAAGTGTTTGTTTCTATGCTTATTACTTGGGTTTTAACAGGTTGTGTTGTTATTTTTATTTTAATAATGCCAAATTTCGTGCAAAGTACTTTAGAAATTAGTACTTTAGAGAGAATTTATTTACAAATGTTAGGGATAGTATTTGCTTGTTTTGGTTGTATTTTCAGCGGGTATTTGTCTGATAAATTTGGAATTTTTGTAATATGTTCTTTCTTTGCATTCTTGCTTGGGATTTCAAGTTTTTGTTATTTTAATGTTTTTTATGCTCTAAAACCTTCTTTACAAAATGTTGTAATTTTTTACCTTATGACTTGTTTTTCAGCGGGAATTACGAATTTTTGCCCCCTTATTATGAGCGGGCTTTTTGATACAAAAGTTCGTTTTTCAGGACTTTCCTTTTCATATAATATCGCTTATGCTATAGCCGGAGGTTTCACACCGCAACTTCTTACTATCTTGCATAGTTATGCTTTAGAGAATTTAGAGCATTGGAGCAGATTTTTTCTTAGTTTTTATGTTTTATTCTTAGCTTTTATTGCTTTGCTTGTTGCTTGTTTGGTGCGTAAAAGACTTGGTTAATAGTATCCAACACACATTGTATCAGTGATTTTGATTCGTTTTTCAAAAGGTGTAGGAGAAAAAAAGCGACATTTTTCTATATAAATATGTTTATTGTAATCAAGCTGTAATAGCTCATAAAAAGCTTTGAGATTGACAAATTTAATTCCGCATACTTCTTTGAGTTCTAAAAGTTTGTAAATAGAAGAATTATTTTTTTTTACTAGATGTGAAGGTGAGAGTGTAGTAAAAGAACAAAAAGCACTTGCAAGAACAAAACCACTTAAGTCGCTACATTTTTTTAAGCTGTTGTAGTGTTTTTCTAAAATGCAATTTTTATGTAAAAATATTATTCGTGTGCCTTGGTATCTTCCAATCTCTACTTTTTTCCAAAATTTATAGGCATTTTTTGAAATTCCGGCTAAATGATGGAATTCTGTATTTAGCACATAATGATCTAAAAACTCATTTGGGGGTAACACAATACTTTTCATTTTTTAAGACACAAAGTTTCATTCTCTTTTTTTGAGATTCTCTTTTGCTTTGCTAGGGAGTTTTTCAAGAAAATTTTCTACATTAAAATAAATACCTTTATGCACAGCCTCTTTGATTAAAGCTAAGGCAGCACGAATATTGAAAGGAGAGGATCCGTTATAAGGAGCAAAAATATGATCTATTATAGCCAAAGCATAGGCAGATTTTTTTACTTGTTTGCTTGCAGAATGCGGGGTACGGACAAAACAAATGCTTTCAATTAAAGTTTCATCAAAATTCCAACGATACAACAAGAAGCCTAAAAATGAAATGTGATCAACACCAAAAAATTCATTTTCTATTACAGAAATATCATCAAATTTATTCTTTTTTAAAAAAGTTAGAAATTCTTTATCTTTGCCATTTTGAATAAGAAAATTTGAAAAAATTACTATACCAAGTCTTAAAAGCATAGCACAAGGGACAAGAAGATGAGAAAGATTTTTATCCTCGTCATTAAGCCAATTTGAGATAAAACTTATTTCATCGCTACAAGCATTAAGAAAATTATATGTGTCTAAACCATATGGTGAAACATCGATTGTGAAGTTTTCTTTTATACAATCAGCAATGATGATATTCTTGACATTGTTAATTCCAAGTAAAGTAATAACTTGAGTTATTGTAGAAATTTCTCTTGAAAAACCATAATAAGGCGAATTTGCTAGTTGTAGAAGTTTTGCTGTTACTAAAGGGTCGCTTGAGATAATTTCTACTATTTTACTTGTTTCTGCATTAGAACCCGCTTCATTGATGTATTTTTTTAGTTTATTTACAGTATCGGGCAAAGGAGGCAACTCTGCGACGCTTTGTAATAACAACTCATTTATATCTGTATTCATTGATTGTGTCCTTATCTTGCTTTAAACGATTAATAATCAAAATAGCGATATTATAGCTAAAATTGAATTTACTTAATTCTTTATTATCCTAAAATGTTTTTTTAAACAGTGTTAATTTTTAAACTTAAGGCAGAAAAAAAACTTCTACTAAACTTCCTTTTTGTACTTCTTTACTATCCTTTGGTACAAGCATTAAGGCTGCTTTATTATTAAGATTTGTAATGATTGCGCTTGAGCCTTGTTTTTTTCCTTCTAAATTTGCAACGATTTTTCCGTCTTTGAAATTCACATTGCAAGCTACAAATTCAAAATGCGGGCTTTTTTTCTTATATGTTTGTTCTAAAAATGCCCTGCAAAGAGATTCTTTCTTTTGTAAAAGCCAAAAAGAGACAATTTCTTTGACATAAAGGCAAAATGTTACGATAGCTGAATAGGGAAAACCCGGGAGAGCAACAAGAAATTTTTGAGAGACTTGAGCGATTTTAATATGTTTTCCCGGTTTTATATCTACCTTGTCAATAAGAAGTTTATACTCTTTAAGTGCCATTTTTATACAATCAAAATCTCCAACAGAAACTCCTCCTGTTGTAACTAATATATCGCAACAAGAAAGAGCATTTTTTAAGGCATTTTTTGCAAGATTTACATCATCGTGTATAAATGGAAATATTCTCGTCTCACAACCAAATTTTTGTGCTAAATTTGATAAAGCAATATGATTGCAAGAGCGAATTTGAGCAGGATGTTCTAAGTTTTCTCCTAAATCTTTAATTTCATTTCCACTGCTTAGAATTCCAATTATAGGTTTAATAAAAACACTAATGTGAAAAAAGCCAAGTTCAGCTAAGAGAGCAAGTTCGCTATATCCGAGTTTTGTGCCTTGAGTAAGTAAAAGTTCGCCTTTAGAATAACTTTCCGCGATTTTTCTTACAGCAAAGCCTTTTTTTACAATTTCTTTGATGAGAATTGTACCATCTTGTATTTCAACATTTTCAAGAGGAATAAGCGTATCAGTACCTTCACTCATCAAAGAACCTGTGAAAGTTTTGACGCATTGACCATTCTGAACGGTACAAAATGGTAAAGCTCCAGCTTCAACAGAACCTAAAATTTTTAAAGTTTGATTCTGATCCTCAAATTTTATTGCATAACCATCCATTGCTGCAGTTTCAAATTCAGGGCAGTTTCTTGGCGCGTATATATTTTGAGCTAAGATGCGATCTAAACATTGTGTTATAGCGATTTTTTCAATTTTCTCATAGGCTTGCAAATGAGAAGAGAGAATTTCTAAACTTTTTTCATAAGAAACCAATTTATATATACTCCTTTAACTTAGAATTCCAAATCCCTTTAGCGTTTTTGCTTGTTCTTTGGCATAAATACGTTGTTTGTCTTTGATAAAGTACTTCCAAATTGGTGCACAGGCTTTAAAATCTTCAACAAATTCATTGATTAAATTGAGCCCAAGTTTTCTTTGTTTGCTAAGTACTCCTGCCATATATGAACTTTGAAAAATACTTACATCGCCTTTTGAGTGTGCAAAAAACACACTCGCTTTTTGTTTTGCAACTTTTTCTTCCCAACGAACAAACCATTGTCGCAACAAAGGCTCGTATATATCAAAACTTAAAGCTTCTATCCCTTCTTCATCACGCACTATACCACAGAAAGTAAGCAAAGCACCGCAGTTTTTTTTCTGTGCTATATCATACCAAATTGTATAAATTTGAGTTACATCTAAAGCCCCATCAACAAGAATGAAATTTTGCATTTAGCCTCCGCATACGGGTGGCAAAAGAGCTATTATATCACCATCCTTCAGATTTTGTTTTTCATCAAAAATAAGAGTTCCATTTAAAGTTACAGCACAAAGTTTCAGCCATTCTTTTAAACTTTCATCTTTATTTAAAATTATTTTAAGCTCTTGCAAAGAATCAACTTGAAATTCTTGACTTTTTTTATTGATGGGTCCTAAAAATTCAACTTTTACCATACTTATTCTTTTGTTATTCTTCTACTTCTAAATTTCCCATCATACCTAAATCCTCGTGTTCTAGGATATGACAATGATACATTCGTGTGCCCGTAAAATTTTGCACCATTCTTAATCGTAGTTCTTCATTAGGACGGACATTTATTGTGTCTTTAAGACTTCTAAATTCAGCTTTTTGTACTTTTCCATTGATTTTTGAACTTATAAGTTCAAATTGTGTACCGTGTATGTGAAAAGGGTGGTCCATATGAGAATTATTAGTAACAATCCATTCCTCGACTTCATTAAGTTTGGAATGTAAGTCAATGCGTTTTATATCGAATGTTTTTCCATTAAGCAAAAACATTGAAGCCAGCACTGTTTTGATTTCTTTTTCATTTTCACTATTGAATACATTCGCATCATCTAAGCTATGCAATTTCATCATATTTGCTTCACTCATCTGAATTTCTTTGAAGGCTTTGGCTTGTTTGAGTGGTTGAAATTTTCTTAAGGTTTGAGGGTATGCAGCAGTGGTATGTTGTATGGAAATGCTAGCAAGAGTAAGTGTGTTTTGCTTTTCTTGTACAAGCATTTTATTTCTGTTGTAGTACACAGTTTCAAGCTCAAATTGCCCTTTTTTTGTAGGTTGAAGCAGGACTTCAACGCGTGAAGCAGGACTTAAAAAGAGTTCTTTGAGTAGTTGAGGTTTTTCTAAAAGTCCTCCATCTGTTCCAACAAGTACAAACTGCACCCCTTGAATGCGTAAGTTCAAATATCTTGCTGCACAGCAATTATAAATGCGAATTCTTTCAGCTTCATTGAAAGTGATTTGAGGTTGAAACTGTCCATTAATCAGTACAAATTCTCCCTCTCTACCATTAAGCCAATCAAGCAGAGTATTTTCTGGAATTTGTGCTTTTTCATCAAGACGCAAATCGCTTATCATTAAATCCCTTTCTTTTAAATGCGATAAGGCATCTTTTTTTGCTTTTACAACAAACACTCCAGCTAAGCCTTTAGCGACTTGTTTTGAGCTTAAAAAATGCGGATGAGGGTGATACCAATATGTACCTGCAGAATTTTCGGGTAATTGAAAGCGGTATATTCTTTCCCTGTTTGGTGCAATAGCATCGTGAGGATTGCCATCGTGTTCAGGAGGGACAGGTAGACCGTGCCAATGGATGGTTGTTGGTTCTTTGAGTTTATTTTTTACGAGAATTTCAACAGTATCACCCTCATAAACCTCTATCTTAGGACCGGGCACGAGTCCATTATAGGTAAAACAATGGGTTTTTTTTCCTTTGATAAATTCTTTTTCATTTTCTGCAATTTCTATACTTGCTCGAAAAAAATTGCTTTCTTTACTTTCGTTTTTTAAAAGTTCTAAAGAGGCTAAATCAACTCCACGTTCAAAGGCTTTTTCGTCTAAAAGTTGAGTCTTGGGTGCAAGTGTGATAAAAGAAGTATCGGTATTTACTGCATCAATATTTGAATGATTCATAGTGTGTGTCATATGGTGGTTTTGCATATCATTGCTTGCATAGCTTAATGAAGTACTTGCTAAAGCAAGTGCGTTTAGTTGCAAAAATTGTCTTCTATTCATTCTTTTTTAATCCTTTTTCAAAGTTTTCTATAGAATTTTATTATAAGCATTTTGTTTAAAAGCTAAGTAAATAGTTTTTAAATACAATAGGGAATTTATTTCTTTGTGTTATGATTATAAGAAAAGGAAAAATATGTTTGATGTTTTAGAAACTCTCAATACTCCAGCTTATATTTTAGAAGAAACAAAATTACGTAGAAATTGTGAGCTTTTAGCTAAGCTTGCTGAAAAAAGTCAGGCAAAGGTACTTGTGGCTTTAAAAGGTTTTGCTTTTTCTAAGGCGATGAGTATTGTAGGTGAATACCTTTCAGGTTGCGCTTGCAGCGGGCTTTGGGAAGCAAAATTCGCCAAAGAATTTATGGATAAAGAAATTCATACGTACTCACCTGCTTTTAAAGATGATGAAATTGATGAAATTGCCAAGCTTTCCCATCATATCGTTTTTAATTCTGTGCACCAATTGATGCAGTTTCAAACGAAGATAAAACAGAGTAAAATAGGACTTCGTTGTAATCTTGAGTTTTCTATGGCTCCAAAGGAGCTTTATAATCCTTGTGGAGCCTTTTCGCGTCTTGGAATTCGTGCTTGTGATTTAGAAAATACTGATTTAAATAGAGTAAGTGGACTCCATTTTCACGCACTCTGTGAAGAGAATGCAGAATCTTTAGAACAAGTTTTAAAAGTGTTTGAAAAAAAATTCAAGAACTTTCTTCACAGAGTGCAATGGGTCAATTTTGGCGGTGGGCATCACATTACGAAAAAAGGTTATAACATAGAAAAACTTGTAGAGCTGTGTAAAAGATTTTCTGATAAATATGGAGTACAGGTATATCTTGAACCCGGAGAGGCTGTTGGTTGGCAATGTGGAGTACTTGCTGCTAGAGTTCTTGATCTTGTTTCTAATGAAAAGATGATAGCTATTTTAGATACATCCAGCGAGGCTCATATGCCAGATACTTTACTTATGCCTTATACGAGCGAAGTGGCGAATGCTAGAATTATAGCTACAAGAGAGGGAGAGAAAATTTCAGAAAAAAGACAGGGAGAATTTGTTTATGTACTCGGTGGCAACACTTGTTTGGCAGGAGATATAATGGGTGAGTATGCTTTTAAAAAAGAGCTTGAAAGGGGCGATGTAGTATTTTTTTTAGATCAAATTCATTATACTATTGTTAAAAATACAACATTTAATGGAGTACGTTTGCCAAATTTAGTGCTTTATACTTCTGAAAAACAATTTAAAATAGTACGGGAGTTTTCTTATTTGGATTATGCAAAACGCAATTAAATTGCAAAGAATTCTTTTTTGTTTTGAAGCAAAAGTAGATTAAATGAAATTTTACGAAATTTTTGTTAAATTCCATTTTTTATTAAAGGGAGTGTATGAAAAAAAAATTGATTATAGTTGAATCTCCAGCAAAAGCACGAACTATAGGGAATTTTCTTGGTCAAAATTATGAAGTTATAGCCTCTAAAGGACATATTAGAGATTTACCAAAAACGAGTTTTGGTATTGATATTACAGATGATGAATTTAAACCACAATATCGTATAAGCAATGACCATTCAGCCTTAGTACAAGAGCTTAAAAGCAAAGCGAACAAGGCTGATGAAATTTATCTTGCAACTGATGAGGATAGAGAAGGAGAGGCCATTGCCTATCATATTGCTAAAGCTATTGAAAAAGATGAAAATTCACTCCCTCGCATTGTTTTTCACGAAATTACGAAAACTGCCATCGAAAATGCTTTAAAAAATCCCAGAAAACTTAATATCAGCTCGGTAAATGCACAACAGGCAAGGAGGTTGCTTGATAGGATAGTAGGTTATAAATTAAGCCCTCTTTTAGGACAGAAAATTCAAAAAGGTTTGAGTGCCGGACGTGTTCAAAGTGCAGCTTTGAAAATTATTGTAGATAGAGAGAGGGAAATTAAAGCATTTGTCCCAATTGAGTATTATAGCATTGATATGATTTTTCAAAAGGACTTAGAAGCTGTACTTGTTGAATTTGAAGGTAAAAAGATAGAAAAGCTTACTCTTACCAATAAAGACAGAGCAAAAGCAGTTTTTGAGTTTTGTAAAAAAGCTGTTTATATTATAGAGGAACTTGAGAGCAAAGAGAGAAAGACTTTACCCTCTCCACCTTTTATGACTTCAACTTTGCAGCAAAGTGCAAGTACAAGACTTTCTTTCAATCCAAAAAGAACAATGTCTCTAGCTCAAAAACTTTATGAAGGAGTGAAAACTCCAAAAGGAGTAATGGGGGTGATTACTTATATGAGAACAGACAGTTTAAATATAGCTAAAGAAGCCCTTACAGAAGTAAGAGCTTTTATACAAAATAGTTTTGGTATGCAGTATCTTCCTCCAAAAGCTGTTGTCTATACAAGTAAAACAAAAGGTGCGCAAGAAGCACACGAAGCCATAAGACCTACGGATTTAAGCTTTACTCCAGAACTTGCTGAAAAATTCTTGGAAAAAGATGAAAGCAAGTTGTATGCACTTATTTATAATCGTTTTGTAGCTTCTCAAATGACACCGGCTGTTTTTGGTATAGAAAATGTTTTTATACGCGGCGACAAAGCGCTTTTTAAACTTAACGGAACGAAACTTCTTTTTGATGGTTTTTATAAAGTTTATGGACAAACAGACAAGGATACGCTTTTACCACCTCTACAAAAAGGGCAAGAGCTTAAGGTGCAAGATTTGCAGTTGCAGTCTCATTTTACAGAACCTCCATCAAGGTATTCTGAAGCAGGACTTGTAAAAAAACTTGAAAGCTTAGGTATAGGCAGACCATCAACCTATGCCCCAACTATTTCTATACTTACAAGTAGAGCTTATGTTACCTTAGAAAAAAAACAGCTTATACCAACTGAAATGGCTTTTGTTGTAACTGAAGTTTTGGAAAAAAATTTTAGTGATATAGTTGATAGTGAATTCACCTCTAAACTTGAAAATACCTTAGATGAAATTGCTGAAAACAAAGCGGATTGGCAGCAGACTTTGAGAGAATTTTATTACCCTTTTATGAGAAAAATTGATGAAGGTAAAAATACAATTCAAAGCCAAAAAATTGCTGTTAAAATTGATGAAGATTGCCCACAATGTGGAGGAGAGCTTGCCATACGAAAAGGGAGGTTTGGTGAATTTATCGCTTGTTTGAATTTTCCAAAATGTAAATATTCCAGAAATATGAAACAAGAAAGCGCAAGTGAAAATCAAACGGCGAAAAAAATAAAGAGCATAGGTATAATTTGTCCAAAATGCAAAGAAGGTGAAGTGGTAGAAAGGTTTTCAAGACGAGGACGCTTTTATGGTTGCAGTTTGTATCCAAAATGCACTTTTGTTTCAAATTACAAATTAAGTGATGAAAAATGCGAACAGTGTGGTCAGATGATGATTATTAAAGAATTAAAAAAAGGTACTTTTTTAGAGTGTCCTCAATGTAAGATAAAAGAGCAAATGAATGAGGCTTAAATACGAATATTTGATGTAGAATGAAGTAATTTTAGTCGCAATAGTTGGAGGTGTGTTTTAGATGAATTTTCTCCTCTTGTTTTTTAGATTAATGTAAAGACTAGAGGATTAATTTGATTTGTATTGAAATGATGCAAGAGCGTAAGAAATCAAAAATGATTTTTACAAGAAAATATAAAAACTCATTGATTAAAGGATGAAAGATGCAAATAATGCTTTGTGCTATCTGTAATATTGCAAGTGGAAATTGTTCAGAAGATTGTAAGTACTGCACTCAAAGTTCTTATGTAAAAACAAATATTCAAAAATACCGACGTAAAGAAATTGCACAAATTGTTTTAGAAGCAAAAATGGCAAAAAAAAATGAAGCTTTAGGATTTTGTCTTGTTACTGCAGGACTTGGACTTGATGATGAAAAACTTGAATATGTCTGTGAGGCTGCATATGCGGTCAAAAAGGCTGAACCAAATTTACTTCTTATTGCTTGTAACGGTCTTGCTACTTTAGACCAGCTTAAAGAATTAAAAAAAGTTGGATTTTTTTCTTATAACCACAATCTTGAAAGTTCAAAGGAATTTTTTCCTCAGATTTGCACAAGCCATACTTGGGAGAGTAGATTTGAAACAAATTTGCGAGCAAAAGAAGCAGGATTGATGCTCTGCTGTGGCGGAATTTATGGTATGGGTGAAAGTCAGGATGACAGAAAAAGCTTTCGAGAGTCTTTAAAAGAATTACAACCTTTTTCTTCGCCAATTAATTTTTTTATTGCTAATGAGAATTTAAATTTGCAAGTGCCTAAAATGAGTGCTGATGAAGCTTTAGATATTATAAGAGAGAGTAAAAGAGATTTAGGTGAGACTATTTTAATGGTTGCTGGTGGAAGAGAGTGGGTTTTAGGCGAAAGGCAATATGAAATTTTTGAAGCTGGAGCAGCTGCTATTGTCGTTGGTGATTATCTTACTACTAAAGGTGAAGAGCCAAGTAAAGATATTATTAGATTAAAAGAAATGGGATTTTCCTTTGCTAGCGAATGCCATTGATGGTCAAGCTTTTATTGATTTAAAAATACTTGTAGTTATTGCTTTGTGTTTGCTTTTTTCGCCTTATATTGCGAAATTCTTACGTCTGCCAATAGCAGCTACTGAAATTATTTTAGGTGCATTAATAGCTTCTTCTGGTTTTATAGGAAAAAGTGAAAATTTTGAGCTTTTAGCAGATGTTGGCTTTTATTATTTGATGTTTATTGCAGGTATGGAAATTAATTTACGCACTTTTTTTAATATGGAAAAAGATCTTGTCAAAAAGAGTGTTTTCTATCTCGTTTTGTTGTACCTGCTTTCTTCTCTCATAGTATGGGCTTTTGACCTTTCTGTGGTTTTTGTGATTATTATTCCTGTGATGAGTGTTGGGTTACTATCTTTGCTTTTTAGAGATTTTGGTAAAGAGTGTTATTGGCTCAATGCAGCAATGATTGTCGCTACACTTGCAGAAATCATCTCCATAGTCCTTTTAACTGTAGTAGGAGCGTTTTTACATGAAGATACAGGTATTATTGATGTAGCACAGAGTTTGTTGTACTTGCACATCTTTTTAGCACTTTGTCTGCTTGGTTTTAAACTGCTTGGAGTACTTTTTTGGTGGTATCCTCAACTTAAGGTCGTACTTATGCCTTGGGAGGATAAAAACGAAAAAGATATACGATTTTGTATGGCAATTTTTATACTTATTATTATTGCTATGGTTCTGACAAAACTTGAAGTTGTGCTCGGTTCTTTTATCGCTGGTTCTTTTATCGCTACTTTTTTTGATCACAAAAAAGATTTAGAGCATAAAATTTCAAGTTTTGGACACGGTTTTTTAATCCCGATTTTTTTTATTCATATAGGTTCTACTTTTGATCTTGAAACTCTTTTAGATTATATGATGCTTTTTAAAGCCTTTTTATTGATGTTTATAATGGTAAGTTTGAGAATATGCTGTGCAACGGTTTTTTTACGAAAGATAGGTTTTAGAAATATGATTTTGTTTGGTTTGAGCCATTCTATGCCATTAACTTTACTTATTGCCACAGCTGCACTTGGGTATTCTGCAAAGGTTATTAATGAAGAATTGTATTCTGCTTTGATACTTACAGCTTTATTTGAGGCAATTTTAGCTATGAGCGCCATTAAATTTATAAGCAAATATTAAAATGTAATTATATTTACAATATGTTACCTTTTTACCCAATAGCTTTAAGTGGAGATAAAATTTCGAAGAGTAAAGAGTTTAAATGCTTGTTTTTTCTGCTAAAATTAATAAAAATATAATGAAAAAGGAGAGAGAAGTTAATGTCAAATTCCGTAACTATGACTGATAATAGAAATAACAAGACATATGATTTTCCCATTTATGATGGAACAACAGGACCAAGTGTTGTTGATATGTCAAGTTTTTATAAACAAACAGGAATGTTTTCTTATGATGAGGGTTTAACTTCAACGGCAAGCTGTAAATCAGAAATAACCTATATTGATGGAGAAAATGGCATTTTGATGCATAGAGGCTATCCTATTGAATGGCTTGCTGAAAATAAACTTTTTTTAGATGTTGTACATCTTTTACTTTACAAAGAACTCCCTAATGAACAAAGACTCAATGCTTTTCGGTATGAACTTAAAAAACGTTCTTTTATACATCAAGGAATGCATAAGCTTTTTGATGCTTTTCCTGATAATGCCCATCCTATGGCAGTTTTACAGGCAGCAGTATCTTCGCTTTCAGCTTTTTACCCAGATCATTTAAATATAGATGTAAAAGAAGAATATATGGAAATGGCAGCGAGAATTGTTGCAAAAATTCCTACCATAGTTGCTACTGCATACCGTTACAAGCACGGTTTTCCTATGGCTTATCCTAACTTAGACCGTGGTTTTACTGAAAATTTTTTATATATGTTAAGAACGTATCCTTATGACCATGTAGAGCTTAGACCTATTGAAATTAAAGCTTTAGATACTGTATTTATGCTTCACGCAGATCACGAACAAAATGCTTCAACTTCTACAGTTCGTGCTGTTGGTTCAACTTATGCCCATCCTTACGCTTGTATTTCAGCTGGTATTGGTGCGCTTTGGGGACACGCTCACGGAGGAGCCAATGAAGGTGTTATAAGAATGTTAGAGCGAATAGGAACTGTAGATAAAGTAGATGAGTATATTAAAAAAGCAAAAGATAAAGATGATCCATTCCGTTTGATGGGCTTTGGACATAGGGTGTATAAAAATTTTGATCCAAGAGCAAAGGTGCTTAAAAAATTAAGAGATCAACTTATTGATGAGATCGGTATAGATACAAGTCTTATAAAGGTTGCTGCAAGAATAGAAGAAATTGCTTTGCAAGATGAATATTTTGTAGAAAGAAATCTTTATCCTAATGTTGATTTTCACAGCGGTTTGATTTTAAAAGCATTGGGCATTCCAAATGAAATGTTTGCCACTCTTTTTGCAATAGGAAGAACTCCGGGTTGGATAGCACAATGGATAGAACTTAAGGAACAATCAACACTTAAAATAGTCCGTCCAAGACAACTCTATCTTGGTGAGACAAAAAGATGAATTTAGATTCTTGTTTAAATTTAGCAATAAAAGCTGCAAATGAAGCTTCAAAGGCTATTTTAAATGAGAGAATTCAACTTCAAACTTGGAAAAAAGATGATGGTTCTGTGTTAAGTTCTGCAGATTTGCTTGCAAATGAAATTCTTACAGAGATACTTCAGGCAAGCGGGTATAAAGTTTTTTCAGAAGAGAAAATTTTAAGTTTTCAAGAAAGAAAGCATTTGGAATATTTTTGGCTTATAGATCCGCTTGATGGTACAAGTGGCTTTGTAAAAAATAGTAATGAGTTTTGTGTAATGATAAGTCTCATTCATAAAAATCGTCCTGTGCTTGCTTTGATTAAAAATCCTACCAATGGTGATATTTTCTATGCTCATAAAGAAACAAAAGTGTATAAAAATGATCAAAGTTTAAATGTTGAAAAAAGCAAGTTTGAAAAAAATAAATTTAAAGCTCTATTAAGTGTAAATCATTTAAGCAAAGAAGAAAGTGAATTTGTACAGCATTATAAACTCCAAGCTATAAATAAAAGCTCAGGGCTCAAATTCTGCACACTTTTAGAAGGAGAGGCTGGAGTGTATAAGAGGTTTCAAAATTTAAGTATTTGGGATATAGCTGCGGGAGATTTTCTTGTGAATCATAATGGTGGGTTTGTCGGAGATTTTCAAGGAAAAATGATTGATTATAATGCCAAAGAGCATAAAGCACCTCTTTTTCTTTGTGTAGCACAAAAAGCTTTTTTGCTTGAATTTTTATGAGATATTTTATAAATTATGAAAAGAATATTTTGTATTTTTTTGAGTTTTTTTGTATTGATGAGTGCAAACGATTTTTCTCAAAAAAAAATTCTTAAAATACAAAAGAATAATGATATTTTTGAGCTTATTGATTTAAACCAAGAAGAAACAAGTAAGAA
Organism: Campylobacter sp. MIT 21-1684; assembly: GCF_026241315.1. Lineage (GTDB taxonomy): Bacteria > Campylobacterota > Campylobacteria > Campylobacterales > Campylobacteraceae > Campylobacter_D. The sequence goes on along the minus strand of NZ_JAPHNA010000007.1, from coordinate 43,559 downwards.
TTTAAACCAACAAAAAGCTATTTTTGATAGTTCTAATGTTAAAGATAAAAAATTAAGTTTGAATACAGATGAAGATATAGATTTTGCTTTATTTGTGAGTTACAAACCAAATTTTGCTTATGTCTTAGATAGTTTTAAAGTTGTAGCAAAAGATTTTAGCGCACTTTTTACACAGAATTTTATCAATACTGTAAAACTTCATTTTGCTAATGCAGCTGCAAATGCAATCTATCAAAATCAAAAAACACTCAATGCCTTTAGCACTAAAAACTCTCATATCCTTGATGTGGCTCCATTCTTAAAAAAAGAAAAAAATAAAAATCAAATTTATGCTAAATTTTTAGAGTATCTTTTGGTGATTACTTTAAATGATTTTTATATAGAACTCACAAATTTTTTCATTGGCTCAAGTCAAGATGCCTATGCTTTGCTGAACTACAAAATCATCTCTTTAAGTTCAGGCAAAATAGTAAGTGCGAAAAATGTTAAATTAAGACTTAAGCTTGATAAAGAAAAAAACGCACAAGAGAATTATAAAGAAGTAGTGAGTCAAATGCCCTTGCTTTTAAGTAAGCTTATTCAAAAAGAAGTCAAAAAATATAGCAAATAGATTTAATGAGTTGCTATTAAATCGTAACAATCATTGGATTAAAAGCTTTTATAGCGATAATAAGAGTATCACCGCTTTTAAGAGTTTTATACTTTTCTTCAAATTCATTTTCGCTGACTGTTATTTTAATCATTTCCTTGCCCACCATAAGAGTTATAATGAAAATAATATCATTTTTTTGAATTTCAAGTACAGTTGCATTAAGGCATAATTTTGCACTAAGATTGTTTGAATGAAAAAAGTCTTTTGTAAGGCTGTTTTTTACTACTATACCATTTTGAAGTTCTATAATACGCGAACTCAATTTATAGATTTCGCTTAAATCGTGACTTACAAGTAAGGTTGTAATCTTAAAATGCTTGAAAATTTTCTCAAGCTCATCTTGCAAAAAGCTTCGCATCTTAAAATCAAGCGCACTTAAAGGTTCATCTAAAAGTAAAAGTTGAGGTTCTCTTGCTAGAGCTCTTGCTAAAGCTACTCTTTGAGCTTGTCCTCCTGAAAGTTCTCTAGGAAAAGCTTTCTCAAGCTCACGAAGACCCATAAGTTCTAAAAGCTCATCAATTCTTTTTACATTTTTTGTTACATAAGAGAGTTGGGAGCGAATATTCATATTTGGAAAAAGGGCATAATCTTGAAAAACAAAACCTATTCTTCTTTTTTGAGGAGCCAGATTGATTTTTTTTGTTGTGTCTATCCACACTTCATTTTCTACTTTTAAGTATCCAAAATGAGGTGTAATAAGCCCCGCGATGATTTTTAATAGAGTTGTCTTTCCCGCTCCACTTTCTCCAAAAATCGCGTGTACCGCGCCTTTTTCTAAAAAACTTTTAAATTCTAAATCAAGCAAACCTTTTGCTGTGTTTATGGGATGTTTAATGTGAATTTGAAGCATTTTATCCTGCTGTGAATTTTTTATTGACTACATACAAACTCAAAAGTATGATAAAGCTTAGGGCAAAAAGTACGAAAGCGTATTGATGTGCTAAAGCATAGTTTAAGGATTCAAGTTCATCATAGATAGCTATACTTGCGACTAAGGTTTCATTTTTTTTATGCCCACCTATCATCATCACAACCCCAAATTCTCCTATGGTATGTGCAAAAGCCATAGCACAGCCTGTAAAAATACCCGTCTTAGAATTTGGCACGATGACGCGAAAGAGTGTAGTGATTGTACCTTTGCCAAGTGTGTAAGAGGCATTAATGAGATTTGTGTTGATCGAAGAAAAAGCACTTTGGAGAGGATTGACCATAAAGGGCAAAGAAAAAAGTATGGAGGCAAAAACCAGACCTTCAAAACTGAATACTAGTGAGATATTAAAATTATCTTTTAAGAAAGACCCAAGAAAGCTGTTTGGTGAAAAGGTGATTAAAAGATAAAAACCTAAAACACTAGGAGGTAAAACTAAAGGCATTGCAATGATGATTTGCAAGATGCTTTTGAATGGAAATTGCACAAAACTTAAAAGATATGCAAAAAAAATACCAAGAAAAAAAAGCAAAAAGGTTGTAATAAAAGAAAGTTTGAAAGTCAGCCACAGGATTTGCAAAAATTCAGTATCGAACATTTATACCCTTAAAATAATATCATTTGCTTTTACAAAACACAATTTTTCATCGCCAATTTTCAATCCAAGTTCTTTGCCTTTTTGTGCGGTGATAAGAGAGCTTAGATTGCAAAAATCGAAAAATATCTGCCAAAAGAATTCCCCTTGTTTGATTTTACAAATTCTTGCGTTGAAGACGTTTTCTATGCTTAAAACGCAATTTAAATTTCCAAAGCTCAATTCGTGTTCTTTAAAAAGCAGTTGAATTTTCATTCCGATGTGCAAGATCGAATACATACCATCAAGCATTATGATAGTAAAAAGCTGTTTTTCAACTTCTGCTTTAGCAAGTACGAGTTCGTTTGTTCGGTTGAGTTCTACAAGTTTAGCACTTAAAATATTCACGGAGTGTTAAATCCGTATTTCTTAATGATAGCTTTGCCTTCTTGTGAGCTTACAAAGTCTGCAAATTCCTTTGCTAATTTGTTGGTTTTTGCATATTTTGTAATAACAAAACTTTGTTTTAAAGGTTCAAAAAGTTTTTCATCTATAACAACAGCTTTGCCTTTTGGTTTAGTAACAGCACTGACTAAAGAATACGCTACTATACCAAGTTCAGCTACACCTGTATCAACGTGAAATACCGGTTGAGAAATATTGTCGCCAAGTACAATTTTATCTTTATAAATGGCATCAAGATGGAGATTTTCAAGTACTTGAGTCGCTGCTACTCCATAAGGAGCCACTTTTGGATTAGCTATACTAAGATGTTTTATCTTGTTTGATTCTTTTTTGAGTCCTTCTATTCCATCTTGGAGTAAATTTTCATCCAAACTATAAAGAGCAACTACTCCTAAGGCATAAACTTTTGGTTGGCTAATGGCATTACCATCAGCTGCAATTTTTTCAGCGTATTTTGCATCAGCTGAAAAAAACAAGTCAAATTCTCTCCCTTCTTTTAAAAGTTGGTAGTGTTTTCCAGAAGCCCCAAAAATAAGTTCTACTTCATCATTAGGATGGTTTTTCATAAATTCATTTTTTACTTCACTCATAGCTTTTGATGCTGATGAGGCTACAAAAACATTTATTTTTTCAGCATTTGCACTTATAAGAAAGAAACTAAAAAAGATAAGAATCTTTTTCATAATTTTTTACCTTTATTGAAGAATATTTCTAAGTATTATACTAGAAAATTGGATATTTTATTTTTTTTGACAGAGTAAAAAAACAGGGTTGTAGTTTAATTTATTATGAAAGTTCTGTTCAAAATTTTTCAGAAATTGTTTCCCTAGAAAGAAATGTCCTAATGAATTGACCCCGCTAAGCTTTAAATGTCTAAAAAGTTCTAAAGTGCTTGAAAATTGAATTTGAATATTTTGTTCGCTTAAATGTAAGAGGGTAAAATATTTGCTCATTTCCTTTTTTAATTCTTTGGGAGTAAGGTATTTAAGGCTTAAACCTGTGCTTTGAGTGATTTGTTCTAAATTTCTTTTTCCAAAACTTGAAAGTAAAAGCAGTCCTTGAGGGAGGAGCATTTCAGAGAGGCTTGGAAGAATTGTTTTGAGATTAAGCCATTGTAGAGTTGCATTTGATGTGATGAGGTCAAATTTTTGATGTCTTAAATTGTGTTTTGCAAGTTCATTCATATCAAAGCATTCAAATAGTATCCTTTTGTCTTTAAAGTCGATTTGATAATCATTAATATCGTTGCAAACAAAACTTTCAAAATCTAAAGTTTTAATAAGCATTGTAGTGAATTTTCCTTGTCCGCAGCCAAATTCAAAGATTTTTTTTATTTTTTCTAATTTCTGTTTTTTAATAAGATTTATAAGTTGTTTTGCCATTTGATTCTGTATAAAAGAGTGCTGTTCGTAAGTATTTTTTGCCTTTAGAAAATTGAAAGCATAGTTTTTCAAATTTCCTCCCAATATGTAAAATGAAAAAAAGCAAAATGTGGTTCTTTGATTGTGTGAATTGCGCTAAAGCATTTTTGTAAAGCTGCATTTGGAAAGATTTCATCATTAAGACTCATATATACTTTATCCCAAGTACAATTTTCATTAGAATTTTTTTGAGTACAATGCCATAAATTTTCAAGTTCTTTTTGTAAATCTTGCTCTTTTTTAAAGACAAAATGTTGTGTTTTATGTAAATGTTCTTTAAAGAGCATATTTTGAAAGTTTTTAAGTGCAAAATTTTTCATCGTTTTTTCAAAGATTGCAGGGTGAATGCCTTTTATTCTATCAATGCCCTGATTGGTACCATTGATGGCAATTTTTTGTGTGATTTTTTCATTATAAACGCTGTCTTTTAAAAACCAACTTGCCACACTTACACCTAAAGAGAAAGCTATAATAGTAATTTTTTCGAAAGTGGGTATGTTAAAATCGAAATTGCAATCATTGTAATCATAGAGCATCACAACATTTTTCTTTGTTTTTAAGTGTGAAAAATGACTTGGATGAGAAGCAAAACCGCCAAAAAAAAGTATCATCTCATCGCAGTAAGTATTACGATAAAGAAATTCTTGTTTCAAATTCGACCTTTTTATTTTATTGTAACAAAGATTTAACGATTTTTTCTAGATCTTCTTCATCAAGATCGCAGTGTAAAGAAAAACGGATTCTTGCTGTGTTTTTAGCTACACTTGGTACTTTAATGGCTGGGGCAAAAATACCGCATTGAAGAATTCTGTTGGCAAGTTCATCGGCTTTTTCGTTGCTTTTACACATCAGAGAAATAATATGGGCTTGACCTAAAACTTCAAAACCATTTTGAAGAAGAGTGTTTTTCAAAAATTGACTTTTTTCTTGTAGATTGTGTCTTTGTTGTGTAAAAGTACTTAGTTTTTCAAAGATGAAATGCGTCCAAGCGACATTTAAAGGAGGCAAAGCTGTTGAGTAAATGAAAGCTCTTGCCTTATTGATAAAAAATTCCTTAAATTCTTTTTTTGTGATGATACAAGCTCCTGTTGAAGCAAGAGCTTTGCCGAAAGTGAAGACTAAAAAATCAATTTCTTGATCAAGCCCTAAATACCGAGCAAAACCTAAGCCACTTTCATCAAAACATCCAACAGAATGAGCTTCATCTATATAGAGTAAAATATTTTTATATTGTTTTTTGAACTCTATGAGTTTTTTGAGTTTTGTAAAATCTCCATCCATACTGAAAAGTGCTTCGCTAATAAGAATGATATTTTCATATTTTTTATAATGTTGTTGGAGTAGAGATTCTAAATGAGACATATCATTATGCCTAAAGCGTACAAATGTACTTGTGCTTAATCTCAAACCATCAATCACACTTGCGTGAATTGATTTGTCAGCTATAAAAAGAGTGTTTGCTAGAGTGCCTAATGCTTGAATACAAGAGAGATTTAGTTGGTATCCGCTATTAAAATGCAAAACTTCTTTTGTATCTTTGCTTTTCATTTGTTTTAGGCTGTGTGGATTTGTTTTGTTCATTTTTTGAGCTAAATCATTTTCAAACTTTTCATAAACGCTACAATTTCCACTTAAAGACCGAGAACTTGAACTTGAGAGAAAAAAATCTTTTTTTTGAATTTGGCGAAAAAATTCCTCTCTTAAATTTTCATTTTTTGCTATATTTAGATAATCATTACCAGCTAAATTCAATACTTTTTTTCCCTGATAAAGAACATATTTTCCCTCATATTGAATTGTTTTTAGGAACCGGTAATTGTTTTCTTTTTTAAGGTTTTCTAAAATTTGTTTCATTATATTCTTTACAATTGTTTATAGAATTTTCTTTGTTATCCAAAACTAGAACAGGCTCTAAAGGCGATTTTAGTTTGTGCGTATTGTAGCAAATTCTCAACATTTTTTATTCAAAGTGGAATTGAAGCTTAAAAATATTATTCTTGTGATGTATGAAATATTGTAGTTGAAAACTTGACAAGTGGGAAAAGCAATGCAGAAAAATAATGAATACTTAAAAAATCTTGATTTAGCTTATATTTGGCATCCTTGCACGCAGATGAAAGACCACGAAAATTTGCCTTTAATTCCAATTCAAAAAGCACAAGGATTGTATTTATATGACTTTGAAAATAAAAAATATATGGATTGTATAAGCTCGTGGTGGGTGAATCTTTTTGGACATTGTAATGCTTTTATCGCAAATGCAATAAAACGGCAGCTTGATGAATTAGAACATATTATAGTTGCAGGATTTACTCACGAGTCTCTTATCAAATTGTCCCAAAGGCTTTGCACTCTTTTGCCTGAAAAATTTCATAAATGTTTTTATGCTGATAATGGTTCAAGCGCAGTTGAAGTGGCTTTAAAAATGAGTTTTCATTACCATTTGAATTTGGGACAAAAGCGAAACAAATTTCTAGCTTTAAGCAATGCCTATCACGGTGAAACCTTGGGAGCTTTAAGTGTGAGTGATGTAGCTTTGTATAAGCAAAGCTATAAACCTTTGCTTTTAGAATGTTTAAGTACTCCTGCTCCAAAGGGTAGGGATTTTGAAAAAGAATTACAAGTTTTGAAATCTACTCTTTTCAAATACGCTAATGAAATTTGTGCCTTTATACTTGAGCCTTTAGTGCAATGTGCGGGAAATATGAATATGTATAGTGTTGAATTCATTGATGAGGCTATGAAACTTTGTTCTGAATTTGGCATTCAGGTGATTTTTGATGAAATTGCTGTTGGTTTTGGACGCACAGGTACGCTTTTTGCTTTGGAGCAATGCAAACAAAAACCTGATTTTTTATGTCTTTCAAAAGGTATTACCGGTGGATTTTTACCTCTGTCCGTGGTTGTAACAAGTGATGAGGTTTATAGAGCTTTTTATGCTCCTTATGAAGCACAAAAAGCTTTTTTACACTCGCATTCTTATACAGGTAACGCCTTAGCGTGTGCAGCTGCAAATGCTGTGCTTGATTTGTTTGAAAACGAGGATATTCTAAGAAAGAATCAAAAGCTTTCAGTGTGTATTGCCAAACAATTTCAAGTTCTACGCCGTTTTGATTTTCTAGGCAATTTCAGGCAAAAAGGAATGATTTATGCTTTTGATATTTTAAAAAGCTCCCATCAAAGAGTTGGTCTCTTTGTTTTTGAAAAGGCTTTGCAAAAAGGTTTGCTTTTAAGACCTCTTGGAAATACTTTGTATTTTATGCCACCTTATATCATTAAAGAAGAAGAGATTCAATACGTTGCAAAAAGTTTGGAAGATATTTTTAACGAATGTAAGCTTTGAATTTTTATTTATACATTAGTTTGTTGTATCAGACCTTTCAAATTTTTCTACAAGATTTTGTAGTTCTTTTTTTATTTGTCTGCTTAGTGTTGTAAAGTTGTTTGCAGTATAAAAAGGGAGGTGAAAAAGTGAAATTTGAGTATAAGAGAGGATAAATTCATCAAAAGGTTCATTTTTTTCTCCCATCATCACTAAAGCCATAAGTGGAATTTTTCTTAGTTTTAAAGCTTGCAAACTTAATAAGATATGATTGATAGCTCCAAGGTAGTACTTTGCTACAAGGATACAAGGATGTTTGAATTGACTTATATAATCAATCATCGTTGTCTTCTCATCGATAGGAGTAAAAAGCCCACCTGCTGTTTCTATGAGTACATTTTTGCTAGATGGCAACCTTATATCAAAGGCTTCATAATCAAGCTTTTCATTTTTTTTTCCTATATGCGGTGAAGCAGCAGTTTGTAAAAAAATTCCTTCTTCAAAAAGGAATGTTTTTGGACTCAAACTTGCTATAAATTCACTATCTTTTGGGATTCCAGCTTGTACAAGTTTAAAATAATCATATCTAAAAGCTTCACAAAATGCTGCACTAAAATATGTTTTTCCAACATCAGTATGTATGCCACAAATATAAATTTTCATTGCTCTTTATTTTCATATTTATTGTTTAAAACCTTCATTTTCATTAGTACAAAACCGAGTTTAAACAAGTGTTTTTAAACCTATACTAGAAACTATAATCAAGCTTAAAAAGAAGAATTTTGTAAAATTTTTTTCTTCTTTAAATAAGAAGGTAGTGATAATAACACCTCCACCCGCTCCTATCCCTGTCCAAAGTGCATAGGCTGTTGCCATAGAGAGTTCTTGCATAGCCCAAGATAAAAAGCTAAAACTTATTAAGAAAATCAAAGCAAGTAAAGGGATAAAAATTCTTTTTCCGCTTAGAATAAAATATTTCATCACTACTATACCTATGATTTCCATTAAAGATGCAACAAACAAATAAATCCAGCTCATTGTTTCATCAACTTGTTTTAGAAATTTTAGAATGTGTTTCTTTGCTTGAAATTTTTAAGCCTATGACACCTAGTATGAGAAGAAAAATCAAGAGACTTTTAAGCCAAGAGAATTCTTCGTTAAAGACAAGGACTTCAAGTATAACAGTTCCACTTGTACCAATACCTACAAAAACAGAGTAGCTTATACCCACTTCGATTTTTTTCATAGCTAAGATTGCACAGGAGAAAGAAAAGATTATGCCTAAGGCTGTGAGAGCATACAAGAGAAGAGAATTTGAGTGCTTTAAGCTACTTACCCAAAAGCACTCTACTATTCCGCCTAGTACTAATAAAAACCAAGCCTGATTTTTGCTAAGGTTAAATTGAAACATAATAACACCTTAAAAAAGCGTTATTATATCAAAAAAATCACAAATCCAAGTTTTAAAATTTTTTATTCTGAACATCAGTTAAGATGAGGTTTGAGATATTAATAATTTCTGTACTTATGGTATCTGTTGTATTTGCAATATTAGAATTCTCTTCCGCAAGATTTTTAAGCGAAATCACAATATCGTTTATACCGGCTATACCTTCAACTTGAGTTTGTACTGATTTGTGTGTATCATTAATATTTACAACCAGTGTTTTGATGTTATTTTCAACTTCATTTAAACTTTCATCTGTTTTTTCAGCAAGTTTTCGTACTTCATCAGCAACCACAGCAAAACCTCTGCCAAGCATTCCCGCTCTAGCCGCTTCAATAGCAGCATTTAAAGCAAGCAGATTTGTTTCATCAGCTATATCTCTTACTATACTTACAATATTTTGAATATTTCTTGCATCACTTACTACTCTCTCCGTTTTAAATTTAATGTTTTCCATTGAAGAACTCATTTCTTCAGTAGTGTGCATAGATTTTGAAAGAGAAGTAAATTGAGCTGTAGAGCTATTGACAAGTTTTTCTATAATTTCTTTAAGCTTACTGCTTTCTTTGTCAAGACCTTGTGCAAATTGTAGGGCAAGAGTTAGTCTTTTTCGAACATCGCTGCCTAAAACATTAACTATCGTTTCCATTTCTCCTTTTGCATCTGGAATGTGTGCAGTAAAATCAAAATGCTGATAACTTTTAAGTACTTTTTCAAGCTCATTAACGTCTTTGCCAATTTTATTTTCTAAATTTTCAAGCATAGTATTGATAACAAACTTAAATTTTTTCAGTCTATTATTTGCTGGATTAGATTCGATACGAATATTTAAAATTCCTGTTCCTATCTCTTCTGTTTTTTGTATACTTTCATTCATAAATTCCTTATCTTTTGATAAATTGATTTGAGTAAGACGCAATTGTTCATCTATTTCGTGAGCAATAAAATCAAGTTCATCTTTTTTCCCAAATTTTTTTAGATTGATTTGAGGAAAATCTTTTCTCTTATGATTTAAAAAGTCAAAAAATTCATTTAAGCTGTTTTGAACTCTTCGAATTTTTTTAAGAAATTGCTCTAAGGTTATGCTTATAATTATGATGATTAAGACAACAAAACCAAGTCCGAAAAGACCTTGTACAATTACAAGATTGCGTAAAATCGCATCATAGTCGCTTACTGCATTTGCAGAGCAATATAAATATTGTTTCTCATCAGTCATACATACAGCCGCTCTTTGTTCTCCTCTTAAATCATAAGTGATAAGTTCTGTAGTTTGATTGACTGTTTCGTTTGCTTTCTTTCTAAAAAGCTTTATAAGATTTACAACTTCAGGACTTTTATCTGCTTGAAGTTTGCCTGAAGAATGCGCAAGAAGTTCGTCGTTATTATTAATGACAAAGACCGCATTGTTTGCTGAAATATCTAATTTATTAAAATTATTTTTGAAATCCTCTAGTGAAATTTCTCCAGACAAAACACCTTTAAAATTGCCGTTTATGTAAATAGGTTTTGAAAAATTAATAATTAATTGATGGTTAATTTTGTTTATAAAAGGATCGGAAATGGAAAGTTTTTGACTTTCTTTTGCATTTCTATACCACGGCCTTTCCCTTGCATCGTAATTGTTTTGTTTTGTAACAAATGAAACCTTTGTAGGCGATTTTTCATCAATGTAAATTAAAACACCATCTTCTTCTTTGCCTATATAAAGAGCGCGGAAAGGTTGTAATGAGAAGTTGCTTTCTAAAAATTCTGACAAAATTCTATCGTTAAATTCGTTATTTTCTAAAAATTTGTTTAAAACTTCTATTTGTTCGAGTTCTGTTTTAAAATAAAAATCTGTAAGGGTTTTTACACCATTAACACTTTCTTTTTTTGTTAGAGTTGAGCTGTATAAAACATCATTTTTCAAAATGTAGTAATTTACTACAGTAAAGATACAAAAACCTAAGATTAAAGCTAAAAAAATTCTAAGGGCTATCTCTCGTGCTACTATTGTTTTTAACATTAAAAACCTCCTTTTTCATAATTATAAAACTCTAAATCCTATATCGACTAGAATACAAAAAAAAAAAAAAACAAAATTGAGAATCTCTATAATTAAAATATGTAATATATAAATAATGTTACTTTTTTAAACATTTGAAAGAATAAATCTAAAATTTTTTTCTAATTTTTCAAAGTTATGTTAAGCTTAAGCAAAAAAGGTTACTTCTTGAAAAGAGATGAAGGTTTTTTAAGACTTAAGGAAAATAATAATTTTGATGTTATCATCATAGGTGGAGGAGCTACAGGTTCTGCTTTGGCTTTTGATAGTGCAAGTAGAGGGTATAAAACTCTGCTTTTAGAAGCTTATGATTTTGCTAAGGGCACTTCATCGCGTTCTACCAAACTTTTACACGGAGGAGTTCGTTATCTTGCTCAAGCTAATTTTAGCTTAGTGAGAGAAGCTTTGCGTGAAAGGAATCGCTTTTTTAACAATGCTCCTCATTTATGCAAACAGCAAAATTTTATCATCCCAAATGAAGGCATAACTGAAGCTTTATATTATTATTTAGGTTTAAAACTTTATGATATGCTCGCTGGTAAATTTAATTTTAAAAAAACAAGTTTTTTAAATAAAATAGAGTTAAATGCTAAGCTTTTAGGGCTTGATCGGACCAAATTTAATTATGGTATAAGTTATACAGATGGACGCTTTGATGATGCGAGAATGGCTTTGAGTTTGATACAAAGTGCTTATGAATACAAAGCTTTGGTGTTAAATTATAGTCTAGTTACAAATTTACTCAAAGATGAGCAAGGTTATATCAAAGGGCTTATTTTCGAGGATTTGATACATCAGCAAGAATTTGAAGTATATAGTAAGTGCGTGATTAATGCTACCGGGGTCTTTGCTTCAAATATCTTAAAAATGGATAAAAGCTCTAACGATCTTGTCTTGAGTCAGGGTGTGCATATAGTGTTGGATAAAGAATTTTTTCCTAATGAATATGCCTTGATGATACCAAAGACAGAAGATGGCAGAGTGCTTTTTATCATACCTTGGTATGACAAACTTTTGCTTGGTACTACTGATACTGAAGTAAAAAAACTTTCTTATGAACCAAAGGCTTTTGAAGAAGAAATTGATTTTATCCTTAATGAAGCTTATAAAATGCTTGTAAAAAAGCCTCAAAGAAGTGATATAAAAAGTGTTTTTGTAGGGCTTAGACCTCTCATTAAAAGTAGTGCTAAGGAAAGTAAAAAACTTTCAAGAAGTCATAAGATAGAGCTTCACTCAAGTAGGCTTATAGATATAAGTGGGGGCAAATACACTACCATAAGGGCTATGGCTGAGCAATGCATTCAAAAGGCTATAAAATGGGGACTACTTGAGTCAAAAGTATGTAAAACAAAGAATTTAAAGCTTATTTTTTACGATGAAAAAATGCAGTTTGATGAAAGATTAAGCGTGTATGGTACACAGGCTACAAAGATAAAAGAGCTTGAAAAAACAAAACTTGCCAAGAAAATTCACCCAGAGTATCCCTATACTTACGCTCAAGTTTTTCACGCTTTAGAAGAAGAAATGGCACAAAATGTAGAAGATATTTTAGCCAGACGCATAAGGCTTTTATTTATAGACGCTAAGGCTTGTATAGAGTGTGCCAAAGAAGTGAATGACTTTGTTGCTCAGTATTTTAAGTGGGATAAACAAAGAACCGATAGGGCGTTAGCTGAATTTTTAAGCTTAGCTCGAAAGTATCAAATTTAACAAGGAGCTTGTATGAAAAAATATCTCTTAGCTCTTGATCAAGGTACTACCTCTTCAAGGGCTTTAATTTTTGATGAGTATTCAAACATCATTGCTGTGTCTCAAAAGGATTTCACTCAGCTGTATCCAAAACCTTCTTGGGTAGAGCATAATCCAAAAGAACTTTGGAGTTCTCAAATCGCTGTCTTAACTGAAAGTTTAGCAAAAGCTAATTTAAATGCTAGTGATATAGCTGCTATTGGCATTACGAATCAAAGAGAGACAACCTTACTTTGGGATAAAAAAACAGGAGAACCGATATACAATGCTATAGTGTGGCAAGACAGACGTATGGCTGATTATTGTGAGTATTTGAAAAAAGACTATGCTGAAGTTATAAAGCAAAAAACAGGACTTGTAGTAGATGCCTATTTTAGTGCTACTAAGCTGAAATGGATACTTGATACTATAAGCGGAGCAAAAACTAAGGCACAAAAAGGTGAACTTTGCTTTGGCACGGTTGATACTTGGCTTGTGTACAATTTAACTAAAGGCAAGGTACATATTACTGATGTAAGCAATGCAAGTAGGACTATGCTTTTTAATATCAACTCGCTTGAGTGGGACGAGGAACTTTTAAGACTTTTTGATATACCAAAGGCTATTTTACCCGATGTAAAAAGCTCAAGCGAAATTTATGGTTATACAGCTACTAGGTGGGTTGATCATGAAATTCCTATAGCAGGTATAGCAGGTGATCAACAGGCTGCACTTTTTGGACAAATGTGTACTGAAAAAGGTATGATGAAAAATACCTATGGCACAGGTTGTTTTTTACTAATGAATACAGGTGATAAGGTAAGCTTAAGTAAAAATCAGCTTCTAAGTACTATAGCTTGGAAGATAGGCAAACAAACTTGCTATGCTTTAGAAGGTTCTGTCTTTATAGGAGGAGCAGCTATTCAATGGCTAAGAGATGGACTTAGGATGATACGAACTGCAGCTGATATAAATAGCTTAGCAGCAACTGAAAAAGATAATGGTGGAGTGTATTTTGTACCTGCTTTGGCTGGACTTGGTGCACCTTATTGGGATCAGTATGCAAGAGGATCTATCTTTGGTATAAGCAGAGCTACAACTGATGGTCATATAGCAAGGGCTTGTTTAGAGGGTATTGCTTTTCAAGTTTATGATATAGTAAAGGAAATGGAAAAAGATTTGGGACATTCTTGTATAGAACTTAGAGTTGATGGGGGAGCTAGTGCGAGTGATTATTTAATGCAAATACAAGCTGATTTGTTTCATTTTGAGATTAAAAGACCAAAAAACATAGAAACGACAGCTTTAGGAGCCGGATATTTAGCTGGCATTGCAGTGGGTTATTTTAATGATATACAAGCCATTAAAAAATCTTATCAAATAGATAAAATTTTCAAGCCTCAAAAGGATAAAAATGAAGTTGAAGCTATGTTTAAATCTTGGCATAAAGCCGTACAAAGAACTTTGCATTGGCAAGATGAAGTTAGCAAGGAGAGCAAATGAATATTTTTACAGCTGAATTCATAGCAACAGCTTTGATGATACTTTTAGGAAATGGAGTTGTAGCAACTTGTTTGCTTAAAGATACTAAATGTGAATTTTCATCTTCTCATTCTTGGCTTATTATCACTACAGCTTGGGGCTTTGCTGTTTTTGTGGGTGTAACGGTGGCAGGAAATATTAGCGGGGCACATTTAAATCCTGTAGTAAGTTTAGCTTTGGCCCTTACTGGTAGGGTACCTTGGGAAGTAATACCCCTTTATTTTGCAGGGGAATTTTTAGGAGCAGCTTTTGGGGCTTTTTTGGTATATGTTTTTTATAAAGAGCATTTTAAAAGAACTGAAGATGAGGCTTTAAAAAGGGCTTGTTTTTGCACAGAACCTGCTATTAGAAAATACAGCTCAAATTTTTTTAGTGAATTTTTAGCGACCTTTGTTTTAATCTTTGTAATTTTATATATCACAGGAGCTAATATAAGTTTAAGTATTGATAATAATGCTTCAATAGGGCTAGGCACTATAGGAGCTTTGCCAGTGGCTATTTTGGTTTGGGTTATAGGGCTTTCACTTGGTTCAACTACCGGCTATGCTATCAATCCTTGCAGGGATTTATCCCCTCGCATAGTACTTGTTTGTTTGCCTTTAAAGATAAAACCTGACTTTGCTTATGCTTGGGTGCCATTCTTTGCTCCTATTTTAGGTGGGACTTTGGCTAGTTTTTTATACTTGCTTTTAATTTAAGAGTTTTTAGATTCTAGTTTTGATGAGAACTAATACGAAAATTTTTTACTTTTACTTTTCAATTAAGCGAAATTAAGCTACAATCACAGCTTATTTTTTAGAAAGGAATAAAAGATGTTAGAAGGTATAGTTAGAGAGAGTATCGGAAAAAAAGCTAGCAAAGCTTTAAAAAGAGATGGTTATCTAATCGCAAACATCTATGGAAAAGGATTAGAAAATATCAATGCTGCTTTTAAGGTAAATGATTTTATTAAAAGTGTGCGAAAGAAAAGTACTTTAGCTTTTGAGGTAAAAGTTGGGGAGAAAATTCTTAATGTTGTAGTTGTAGATTATCAGAAAAACCCTGTTACAAGTGAATTGTGGCACGTTGATTTAAAAGTAGTGCAACAAGGTGTTGTTTCTAAATATATGATTCCTGTAAAGATTGTAGGAACAGCTCTTGGGCTGAAAAATAAAGGAGTTTTAATCCAGTCAAAAAGAAGACTGAAGGTCAAATGCACACCTGAAAATTTGCCAACTTTCTTTGAACTTGATGTAAGCAAACTTGATGTTGGTGATGCTTTGCTTGTAAAAGATGTAGTTGTTCCAGAAGGTGTAACTCTTATCGATGCAGACAGAGTGGCTGTGGTAGGTGTAGAAAAAGCTCGATGATTCTAGTCGTAGGGCTTGGAAATATTGGTAAAGAATATGAAAATACAAGGCATAATGTTGGTTTTATGCTTCTTGACAGAATTCTTAAAGAACTTCAAATTGAAACTCTTGTAAAGGCAAATTTTAAAGGAGAGCTTTATAAAAAAGACTCTTCTTTTCTCCTTTTAAAACCACATACTTTTATGAATGCTTCTGGTATAAGTGTGAGTGCTGTTAAGGCTTTTTATAAATGTGAAAGAATGATTGTTATCCACGATGATATTGATTTGCCTTTAGGCACTTTAAAATTTAAAGATGGTGGCGGTAATGGTGGTCATAATGGGCTTAAAAGCATTGACAAGTATTGTACTAATAGATATGAAAGAATACGTATAGGTATAGGCAAAGGTACAGATGTAAATTCTTATGTTTTGGCACCTTTTAAGGAAGAAGAAAAGCCACTCTTAAATAGTGTTTTAGAACAAGCACAAAAAGCTTTATTTGAGTTGCTTAGAGGCAGTCAAATATATACCGTTGGGTCTGAGTTTAGCTTGAAAGCCTAAAAATGTGGATTTTATTTCGTTTTCTTTCAGGATTGTATCTTAAAAATTTTTTTATTATTTTTTTTTCACTCTTAAGTTTTTATATCGGTATTGATTTGCTTGTCAATTTCAATTCCCTTCCTCATTCTGCAAATTTGACTCTATTGTATATTTTCTTTTTGATGTGTTCTGCTATCGCTTATGTTTTACCACTTTCTTTAGTTTTTGCCTTTGTGCTTGCATTTATTTCTATGATACGAGCGAATGAATTGGTAAGTCTTTATGCTTTAGGACTTAGTAAAAATAAGGTTATATTTTTTCCTTTTTTATGGGCAGTGTTTTTTTGTTTTGTTTTTATAGGGCTTAATTTTACTTCTTTTGCCTATGCAAGTCAGTATAAAAGCAGTATTATCCGCAATGGAACATTGATAAAGCAAAGCGGGGAAGCTTTTTTAAAATTGAATGATGATTTTGTTTATATACAAAAAATTGAAAATGGGCAAAATGCTCTAAAAGAAGTAACGATTTTTCACATTAAAGAAGGGAATTTAACATCTTTCACTAAGGCTCAAAAAGCTGAATTTAAAGACAATGCGTGGTTTTTGGAAAATGGGAGTGTTAGTATGCTTCCTCAAGAATATAAACTTGGTGCAACAGGTTTAGAAAGAAATGAATTTGAAAACATACAGAGTCTTAAGGATTTTAAACCAAAAATTATAGAAAATTTGGCAAATCAAAGCGGATATTCTTTAAGCGATATTTTTGAGAGCTTTAAAGTGCTTCGTGCGCAAAATATTAATACAGACAATTTAAAAATTGTTCTCTATAAATTTGTTATTATGCCTTTTTTTGCTCCTTTTGTAATGCTTATTTTATATTTCTTTTTTCCTGTGATTTCTCGATTTGTAAATCTTGCTTTTGTGGCTTTTACTTCTTTTGTGATTTTGCTTTTGGTCTGGGGAATGTTGTTTTTACTTTCGCGATTAAGCGAAAATGGAGTGCTTCAAGCAGAATTGGGCATAATTTTACCTATAATAGTATTAGCTTTTTATAGCGGATTTTTATCATATAAGCACCGTTAAATTATTTATGAAGGAAAAGAATGGATTATAAAAAACTCAAGCAAGAATTTCAAACCCCCTTTTATTTGTATAATTTTGACATCATTGAAGAGAATTTTTTCAATTTAAAACAAGCTTTTAAAGCAAGAAAATCGCAAATTTTTTATGCTGTGAAAGCAAATTCAAATTTAAGTCTCTTGCAGATGCTAACCCGACTTGGGAGCGGTTTTGATTGTGTTAGTATAGGAGAAGTTAAAAGAGCTTTAAAAGCTGGTGCAAAACCTTATAAAATTATATTTAGTGGGGTTGGAAAAAGTAATGATGAGCTTGAACTTGCTTTGCAGTATGATATTTTATATATCAATTTAGAAAGCGAAGCTGAAATGTTGCTTTTAGAATCCAAAGCAAAAGCATTGAGTAAAAAAGCACGAATTAGCATAAGAGTCAATCCTAATGTTGATACAAAAACACATCCTTATATTTCTACCGGACTTCGGGAGAATAAATTTGGAGTAGAACTTGATGTTGCAAGAAAAATGTATCTTTATGCTAAAAATTCGCCTTTTTTAGAGCCGGTTGGTGTGCATTTTCATATAGGTTCGCAATTACTTGATTATACTTCTATACACGAGGCAGCTCAAATTGTTGCAGGGCTTGTAAGAGAACTTCAGGCAATTAAAATAGAATTGAAATTTTTTGACATAGGTGGAGGTTTAGGAGTTGGGTATGAAGGTGAAAAAGAACCAGATTTATATGAGTATGCTCAAGGAATTCTTGCTTGTTTAAATGGGCTTGATCTTACTATAGGTTTAGAACCAGGTCGTTTTTTAGTTGCAAAAAGTGGAGAGCTTGTTTGTAGTGTTTTGTATGAAAAAATAAATTATAATAAAAGATTTATGATTATTGATGGGGCTATGAATGATTTACTTCGTCCAAGTCTTTATGGAGCTTATCACAGGATAATTTTACCATATAAAAAAGAGCAGCAAAGTCTTTGTGATGTTGTAGGCGGAATTTGTGAGAGCGGAGATTTTTTTGCTAAAGACAGATTACTACCAAAAAGTGAGAGCGGAGATATTGTAGTTGTGAAAAATGTGGGAGCTTATGGTTTTAGTATGAGTAGTAATTATAATACAAGAAATAGAGTATGTGAGCTTGCTTTAGAAAAAGGTTTGATACGTTTGATTAGGCGAAGAGAACGATTTGAAGATCTTATAGCTTTAGAATTAGAATTTTTACACTAAAAATTTTCACCACCAAACAACTTACAACTAAATACTCGAGAGAATAAAAATGTTTTTATTAAGGTTTGAGCTAATGTGATATTGTAAAATAACAAAGGTTTTGTTGATGAATCTTGCTTATTAAATATTGCAAATAATTTTTAAACAAATGAAAACTCTATTAAGCAAAAAAACACTTGTTTTAAAATGTTTTTTAGGGTGTAGCTTATATAATTGAAAACTTTTTTATAATAGAATTTTTCTTAACAGAATGAAAATATTCTATTTTATTTGAAATCAAAAAATCTTGTCGAAAGTTTATATAGATGAAAAAGATACAAATTTCTTTAATGATACTTAGCAGTTCTTTGTTTAGTGCTGATATTACTTCTTTAAACTCAAATATTTTTTTAATGGTAAATGAAAAAAGAGAAGACAGAACTATATCAACAAAAGGAAATGGTGTTGGATACTATATTCGTAGTCAAAATACTCCTTTAAATGTAAGTGGTCCAAGTGGTTCAAGTTATACTTTAAATGCAGACAATGACCTAATAACTTTTTATCTTGGCAAGAATACTGTGAATTCAAGTGCAACTTTAAATTTTAAAGGTTATAATACGCTTGCTTATGAAAATGGTGGTATTTTGGTAAATTCAGGTGGAACGTATAATGCTGAAATGTCTAATAATATCATTAATGCTCAATTTACAGATTATGGCGGTGCATCTAAAGTGCGTTTTTCAAGTCGTGCTAATTTAGAATTAAAACAAAATGCTACTGCTAATTTTTCTAAAATGAAATTTTTTATTGCTGATTCGCAGGTAATTCTTGAACCAACTTCTAGACTCAATGTGCAAGCTGAAACGATACGAATTCAAAAAACCTTAACGAATGATAATGCACATATTCAATTTACAGGTGATGTTTATAATATAGGTTCGCCAATAGCCGGTTTTTTAGATTCTATTTCAACATTTGAGATTAGAAACAAAGGAAATGTTATAGTTGATGGTGATTTTTATAATGGGGGAGATGCAAAAGTTGATGCACAAACTGGTTTAGTACTTAATCCTTTTGATGCTAATTTTAGTGGCGGCGGCGATTTGAGGCTCAATGATGCTTTTATGGAGGTAAAAGGTAAATTTGTCTCTGTAGAAGGGGGAGATCTTTCTGTAAAAGCATCTTCAGTAGATCTTTATGGTAGCGTGTTAAAAGTAGGAAATGGATTTGAAAATAAAAAAGGTTCAAGTCTTACTTTTGGAATTTATAATGATGTTATGGGTAAGCTTGATGGAAGTTTAAACAATGATAAAGGCATTGTTTTTGTTGATACAACAGGAGTGAAAGAGCAAGATTATCAAATCATTACAGGTACAATTACAGGACTTAGTGAAATTCAGTTAAAAAATCCTAACAATAACTTAGTTCTTGCCTGTAAAGACGGGAGTATAAGTGTAACAAAAGCTTTGGTTGGACAAGGTGCCCAGTCAAATATTATCTGTACTATCACTCCGCAAATTTCCCCTTCTTTACCAGTAAATCCTTCTCCTGTGCCATCAAATCCTGTGCCGCCGAGCACTACCAATAAAGTTCCTGTTACAGTGTATGATTCTTGGAAAGGAAATTTAGATACTTCAAAATCTCAAGTTGTGAGTTTGTTAGAAAATAAATTCGGAGGAGAAATTTTTTCTTTAGGTTCTTCACAAGAGCTTGATTTGATAGTTGATGATATTGAAACAAGCACAAAAAATTATACACGAGAACCAACAAAGATTCTCAACGCTTTTAAAGCAGATACGACTTTATCTATGCCGGTACATTTTATCCCTTCGAGTGAATTGTTGGCTTCTGGAGAGCATATTGTTTTAGATAATGGTGCAAGTTTGGGCAGTCCTTTGGTTTTTCCTGAAAATAAAAACATCTATGTAAATACTTTTGGCGGGGTATTAAAAGGGAATAATTTAGATGGTTATTTAATAGGAATGAATTTAGGATTCAATCATTTTAGTGATACCAATTTTTTTCAAGCACAATTTAGTTATGCTTATGGAAATAATGAACAGAATTTAAAAACCCAAAATACCACGACGCGTTCAAGACTTTATGCTTGGTCTTTGTATGATAAAATTGCCTTTTATAGTAATTATGAGAGCGAGTTAAAAGCAAGTGTTTTAGCGGGAAAATTTGATATTTCAAGGGAATATAATGCTGCAGTTGGAACTGTTTTAAATACTTCCGAAGCAGAATTTAATGCCTATCAAGTTAATCTAGGCGGTAATATCGGTTATCGTTTCGGTGAAGAACTTTCTTTTAAGCCTTATATAGGATTGGAGCATTATATAGATATGCAAAAAGCCTTTAAAGAAGATGGAGGCTTAGGACTTCAATCAAGAGGTTATACCCATTACCTATTAGCTTTGGCTTTAGGAAGTGAGTTGAAGTACGAAAAAGAGCGCTATTTTTATTATGCTAAACTTCACTATGAAAACAAACTGTATAATTCTCATAAAAGTGTATTCTTTGAATTTGATAGAGGAAACAGACTTCGTTATACTAACGAGTATGACAATACCCTTTCACTCATCTTAGGTACTCAGCTTTTTGTTTATAGCGGTTTAAGATTGAATATAGAAGCCTTATACAGAAATTATTCTTCTGGAGTGAATTTCTTTGGTGGAAATCTTTTATTTAAATATGTTTTTTAGTAAAGCAGGAATTTTCTAATCCTTGCTTTATACAAAAATCCTTATAAAAATATGTTAAAATTCTTGTACCTTAATAAATAAGGAAAAAGAAAATGTTTTTTATTGATGTACAAGGAACCTTGCTTTCTGATTCTGATAAATCTTTAATAGCTGGAGCAAAAGAGCTTTTTGCTTGTTTAAATTCAGAGAAACAGTCTTATGTAGTGCTTACAAACAATACAAAGAATCTTGATTTTTTACATTTTCTGCGAGAGAAAGGATTGCAGATTAAAGATAAAGCTTATTTAGATCCTTTTTGCGTGTTTGCAAATATTTTAAAACCTTGTAAAATTGCTGCTTTTGGTTCGGAAGAATTTTTGCAAAGTCTTCAAAGTTTAGGTTTTAAATTTGACTATAAAGAGCCACAAGCTTTGCTTATAGCCAGTTATGATAATTTTTCTTTTAAGGATTTTGCAAATATGATAGCGATGATAAAGAAAGGAGTAAAAGTTATTGCTATGCACGAAACAAGCATTTATAAAAAAGATGGATATTTTTATCCCGGTGTCGGGAGTATTATGCTTATGCTGTTAAATGCCGTACATTTTGAATATCAAGTTGTAGGAAAACCGAGTGTAGCTTTTTATGAGGAGGCTCTAAGACTTCTTCAGATGCAAGATCCAAAAGCGCGGTTTGAAAATACTATTTTGATTAGCGATGATTTTAAAGGTGATTTGATTCAAGCAAAAAAACTTGGAATGAAAACTGTTTTAGTTTTAAGTGGAAAAACAAGTGATACAAAAGGCATTGATACGAACTTTCTTGATGCAATATATCCAAGCATCTTAGAATTTACAAAGGAATATAATGTCAAATTTAGATGAATTAAGAAATAAAATTGATGCGATAGATGATGCCATTTTAGAACTCCTCAATGAAAGAATGAAATATGTGAAAAGTGTAGGAGAGCTCAAACAGAAAAGCGGAGGGACCATTTACAGACCTGAACGTGAAAGAGCTATTATTAATCGCTTGAGAAATGCGAATTTAGGGCTTTTAAATCAAAATGCCATTGAGGCAATTTATCAAGAAATTTTTGCCGTTTCAAGAAATTTAGAAATGCCACAAAGTGTTGCATACTTAGGACCTGAAGGTACTTATACTCATCAAGCAGCACGTGGACGTTTTGGTGCTATGAGTCGTTATATACCACTTGCTACTGTTGAGGATGTATTTAAAGAACTTTCCAATAAAGAATCAAAATATGGAGTTGTTCCTATTGAAAATAATACCGAAGGGGCTGTTGGGATAACCTTGGATTGTCTTGGTCAATACACCGAACTCAAAATTTTTGGCGAAATTTTTATGGATATACACCATTCTTTTGTAGGTATTAATGAGAATTTAAAAGAGATTAAACGTATCTATTCTCATCCACAAGGTTATAATCAATGTCGTAAATTTTTAGAGAGTCACGAACTCAATACAGCAGAATTTATACCTTCAAAATCGACAGCACACGCAGCTTATTTAGCTTCGCAAGATGAGCATTCAGCCTCTATTTGTTCAAAAATTGCAGCCAAATTGTATAATGTACCTGTACTTTTTGATAAGATTGAAGATAATGCAGCAAATCGTACCCGTTTTTTAATTTTAAGTGATATAAAGAATCCTAAAATGCCAAATTGCAAAAGCTCTATTCTTGTAAGAACTGCCCATAAACCTGGAGGATTAAGCAATTTACTTGAGGAATTTAAAAAAGAAAATATCAATCTCACGAAGCTTGAATCAAGGCCTGTCAAATCAAAAGATTTTTTGCATAGTTTTTATATAGATTTTGAAGGGCATATTGATGATGAAAATGTACAAAGAGCTTTAAGCAAGACTGGTGAATTTATTTGGCTTGGTTCATATTTATCAGGAGAGAATGATGAATTTTAATCCTCTTATCGAAAAACTTCATACCTATGAGCCGGGTAAAGATATAGAACTTATAGCTAAGGAATACGGATTAACAGAGGTAATAAAACTTGCTAGTAATGAGAATCCTTTTGGTGCATCCCCTAAGGCTGTTGAAGCCATAAAAGCTATGGCATATAAAGCAAATCTTTACCCTGATGACAGTATGAGTGAGCTTAAAGCAAGATTAGCTATAAAATTTGGTGTTAATGAGAAAAATATCATCATAGGAGCAGGGAGTGATCAAGTGATAGAATATGCTGTGCATTCTAAATTGAATACAACAAATGCTTTTTTGCAAAGCGGAGTTACTTTTGCGATGTATGAAATTTATGCAAAGCAGTGTGGGGCAAAATGCTATAAAACTAAAAGTATTGTCCATAATTTAGATGAATTTGCATATCTTTATACGCAACACAGAGCCCAGATTAAAATTATTTTTTTATGTGTGCCAAACAATCCTTTAGGAGAATGTTTAGATTCTTTGGCTATAAAAGAGTTTTTACGCGGTATTGATAAGGATTGTATGGTTGTGCTTGATGGGGCTTATAATGAATTTGCAAGTTTTAAGGATAAAACAAAGCGTTTAAACCCGAAAGAATTAATCGCTGAATTCTCAAATGTAGTATATCTTGGAACATTTTCAAAACTTTATGGACTTGGGGGGCTTCGTGTGGGGTATGGTGTAGCAAATGAAGAGCTCATTTCGGTTTTTTATAAACTCAGAGCACCTTTTAATGTGAGTAATATTGCACTCAAAGCCGCTGTTGCCGCTTTAGATGATGAAGAATTTGTGAAAGAAAGTTTGCAAAATACTTTTTTAGAAATGCAAAAATATGAAGAATTTGCTAAAAAACATCATTTGAAAACTCTACAAAGCTATACAAATTTTATTACATATTTTTTTGATGAAAAAAATAGTACAGATTTGTCTGAAAAATTGCTTAAAAAAGGTATAATAATACGCAATTTAAAAAGTTATGGTTTAAATGCCGTGCGAATCACGCTAGGAACGCCTTATCAAAATAAAAGATTTTTTGAAGAATTTGAAAATATTTTGCAAGAAAATTGAAAAATTATAAATTGCTAAAATTGATATAGTTTGGAAGATGAATTGAGTATAATTCGGATATTGAGGGTAGAAATTAATGGATTTTAAAGAAATGTTGCACCAAGTTGGGCAACTTTATTTGAATTTAACTCGCAGACAACGTATAGTTATCGCAGCTTCTATCGCAGTGGTGATAGGATTTCTAGTATTTTTAGCACTTTTTCGTGGTGGAGGTACAGGAATTAATGATGGTTATGCTGTTTTAGTGGAAAATGTAAGCCCAAGCTCATCAGCTGCCATTGTTTCAAAACTTGAACAAAATAATATCCCTTATAAATTGCAAAATGAAACTACCATTTTAGTTCCTCAAGAACAAGTCTATCGTCAAAGGATGTTTATTGCAAGTGAGGGTTTGATTAAAGACAGTCGTGTGGGATTTGAAGTGTTTGATTCTCAAGGTTTTGGTGCTACAAACGAAGAACAAAGAGTGAAATTTCAAAGAGCCATTGAAGGTGAATTGGCTCGTACTATTGAGACTTTAGAACCTATACGGTCTGCTGTTGTTCATATAGCCTTTCCAAAAGAGAGTGTTTTTACAGAAAGGCAGATTCCTCCAACAGCTTCAGTAGTCTTAAATGTACGAGAGGGTTTAAGATTAACGACAAAACAAATTGATGGGATTAAAAATATTGTTTCTTCTGCTGTACCAAAATTAACTAAAGAGAATGTTAAAATTAGTGATCAAAATGGAATTCCTCTTGATGAGCAAGAGGCTTATGAAAGCGATATTATTGCTGCACAAGTCAAATATAAAAGAGATCAAGAAAGGCAGCTTGAAGAAAAAATAATCAATTCTTTAGTTTCTTTTGCAGGTGGTAGGGACAAACTTGAAGTAAGTGTGAATATAGATTTTGACTTCTCAAGACAAGAATCTCAAAGTGAAATTTATGATCCTAATCCCATCATAAGAAGTGAGCAGACTTTAGAAGAAGAAAGACAAGGTAGACAAGCACCTGAAATTCAAGGTGTTCCCGGAGCTGTGTCGAATATAGGACCTGTTGAAGGACTTGATAATCAAGGACAGATAGAATTGTATAAGAAAAATCAAGTTACCACTAATAATGAGCTTTCAAAAACAATTACAAACACGAGAAAACAGTTTGCAACAGTCATACGCACTTCAGCAGCTGTAACTATAGATGGGAAATATCAAGAAGTTATAGATGAAAATGGAGATATAAAAAGCGAGTATGTGCCGCTTAGTCCTGAACAGCTTGCAAGTGTTGAAAGCATAGTTAGAAGTACTATTAATTATAATGCTGCTAGAGGTGATAGTGTTGTAGTTCAAAATTTACCATTTTACCGAGAGAGTGTTAAGGTTGAAAATAAAGTTAAGACTTTTTATAACCGTTTTATTGAGCCATTTATTCCACCTGTGAAGTATTTTGTTGTTGCAATTTTGCTGTTTATTTTTTATAAAAAAATTATTGCTCCTTTTGCGCAAAAAATGCTTGAAGATATAGCGGCACAAGAGGAAGAAATGCGAGCACCAAATGCTATTATTGATGATGCTGAAGATGCTTTAGAAAAATTTAATGCTGCAAGGAAGAAAGTTGAAGAACAACTTGGCTTAGGCGATAATTTCAATGAAGATTCTATTCAATATGATGTTTTACTTGAAAAACTTCGTGCTTTGGTGAGTGAAAAAAGTGAAGAAATTTCTATGCTTTTGCAAAATCTTATCCAAAATGATGGAGAATTTAGTGAAAATAAGGATTTATAATGATAAAGCTTAGCGAAGAACAAAAAATGGTTTATGATGATTTATCAATGCCCGAAAAGGTAGCGATATTTCTTATTCAGCTGGGTGAAGATGCGACAACTTCCATATTTTCTCATATGGAAATCGATATTATTACAGAAATTTCCCGTTATATCGCGGTAGCAAAAAATGTTGATAGATCTGTTGCTACGGCAGTTTTGGAGGAATTTTACACTCTTCTTCAATCGAATCAATATATTAAAAATGGAGGTTTAGAATACGCTAAAGAAATATTATACCGAACTTTTGGACCAGAAATTGCAGATAAAATTTTAGAAAAACTCGCTAAAAGTATGGAAAATAAGCAAAATTTTGCTTATTTAGCGCAAATAAAACCTCAACAGCTTGCTGACTTTATCACAAAAGAACATCCTCAAACCATAGCCCTTATTTTGGCACATATGGATTCTATTCACGCTGCTGAAACACTTGAATATTTTAGCGATGAACTACGCGCTGAAGTTGTGATAAGGATAGCCAATTTGGGAGATATTTCTCCAAGTATTATTAAAAGAGTTTCTGCTGTTCTTGAAAGCAAGCTTGAAAGTCTTACTTCCTACAAAGTTGAAGTTGGAGGTCCACGTGCTGTGGCTGAAGTGTTGAATAGATTAGGACAGAAAGCTTCAAAATCGACTATTACTTATATAGAACAAAGCGATGAAAAGCTTGCTGAGACTATTAAAGAACTTATGTTTACTTTTGATGATATACAAAAACTTAGCACGAATGCTATACGTGAAATTCTTAAGGTTGCTGATAAAAAAGATTTAATGATAGGTTTAAAAGGTGCAAGTGAAGAACTCAAACAGAAATTCTTAGCTAATATGTCCGCTCGTGCTAGCGAAGCTTTTTTGGAAGAAATGGGCTTTTTGGGTGCTGTACGTGTTAAAGATGTTGAAGAAGCCCAAAGAAAAGTTGTTGAAGTTGTACAACGACTCGCAGAACAAGGTCTTGTACAAACAGGCGATGCAGATGAAATGATAGAGTAAAATAATGGCTAATCGTAGTAATGTAATTTCAAGCGCAAATTCAGATCAACATAGTGTTGAGGATTACCGTTTTAAGGTTATTAGTGAGTTTGATTCTAATGTTGAAAAACCTACAAATTCAAATCCTCAAGTGGAGCAAGTTGAAAATGAAAAGCTTTCAGCTCCTGAGCTACAAAAAGAGCTCGAGATTCCAGCATTTCAACCAAGTTTTGTCGAAGATTTGCTTAAAAAAACTGATGAAATGTCAAGCAATATCATTAAACTTCAAATGCAAATTGAAAGCCAAGAAAGCGAATTTAACAATCGTTTAAATTTAGAACTTGAAAATGCAAAGGAAAAATTCTTAAAAGAAGGCTATGAAAAGGCTAAACTTGAATTTGAAAAAGAATTAGAAGAGTTGAAAGAAAAATATATAAAAACCTTGTCAAAGCTTGATGAAGCTTGTGCGAATTTGGATTCCTTTGTACAAAAGAATGAAAGAGAACTTGCTGATACAGCTATAGATATAGCTAAAGAAGTAGTTTTAAAAGAGCTTGAGAGTAATTCTGCAAAGGTAGCTTATAATTTAGCTAAGGATTTGATAGCCGAACTTAAAGGAGCAAGTGCTATCGAACTTAAGGTTAATTCAAATGATTATGAATACCTTAAAGGGCATTTTAGCGAGGATGTCCATATTAAAATAAGTCTTGATGATGCTATTAGTAAAGGCTCTGTTGTAATTTTGAGTGATGTTGGGAATATAGAATCGAATTTAGAGAGCCGTTTAAGAAAAATCAAAAAAATGGTTCATAATGAGTAAAAAGCTTGCTTATAACCAAAAAGAATTGGAGCTTTTAAGTCTTGAAGAGCTTAAAGAGCTTGCCTGTGATTTGCGGAAAAAAATCATCTCAGTAGTAAGTAAAAATGGAGGACATTTAAGCTCAAATTTAGGAGTTGTTGAGCTTAGTATAGCTATGCACAGAGTTTTTGATGCAAGTCAAGATCCTTTTATTTTCGATGTTTCACATCAATGCTATGCTCATAAACTTTTGAGTGGTAGAGTGAAAGAATTTGAAACTCTTAGGCAGTTTGGAGGTTTAAGTGGTTATACAAAGTCAAGCGAGGGAGATTATTTTGTTGCTGGACATTCAAGTACTTCTATTTCTTTAGCTATTGGAGCGTGTAAAGCTATATATTTAAAACAAGAGCAGAGGATACCTGTTGTTCTAATAGGAGATGGAGCCTTGAGCGCAGGAATGGTTTATGAGGCTTTAAATGAGCTTGGAGATAGAAAGTATCCTTGTGTAATTCTTTTAAATGATAATGAAATGAGTATTTCAAAACCTATAGGTGCAATTTCAAAATATCTTTCTCAGGCTATGGCAAGTCAGTTTTATCAAAAATTTAAAAAAAAGGTGGAAAAGATTTTACATCTTTTACCAGAAAGTGCAAGCTATATTGCAAAGAGGTTTGAAGAAAGTTTAAAACTTATTACCCCCGGTCTTTTATTTGAAGAGCTTGGGCTTGAATATATAGGTTTGATTGATGGGCATAATATTGCAGAGCTTTTGTCCGCACTTAAGCAGGCAAAAGCTATGGGAAAACCTTGTATAGTTCATACGCAAACTCTTAAAGGCAAAGGGTATGCTTTGGCTGAAGGCAAGCATACAAAATGGCATGGAGTGAGTGCTTTTGATGTGCAAAGTGGTGAGAGTCTTAAAAAGGGTGTTATAAAAAAAAGTGCTACCGAAGTTTTTTCTCATACTCTACTTGAACTTGCAGAAAAATATCAAAATATAGTAGGTGTAACTGCTGCTATGCCTAGTGGAACAGGCCTTGATAGACTTATAGAAAAGTTTCCAAATAGATTTTGGGATGTTGCGATCGCTGAACAACACGCTGTAACATCTATGGCTGCGATGGCAAAAGAAGGTTTTAAACCTTTTATCGCTATTTATAGTACCTTTTTGCAAAGAGCCTATGATCAGATTATACACGACTGTGCACTTATGAATTTAAATGTTGTTTTTGCTATGGATAGAGCCGGAATTGTAGGTGAAGATGGTGAAACACATCAGGGTGTTTTTGATGTGAGTTTTCTCTCTGCTCTTCCAAATTTAAGTTTGATTGCAGCCCGTGATGAAGCAATGATGAGAAAAATAATGCACTATGCTTATTTTCATCAAGGCTGTTTGGCTTTTCGTTATCCAAGAGGTTCTTTTCTTTTAGAAGATGAATTTAAACCATGTGAAATAGAACTATCCAAAGCACAATGGCTTGTGAGAAATGATAGTGAAATTGCGTTTTTAGGATATGGACAGGGTGTTGGTAAAGCTTGGCAGGTTTTACAGGAGCTTCGCAGCAGAAACAAGCAGGTAAATCTTATAGATCTTATTTTCGCTAAACCTCTTGATATTGAGCTTTTAAAAGAGTTGGCATCGAAGACAAAACTTTGGTTTGTTTTTAGTGAAAATGTGAAAAATGGAGGAGTAGCGAGTTTAATAAATACGTTTTTACAAGAAAATGATTTGTCTGTAAAAGTTGTGAGTTTTGAATATGAAGATTCTTTTATAGAACACGGAAAAACTAGCGAAGTTGAAGCGAGTTTAGGTTTAGATATGTCTTCTTTATTGCAAAAAGTCCTTTCGTATTAAATGAAGGGTAAAATATCAAAAGCATAAACTTTTTTTAATAAATTTTAATATATTATTAGCCTTATTTAAATAAGAACTTAGGATAAATAATGCAATTAGTACAGATGCTTAAAAAATACGATTTAAAGGCTACTCCTCAAAGGCTTTGTGTTCTTAAAATTCTTAAAAGACACGAACATCCTAATATAGAACAACTTTATGCGGAAATTAAAAAAGAATATCCTTCGATTTCGCTTGCAACAGTATATAAAAATATTAACACATTGCAAGAACAAGGTTTGGTAGTTGAAATTAATGCAACTAATCAAAAGACTTGTTATGATATTTATGAAGAAAAACACATTCACATTCTTTGTTTGAATTGTGGAAATATAGAAGATGCAGGTTTTGAAGAAATTGGATTGAATGAATATCAAGCAGTTTTAGAACAAAAAATAGGTAAAACTATAAAACATCTAGCAGTCTGTGCTAATGTCCAAATGTGTCAAAAATGTCAATAAAATTGTAAAAATTTGTAATATCTACAATCAGGATTGTAGTGTGTGTGAAATACAAAGAGTCTTTTTACTTCAAGATTCTTGTTTGCTTGAGGATTTATTAAATAAAAATGGTCTTTTGTTTAAAGAAAGCCGTTTTGAAATCTTTTATACTCATATTAGTTTAAACAAAAATATACAGTTTCAAAATATACATAAGAGTTTTTATAAAATCACATTTTTAAAGAATGAAATACAACAAAAACAAAGGATTTCTAAACGAGAATTTAAAAAGGCGCGAAAAAAAGCACTTGTGAGAAGTCTTCATAAAAAAATTTATGAATTGCAACTTTATTCCTTTCAAGCTTGTATTGAGTTTTATAAAGAGTTGAGAATTAGTGTTTTGAAAGTATTTTTTCATACTTTAGAAGAAAGACACAATTTTGTTTTTCCAAAAGACTTCGGTATTGAAAAAGAGATTACCGAGAAAGAAAATTTGAATTCTAAATCTCTCATTCTTTATGGATATGAGGGTAGATTTAATATTGAGAAATGTTTAAAGATTATTGATAGTAATGTCAATTTTACATTGAATTTTCCTGATTCTCTTTATACTTTCGATGGTTTAAGAATTTTTTTGTTTTATCTTTTTAAGAAATTGCAATTTTGGCATAAACTTTCTTTAGAAACGAGACAGAGAAAACACTGTTATCAATTTTTTCTTTATGCACAAAAGATTTTTATTGTTTTCTTTAGTTTTGATTCTGTTTTTGATAAAAATTTAAGTAAAAATTTATCCGGTAGGTTTAAAATACTTAGTGAGAGCAGTTTGCAAATTTTAAACAGCAGGAATTTTGATGAAAAATTACTTTTGTTATTGACAGGAGAAAGAGTTTATAATTTGTTTGGTGATTTTGACTTTTTTATTAAAGAAAATTCTTTTTATCAGAATAAACCAAAAGAGAAATTTTTTAAACAGCTTGTAGCTTTAGAGCTTAGAAGAAAACTTGTAGTGTTTAAAAGGCTTTTTTATAAAAATGATGAGTATGAAATGCTTGAAAGAAAATTTATAGAATTAAAAGTATTTTTAGAGTATTTTTGTTGTCTTTTTCGATGTAAAAGTTTAGAAAAACTTGCCCAAAAGTATTTTTCATATACACAAACAAATGTTTTTTTACTATTTAGTATGAAAAAACAAAAATTTTTTAAACTTATTGATAAATCAAATTTAAATCTAAAAATGTATAAAGGATAAAGATGCAAGAGCAACAGAAGATTATAGAGATGTTCAATCAAATTGCTCCTACTTACGATAAAGCAAATCGTATTTTGAGTTTTGGAGTGGATAGTTCTTGGCGAAAAAAGGCTTGTGAAAGAGTTTTGAAATTGAGTGTGAAAAATGGTTTAGATATAGTTGATGTTGCCTGTGGAACCGGTGATATGATAGTACTTTGGCAAGAAAGAGCAGAATTTTTACATAAAGAGATACAAAGTATTAAAGGTATTGATCCAAGCACCGCTATGCTTCAAATAGCAAAAGAAAAATTACCAAAAGTAGAATTTATAGAAGCACAGGCACAGAATTTGCCTTTGAAAGATGAGAGTGTCGATATACTTAGTATAAGTTATGGTATTCGTAATGTCATTGAACGTTCAAAAGCTTTGCAAGAATTTGCAAGAGTATTGCGAAAAGATGGTATTTGCGTAATCCTTGAATTTACCAAAGTTGAGAAAGGCGGCTTTATAGCTTTTTTTAGAGATATATATCTTAAGAAGATACTCCCCTTTTTAGGGAGTTTAATTAGTAACAATAAAAGTGCTTATCGCTACTTGCCTGATTCTATAGAATGTTTTTTGAAACAAGAAGACCTTGTAAGAGAACTTCAAGATGTTGGTTTTACAATGCTTGAAGTTCAAGGTTTGAGTTTTGACATAAGTTCTATGTTTATAGCAAAAAAAATCTAAGCCCGAAGTTTTTTGTATTTTTTATAAAATGGCGGAATAATAATGAGTAAAATTGCACTTATAAGCAAAGTTGCAGTAATAGTTCCTTGAT
Source organism: Campylobacter sp. MIT 21-1684 (assembly GCF_026241315.1). Taxonomy (GTDB): domain Bacteria; phylum Campylobacterota; class Campylobacteria; order Campylobacterales; family Campylobacteraceae; genus Campylobacter_D. Next base: position 11,606 of record NZ_JAPHNA010000007.1, on the reverse strand, counting down.
AAAGTATAGAAAAATCCCCATTGCTAATAGAAAGAGCTCTTCTTAAATTAACTTCCAAAAGTTCCCCTAAAACAAAGCCGAGTATCAAAGGTGCCATAGGAAAAGCAAGTTTTCTTAGAATATAGCCTATTATACCAATGATAATAATTAAAAATAAGTCAAAACTTGTGCTATTGATAGAATAAATCCCGATTGCAGAAATTACAGCTATCATAGGAGCCAAAACCCAAATTGGAATGGTTAAAATCTTAACAAAAAATCTAATAAGAGGGATATTAAGCAGCAGGAGTAAAATATTTGCTATAAACAATGAAGCTATAAGACCCCATACTATATCAGGTTCTTCAACAAACATTGTAGGACCGGGATTTATATTGTAGAGTGTAAGAGCACCGATCATTACAGCAGTTGTTCCAGAACCCGGAAGTCCAAGTGTTAGCATAGGAATAAAAGAGCCACAGGCTGAAGCATTATTTGCTGCTTCAGGAGCTGCAACTCCTCTTAGATCTCCTTTTCCAAAATTCCCTTTTTCTCCGGCAAGTTTCTTTTCATTCATATATGTTACAGCACTCGCTACAGTTGCACCAGCTCCCGGTAAAACACCTACAAAAAAACCTGTGACTCCAGAACGGATAATAGTAAAAAAGCAAAAAGATAATTCTTTTAACGAAATAAGCAGTTTTCCTGTTTTTTTTACGACTTTCTGACCGCTATGTGTGTGTTCGAGAAGAAGTAAAATTTCGCTGACTGAGAATAAGCCAATAACAAGTATAATAAAAGGAATACCATCATAAAGATGAGGATTGTCAAAAACAAATCGATAAACTCCAGAATTTCCATCTATGCCTATGGTAGTAAGGAATAAACCTATAAGTGCGGATAAAAACGAACGTACAGGTCTTTGCGCTAACATTGATCCTAGAGCAGCTAAGGCAAAAATAATGAGAGCAAAATATTCAGCAGGACCAAAAGTTAAAGACCATTTAGCAAGTAAAGGGGCAAAAAGAATAATACCTATGATGGCAATAAAAGAACCAATAAAAGACCCTATGGCTGAAATACAAAGTGCTTTCCCAGCTTGGCCATTTTTTGCAAGAGGATGTCCATCTAAAGTTGTCATAATAGCAGCGGCATCGCCGGGTATTCCAAGTAGTATAGAAGAAATTCTCCCTCCATATTCACAGCCTAAATATACAGAGGCTAACAATATAAGAGCCGAAGTAGGTTCAAAACCCATAGAATAGGCTAAAGGAAGCAAGATGGCAACCCCATTAATAGGTCCGAGTCCGGGCAACATCCCGACAATAGTTCCTATTAAACAACCTATTGCAGCGATACAAAAATTTTGAAAACTTAGAGCTACGGTAAAACCGTGCATTAAATATGTCCAAGTATCCATTTTATCCTTTCTTATAGAAAAATTTTTCGAAAAATGTTCCTTGTGGCAAGGTAATTTGCATTAAGGTATCAAAACCAACAAAGAAAAGTATGGCGCAAAGAACGGCAAAAACAAAAGCCGGTATCAATCTTGCTCCAAAAATTAAAGCTGCACAAAAAAGAAAAATAATACTCGAAGGTATAAAACCTATGATTTCAAATAAGAAAGCGAAAAGAAAAAATACAATGAGTAAGAAAGCAATTTTAATGAGGGCTTGTTGATTCCATTTTACTTCAGTTTTTTCAGCAAAAAAGAAAAGCAAGAAAAAGCCAAGAGCGATTAAAATTAAAGCCGACAGGGGAAAAGCTCTTGGTCCTAAGGGCTCATAAGCAAATTCGGTTTTTATGCCAAAGCTTTCATAAAGCAAGAATAAGGATAGAATGAAAACAAAAAGTGAAAAAACGCGTATGCTTGCCATCTTGTTACTTTATAAGATTAAATTCTTTTGCTAAACTACGGAATTGTTGTGTTTGAGTTTTTACAAATTCTTCAAGTTCTTTACCGTTTTTATTAAATTCTTGTAAGCCTCTTTGTTGTCGTTGTTCTTTAAAAGTTTCCGTTTGTTGGGCTTTTTCAAAAGCTTCTAACCACCAATTATACTGCTCATCAGAAACTTTCGGAGCCATATAATAGCCTCTTACAGAACCCCATATTACATCAAATCCAAGTTCTTTTGCGGTGGGTATAGCTTGAGCTTTTTCACTTTGAATTTTCAATCTTTCATCAGCAAAAAGAGCTAAAATTCTTATATTTCCTGATTCTAAATAAGGTAAGAATTCACCTATGTTTCCAATAGCAGCATCTACATGCCCTCCAAGCAAGGAAATCATAACATCTCCACCTCCCTCGAAAGCAACGTAGCGAGTTTTTCGAATATCTATATTTGCATTTTTAGCAAGCAGAGCAGTTACCATCCAGTCCTGCCCTCCAACAGAACCGGCAGCTCCGAAACTTATAGCCTGCGGGTTTTTCTTTAAAGTATTGAGTAAGTTTTCTAAACTTTGATAGGGAGAATCATTTCTAACAGCAACAGCTGAATAATCAATTCCAGCAGAGGAGAGCCACCTTACATCATTTTCATTATATTTGCCGTGTTTGCCGGTAGCTATATTAAGCAGGGTGCCACTTGAAAAAGCCACAATAATATTGCTATCTTTTGCTTTAGAGTTAATCATAGAATTATATGCAACAACACCAACTCCACCAGGCATATAAGTTACTCTCATAGGTTTAGAGAGAAATTTTTCATTAACAAGGACTGCTTGGGCTAATTTACAAGTCAAATCAAAACCACCTCCTGGTTGAGCTGGTGCAATGCATTCGGGTCGTACAGGTTCTTTTGCTAAAGCAATACTAAAACAGAAAGTAAGGAAAAAAAGAAGTTTTTTTGTCATTATATGAATCTCCATTCTTTGTTGATTTTAGAAATATTATAGTATAATTAATAAAATTTTTCTATCAGTTTATTTTTTATTAGTGGTAATAATTTATTTTTTGTAACTTAATTACACAACCGAATTATTTTAAGCTGTATGTATCGACTTTTATTTTAAGGTTATTTATGACACCGACAGAACTTAATTTGAAAGCAAAAACTCTCCTTGAAACACACTTTAATATGATTTCTTTGACTGGAGAGCTTTCAAAAATCACTCTCCATAGCTCAGGACATTGGTATTTTGAACTCAAAGATGAAAAATCAAGCATAGCTTGTGTTATGTTTAAAAGTGCAAATTTAAAACTTCATTTTAAGCCTTTGGTTGGGGATTTATTAGAGCTTGAAGGTACGGTGACTTTGTATGAGCAAAGCGGTCGGTATCAGTTTGTAGTCTCTCATATGCAAAAAGCAGGTTGTGGGGATTTAGAGGCGAAATTCCTTGCATTGAAAGAGACTTTAGAGAGAGAAGGCTTGTTTGAACAAAAACATAAGAAGCCTTTGCCACAATTTCCAACAAGAATCGGCATTATTACTTCAAATACTTCTGCAGCTTTGCAAGATATGTTAAAGCTTATTGTTCAAAAAGAATATTTTTTAGCAACAGTTTTTATTTTTAATTCACTTACACAAGGTTTAAATGCTCCCAATTCATTAATCAATGCTATTAGAAAAGCTGATAAATTCAAACTTGATGTTTTGATTCTTGCACGAGGTGGAGGGAGCAGAGAGGATCTATTTTGTTTTAATGATGAGGCTTTGGCAAGGACAATTTTTTCAGCCCAGACTCCTATAATTTCAGCTATTGGTCACGAAATTGATTATGTTATTAGTGATTTTGTCGCAGATTTACGAGCCCCAACTCCATCAGCAGCTATTGATATGCTTTTGTATTCCAAGCTTGATTTAGAACAGAATTTAGATTTCATACAACAACAGCTTGATACTCTTTTACAGAGAAAATTCACTGATGCTTCTGCTACACTTTCACAATTACAAAAAATATATCAGGCAAATGCTTTACCTTTAATCATAGGTCAAAAGATTGCATTTAGTAAAAACCTTGAACAACAAATGCAAGGTGCTATACAAATGAGACTGCAAAAAGCAAATTTAGAACTTGAAAAAGTTGATAGTGCTCTTTTGCAACATAATAATTTCTTTGAAAAGAGTAAAGATCTTATTACTTTGACACGAAAAGGTGTGAAGGTGAGTTTAGAACAATTGCAAAAGGGTGATAGAATTATTTTAAATTCATTCAATTCACAAAAACGAGCAGAAATTTTATAAAGGAGAAAAATTGAGAAGAATTAATTTTAGTGCAGGGCCTTCAACTTTACCTTTAGAGCTTTTAGAAAAAGTTCAAAATGAGCTTGTTGATTATCAAGGAAAAGGTTTTTCTATTATGGAAATTAGTCATAGGACAAAAGTGTTTGAAGAAGTACATTTTGATGCTATGAGTAAGGCAAAGGAACTTTATGGTTTAAATAATGAGTATGAAGTGCTTTTTTTACAAGGTGGAGCGAGTTTGCAATTTGCAATGATTCCTTTAAATTTAAGCAATGGTGGATATTGCGAGTATGTTAATACAGGAATTTGGACAAGAAAAGCTATTAAAGAAGCACAAATTACAGGTGCTAATGTAAGAGTTGTAGCAAGCAGTGAAGATAGCGGCTTTAATTGTATTCCAAGTGTACAATTTAGTGATACTGCAGATTTTTGCTATCTTTGTTCGAATAATACAATTTATGGAACACAGTACCAAGAATATCCAAAGACAAAGAGTCCTTTAGTTATAGATGCTTCAAGTGATTTTTTTTCAAGAAAGGTTGATTTTTCTAATACAGCTCTTTTTTATGGAGGAGTGCAAAAAAATGCAGGAATTTCAGGACTTGCCTGTGTTTTTATCCGTAAAGATATGCTTGAGAGAAGTGCAAAAAAAAATATTCCAAGTATGTTAAAATATAGTATTCACAGTGAAAATAATTCTCTTTTTAATACCCCACCAACTTTTGCTATTTATATCTTTGCTCTTGAAATGCAATGGCTGTTGCATTTAGGTGGTTTGGAAGTTATAGAGAGAAAAAATAAGCAAAAAGCACAACTTTTATACAGCTGTATCGATGAAAGCGGAGGCTTTTATAAAGGGCATTCTAAAAAAGAATTTCGTTCTTTGATGAATATAAGTTTTATCTTGGAGACAAAAGAACTTGAAAGTGTTTTTGTGCAAGAAGCAGAAATTGCTGGAATGCTAGGGCTTAAAGGCCATAGACTTTTAGGTGGAATTCGTGCTAGTCTTTACAATGCTATTACATATGAACAGGTAAAAACTTTGTGTGAATTTATGAGAGAATTTCAAAGAAAATATGGATAAAGGCATCGGTTTAGAAAAATATTAAAATAATCAACACACAGCGTTAAAGCAGTCATAATTGTTCAAGAAATTCTTTGTTTTCTAAATTTTTTTAAATCAAATCTTTTCATCTATTGCAAAAGCATTTGCTTGTGCGGTTTATTACAATGACAAAAGTAAGACTGCAGTCAAATTATAGACATTCTTTGTGATAACAAGTGAAAAAATATTTCTCAATTACTTTTTCTGTGCTCTTACTTCTGTAATGCTTTTACCACCCAAGCCGTAATTGTCTGTGTCAATTTCATCAATAATGACTACGGTTGAATCTTTATTTTTGTTAAGTACTTTCACAAGTAAATCAGTAACTCCGGTGATAAGTTCTTTTTTTTGTTCTTTGCTTGCCCCGCCATTTTCTTTAGTGATTCGAATATTTACAAAAGGCATAATTACTCCTTGTTTAATTTTTGTAACAATACTAGCATAAAATGTTAATAATTTTTGCGCTATTGTATATAAGTTGATTTTTTTAAACTCAATGAATTTGATGTTGATTTGGCCTCATATCTTGATTTCGGATATGATTGTCAATGCTTTTTTGGAAATACTTGTCTATGATTTGTCGACTCTTTACTTGTTTTTTAGCAACTTTTGTTTCAAATGGTTTAGCTCGTTTTGGATATGTAGTGCTTATTCCTTTGCTTATACTTTCAGGTAAGATGAGTGAAATTCAGAGTGTGCATTTAGCAATTGCTATTTTAATAGGCTATATTTTCGGATCTTTTATGATTAATATTTTGCATAAATACATCAGTCTTGAAGCCATCGCAAAGCTAAGTTTTCTCATCATTGCTCTAAGTTTTTTAGCCTTTGTTTTTGATTCTTTACCCTTTATTTTTGCTTGGTTGTTCCGATTCTTCGCTGGAGCGGCAAGTGCAGCCTTAATCGCTCTTGCCGCTCCTTTGTTTCTCCCGCTTGTTCAAAAAAACAAAAGTTCGCTCTTTAGTGGTTTGATTTTTAGCGGTATAGGATTTGGAGCTGTATGCAGCGGCTTTATTTTACCTTATGTGGCTAGTTTTAATATTGATTTAGTATGGATTTTACTTTTCTTAGTGAGTTTGGTGAGTTTTCTTTTTGCTCTTTTTAGTTTAAAAACACTCAATCCTGCAAGAAAATACATTCAAAAAGAGCAAAAATTTCATATTTCTTTTTTTCTTTGGCTTTTACTTCTTTCTTATGGTCTTAATGCTATAGGTTATTTAGCACACACGCTTTTTTGGGTGGATTATTTAGTGCGAGAACTTGGCTTTTCAAGTATGCTTGCAGGTACTTCGTGGGCATTTTTTGGTATAGGCTTAGCACTTGGGGCTTTTGGTAGTGGAATTGTTGCTGATACAATAGGATTAAAAAAAGCTCATATATTTGTGCTTTCATTAAAAGCTTTTTCGTGCTTTATTGCTGCTTATTCTAAAGACATTTTTTTACTTAACCTTTCTGTTTTTATTATGGGTTTTACAACTACAGGCAATGTCGCTTTGACAAATACTATGGCTTTAAATATTGTAGGCAAAGAGTATTTTGCAAGAGCGTCAAGTATGTTGACTTTGAATTTTGGTATTTTTCAAGCTTTGTTTTCATTACTCTTTGCTTTCTTGTTAAGCTTCATAGGTTATTTTTATCTTTTTATTATTTGTAGCTTTTGCTTGGTAGTAAGTTTTTTAATACTTTTGCCATTAAAAGATTACAAAATTTGATTAAGAAGTTTGGTATAAATAAAAATAAGTTTATAAGCTGACGTAGCGATTGTAAATTAAGCTTGCAAGATGGTGTTTTACTAACAAAAAGAAGAGTAAAATTAAATTTTTAAATTTGTATAATTTTCTCCACCAAAATACAGCAGAGATGAACCCCAAGTAAAACCCCCGCCAAAAGCATCAAGTAAGATGAGTTTTCCTTTTGTTAATCTGCCTTCTTCATAAGCATCATTCATTGCCATAGGTATGGAGGCGGCTGAGGTATTGCCGTATTTATGTATTGTAATGACACATTTTTCATCACTTAGTTGAAGTTTTTCTTGCACCGCTTTAATAATGCGTAAATTGGCTTGATGTGGTATAAAAAGGTCTATTTGTTCAGGTTTAATATTGTTTTTTTGAAGAATCCTTATTACATCATTGCAGAGTGTTTGTACTGCTATTTTAAAGACTTCATTGCCCTTCATTTTCATAGCTAAAGGTTGAGATAGATTGGAATGTTGAGAACGTTCTGTCTTTAAAAGTTGTCCAAAATTCCCGTTGCTTGCTGTGTGTACATCAATGATAGGATTTTGTGTATCAAGACTTACAACCGCAGCACCAGCACCATCTCCAAAAAGTATGCAAATACTTCTATCAGTGTAATCCATTATAGAACTTGTTTTTTCAGCGCCTATAAGAAGAACATTTTTTTTTAACCCACTCTCTACAAGAGCTTTGGCAACTTCAAGCAGATAAATAAAACCTGAACAAGCTGCTGAAATATCAAAGGCAGTGGTATTTGTAAGACCTAAATTAGCGGCAATTGTGCAAGCTGTCGAGGGCATAGTAAAATAATCAGGACTTAATGTACCTACAATAACAGCATCAACATCGCTAGGATGTAATTTTGCTCTTTGTAAAGCTTTGATAGCTGCCTTTGTACCTATATCACTTGTTTTTTCATCATCACAGGCAATATGTCTTTGTTTAATTCCTGTACGTTTAATAATCCATTCATCGTTTGTATCAAGTGTTTTTTCAAAATCACTGTTGCTAAGAATACGGCTTGGAACATACGAAGCTATACTTTTAAGCGAGGCTTTAGCTGTATTTTTCAAGTTCATCTTCTATTATTTCGTTAATAGGGGATTGGCTAAATTCTATAGCTTGAAAAATAGCGTTTTTTATAGCCCTTGAATCGCTTTTTCCGTGACTTATAATAACACAGCCATTGACTCCAAGTAAAGGCGCACCGCCATATTCTTGCCAATCAATATGTTTTTTTAATTTATAGAAAGAATTTTTCATAAAAATTGCACCTATTTTTGAATACAAAGAATGAGAGATTTCATTTTTTAGAATTTGAAAAATTGCTGTTGCCACACCTTCACAAGATTTTAAAATCATATTGCCTATAAAGCCATCGCATATAAGAACATCAAATTTTGCATTGAAAATATCTCTACCTTCAGCATTTCCTAAAAAGCTTGGAATAGTTTTCATCATTTTGTGTGCTTCTTTTGTGAGCTCATTACCTTTGCTTTCTTCTTCTCCATTTGAAAGTATTCCTAGACGAGGTTTTGGTATTTTCATCACTTCTTTGGCATAAACTTCGCCCATTATGGCGAATTGAAGTAAATTTTCAGCTTTACAGTCTGTATTTGCTCCAACATCTAAAAGCAAAGTTTTGTTTATTATATTAGGCATTAAAGTTGCAATTGCAGGTCTTAAGACTTTTTTTAATCTTCCAAGTCGAAGAGTTGCTAAAGACATACTTGCTCCGCTATGTCCTGCTGATACTACAGCTTGTGCTCTCCCAGTTTTAACTAATTCTACTGCTTTGTAGATAGTTGTTTCTTTACGTTTTAAGACATCAGTAGCACTTTCATTCATAGAAAATACTTCATTTGCCTCTTCGTACTCAATAAAAATTTTTAAATTTTCGGGAATCAAAGGTTTTAAGATTTGAGAATCCCCTACCAAAATAGCTTTAAAAGGTTTTTCATTTAAAGCTTTAATAATTCCTTCTATAATAGGTTTTTCTCCAAAATCTCCACCCATTGCATCAATAGCAATGTTTATCATAAATTTTTAGTATTCCTTAGTTATTGGGTTGGCACGATGTGGCATTTTATAGCTTCCGTCTTTATCTTTTACAGGCTTGGGAAGATTTGTTTTATAATGAGTTCTGCGTTTCGCTGCACGAGTTTTACTTACTCTTCTTTTAGGCACAGCCATATTTTCTCCTTAATATTAAATTTTACATTTTATTGCAGTTTTCGCAATAAAAATAATCACTTAAATAATTCTCAAATTCACTAGTAGCTATTTCTTTTAAGTCAATTTGAGAATTAAAGAATTCAATAGTGTTACTTAATGTATTTTCATCATCTTGAAAAAGTCCATCACTAGCGAAAAGCTTCAAATTCTCTTTTATATCAAGCTTTATTTCTTGTCCGCAACTATCACAAGGACGATAAACAAAGCTTCTCATTATAGCATTAATTTTGACAAGTTTATGATTTATTTTAAACAAATTTCCTTCAAAGCTTATATTTTCAAGATCAAGCTTAAAAGTGTATGGTGTATTGCTGATTTTAGAAAAAGCGATTTTCATTTCAGCAAAGTTCATTTGCTTGAAAGAAAAAATTTATTTCTGTCTTTGCATTTTCTAAACTATCACTTCCATGAACCGCATTAGCGTCGATACTTTCGGCAAAATCTGCTCGTATAGTTCCGGGCTTTGCTTCTTTCGGATTTGTTGCCCCCATTAAATCTCTATTTTTAAGGACAGCTTCTTGACCTTCTAAAACAGAAACCACAACAGGCCCACTGCACATAAATTCTACTAGATCTTTAAAAAAAGGTCTGTTTTTGTGAATAGCATAAAATTCTTCAGCATCTTTTTTATGAAGCTGTATTTTTTTTATTGCTGCAATTCTTAAGCCATTGCTTTCAAAACGGTCTAAAATTTTTCCTATCACTCCTTTTTTAACAGCATCAGGTTTTATAATTGATAAAGTTCTTTCCATAATTGCACATCCAATTCTAAATTAAATTTTCTATATTGTTATATTTTTTAGAGCTTCGAATTATACTTGTATTTTTTTAAATAAAATTGAAGAAGCTAAGAGTTTAATTAAACAGAGTTGAAATACAAGAAAATGTTTTTATGATATTATTTTTAGTTAATATTTTATTTATATAATATTAAATTTTTGTAAATTGTATTTAATCAATGAAATAAATAAAGATTTTTTAAGCATTCTGTTTATTTTTTATAAATATAGTATATTTTTTGATTAATTTAGATTTTAAGATTTGTAGATTTCGTAAATAATATTGAAATTCTATAATAATATTGTCAAATATTTTCATTTAAAAATATTTTAAAGATTCAAACGATATAATTTTGTTATCAATAAATTTTATTACTTATAAAAAGGAGAAACTTAAATAATGGTTGTTACAAAAAAAGCTTTAGATTTTACTGCTCCAGCAGTATTGGGAAATAATGAAATAGTTCAAGATTTTTCTCTTTATAAAAATATAGGACCAAAAGGTGCAGTTGTATTTTTCTATCCAAAAGATTTTACTTTTGTATGTCCTTCTGAACTTATAGCTTTTGATAAAAGATATCAGGATTTTAAAGCAAGAGGCATTGAAGTAATTGGAATTTCAGGTGATAATGAGTTTTCACATTTTGCTTGGAAGAATACTCCTATTAATCAAGGTGGTATAGGAAATGTTCAATATCCTTTAGTTGCAGATTTGACAAAACAAATAGCAAGAAATTTTGATGTTTTATTTAATGAAGCAGTAGCTCTTCGTGGATCTTTCTTACTTGATTCTGATGGTACTATTAGACACGCTGTTGTTAATGATTTGCCACTTGGTAGAAATATTGATGAAATGATTAGAATGGTAGATGCTATGCTTTTCACAAATGAGCACGGTGAAGTATGTCCTGCAGGCTGGAATAAAGGTGATGAAGGTATGAAAGCAAATCCTAAAGGAGTAGCTGAGTATCTTAGCAAAAATGAATCCAAGCTCTAAAGAAAATTTCTCTATCTTAAAAAAATTTCAATAATTTCAACAAAAGCCTCTTTTGAGGCTTTTTAGTATAATAACTATTGGCATTTATATAATATTTTACTAGGATTTTTTATAAAATCGGGACATTTAATAATAACTATTTTCCATAATAGTAATAAGCTAAAACAGCTCCAGCTACAAGCCATAGTTCCCACCATCTGAAAAGAAGAATAAAGGGTAGGACAAATATCATATAAATTAATATCCCTAAGGTTGTTGTTACAATACTTTCTATTTTAACATACCAATTCCAGCGAATAAAAAATCTATTACGCAAAAATACTACAAAGACAAAAATTAATCCGAGCAACCAAAAAAATATGCCAATGACTTCACCAACCATATTTGCTTGAAATTTTGCAGATTCTTCTTGCTGTCGTTCTTATTCCTCACGGAGTTTTTTGTTGTTATATTCGTTTCTATCCATTATATCCCTGTTTTACTTGTCTTAGGAATCTCATAACTATTTTTTTACAAAATCTCTGTATAGTCTCTTCCTCTTCTTGTGCCAATTTGCTTAAGAAATTATAATCACTCCTGTTTAAATAA
>NZ_JAPHNA010000069.1 GCF_026241315.1 Campylobacter sp. MIT 21-1684 | reverse complement strand
CTCATACTAGTAATACAAACAAAGAAGCTTTAAAAGCACAAATAGAATTTCATAAACCTATACTAAGACTACACTATAAAGAACACAAATCCCAACAAGACAATTTGCCTATTACACAATTCTCTCTTTTTGATACTCTATATAAACAAGAAAGTCCTTTTAAAAACCTTATTGTAGAGTATCAAAAAGATGCACAAGATCTTAGTGATACAGATTTAAAACAAAAATTACTGCAAGAGTATTCCTCTAAACACTATGAATACAAACAAATCAATCTACAATTAGGTGTCCATCATATCCATCTTGTCTTTATTATCCCAAAGTCTCTCCCTAAACTCTTTAAAGAATACTATAAAAACTATGAACATAAAGACTATGGTATAGGCAAATATATACAACTTTTAAAGTACTCTAAAGACAGTAAAGAATACAAAGAATCTACTCATTCTAAAGATACTTCTTTACAATCTATAAGTATTACCCATACAAGAGTATTCCTTTCTCCTTATAAAGCAAACAAACTTCATTTTGAATTTGCATTAGGCTTGGATAATTGGTTAGAAGATGAAAATACAACAGAGTTTGTTCTACTAAGTGGAGGAGTGTATG
>NZ_JAPHNA010000068.1 GCF_026241315.1 Campylobacter sp. MIT 21-1684 | reverse complement strand
TATGGAGATAAAAAATGAAAACTTCCTTTAAATATTCAATTCTTATTATCCTAACTCTCCTTAATATCCAATTCATTTATATTCTTACCTTTCTTCCTTTCCCTTTTTTTGGTTGGATTACTCTTTTTATTTTTTCTTGTATATGGGTGTATCTCTTTTTACGATTCTGTGTATGGAGTATAAATAAAATCTTTAAAAAGAATCTAAGAGTTAAAAAGATATATCTTGCCTTACCTTATCCTCTTATTATAGGTTCTTGGTTTGCCTTTAGCTTTGTCCCACTTGAATGGCAACCTAGCTTTAGAGAGTTTGAGAGGTTGTGTAGAGAAGAGGGAGGAGATACAACGACTATATATAATCAGGAGGCTTATGATAGAATAAGGAGAGGAGAGAGTAAAGATATAGATATTTGGGAGGATAAAATGGTATCTTGGCGTATAAAGGAAGCAGTGTTGAAAGTCTATGAACGCAATACAAATATTTTAATTGAATCTTATAAAACATTTGTTTGGTATGATATAGGTATGTTTGCGAAAAATGAAAGAACTGTTACTTGTGCCTATATTGATGAAACCAAACAAAAAATCAAAGAAAGAGGCTACTAATGACTAAAATGCAAAAGTATATGCAACTTTCT
>NZ_JAPHNA010000067.1 GCF_026241315.1 Campylobacter sp. MIT 21-1684 | reverse complement strand
TACAAAATTCTCTGTAAATCTTTTTATTGTAATTTCAAAAAATTGAAAAACATAAAATTGCAAAATATAATAAAAAACTTTTGTTTTGAAAGATTTATTCTTAACTTTATTTTAAAAAAATTTAAGTTTTATATTAACTCTCTTAAAAACTTCAACAGAAATATACTCTTTTTACATAAAAGGTGGTTAAAGTATTAATAAAGATATTTAAAGAAGCCAGTTAATAAAAACAAAAGATAAGATTGTTTGAAGCAAAAGTAATTATCTTAGCACTCAAAAACTTTTTTAAAATGCATAATGCCTATTAATAGAATGATACAAAACAGTCAAGCTTACTCATTTTAAATGTTCTTTGCTGTTTTTACTATAAATTTTTGAGTTATAGTTAAAAATTAAAAGTTTAATGCTTTTATTCAGTACAATAAATAATAGCATTAAACAAATCTTGTATTTATTTTCATATTTTAGTTACTCTATTTCATAGAAAAATAATTTTTATGTTTTTCTTTCTGTTTTACAATTAGAATTTACAAGCAAGAAATAGAATTTCTAGTTCTTTTGTTATATCTTTTGTTTTTAAATTCTTTATATTATATCTTTGAGTTTTTTCTTGCTGAGTATTTAAAAAGCATACAGAAAATTCTTATAGATTTTTTAAAATTTCTTGAGGGAATACTTCAAA
>NZ_JAPHNA010000066.1 GCF_026241315.1 Campylobacter sp. MIT 21-1684 | reverse complement strand
TCAAATGACCATTAAAAACTATAATGGTATAGAAGACTTCGATCTTTCTAAAATAAAAATCTCAACTTCTATTGGCACAGGTCTTGGTGCTTTAGCTGAAGAGATTAACAGAGTATCAGATAAAACAGGCGTTCGTGCAACTTACAATGTTCAAACTCTTGGTGGTAGAGAGATTATGCAAGGTGAAACTAATGATACTTTCTCAATTAACGGAGTTATTATCGGTAAAGTTGCATACCAAGATTCTGATAAAAACGGAGCCTTATTAGCCGCAATCAATGCTGTCAAAGACACTACCGGTGTTGAAGCTACAAGAGATCAGTACGGCAGACTTGTACTTACTTCAAATGATGGACGCGGTATTAGCATCACAGGTAGTATAGGTGCTGGTGCAGGTATAGCTGCAAATATGATGGAAAACTATGGTCGTCTTTCCTTAATAAAAAATGATGGACGCGATATAGCCATAGAAGGAACTGGTTTTGGTTTTGATTCTGACAAACTCGTTGCTCAAAATTCTATCTCTTTGAGAGAAACCAAAGGACAAATTTCTAAAACTTTAGCTGAATCAATGGGCTTTAATTCAAGCGAAAGATTGGGAAGTATAGAAGTAGGTGTTTCTGCTTTATCAGCTTTAGCTGGGACAGGTTTAAGCCATATCACAAGACTTGTTCACGGAGCTAA
>NZ_JAPHNA010000065.1 GCF_026241315.1 Campylobacter sp. MIT 21-1684 | reverse complement strand
AAATGCAGATGATGGGGTGCAAGTATTAGAGCTTATTGATGATATAAAAGGTTCATCAAGTTGGTTATTGTCATACTTCGGGGCACCAAAGTTTGGAAAATTTTATGGTGGTAGTTATGCTTGGGGAACAATCCGAATCCCTATTCAGCCTAAAGTTGTAACCCTTACAGATTCTAAAGGACAAACTATCATTAGAAACAACTTCTTTATTCACGGAGGATGGGCTGCTGGAAGTGCTGGGTGTATAGATTTATGGAAAAACAATGATAATTTTTTTGAAATCTTTTTAAAATATGTAGAGAAATATAAAGAGGAGATTCTTAACAATCAAGGTAAAATTCCTTTGATAGTTAAGTATGAGGATACTACAAAGGTGGAGTGTGATAATGTTGGTTTTTCAGAACTAATTATTCACACTAACTATTGCAAACCAATTAAAGAGGAAAATCAATGAAACTAAAGATAATTAAGATTTGTATTGCGTCATTTTGGTTACTTTTATTTCTCGCTTTACTTTATGGAATGATATTTATATCAAGACGAAGTTTTGAAGTGCTATATCACGACTTTGATTTTTTATTAATTATTTTCTTTATGGGGTTTGCAAGTATTTTTTTAGAAAAGCTACACAATAATATTACTATTACCTACTTTTTATCGTGGTATTTTATTATGCCTATAATCTA
>NZ_JAPHNA010000064.1 GCF_026241315.1 Campylobacter sp. MIT 21-1684 | reverse complement strand
TGTGTTTCCCCATTGGTAGTAAATTCATACCAATGTGTCCAACGATAACCATATTCTACAAAACTAAGGTATTCTTTAAATAATCCAAAAGAAGTTATCAAAATTACTGAAAGAAAAAATATAAAAAAATAACTTACCATAATATTTTTATTTTTAAAGATACAATCTAATATTATGCTGATACAACCTAAAAGAATAGTTACAAATACGAAAACTATGTCCCAACGAGCAAGTAATTCCAAGAAAGTTTTTTGATTATCAATAGCTGCATCTATGAAGCCCACCATACCCAAAGACCAAAATAATACTATAAATATTTTAAAAGCCAAAAGCCAAGTCATTTTTACTTTCATTTTAACTCCTAATTAATGGGTTTGCAATAGTTAGTGTGAATACTCCATTCGTAGAAAACAACATTATCACACTCCACCTTTGTAGTATCCTCATATTTAACTATCAAAGGAATTTTACCTTGATTGTTAAGAATCTCCTCTTTATATTTCTCTACATATTTTAAAAAGATTTCAAAAAAATTATCATTGTTTTTCCATAAATCTATACACCCAGCACTTTCAGCAGCCCATCCTCCGTGAATAAAGAAGTTGTTTCTAATGATAGTTTGTCCTTTAGAATCTGTGATATGAAGCATTATTTGTCAAAACCAAAAAAACAAACTAGAGCAAAAAACAGAAAAGGACAATAAAAAAACATGCAGACAATAAAACAGATTT
>NZ_JAPHNA010000063.1 GCF_026241315.1 Campylobacter sp. MIT 21-1684 | reverse complement strand
AATTTCTTGAAGCCCCCATATAAAGACCATATAATCTTCTATTTTTAATAGCAGGCAAACTCTGCCAACCTACTCTCTCTTTATAGCCTTGCAGTCTTTTAAGAGCTTCTTTCTCATCAATGTTAATTCCCATTACCATTGCTTCTTTGTTTTTATGAAGTTCTGTTTCTCTTCCTGCTATCATTATAACATCAGGTTGAGAGAAAAGTATTTGCTCTGGATTTATAATGCCCCACTGTTTGACAAAAGGAGCAGCGATATTTTCCCCTCCGGCTAAATCTATCAAAGCACCCCACATATCTTTGCCATAGGTAAAACCCATTTCACTAGGACCATTATTTCCAAACTCGATATAAATTTTTGGTTTGGGTAATTTTGCTTTTTGTATTCTTTCTTCAACTTTTGTAACAATTGTAGAATAAAATTCTATAAGTTCATTTGCTCTTTGTGTTTGATTTGTGATTATTCCTAAAATTCGAGTACTTAGAATATGCAAAGGCACACTTTCTCTATTATAATCAAGTACAACAATAGGAATCTTAGCTTCTAATAAAGGTTGTATATCAAGTTCTAAAACTTTATACTGCCAAGCTGCCAAAATGAGTAAATCAGGTTTTAAAGCCAAAACTTTTTCTATTGAAAAAGTTCCTACTTCAACCTCACCTACATCTTCAAGCTTTGTAAGTCTTGGCAAAGCCTTGCTATACACCTGCCAACTTATAGGATTCCAATCCGTCCAAACAGCTTTTGAAAA
>NZ_JAPHNA010000062.1 GCF_026241315.1 Campylobacter sp. MIT 21-1684 | reverse complement strand
ATAGTAAAAGATGCGTGGGCTTTGTATGCTTCAAAAAATTATGATTTGCATGCACAAATAATACCTCGAATCAAAATATTAGGAGATGTTGGAGATCCACAATTTGGAACCTTTTCAATAGAAAAAGTTTTAGCTTTAAAGCCTGATTTATTAATACTTGCTAGTTGGCAGTATTCTATGATTGGAGAGGATTTAAAATTGCTCGAAAAGCAACACATCCCAGTTGTGGTAATAGATTATAATCAAGAAAGTATCCAATTTCATACCTTAAGCACTCAAATTCTTGGACAAATTTTAGGACAAGAACGCAGAGCAGAAGAACTTATTTCTTTTTATACTCAAGCAGTTGAGAATGTCCAAAAAAGAATAGATCAAGTCAAATTACCCAAACCAAAAATTTATATTGAGTTTGGAAATAAAGGTCCTAGTGAGAATAGTTTTACTTTTGGCAAAGATATGTGGGGCGCTCTTATTGAACTTGCTAGAGGTGATAATATTTCTAAAAATTTAGTTGAAAAATGGGGAGTTATTAATCCCGAATATATTGTGGCTGCTAATCCTGATGTGATTATCATTACAGGTCGCGAGTTGGAGCTTGAGAAGAACAAAGAAGCAATGGCAATGGGTTTTGGTATAAAAGAAGATGAGGCACTGCGAAGATTGCAAGGTTTTAAAAATAGAAAAGGTTATGAAAATATTAATGCCATTGTCAATGGGAGGCTTTTTGGTGCATACCACAGGGCAAGCACTACCA
>NZ_JAPHNA010000061.1 GCF_026241315.1 Campylobacter sp. MIT 21-1684 | reverse complement strand
ACATACCAAAGTTATAACTTTTTTAAAAGTATTTTTAGCTGCTCTTAGTTTCTTATTTTTCATTGGCTTTGGCTTTTCTATTTATAAAAACACTTATAATGGTATCAATTTACAAGGACAAGAAACAAAGATTTTTCAATACAATGATATTGCTTATGACCTTTCTCAATGGAAACTTTTTAATGGAGTAATGTTTGCAAGATTCAAAGATGAAAAGAAAAACATACAATATGAGATAAATATACGCGATGGAAAGTTGAATGGAGAAATTACAACCTACTATCCAAACGGAAACTTAAAATCTGTAGGAAGCTATAAAGAGAATACAAAAGATGATGGCTGTGCATTATATTATTATGAAAATGGGAATGTAGAAGCAAAGTTTTGTTTTAAAAACGGACAACAACACGGAATCCAAGAAATGTTTTATAAAAATGGCAATAAAAAATCACAAAGTTATTATCGCGAAGGTCAAGCACTTGGAGATCAGTTCTTTTTTAGAGAGAATGGAACATTATTGTATAAAGTAGATAACACCAATGAAACCATAGAGGAATTTGATGAGGAAGGAAAAGCATCAGTCATAGACTTGAATGAGGAAAACAAACAAAAAATAAGAAAAAAAATGGAGGAAATACTATGGAAGAATTAAGCTGGAAAGGTTTTGCAAGATATTTATTACGAAAAAAATATGAGCAATTGCTAGAACCCTTATGGGATTCAAAAAAATATAGGGAAATGCAGAAAGATACCCTAGCACATTTCTCCTCC
>NZ_JAPHNA010000060.1 GCF_026241315.1 Campylobacter sp. MIT 21-1684 | reverse complement strand
TTGCGTCATTGCCATTATTAATCGCTTGCCCTAAAGTCGCAGCTTGAGAACGAAGACTATCTGCTATCGCCATCCCTGAAGCATCATCGGCTGCTGAATTGATTCTAAAACCAGAACTAAGTCTTGCTAAAGATTTATCAAGCTCATTCGCATTCACTACAGAATTCGCGTGAGCATTCAATGCGCCGATATTTGTGTTTATTCTAAAACCCATTTTAAATCCTTTCAAAATATTGCTCAAAAGTTTTAAAGCAAGAAATGTT
Source organism: Campylobacter sp. MIT 21-1684 (assembly GCF_026241315.1). Taxonomy (GTDB): domain Bacteria; phylum Campylobacterota; class Campylobacteria; order Campylobacterales; family Campylobacteraceae; genus Campylobacter_D. The sequence continues at coordinate 539 of NZ_JAPHNA010000060.1, read as the reverse complement.
CCACTTTTTATTTTGTATGAGTTACAAAAATGACAATACTTGAAATTTGGAGTAAATATTTTTTTGAAAAATTGTTAGTTGAGAAAATTTAAAAAGAAAAGTACAAAAGACATTAAAAATCGTGGTCTTAAGAACAAGAATCTTAAGACCACTGAAGCATTTGTCTAAAGACAAATGCAACTTACTAGAAAGTTCTAAAAATCACTGCAACAATCTTAAAACATTTTGTTGTGCAGCATTAGCCTGGCTTAAAGCATATGTTCCTGATTGAGCAATAATATTTGCTTTAGAGAAATTTGCACTTTCTGTAGCAAAGTCAGTATCTCTAATTGTTGATTCAGCAGCTTTCACATTTACTTGAGTAACGGTGATGTTGTTGATTGTAACTGTTAATTGATTTTGCACAGAACCCAAATCAGCCCTGATAGTACCAAGATTAGTTGTAGCAGTTTCGGCAACATCCATAACTGCCATAGCACCTTTTAAAGTGGTAACTCCGGCTGTTTGAACTGAACCTATATTATCTTTTGCTTCTGTGC
>NZ_JAPHNA010000006.1 GCF_026241315.1 Campylobacter sp. MIT 21-1684 | reverse complement strand
GAATATAAAAAATATAAAGAGATACTATGCAATACAGAAACTCTAACTAAATTAAGTCTTTTGGAAGTTTCAACTTTCTTTTTGCTTTTACACAAAAGATGACAAAAGAAAGTAAAAGTTTAAGACAAATCAAACTCTACCACTTTACTATTGTACATTTTTCCAGTGTTTGTGGTGTATAAATTTGCAAAGAGTTAATGGATTTGGCTATATTATAAAGCATTATTATTCTTCCATCTTTGAAATATATTGTGTTTAATTCCCAACAAATCGAGCCATTTTCCAACTATAAAATCTTCAAGCTCTTCCAAATTTTTTGCTTTACTGTAACTTGCATAGATGGGAGGTGCTATACAAACTCCCATTGTACTAAGTTTTGTCATATGTTCTAAACTTAGTGTTGAAAATGGCATTTCCCGTACCGCCAAAATGAGAGTTTTTCTTTCTTTTAGGGCAACGGCTGCCGCACGTGTGAGTAAACTTTGAGCAAAACCAGCATTGATTTTTGCTAAAGTGGAAATAGAGCAGGGGGCTATAATAGTTTTATCTATGCCAAAAGAACCACTCGCAAGAGCTTGAGTAAGGTCATCATCATTGGCAAAAATCACACTTTTAAAGCGGGATTTACAGAGTTTTTCTAAATCTTTTTTATGTTCAGCTGCAAAACTTTTTTTTGCTCCTTGAGTAAGTATGCAGAAAATTTCAGCCTTTCCTTCTAAATTTTTTAAAAGTTTCACTCCCAAATTAATAGCACTTGAACCTGAAATTCCGAGTACAATTTTCATTGTAAAAGTATCCTTTTTTTATCTACAACTACACCTTGTATTGTTTTGCCTTCTTTATTTTTTGCTTTAATTTTTTCGCCTATATTTCCATTTTCCAAAGCAATAAGCTCTATCAAAACATTAACATTTTCTGCGTTTAAAATTCCTACAACAGAATCATTTTTATGAATTAAAGCAATAGCTTTAAACATGCTGTCTTTTAAAACAGTGTTTTTATTAATATTTGTTTTTGCAATGAGATTTTTTGTTGCCTCAAGAGCGTTTAAGGGAACTTTGTCAAAATCCATTACAATAAGATCATAGTCTAATTCTGTAAGCCTTTGCCCCTTTTTTATAGGACGGTTTGCTCGTAAAACTTCTAAATTTGCTTGAATAAAGTACCGAAAAAAAATATTTTTATGTATATTTTGAGGAGTAATAAATTCAGCACGGATAAAACCTTGTGCTTTGTTTAATTTTGCATTTGCAATGCGTAAAAATTTGTAATTTTCAAAATCTTTTGGCAAAGAAGTAGATTTAAGCTCAATTTGAGTGATAGAAAGCTTAGGGAAATTATTTTGAAATTCTTTAGTAAGGGCTTGTCTGACAGATTCTAAATTGCTAGCATTGGCAAAAGCGAAAAGAAAAAAAACAAGAAAAAGATTTTTCATTGTAAAAATTCTTTTAAAAGGCAGGTATAACAGAGCCTTGATATTTCTGTTGTACAAATTCTTTTACAGCATCGCTTTTAAGAATCTCTTGTATAGCTTTTGTTTTTTCATTTGCTTCATCGCCTTCTCTTACAGCTATAATAATAGCATAGAGACTGTCTTTATCTTCGATGAAAATTCCATCTTTGAGTGGATTAAGCCCAGCACCTAGTGCATAATTTGTTGTAATAATAGCTAAATTTGCATCCTTTAAAGCGCGTGGAAGTTGAGCAGCTTTGAGTTCTATAAATCGCAAATTTTTAGGATTGTCTTGTATGTCTAAAGGAGTTTTGAGACTGTTTTTGTTTTTAAAAGTGATGAATCCTGCTTTAGCGAGTAAGTCAAGTGCTCTACTTTCATTGGTCGGGTCATTTGGTATAGCTATTGTAGCATTTTGACTTAAAGTATGCAAGTCTTTTATAGTATTAGAATAAATTGCCATAGGAACAAGTATGATAGAATCTAAACCAATTAATTTTGTACCTTTGTTTTTATTAAAATCATCTAAAAAAGGTCTGTGTTGATAGAAATTTGCATCAAGTTCTTTTTCATTTAAGGCTATATTTGGCAAAATATAATCACTAAATTCACGTACTTCTAGTTTCCAACCTTTTTGTTCAAATAGAGGTTTTGTAAATTCTAAAATTTCAGCGTGCGGAGTAGGAGTAGCACCTATTGTAAGAGTTCTTTGAGCACAAAAAGCGAAATTACAAATTAGACTTAGAGCAAAAAATAGTATTTTGTAATTCATCATCACTCTTAGAAAGCAGGAATAATGGAGCCATTATATTTTTTAAGGATAAATTCTTTGACTTTGTCATTGTGGAGGGCTTTTGATAAGGCTTGAATTTTTGAATCATTTTCGTGCCCTTGTTTTACAACGACGATATTTACATATGGACTATCATTGTCTTCTATAAGCAAAGAATCTTTTACAGGATTAAGATTTGCTTCTAAAGCATAATTTGAATTAATTATGGCAAAATCTACATCATTTAAAGCACGTGGAAGTTGAGCAGCTTTGAGTTCTGTAAAACGGAATTTTTTCGGATTGTTTGTGATATCAATAGGAGTTTTTAAAGACTTGTCTTTGAAGCTTACTAATCCTGTTTTTGCGATGATATCTAAAGCACGACTCTCATTAGTTGGGTCATTTGGTATAGCAATTAGCAATCCTTCTTTAAGTTCGTTAAAATTTTTATGTTTTCGTGAATAAACAGCCATAGGTTCTATATGTACATTAGCCACTTTAACAAGTTTTGTACCTTTTGTTTTATTAAATTCTTCTAAATAAGGGATATGTTGAAAAAAATTCGCATCAAGTTCCCCGCTATCTACTGCTAAATTAGGTAACACATAATCTGTAAATTCTTTAATTTGAAGTATATAGCCTTGTTTTTCTAAGTCTGGTTTTATAAATTCTAAAATTTCAGCGTGAGGTATAGGAGTAGCACCTATTGTAATTGTTTCATTTGCATTAAGTTTCAATGCAAAAGCTAAAAAAACAAGAAGAAAGAAAGATTTGATTTTCATAATTTTTCCTTTTGAAATATATTTCAGTCTTTTTTAGAAAAAACCGCATTGTGTTTTTTCAAGCAGAGAATAAAATCTTAAAGATTGTATTGAAAAAATGATTAATGTAGGCTTAGTGAAAAAGTTGATTGATTTTTTTATACAACCAATACACAAGTAAGAAAACAGCTACAATTATTTGCCAAATAACACTCTTTTCATCATAAAAATTAAAAAAGAGATGAACTGTTACAAGAATAAAAAGCACAATGACAATGCGTAAATTTTTATTGTTTTTTGCCCAAGTATAGCAAAGATTGCCTACAATTTGTACCAATTGTACTAAAAGCAGTAGGATAATAACAGTTTGTATCATCACCTCTTTGTTAAACCTTTCATATCCATATCGTATAGCGACATCGCCAAGTCCTCCTCCTCCAACAGTACCAGCAAGTGCTGAAAACCCTATAATAAAAATAAAAATAAGCGTAACACCGTTAATAATACTAGGAAGAGATTCTGTAAGGATTATTTTGAATATGATTTGAGTATTGTTAGCCCCGTAAGATTTTGCAGCTTCTATAATACCTTTATCAACTTCTTTAAAAGCATTTTCCAACATTTTGGCAAGATAAGGGCTTATACCTATGGTTAAAGGTACAATGGCAGCACTTGTTCCTATGCTTGTTCCTACGATCAACTTTGACAAAGGCAGCAATATTACAATAAGAATAAGAAAAGGAAAGGCGCGTAGGATATTTGTAATAAAATCTAAAATTCCATAGGCTAGTTTATTATGTTTGATACCTTCTTTGTCATAAATAGTAAGTAAAATTGCAGGAAAAAACGCAAGTAAAAAACCAAAAATAAGAGAGCTTATACTCATATAAAGCGTTTCATTTAAGGCTTGTTTTAAGATGTTTTGATAGTTATCTCCAAAAGTATTTACAGAATTAAGTAAGACTTGTTCCATTTCTGTTAAAGAAAAATCAGTAAAAAATTGCGAAATTCTATTGAAAAATTGAATTATCTGATTTTCATTCATCAACAAGCTCCCATAAAACACCGCTTTTTTTAAGATAGTTGAGTACTTTTGTTGTATCGGCTTTATTTATATTAATGACTAAATTTCCTAAAGCTGTGCCATTGAGTTTTTCTATTTTGCCCCAAACTATATTAAAGTCAATATCAAGAGTTCTTGCCATATGAGTAATGATACTTTTTTGCGCTACTTCTTTTGGAAAATATAATTTGATATTTAATCCTTGTTTAGGAAGAAAATCATTTTCTCCAAGAAATTCTTTCATTTTAGGATTTGGTTTTAAAAAAAGTTCTTCTACATTTCCATCTCCTATAATTTGTCCATATTCTAGTAGCAATGCTTTTTGGGCTATATCTTTTACAACTTCCATTTCGTGTGTTACTAAAACGACTGTTATACCCAACTCTCTATTGATTTGTGCGATCAATTCAAGTATATTTTTTGTTGTATTTGGATCTAAAGCCGAAGTTGCTTCATCGCTAAGGAGAATTTTGGGGTTGAGTGTCAGAGCTCGTGCTATGGCGACTCTTTGTTTTTGTCCCCCGCTCAATTCTTTTGGATAAGAGTACATTTTATGAGATAATCCTACTATTTCAAGCAAAGAATTAATTCTAGCTTTCATCTCTTTTTCACCCATAAAAGCTTTATCAAAGAGTTTAGAATATATTTTGCTTTGTGTAAAATGTATATTTAAAGGCATAGCAACATTTTCAAATACATTTTTATGCTCCATTAAAGCAAAATTTTGAAAAATCATTCCTATATTTTTACGTAATGCTCTTAATTCTTTTGGTTTTTTTTGCAAGTTTCGTAATTCTAAATCAAAAACTTTTAAACTACCTTCTTCGTAAGTTTCAAGCCCGTTGATACAACGTAAAAGAGTTGATTTTCCAGCTCCACTATGTCCAACTATGGCATAAATTTCGCCTTTTTTAATTTCTAAAGAAATATTATTAATAATTAATTCTTTTCCATAATATTTTTTTAGATTTTGTATTTTAATCACATTAAATCTCTAAAGTTTTAAGTTCAGCTTCTATTTTTTCAAGCTGAATATTTAAATTTTCCAGAGCTTTTTTGTTTTGTTCTATTACTTCTTTTGGAGCATTATCAATAAATTTTTTATTTGAAAGCATAGAATTGAGTTTTATGCTTTCTTTTTGAAGTTTCTTTTTTTGATTTTCAAGTCTTGCAAGTACAGCACTTAAATCAATATTTTCTAAACTGATGAAAATTTGAAGATTTGCATTAATATCACAAACCGCCTTTTGAATTGTACATTCTGTAAATTCTACATCTTTACATTTTGCAAGTAAAAGAATAAAATTTTTATACATTTCTAATTCATTTTGCAAAGTTCTATCATTGAGTTTTATAAAAGCTTTTTTTATTGTTGTATTACCTAAGTCAATTAAACTTTTTGCACGACGAATTCCTACAACACTTTCAATGATAAGAGAAAAAATTTGAGTGTATTTTTTATCAGTTTGATGAAATTGTGGATATTGTGCTATCATTATAGAATCACTTGTTTGAAGTTTTGTGCCACTTAGAGTATGATAGAGATATTCACTTATAAAAGGCATAAAAGGATGTAAGAGTTTTAAAGCTTCTTTAAAAATACTTCCAAGTTCTTGAATACTAGTTTTATCGGCTTTACTGAGTTCTATACCCCAATCACAAAAATCATCCCAAAAGAATTTATATAAAGTACTTGCAGCATCATTGAAGCGATAATGATCTAAATTTTCACGTACTTCAAAAATACAATTTTGAAATTTTGAATAGATAAAACAAGCTAAAGGACTTTGAAGAGTAAGTGTTTGCAAGTCTTTAAAATTAGTTTCATTTAAAAGTAAGTATTTGCTTGCATTATACAGTTTATTTGTAAAATTTCTTATTTGTAAAAGTTTTTCATTGCTAAGTTTTATATCGCGTCCTTGAATACAAAGAAGAGCTAAAGTGAAACGTATAATATCGGCACTATATTCTTCTATGGTTTCTTTTGGATCTATGACATTACCAAGACTTTTACTCATTTTTCTTCCTTGTTCATCTTTCACAAGAGCGTGTAAGTAAATATCTTTAAATGGTAGTTTTTGCAAAGCATTTGTACTTTGAAACATCATTCGTGCAACCCAAAAAAATAAAATATCAAAACCTGTTATCAAAAGAGAATTTGGATAGAATTCCTCTAAATCGTTTTCATTCCAAAGTTTGTTTTTACCCCAGTCTTTGTTTTCCCAACCAAGTGTACTTATAGCCCACAAACCTGAAGAAAACCAAGTATCAAGAACATCTGAATCTTGTTTGAAATTTGTTTGTTTGCATTGAGGGCACATTTTAGGAGTATCTTCTTGCGCCCATTCAAAGCCACATTCGCAGTAATAAACAGGGATTTGATGTCCCCACCAAAGTTGCCGTGATATACACCAGTCTTTTAATTCTCTCATCCAAGCATTAAAACTATTAATCCAATGATATGGGTAGAATTTGCTCTCACCATTCATTACTTTTTCTATGCTTTGTTGAGCTATTTCTTTTTTTACAAACCATTGCTTTGAAATGTAAGGTTCGACTATGTTATTACATCTGTAACAGTAGCCAATTTGATTTTTATAATCTTCTATTTTTTCTATGAAACCGAATTCTTGAAGTTTTGCTACAATTTTTTCTCGAGCTTCCAATCTCTCTAAACCTTCAAACTCTAAACAATGTTTATTAAGAATTCCTTTTTCATCGAAAATAACAATAGAGTCTAAATGGTGTCTCAATCCTACTTCATAGTCATTGATATCGTGAGCTGGAGTAACTTTAACTGCTCCAGTTCCAAAATCTTTATCTACTTGTTCATCGCTTATAATTGGAATGCTTTTTCCACATAATGGTAGAAGTACTTGTTTTCCTATAAAATTTTTATATCTTTCATCATTTGGATGAACCATCACAGCAGTATCTCCAAAGAGAGTTTCAGGACGAGTGGTAGCGATAGTTATAAAATCTTTATTCTGTTTTAAAAAATACTTTATAAAATACAATTTGCTTTGATTTTCTTTGTATTCAACTTCTATATCACTTAAAGCCCCATCGTGAGTACACCAATTCACCATATAATTGTCACGTATAAGAAGTTTTTTTTCATAGAGCATAATAAAAGCTTTTTTAACAGCATTTGCAATACCTTGATCCATAGTAAAGCGCAGACGAGACCAAGCAGGACTAATACCAAGACTTTTCATCTGTTCTAAAATACCCTTTGTACTTTGTTCTTTCCATTCTAAGACTTTTTCTATAAACTGTTTTCTTCCCAATTGCTCTTTCGTAATCCCTTTTGCAAGTAATTGTTTTTCAACAACATTTTGAGTAGCAATTCCAGCGTGATCAAATCCAGGCTGATAAAGAGTTTTATAGCCATCCATTCTTTTATAACGTGTAATGATGTCTTGCAAAGTAAAGGTTAAAGCGTGTCCTATATGCAATACTCCTGTAACATTTGGAGGGGGCATCATAATGCAAAAATTCTTGCCTTCTTTTTGAATATGTTTGTTTGAATCTATTTCAAAATATCCACGTTTTTCCCAAAGCTCATAATATTCTTTTTCAATATTTTTATCATACATTTTTTAACCTTGAAAGTCGTTTTGCTTTTTATTTAAAGATACAGCTATTCTTTTATTTTGCTTTAGATGAAGTGATTTGGATAACCTCACAAAACGGAAAGAAGTATTGTGCTGTTTGCAAACCTGTTTTTAAGCTTTTTATGTGTTGGGCAAAATTACTTCCCTTGTTGTCTTCTTCGCTTTGTAAATTGATTCTTTCTATAATTTCTTCACGAGCAACTTTTTCATTGAGTTCGCTTGGAGTATTGAGATACGGCACTATTTGTTCTATGCTAATGTATTTGTATGCCTTTTTTTTCTCAGAAAAGATAATGTCTTTATTGTAAATAGTTAAATTCATTTCGTGTTTTGGAAGCATTTCAATAAACACACTGAGATTATAATCTATAGAACGTTCTTGTACCGGTTCGAGCATCTCTTTGAGAAGATTAATTCTATAATCACTTAGAGCTTTACCATCTACAACATACACTTTAACAGTCTCTGTGCTTAATTGAGGTTCTAAGCGACTGTCTTTTCCTCTTTGCTGATATTCTTTAATAGGGCTTAATTGAGAAGAAACTTGGGTTCCCTTTTTTCTTTTGTTGTTGAGTGTTTGTAAAGAATTTGTGTTGTTATTTTCTGCTTTTTGTTGAGTTTGAATTCTTGCTGTTTTCTTTTCTTTGCTTGTGTTTTGGTCTAAAATTTGCTCTTTAGAGTTTTGATTTATATTTTGTTGCGGATCTTGAAAAAGGTCTTGCTGCGGTGAAACTTGACTTATATTGTATTCATTTGTTTGATTTTGTGTTAAAAATTGCAAATCTGTTGTATTTTCGGTCGGTTCATTTGGCAATTCTCTTGGAGTTTGATTGAATTCATTGTTTTGGAAACTTTGTTCTGTATAAGAATTTTGTGTTTGACTAGACTGTGTTTGAGTTGTATTTTTAGATTTGTTTGAATAATAATTATAATTAGGTTTTGAATATTCAAAAAGGTAATAATAAGTGCCACCAAGTATGAGAACTACAATAAAAAGCACAGTAAATATAATCGAAAAAACTTTTAAATTCATTAGCAAAATCCTTACTATAATTTATTAAGAAAAAATTTATCCATTATACTATAACAAAATCTAAAATTTACTTTTTTTAAGTATTTTTTTCTATAATTAATCCTTTTTAAGGATTAAAATGCCGCTTTCTAGACTTAATCAAGAACAATTACAAGCAGCTAGTGCAAATTTTGGATATAATCTTATAATTGCAAGTGCAGGTACGGGCAAAACTTCTACCATAGTTGCTCGGATTGCTTTTTTACTTCAGCAAGGAGTACAAGCTGAAAAGATACTTTTGCTTACTTTTACAAATAAAGCAAGTAAAGAAATGATAAATAGGCTTAATCGATACTTCCCTACAAATATTACAAATAAAATTCTCGCAGGAACATTTCATAGTACTGCTTATACTTTGTTGAAAAATGTAAATAACAATATTATTTTAAAACAAGCTAGTGAGTTGAAAATTCTTCTTCGTAGTGTTTATGAAAAATACACTTTTACATCTTTAAGTGATTTAAAACCTTATCAAGCAAGTTATTTATATGAGCTTTATTCTTTATTTTATAATAAAACTCAAGGCGAAGATTTTTCTTCTTGGTTTTGTAAGAATTATGAAGAACAAAGTATTTATGCGCCGCTGTATCAAGATATATTAAGAGAGTATGAAAATGAAAAAAAGAAGTTCAATTATGTTGATTTTAATGATTTGCTTTTAAATCTTAAAGAACTTTTAACTCGAAAACAGCTTGAGTTTGATGAAATTTTAGTTGATGAATATCAAGATACAAATGCTTTGCAGAGTTCTTTAATTGAAGCTTTTCAAAGTAAAAGTTTGTTTTGTGTTGGTGATTATGATCAAAGTATTTATGCTTTTAATGGTGCTGATATTAATATCATAGGAAGTTTTCAATACCGTTTTAAGAATGCAAGAATTTTTTCACTCAATAAAAACTACCGCTCTTCGCGTTCTATTTTAGCTTTAGCTAATAAAGTGATTCTTAATAACGAAAGACTTTATCCTAAAGAATTGATTGTTACGAGAGATGATGAAAACAGAAAACCGATTTTATTAACTTTTGAAGAACTTTTTGATCAGTATAAAAATATCGCACAAATAATACTTGCATCAGGAGTACATCTTGAAGATATAGCTATTATATTCCGCAACAATTCTAGTGCTGATGGTATGGAAGTGGCTTTAAGAGAGCTTGGGATCGCTTGTGTAAGAAAAGGAAGCGGAAGTTTTTTTGAGAGCTTAGAAGTAAAGGTTTTTTGTGCTTTTTTAGCTCTTCTTGTTAATCCTAAGGATATTATGGCTTTTATTTACTTGATGCAATATACAAAAGGAGTTGGTGTTGTTTTGGCAAAAGAACTTTTTGATGCTTTGATAAAGCTTGGATATGGGAGTATTGTTGAAGGTTTCCTAAATCCTGATTTAAAAACAAATTTACACAATTTCAAGAAAAATTCTTATGAATTAGGACTTTTTGCTGAGTTAAATGAATTTACTAATGAAACACGTTTTGAACTTCAAAGTGAATTTCATTCCAACCCAATTTTGAAATTTGCTAAAATCAATCAAGCCTGCGCACACAATTTGGAAGCAATATATTTTTTATTTAAACAGAGTAAAGGCATTCAAGATTCCATAAAGGTAATTGATAGAATTTGCAACAATACTTTCTTTCAAAAAATTTGCGAAGAATTAGCAATAAAAAGAGCAACAAATAGGGCTGGAGAACTTGATGTTATAAAAAAAGAAGAAAATAAAGAAAAAATACAAAATAAAATAAATATTTTAAGAGAATTTGCATCTAAATATAGCGAAATCCAAAGCTATTATAATTTTTTGGTATTAGGAAGTAATGAAATAAATAGCGGCAAAGGAGTGAGTTTATTAAGCATACACGCTAGCAAAGGCTTAGAGTTTGAACTTGTATTTGTGATTGATTTAGCACAAGATCGTTTTCCAAATAAAAAGCTTATCAATATGGGTGGGTCATTAGAAGAAGAAAGAAGACTCTTTTATGTGGCAGTAACAAGGGCAAAAAATATGCTCTATCTTAGTTATGCAAAATATGATAAAAATAAAAAAATTTCTTACACTCCATCTTGTTTTCTTCAAGAAGCAGGATTGTATAAAAAAAATAAAAAAACTTAATCTTTTTATTAAATATTTATTAGTGTTTTTAGTTATAATTTTTTTCAGGAAAAATCGAACTCAAGGAATTTAGTTTGGTTTTTTCCTAGTAAATTTTTATTAAGGAGAAAAAATGTCTGTTACTTTCAAAGGAGATCCTATTAAACTGAAAACAAACACATTAGAAGTCGGTGATAATGCTCCAAATGTAAAATTAAAAGGAAAAGATTTAGGAGTTGTTGAAATAGCTCCTGCAGGAAAAACACAAATTATACTTTCTATGCCAAGTTTGGATACACCTGTTTGTGCTTCACAAGCAAGAGAATTCAATAAAAAAATAGCTTCATATAAAGGTGTTGAAGTTATTGTTGTTACAATGGATTTACCTTTTGCTATGGGAAGATTTTGTAGTACAGAGGGTATAGAAAATCTTGTTGTTGGAAGTGATTTTCTACAAAAAGAATTTGCGGAAAAATATGGAGTGTTAATAGCTGATGGAGTGCTTGAGGGTTTGTGTGCTCGATCTGTTTTTGTTGTAAAAGACGGTAAAATTGCTTATAAAGAAATAGTAAGCGAAATCACTGAACTTCCTAACGAAGAAAAGCTTGATACTTTTTTTGGAAATTCTGAATGTTGCAGCAGTAGTTGCGGTTGCCACTAAGATTTATTTTGCAGGAATTCCTGCAAAATAACAAAAATTATTTTTTCTTCGTTCATTTCTTTATTTTTAATCAATTGTAATTTTTTAATCTCTCATAATTCTGACAAGAATATAGTAAAAACATAAGAATTAAAATATTATTTTAATTGAGAGTATTTTTATCTATTTTTTATTATTCTTTAATTGAAAATAATAAAGAGAAAAAATATCCTAAAATAAGGATTTATAAATTATTATTTTTTTATCATTTTAATTATTTTTTTATTATTATTTTCTTATAATTTTTGTTTGGTATATTTTTAGATTATAAAGGAGATCTAATTATGAATAGAAGGGATTTTATTAAAAATACTGCTATTGCAAGTGCTGCAAGTGTTGCAGGAATAAGTGTTCCAGGTTTAGCTTTTCAAACTAACGAAAACTGGCGTTGGGATAAGGCAGTTTGTAGATTTTGTGGAACAGGCTGTGGGATTATGGTAGCAAGAAAAGATGGAAAAATTGTTGCTACAAAAGGAGATCCAGCAGCCCCTGTTAATCGTGGTTTAAATTGTATCAAAGGGTATTTTAATGCAAAAATTATGTATGGTGAGGACAGACTTGTAACTCCTTTGCTTCGTGTGAATGAAAAAGATGAATTTGATAAAAAAGGAAAATTTAAACCTGTTTCTTGGCAAAGAGCTTTTGATGAAATGGAAAAACAATTTAAAAGAGCTTATAATGAACTTGGTGTTACAGGTGTTGGTATTTTTGGAAGTGGGCAATATACCATCCAAGAGGGTTATAGTGCTTTGAAACTTGCAAAAGCTGGTTTTAGAACAAATAATATAGATCCGAATGCTAGACACTGTATGGCTTCTGCTGTGGTTGGATTTATGCAAACTTTCGGTGTTGATGAACCTTCAGGCTGTTATGATGATATAGAATTAACAGATACTATTGTTACTTGGGGAGCAAATATGGCAGAAATGCACCCTATACTTTGGTCTCGTGTAAGCGATAGAAAACTAAGCAATCTTGATAAAGTAAAAATTATTAATCTTAGCACTTTTTCAAACAGAACTTCAAATATTGCTGATATGGAAATCATTTTCAAACCAAACACAGATCTTGCTATTTGGAATTATCTTGCTAGAGAACTTGTATATAACTATCCTCAAAATTTAGACAAGAAATTCATTGAAAAACATTGTGTTTTTGCTACAGGATATGCAGATATAGGATATGGTATGAGAGCAAATCCTAATCATATCAAATTTAAAGCTTCAGAAAAAGATACAGTTGCAAAAGAGAATTCTATTCTTCTTGATGATGAAGAAGCTGTTGCTTTGAAATATCTTGGAGTAAAAGCAGGAGAGAAGTTTGAAATGAAACATCAAAATGTTTCTGATAAAAACTGGGAAATAAGTTTCGAAGATTTCAAGAAAGCTTTAGAACCTTATACTCTTGATTATGTTGCAAAAGTAGCAAAAGGAGATGACAATGAGAGTTTCGAAGATTTCAAGAAAAAACTTGAAGAACTTGCAAAACTTTATATAGAAAAAAATCGTAAAATTATAAGTTTTTGGACTATGGGTTTTAATCAACATACTCGCGGTACTTGGATTAATGAACAAGCTTATATGTTGCATCTTTTACTTGGAAAGCAAGCTAAACCTGGAAGTGGAGCTTTTTCTCTTACAGGACAGCCAAGTGCCTGTGGGACAGCTAGAGAGGTGGGAACCTTTTCACACCGCTTGCCTGCTGATATGGTTGTGTCAAATCCAAAACACAGAGAAGTTACAGAAAAAATTTGGAAAATTCCTGCAAAAACACTCAATCCAAAACCGGGCTCACCCTATTTGAAAATTATGAGAGATTTAGAAGATGGAAAGATCAAATTTGCTTGGGTGCAAGTGAATAATCCTTGGCAAAATACAGCTAATGCAAATCACTGGATAGAAGCTGCAAGAAATATGGATAATTTTATTGTAGTGAGTGATTGTTATCCCGGAATTTCAGCTAAAGTTGCAGATTTGATTTTACCAAGTGCAATGATTTATGAAAAATGGGGAGCGTATGGAAATGCAGAGAGAAGAACCCAACACTGGAAACAACAAGTTATACCAGTAGGTGAGGCAATGAGTGATACTTGGCAGGTTATGGAATTTGCAAAACGATTTAAACTCAAAGAGGTATGGAAAGAACAAAAAGTTGATGAAACATTAACTTTACCAAATGTTTTAGAACAAGCAAAAAATATGGGATACAGCGAAGAAGATACCTTATTTGATGTACTCTTTGCAAATGCTCAAGCAAAAGAATTTACGCTTAATGATGATCTAATTAAAGGTTTTGATAATAGTGAATCTTTAGGCGATGAAAGAAAAGTTATAGGAAGTGATGGTAATGAATTTAAAGGTTATGGCTTTTTTGTTCAAAAGTATCTTTGGGAAGAATACCGTAAATTTGGAGTAGGGCACGGACACGATTTAGCAGATTTTAATAGTTATCATAAAGTACGTGGTTTAAGATGGCCTGTAGTTAATGGCAAAGAGACGTTATGGAGATTTAATACAAAGTATGATTATTATGCAAAAAAAGCCGCTCCAAATTCTGATTTTGCTTTTTATGGTGATTTTGATAAAAAATTACAAAAAGGCGATTTGATTGAGCCAAAAGGAGAGGAAAAATATAGCATTGCAAATAAAGCTAAGATTTTCTTTAGACCGTTTATGAAAGCTCCAGAAAGACCAAGTAAAGAATATCCATTTTGGCTTTCTACGGGTAGAGTTTTAGAGCATTGGCATAGCGGGACTATGACTATGCGCGTGCCTGAACTTTATAGAGCTGTACCTGAAGCACTTTGTTATATGAATGAAGCTGATTGCGCAAAGCTTTCCTTGATGCAAGGTGATTTAGTTTGGGTAGAATCAAGACGTGGCAAGGTAAAAGCACGAGTAGATATGCGCGGGAGAAATAAACCACCTGTAGGACTTGTTTATGTACCTTGGTTTGATGAAAATGTGTATATTAATAAAGTAACTCTTGATGCAACCTGTCCGCTTTCAAAACAAACTGATTTTAAAAAATGTGCTGTAAAAATTACTAAGGCTTAAGATTTATGAAATTGAAAAGGAGAGAATTTTTTCAAAGTGCTTTAAAAGCTGTTTGTTTGTGTACTGCTGGAGGATTTGTAGCAACTTTAGCCTTAAAAGCAAAAGAAACGTATGCGTTAAGACCTCCCGGTGCTGAAGATGAAGCAAAATTTTTAAGTGAGTGTATTCGTTGTGGATTATGCGTAAAAGCTTGTCCTTATAACACTTTGAAGCTTGCAAATCTGCTTGATTCTGCTAAAATCGGAACACCTTTTTTTAAAGCACGAAAAATTCCTTGCTATCTTTGTGAAGATCTCCCTTGCATTCAAAGCTGTCCAACAAATGCTTTGGATAAAAAATACCTTGAATATGACAGCGGAGCATATAAACTAAAAATGGGTATAGCTATTGTTGATAGTACTTCGTGTGTGGCACATTGGGGTATTCAGTGTGATGCTTGTTATAGAGCCTGTCCTTTAATTGATAAGGCTTTAAAACTTGAAATTAAAAGAAATGAGCGCACTGCAAAGCACACTTTTATGCTCCCTATTGTTGATAATGAGGTTTGCGTTGGCTGTGGATTGTGCGAACTTGCTTGTATTACGCAAGAACCTGCTATTAGAGTATTGCCTAGAGAATTTGTTTTAGGTAAAGCTGGAGGACATTATGTGAAAGGTTGGGATAAAGAAGATGAAAAAAGACTTAAAGATGTAAATACTCAAAAGAATTTCAATCAAGATAAAGCAAGAACATATCTCAACAATGAGGATTTATTATGAGATATCTTCTTGCAAGACGAATGATTCAGATTGGAATTTTAGTTCTTTTTGCTTTGCCTTTTACTGATTTTATTCTACAAGGCAATTTAAGCTCTTCAAGATTTTTATCATCTATTCCTTTAAGCGATCCTTTTGCAGTACTTCAAATTTTTTTAGCAAGTTTTAGTGTTGATGTGATGGCTCTTTTTGGTGCTTTTGTAGTACTTTTTCTTTATGCCATTGTACTTGGAAGAGTATTTTGTTCTTGGGTTTGTCCTGTTAATATAATTACAGATTTTGCTGCTTTCATTCGTTTAAAATTTGGTTTTAAGAGTAAATTTGTGATTTTGTCAAAGAATCTACGATATGGAATTGTACTTTTAGTTTTAATTCTTTCTTTTATTTTGTCTTTGCCTGTTTTTGAAAGTTTTTCTTACATAGGCATAATTCATAGAGGGATTATTTTTGGCGGAGCTTCTTGGCTTTTTGTTGCTTTTATTCTTTTTTGTATTGACACTTTTTTAAGTCCTAGAGCGGTATGTTCGCATTTTTGTCCGCTTGGAGCTTTTTATGCTGTTGTGAGTCGTTTTGCTTTACTTAAAGTGAAACATAAAGTTGAAAGATGTACAAAATGTTATGAATGTATACATATTTGTCCGGAAAAACAAGTACTTCATATGATAGGAAAAATAAGTGCCAGTGTTGATTCTGGAGAATGTATAAGGTGTGGAAGATGTATAGAGGTTTGTAATGACAACGCTCTTAATTTTAATTTATTTGATTTAAGGAAAGAAAAATGAAACAAAAAATATTTTTGCTTTTGGCGATGAGTGCTTTATTTCTCGTATCTTGTGCGATAAATAATGGTTTAAGTTCTGAACAAATTGGAATTCGAAAAACAGACTTAGAAACTGAAAACAAGGTTATTCTACCTAAAGTGAATTATACTAATGCACAACCGGGAGAATCTGTTGTTTATGAAAGAGGATATGAAAATGCACCTCCTTTAATTCCTCACGATATCAACGATATGATTCCTATTACTAAAGATAATAATACCTGTATAAGTTGTCACGATAAATTCATTGCCGCTGATGTTGGAGCAACTCCGATACCTGCTACACATTATTATAATTATCGGCTTAATAAAAGCACAGGAGATTCTTTAACCGAAGCAAGGTTTAATTGCACCCAATGCCACGTCCCTCAAAGTGATGCAAAACCTTTGATTGGAAATACTTTTAAACCGGAATTTAAAAGCGAAAATTCTAAAAGTCGTTCTAATCTTATTGATGTAATGAATGAAGGTTTAAAATAAGAGTGAATAAATTTCTTTTTATTGCAATTTTAGTTGCCAATTTTAGTTTCGCTTATGAGCTTACATTAAATTCTAATATCACAGCTATTAAGCTTGATGAAAATATTTTATACATAGGTACAGATAAAGGAGAGGTTGTAAGTTTTGATACAAAAAATAAAACTATAAAATCTCTTTTTTCTCTTCCTAAAATTAAAGATTATTATAATGATAGTTTTGCAAAAATTTACAGCATTGATATTTTAAATGAAAAGATACTTGTGCTTAGCGAGGGTGATTTTGGCTCGAAGAATATATATTGGTATGATAATACCATTTTAAAGCATAAAAAACTTCATAACGAAAGTGCTAAAAAAGCCTTTTTTATAGATAAAAATACTTTTATTGTAGGAATGAGAAGCTCTGAACTTGTTTTGTTTGATTTTGATTTGAATATACAAAAAACTTATAAATTTTCGCATTCAAGTTTAAATGATATAGCTTTAAATGAGGAGAAAAAATTTCTAATAGCTGGTTTTGAAAGTGGAGAACTTGAACTTTTTGATATACAAAATTGGTCTGTATTTACAAGGTTTTCCCAAATTCACAAAGATAATGTTTATCAGGTTGATTTCAAAGGAGATACGATAATAAGTTGTGGTACAGATAGGCGAGTGGGTATAGTTAAAAATAAAATGCAACAATTTTTGCAAAGAAATTTTCTTATTTATACCTGTACTTTAAGCCCTAGCGGAAGATTGGCAGCTTTTAGTGATGATGAAATTGCTAGTATCGAACTTTTCGATACTACTACCCTCCAAACTATAAAGGAAATTCCAAATGGAAATTTTATAAGTCAATTTCTTGTGTTTAGAGATGAGAATACTCTTATACTTTCTGATTTTGGAAACAGTATCTTGATAAAGGAATTGTAATGAACGTTTCAAGTGTTTTGATTGTAGCTAAAGAGCAATATGTTGAGGAGTTGCTCTTAAGAATTAATGCGATAGAAAATTGTTCTGTTGAAGCAAGTGAAAAGGAAAGAATTATCGTTGTCATAGAAAGTGATAATTTAGAAAATGAACTCGTAGCCTATAAAAAACTTGAAAATTTACCAAATATCATAAGTATTAATATGGTATTTTCATATCAAGATTTAGATGAAGATATACAGAAAGCACAAAACAGCATTGCTCTTTGTAGCGTAGAAAAAGAACAAAAAGCAGAAGATGTATCATATTATGGTAATATTTTTCAAAAATTTTCTTAAAAATTGTACATTTGAGTTACAATGTTTCGTAATATTTATAAGAAGAGTACTTTGATTTTCCTTATTCCCTTGCTTATTATTATTGCTCTTATTTTTGGAATTGATTATTTATATTTTAAGGATGAGAATATAGCAATTAAAGAACAAAAAAAGAATGAAGTCCAAGTTGAACAAAAATTTGAAGAAAAAGAGAAAAATTCTACAAAATAAAAATTTTAAATTTACTAAAACTATGGTGCGGTTAGCGAGATTTGAACTCGCACACGCAAAGCGCACCACCCCCTCAAGATGGCGTGTCTACCAATTCCACCATAACCGCTTTAAGCCCTATAAAAAGGGCTAATTTATTGCAAAAACAATGAAAGGATTTAGATATAAAGCAACAAGAGCAATAATAAGTGCATAAATAACTTGTGCTTCTATAACTGCAAATGCAATAAACATTGTTGTTATTAGTTTTGGTGCAAGTCCAGGATTTCTAGCTATTCCTGCTATTGTAGCTGCTGCAGTATTTCCCATACCAATAGCTCCGCCAAGAGCAGCTACACCTAGTCCCAATCCTGCTGCTAATATTGAAAATGCTTTAATCCAAACATTAAGAGCTTCTTGCTCAACAGGAGTGTTCGTCGTTTCAGCAAAAACTATACCAGCAAAAGCGAATAATAAGAAAGCAATTTTTTTCATTTTCACCTTTCATAAATAATTTATTTATTTTAAATTGAGTTCGGCTTGCGTATCCCTACTTAACAAACTTTAAAATAAAGTTTCTATTATAGAATAAATAAACTTAACTTTAGTTTTATTCAAACATTTACAAAAATTCACAATTTTTATTATTTTTCTATAGATATTCGCAATAATAAAAGTTTTTTAATAAAAATTAAAAGTTTTTTTGCTTTAATTAAAATAAACTTTTTAGATAATAAAATAATTAAAAAATAAAATTATAAAAGGTTGTATTTTTGAATTCCAAGTTTTCAAAGATAGGTTTTATTTTAGCGGTAGCAGGATCAGCAATAGGTCTTGGAAATGCTTGGAAATTTCCTACCCTTGTAGGTCAAAATGGTGGTTCAGCTTTTATTTTGCTTTATTTGTTCTTCACTCTAGGTGTTGCTTTTGTTATTTTTTTAGCCGAATTAAGTTTGGGAAAAATAAGTCAAAAAGACCCTGTCAATGCTTATAAAATATTAGCTCCTAGCAATAAAAAGCTTTGGTCTTTTGCTGGTTTTGTTATGATAGGTGCAATTTTAGTTGTTTCTTTTTATACTATTGTTATAGGTTGGATACTTCGATATTTCTTTTTTAGCATTACACAGAATTTATCATATGATTTAGATCATAGCAAACAACAATTTACAACACTCATACAAGATGATTTTTTTAGCCAATTATTTTGTTTTACAATAATATTTTTTGTCGTTTTTTACACTGTTTCAAAAGGAATAAAAAATGGTATTGAAAAACTTAATATTTGGATAATGCCTCTTTTGTTTTTTTTGCTAACGCTAATGCTTGTATTTGCTATGAGTAAAAATGGTTTTACTGAAGCGGTACAATTTTTATTTTTTCCTGATTTTTCAAAAATAAACATATCCTCAATTTTAGAGGCTTTAGGACTTGCCTTTTTTAGTCTTTCTTTAGGTGTTGGCACCATCATTACTTATTCAGCTAATCTCCCAGATAGAGCAAATTTTATCAGTAGTACTCTTAGTATTATTTTTATTAACCTCCTCGTTGGTATTTTAATGGGGCTTATTGTTTTTACTTTTATTTTTGAATTTCATTATAACCCAAACCAATCAGGCGATGGGCTTGTTTTTATTTCTTTAGCAACTTTATTTGCAAAACTTGATTTTATAGGATATATACTTGGTGCAATGTTTTTTTTGTCTCTTATTTTTGCAGGTATAACTTCAGCTGTTTCTATGATAGAACCTTTTACATTTTATCTTATAAATAACTATAATTTCACTCGTAAAAAAGCTTTATTATATATAGGTGCAGTTGTATATATTTTAGGTATTTTATGTATCGTATCTTCATTAAAAGCCACAAGTTTTAGTATTCTTTCAATGAGTTTTTTTGACATTTTAGATTTTTTATCAAGTCAGATTATTATGCCAATTGGCGGGATTTTGGTTGCGGTTTTTGTTGGTTTTATAATGAAAAAAGAATCCTTAAAAACACTCTTTAAACCTTATCTAAAAGGATTTTTCTTTGAACTTTGGTATTTCTTTTTGCGTTTTATATCTCCTGTGGCTGTTGCCATTGCAATGATAACAGCTTTTATGAAATGATGAATTTAATGAATTTTTATTCAATTTTTTAAATTAAGGAAATTTTGTATATGGCAAAGAAATTTATAGATATTATGGATACAAGTTTTAGAGATGGCTTCCAATCTGTGTATGGAGCCAGAGTTTTAATGGACGATTTTTTTCCAGCACTTCAAGCAGCAAAAGAAGCAGGAATATCACATTTTGAGTTTGGCGGTGGAGCAAGGTTTCAAAGTCTTTATTTTTATCTTAATGAAGATGCTTTTGTTATGATGGATAAATTTAGAGAAATAGTAGGTAAAGAAGCTAATTTACAAACTTTGTCAAGAGGTGTCAATACGGTAACTTTAGACACAGGAAGTCGAGATCTTGTTGATTTACACGCTAAACTTTTTGCCAAACACGGTACAACAACTATAAGAAATTTTGATGCTTTAAATGATGTGAATAATCTTCAATTTAGTGCAGAATGTATTAAAAAATATGGCTTAAAACACGAAATAACAATTACCTTAATGGATTTACCTCCTGAATGTAAAGGAGCTCACGATATACCTTTTTATGAAAGAATTCTTAAAGATATTTTACAGACTGATATACCTTTTGACAGTCTGTGTTTTAAAGATGCAAGTGGAACTTCAAATCCGAATAAAATTTATGAAACAGTGAAGATGGCAAGAAAGATTCTTCCAAGTAATACCCATATACGACTCCACACCCACGAAACAGCCGGAGTGAGTGTATCTTGCTATTTAGCTGCTTTAGAGGCAGGTGTTGATGGTATTGATTTAGCTGCAAGCCCTGTAAGCGGTGGCACAAGTCAGCCAGATATTCTTACTATGCTGCACGCTATTAAAGGCAAAAATTTTGATTTTGGTTTAGATGAGACAAAGATTCTTCAGTATGAAGAAGTATTTCAAGAGTGTATGAAGGAGTATTTTCTTCCACCTGAAGCAACTACGGTAAGTCCTTTAATCCCTTTTTCACCAATGCCCGGAGGCGCTTTAACCGCTAATACTCAAATGATGAGAGACAATAATATTTTAGACAAATTTCCACAAGTTATTCAAGCTATGCGTGAAGTTGTAGCGAAAGGAGGATTTGGAACTTCGGTTACGCCTGTATCTCAATTTTATTTTCAGCAGGCTTTTAACAATGTTTTATTTGGCAAATGGAAAAAAATCGCCGATGGTTATGGAAAAATGGTTTTAGGATATTTTGGAAAAACCCCTGTAAAACCTGATCCTGAAATTGTAGAACTTGCCGCAAAACAATTAAATTTAAAACCTACAAATGAATCTGCCCTTGATATAGCTGATAGAGATGAAAGCAAAAGTATAGCTTTTATTAAAACTCTGCTTGAAAAAGAAAACATAGAAGTTAATGAGGAAAACATTTTTATAGCTGCTGCCTGTAAAGATAAAGGTATTAGCTTTCTCAAAGGCGAAGCAAAAGTAAATATTCGAAAGGGGGTTCAAAGGACTTACAATCCAAATCAGAATCAATTTACTGTTTCTGTCAATGGCAATAAATATCATATTGAAGTGAATGAAGGTTTTGATAAAGATGTTAATATTAAAAATGTAAAGAAAAATGATACAAGTGAAAAATATGATTCTAAAGAAGAGGGCAGGAAAGATTCTGCTTTAGTGGCTGAAATTTCAGGAAATGTTTTTAAAATCTATATTAATGAAGGCGATGAAGTAAAAGCAGGTCAAGTTATTATGGTATTAGAAGCTATGAAAATGGAAATTGAAGTAAGTGCAACCAAAGATGGTATTATCGCAGAACTTTGTGTAAAAACTGGTGAGAGTGTAAGTGAAAATCAAGTACTTGCGTTTTACAAAGAATAGAAAGGTTACAAATGCAAAAATTTGAAAATTTAAAATTAAAAGACATCAAAAAGATTTATCATAACCTTACTTATGATGAACTTTACAGACACGAGATTGAAAATAAAGAAGGAGAATGCGCTACTAATGGTGCTTTTTGTGTAGATACGGGAATTTTTACAGGAAGAAGTCCAAAAGATAAGTATTTTGTCAAGCAAGATCCTTCGCAAAAATATATTGCTTGGGGCACTATTAATCAAGCACTTAGTAAGGAGCTTTTTGACAAACTTTTACAAAAAGCAAGAGAACAATTAAGTGCTAAGGATATTTACGTACAAGATGTATATTGTGGAGCTTCTTTACAGAGTAGAAGAGCTGTACGTTTTGTTACAGAGATAGCTTGGCAGGCACATTTTGTTAAAAATATGTTTATTCGCCCAAGTGAAAAGGAGCTTGAGGATTTTACTCCTGATTTTATTGTTTATAATGCTTGCAAATGTGTTAATGAAGACTATAAGAATGATAATTTAAATTCTGAAGTTTTTGTTCTTTTTGATATAGAAGAAAATATTGCAGTAATAGGTGGAACTTGGTATGGTGGTGAGATGAAAAAAGGAATTTTTTCAATGATGAATTATTGGTTACCACTTGAAGGAAAGCTTTCTATGCACTGTAGTGCTAATGTTGGTGAAAAAGCAGATACAGCTTTGTTTTTCGGGTTAAGTGGAACTGGAAAAACTACACTTTCAACAGATCCAAACAGAAAACTTATAGGTGATGATGAACACGGTTGGGATGATGAAGGTGTGTTTAATTTTGAAGGTGGATGCTATGCAAAAACAATCAATCTTAATCCAAAATATGAGCCTGAAATCTATGGTGCCATCAAAAGAAATGCTCTTTTAGAAAATGTAGTTTTGCGAGATGATAAAAGTGTGGATTATGATTCTGATTTAAAAACAGAAAATACAAGAGTTTCCTATCCGATTGAACATATTGAAAACTATGAAGTAAGTTTAAAGGCTCCTCACCCTAAAAATATCATTTTTTTAAGTGCTGATGCTTTCGGGGTTTTACCACCTGTAAGTAAGTTAAGTAAAGAGCAGGCTATGTACTATTTTTTAAGTGGTTATACAGCAAAAGTTGCTGGTACTGAAAGAGGAATTACAGAACCTCAAGCAACTTTTTCTGCTTGTTTTGGAGAACCTTTTATGCCACTTCATCCAACTGTATATGCACGTTTGCTTGGTGAAAAAATTTCCAAACACAAAGTTAATGTTTATCTTGTTAATACAGGTTGGAGCGGAGGAAGTTATGGTGTGGGCGAAAGAATGAGTATTAAAACCACAAGGGCTTGTATTAATGCAATTTTAAATGGAAGCATACAAGAGTGTGAATTTGATATTTTTGATATTTTTAATCTTCAAATTCCTAAAAGTTTAGAAGGAGTTGAAAGCAGACTCTTAAATCCTATAAATACTTGGAAAGAAAAAAATGAGTATATTAAAACGCGTGATGAACTTGCAAGGATGTTTGTAAAAAATTTTAAACGTTATGAAGATGTAAAAGAGGGTATTGAATATAGCAAATTCGGTCCTACAATTTAAAATTGCAAGGAAGATGATGAAAAATCAAATATGGTCAGGACGTTTTCTTAGCAGTAGCGATAAGCTCTTGAAAGAATTTAATGCAAGTTTAAATATTGATAAAATTTTATTTAAGCACGACATTCGAGGGTCTATCGCACACGCTAAAATGCTTGCTGCTTGTCAAATTCTTACTCAAAATGAACTTGAAGTTTTATTAAAAGGCTTAAAACAAATTGAAGATGAAATACAAAGTGGAAGTTTTCTTTTTGATATAGAAGATGAAGATATTCATATGGCCATTGAAAAAAGATTGAGTCAATTAGTAGGTGCTGAAATCGGCGGAAAACTTCATACTGCAAGAAGTCGCAATGATCAAGTTGCAACGGATTTCAAGCTTTTTGTAAAAGAGAGTCATTTAGAGCTTATCAATTTACTAAAAGAGCTTGTGCTGACCTTGTTAGAACACGCAAAGGCGCATAAAAACACTATCATGCCAAGTTTTACCCATTTGCAGCACGCTCAAATTATAAGTTTTTCTTTCTATGTTTTGGCATATATTTTTATGTTTTTGCGCGATATACAAAGACTTAGGAATTCTTACGAAATGGCTGATTTTTCTCCTCTTGGAAGTTGTGCTTGTGCAGGGACAAGTTATAAGACTGATAGACGAATGAGTGCTAAAGAACTTGGTTTTAAAGATATTATGCCTAATGCTATGGATGCTGTAAGCGATAGAGATTTTGTGCTTGATTTACTCTATGATATTGCTGTTATTTTTACGCATACTTCCAGATTTTGCGAAGAGCTTATTCTTTTTTCAAGTACAGAATTTCAATTTCTTGATATGAGTGAGAGTTTTTCAACAGGAAGTTCTATTATGCCACAAAAGAAAAACCCCGACGTTTGTGAGCTTATACGAGGAAAAACCGGGAGAGTTTATGGAAATTTAATAGCACTTCTAACTACAATGAAAGCTTTACCTCTTGCATACAATAAAGATATGCAAGAAGATAAAGAAGGGCTTTTTGATAGTGTTCGCACTGCTAAAGAAAGCTTGATCATATTAAACGCCCTTTTAAAAGAAATCACAATAAATAAGGAAAATATGCTAAAAGCTTGCAAACAAGGACATTTATTGGCAACAGATTTAGCAGATTTTTTAGTGCGTGAAAAGAAAATCCCTTTTCGACAAGCACATTTCATCGTAGGTTCTATTGTTGCAGAAGCAGAAAAAAGAGGAGTTGATATTTGTGATATTGAAAACTTGTCTCAAATCAATCCTATATTCGATGAGAGTGTAATGCAAATTCTCAATTTTCATACTTCTTTAAATGCAAAGCAAAGCGAGGGTTCTAGCTCTCCTGAAAGTGTAGAGAAGCAAATTAAACTTATCGAAAGGTTTTTAGCAGATCAAAATTTGTAATTTGCTTATCAAAATAAGGCTTGTGTAGGTTCATCTGCTTGAGCAATTTCTCTAGGAAGTTTTAAGCCCCCGAGCATATGAAAGTGCAAATGAAATACTTCTTGCCCACTATCTTTACCGCAATTTGTTAGAAGTCTATAGCCTGTTTTATCAAGTCCTAAAAGCACAGCAAGTTCTTGTATAAAATTTGTCATTTTTCCCATTAAAGCAGGATCAAATTCTTGAAAATCTTTAAAATGTTTCTTTGGAATAATTAAAATATGAATAGGAGCTCTTGGTTTAATGTCGTGAAAAGCTAAAAAATCATTATTCTCTAAAACCTTATTGCAAGGGAGTTTCCCTTCAATTATAAGCTCAAAAACAGTTTTTTCTCTCATCATATCTCCTTGATTATTTTTATTGTTAAGTTAAAATTATATCTTTATTATGCTGAAATTAAATTATTTTTTATTAAAATTAAATTACACAAAGAAATTGTTATTGAGGATAAAAATTTGCAAGAAAGTATTCAACAAATTGAAAATTGTAATAGTCTGCAAGAATTAGAGAATCTTAGAATTTCAGTGCTCGGCAGAAAGGGCATATTAACTGAGCAGTTTGCTAAGCTAAAGACTTTAGAAGTAGAAGAAAAAAAAGCTTTTGCTGCGGAACTTAACAAACAGAAAGAAATTTTTTATCAAGCATTTCATTCTAAATGGAAAATGTTAGAAGAACTGTCTTTCAAAGAGATAATGAAAAAAGAAACTCTCAACAAAAGCTATTTTGACGAAAATTCTCAATCAGGAGCTTTGCATCCTGTAATGAGTACTATGGATTCAATTATAGAGTATTTTACAGCTTTGAATTTCAGTATAGAAAAAGGACCATTGCTTGAAGATGATTTTCACAATTTTGAGGCACTCAATTTACCAAAATCACATCCTGCAAGAGATATGCAGGATTCTTTTTATTTTGATGATAAAAGACTTTTGAGAACACACACTTCACCTGTGCAAATTCGTACTATGTTGTCGCAAAAACCGCCTATAAGAGCGATAGCTCCTGGACCTGTTTTTCGACGCGATTTTGACCTGACACACACTCCAATGTTCCATCAAGTTGAAGGACTTGTTGTTGAAGAAGGACAAAAAGTAAGTTTTGCTAATCTTAAAAGTATATTAGAGGATTTTTTACATTATATGTTCGGGGAAGTAAAAGTACGTTTTCGTCCAAGTTTTTTTCCTTTTACAGAACCTTCTGCTGAAGTTGATATTTCTTGCGTATTTTGCAAGGGTTGTGGATGTAGAATTTGTAAGCAAACAACTTGGCTTGAAGTATTAGGTTGTGGTATCGTTGATCCTAATGTTTATAAATTTGTGGGATATGAAAATGTAAGTGGTTATGCTTTTGGACTTGGAGTTGAAAGATTTGCAATGCTCTTACATCAAATACCTGATTTACGCTCTTTATTTGAAGGAGATTTACGACTATTGGAGCAATTCAAATGATACTTACAAAGACTTGGTTGCACAATTTTTTAGAATTTAAAAATGATACTTTAGAGACAACAGCACAAGCACTGAATGCTATAGGCTTAGAAGTAGAAAAAACTTGTAGTTTGAAAACTCCAGATAAAGTTGTGGTCGGTTTTGTTAAAGAAAAAACCAAACACGAAAATTCTGAGAAGTTAAGTATTTGTCAGGTTGATGTTGGAAAAGAAACATTGCAAATTGTTTGTGGAGCAAAAAATGTTCAAGCAGGACAATTTGTTGCCGTGGCGCTTGAGGGTGCTTGCTTGCCAAATGGAATTCAAATCAAAAAAGCAAAGCTACGCGGTGTAGAATCGTGCGGTATGCTTTGTTCTAGTATTGAATTAGGTTTTGCAAAAATCAATGAAGGCATTATGGTTTTAGATGAAAGTATAGGACAGCTTGAAACAGGAAGATCTTTAAATAGTTATGAGCTATTTGATGATTGGTTAATTGAAATTGAACTTACTCCAAATAGAGGCGATTGTTTAAGTATTTATGGTATAGCAAGAGATTTGGCTGCATTTTGGAATTTAGATTTAAAAGAGAGTAATACTGCTAAAGAAAATGAAAATGTTTTAGGCATAGGCAGAGTTTTAAGAGTTGCTGTACAAGATAAACTAAATAGTTTTTTTCATTATAAAGTTGTTGAATTTAAGAATTCTATACAGCTTAATTTACTTATTATGTTGCGACTTGCACAGATTGATATGTTGGGAGAAAACGCTATTGATAATTTATTAAACTATGCTACACATTCGACAGGAGTGCTTTTTAATGCTTACAATTGTAGTCGTTTAAACAAAGACGATAATGAAATTATATTCAATATACAAAAAGCAAAAAAAGGAGAGAGTACAGTTTCTTGTAAAAATCAACTTTTAAGCGTGAGTGGGATTTATCAAGAACCTATAGGTAAATGTGATGAAAAAAGTAAAATAGTCATAATAGAAGCACATTATACAGATCCTTCTGTTATTGCTAAAGCAAAAAAAAGCTATAAAATCCAAGATGAGAAAATTCTTTATAGGAGTTTTCGAGGAAGCGAACCGAGACTGCATTTAGGGATAGATTTTTTACTTTCTCAATTGCAGCTTATTTCAAATGCAGATATTTATAGCTCATCACAGCAAATTTCAAACAATAAAAAATTTCCTATTATAGCTTTAAATATTGAAGATATTAATGTTATGATAGGTCAAGATGTTGATAAAGATGAAATTTTAAGAATCCTAAAAAAGATAGGATTTGAATTGATTTTTTCCAATAAAAAGCTTATTAATGTTAAAGCACCATTGCATAGACCTGATATCAAAAATTTAGCTGATATTTGTGAAGAAATAGTCCGAATGGTTGGTATTGATAATATTACTTCTAAGCCTTTAGAATTTGTTGAAAAAAATCGTTTCAATCAAAATTATAAACAGTATAAAAAACTTCTTAAATTAAGAGAAAAAGCTGCGAATAATGGGTATTTTGAAAGTTTGCATTATATTTTAGACAATCAAAAAGAACTTGAAGATTTTGGTTTTGAGCAAGCAAAACTTAAGCTTATAAATCCTATAACAGAGGAATTAAACACTTTAAGAACAACGCTTTTAAATCATTTATTAAATGCGGCAAGTCTTAATGTGAAAAATTCAAAAAAAATGATTAAACTTTTTGAAAGCGGTATTGTTTTTACTAGCGATAATAAAGAACGCGAACGTATGGCTTTAATACATTGTGGTTACAAAGAAGAAGCTAAAATTTCAAATAAAGCAAAACCTGATTTTGTCAATTTTTATGATTTTTTACTTGATGTCAAAAATATTGTAGGAGACTTTGAACTTCAAAATTCTGATTATGTTTTTTTAAGTCCTTATGAGCAAGCAAAACTTATCATAAATGGAGTGCATATAGGTTTTATCGGTCGTTTGCATTTGCAATTAGAGCGTAAAAAAAACTTGACTAAAACTTATGTTTGCGAATTTGATTGTGAATTGATACAGCAAGAACGAAAACAGGTTCGTTTGTATTCTAAATTTCCAAGTATAAGTAGAGATTTAAGCATTCTTATTTCAAAAGATTACGAGTATGAAAAAATCAAAAACTGCATTCAAAATTTACAATTAGATTTACTCGAAAGTTTTAGAGTGGTAGATATTTATAATGATGAGACTTTAAAAGACTCATACAGTTTAACTCTTCATTTTGTTTTTAGAGCGCAAGATAAAACCTTAGAGGATAGTGAAGTTGTTTTATGTATGGATAAGATTTTACAAAGCTTTCAAACATTAGGTCTTCAACTACGATGAAAATTCAAAAAATTTGCAAACCTCTTAATGCCACGCTTTCAAATATAGCTGCAGATAAAAGTATTTCACATCGTTTTAGTATTTTCTCTCTTTTATCTAGTGGAGAAAATAGGGCGAAAAATTATCTACTAGCAGAGGATACTTTACATACATTACAGCTTGTTGAAAAGTTAGGCGCAAGCGTTAAAAGAATAGGAAATGAAATTAGTATAGTAGCTCCAAAAAAAATTGAATCTGTAAATTCTGTTTTAGAATGTGGAAATTCCGGAACAACTATGCGTTTAATGATAGGGTTTTTAAGCGGTATTTCTGGTTTTTTTGTTTTAAGCGGGGATAAATATTTAAATAATAGGCCTATGAAAAGAATTAGTGAGCCTTTAAAACAAATAGGAGCAAAAATTTATGGCAGAGATGAAGCCAATTTGGCCCCTTTATGTATAGAAGGTTCTAAACTTGAAGGATTTGAATATACAAGTGAAATTTCATCAGCACAAGTGAAAACAGCGATGATTTTAGCAGGTTTTAATGCTAAAACTCCTTCAAGATTTAAAGAACTTTCTCTCAGTCGTAATCATAGTGAAAATATGCTTGAAGCTATGAATGCGCCTTTGATTCGTTCTGAAGATGGATTAAGTCTTGAAATTTTTCCACTTACAAAACCTTTAAAAAATCTTGATATTACTATACCAAATGATCCTTCATCAGTTTTTTATTTTGTTTTATCCGCTTTGCTTGTACCAGATTCTAAAATTTGTATCCGCAATGTTTTGTTAAATCCTACTCGCATTCAAGCTTATACAGTTTTACAGAATATGGGTGCGAATATAGAATTAACAATTCTTGAAAACCATTTTGAAACTGTGGGTGAAATTTGTGCAAGTTTTAGCCATCTCCGTGCAGTACAAGTTAGTGAAAATATTTCTTGGCTTATTGATGAAGCTCCTGCTCTTGCTATTGCTTTTGCTTGTGCAAAAGGAGAAAGTGTTTTGCGAAATGCTAAAGAACTGCGCGTAAAAGAGAGTGATAGAATCAAAGCTGTCGTGTTAAATTTGCAAAAATGTGGTATAGAAGCTAAAGAACTTGATGATGGTTTTTGTGTTAAAGGCGGAATACCAAAATTTGCAAAAATAGAGAGTTTTGGAGATCATCGTATAGCAATGAGTTTTGCTGTATTGGGTTTAGTATGTGGGATGGAGATTGATGAGAGTGAGTGTATTAAAACTTCTTTTCCAAAGTTTAAAGAACTCTTATCTGATTTGGGAGTAGAAATTGCTTATTGAATTGGCGAAAAATTATGGTTTTTGCTTTGGTGTTAAAAGAGCAATTAAAAAAGCTGAACATATTAAAGATGCAGTTACGATTGGACCATTGATTCATAATAATGAAGAAATTTTACGTTTGCAAAAGGATTTTAATGTAAAAACCCTAGACAGCATTCACGCTTTAAATAATGAAAAGAAAGCTATCATTAGAACTCACGGTATCACTAAACAAGATTTGACCGAATTAAAGAAAAAGAATATTGAAATTTATGATGCTACTTGTCCTTTTGTAACAAAACCACAACAAATTTGCGAACAAATGAGCAATGAAGGATATGAGGTGGTCATTTTTGGAGATGAAAATCATCCAGAAGTAAAAGGGGTAAAAAGCTATGTAAGCACAAAAGCTTATGTTATTTTAGATATTAAAGAACTAGAAGATAAAAAATTACCTCATAAAATTGCCGTAGTAAGTCAAACAACAAAAAAAGTGCAAGATTTTATGGAGATAGTCAATTTCTTAATATTGCGAGTAAAAGAAGTGCGTGTTTTTAACACTATCTGCGATGCAACTTTTAAGAATCAAGATGCTGTTAAAGAGCTTTCTTTGAGAAGTGATGTAATGATTGTTGTTGGAGGGAAGAATTCTGCAAATACAAAGCAACTTTTTTTAATCGCTCAAAGCAATTGTCCTCATAGCTATCTTATTGAAAGAAGTGAAGAATTGCAAAAAGAATGGTTTTTGCAAAAACGACATTGTGGCATTAGTGCTGGAGCGAGTACTCCTGATTGGATTATTCGTGAAGTTGTGGAAAAAATAGAAAGTTTTAATTTGTAAAAGATTTACTATTAAAAAAAATAATAAAGAATTAACGCGAATTACACAAAAATAAGATATAATAGAAGCATATTATATTGTCTTAAGAAAAGGAAAATGATGAGCGGGGTGAATAAAAAGATTCAAAGCAACGCAGATGATTATCTTGAAGATGAGGATTTTGGGCAGCTTTTAGAAGAATTTGATAGAGAAAAACAGGAAGCTGTTACTGAAGGTGTGATTGTAGATATCAGGAATGATGAAGTTTATATAGATATAGGCAGAAAATCAGAAGGTATTTTGCCACTTAGTGAAATTCAAGATGAAAACAATACAATGTCATTTGGCGTTAATGACACCATAAAAGTTGCTATTATAGGTTCTCGTGGTGGAAAATCTCTCCTCTCTCATATGAAAGCTTTAAGAAAAGAGAAAGTAGCTAAATTTATAGAAAATTATAAAGATGATGAAATTATTTTAGAAGTAAAAGTTACTGGTAAAAACAAAGGTGGGCTCGTAGTTATTAATGAAGATGATGTAGAATTTTTCTTACCGAAGTCTCAATATGGTTTTAAAGAAATGAGTAATAGTCTTGGTAAAAAATTTAAAGTAAAGATTATTAAAATTGATAAAGAAGAGCAAAGCATTATTGTGTCTCGTAAAAAAATTCTTGACGATGAGAGAAAAAAACGTAAAGAACTTATTGATATGATTTCTCAACAACAAGGTGCCATTCAAGGTATAGTAAAAAAAATTACCACTTATGGTATGTTTGTCGATGTTGGCGGTGTTGATGGACTTGTACATTACAGTGAGATTTCATATAAGGGACCTGTAAATCCTAGTATGTTATACAAAGAAGGCGATAAGGTACCTGTCAAGGTTATAAAATATGACAAAGAACGCAAGCATTTATCTTTATCAATTAAAGCTGCTTTGCCTGATCCTTGGAGCGAAATTAAAGATAACTTAGAAGTAGGTGATACTATTAAGGTTATTGTCTCAAATATTGAACCTTATGGTGCTTTTGTGGATTTAGGAAATGATATAGAGGGTTTTTTACACATTAGTGAAATCTCTTGGGATAAAAATATTAAAAATCCCAAAGATTATATTTCTAAAGGACAGGAAATTGATGTAGAAGTGATAGAAATAAATTCAAATGAAAGAAGATTAAGAGTGTCTTTAAGAAATTTACTTGCCAAACCTTTTGATATTTTTGTAAAAAACCATAAGCTTGGTGATATTGTAAATGGCGTCATTACTTCAACGACTTCTTTTGGTGCTTTTGTGAAGCTTGAAGGTATAGAAGGACTTTTGCATAATGAAGATGTTTCTTGGAATCGCAATGATAAGTGTAAAGATTTGTTTAAAACAGGAGAACAAGTAAGGGTTAAGATTATCAAAATTGATGAGGAAAATCAAAAAATATCTTTAAGTGTTAAAGAGCTTAGCGAAAGTCCAATTCAAGAATATGCCAAAAATCATAAATTAGGCGATATGGTTAAAGGAAAAATTCGCGACATTAAGGATTTTGGAGTCTTTGTAGAATTAAGTAAAAATGTCGATGCTCTTATTCATAAAGAAGATATTAGTGTAGCAAAATTTGAGAATTTAAACCCCGGTGATGATATTGAAGCTGTAATTATTTTTATTGATGAGAAAAAAAATAGAATTCGTTTAAGTATTAAGAATCTTGTAAAATTAAAAGAACGTGAGGATTTAAACAGGATTAACAACGATGATAAAATAACATTAGGTGATGTCATCAAAGACCAATTATCTTAATATGAAGCAGTACTTGAGTATAGGTATTTTAATCGTTTTATTGCTTGTTTTATGTGTTGTTGTTTTTTTATTGCTTTGGAATTTTCGGACAAATCCTGATTTTACATCTAACCTTACCGCAAAAATAATCAACGAATATAACAATATAAATCAAAATAAAATAGTTGAAAAAACCTGGCAGGAAAAACTTATCGAATTACCTCAACGTAATTTTACTCCTGCCGCTGAGCAGTTTATGTTGCATTTTGATATAGACACAAGCGAGCTGACAGAGAAAACAAAATATTATCAGTTGATTGTTAATAAATATGACATCTATTCTCTTTTTTGTTTAAAACAGGTTTTAAACTCTTTCGAAGTCAAATATTTTTTGTTAAAATCCAGAGAGAGTCCTGAAATTTTTATCGATTTAGACAGTACTCCTGAAATTTTTATAAATACAGAGAATAGAAATTTGATTGAAGAAATTATTGAAGAATTGAAAAAATATAAAATTAATGCTAAAGCAAAGGAAATATGGCTATGAAAAAAAAAATTATAATATGTGATGCTATTTTAGATACTGGAATAGAGCTTTTAAAAAAGGATGAAAATACAGAACTTATTGAAGCTCAAAAGATACCAAAAGATAAACTTTTAGAATTATTAGCTGATGTAGATGTTGCTATCACTAGGAGCTCTACTGATGTAGATGTGCAATTTTTAAATCACGCAAAAAAGCTTAAAGCCTTAGTACGTGCTGGGGTAGGCGTAGATAATGTTGATGTGGCAGAATGTTCTAAACGTGGCGTTATAGTGATGAATGTCCCAACAGCAAATACTATTGCTGCTGTTGAACTTACAATGACGCATCTTCTTACTTCTGCAAGAAGTTTTGTAAATGCACATAATTTCTTAAAAATTCAAAGGAAATGGGAGAGGGAAAGATGGTACGGTATTGAACTTAAAGGGAAAACTTTGGGAATTATAGGTTTTGGCAATATAGGCTCAAGAGTGGGGATTCGTGCTAAAGCTTTTGGAATGAAAATTCTCGCTTTTGATCCTTATATTAGTTCTTCTAAAATTACAGATTTGGATATGCAACAAGCTAAAACTTTAGATGAAATTCTTATTCAAAGCGATTTTATTACCATACATACTCCAAAAACAAAAGAAACAAATGCAATGATAGGGGTAAAGGAACTTGCTAAGATGAAAAATGGCGTGCGTTTAATTAATTGTGCAAGAGGCGGACTTTATACCGAAGAAGCTTTGTGCGAGGGTTTGAAAAATGGTAAAATAGCTTGGCTTGGAATCGATGTTTTTGACAAGGAGCCAGCGACGGACAATCCTCTTTTGGAATTTGAAAATATTTCTGTAACTTCCCATCTAGGAGCTAATACCTTAGAAAGTCAAGAAAATATTGCAAAACAAGCCTGTGAACAGGCATTAAGTGCTGCTAGAGGTGTGGCATACCCAAATGCTTTAAATTTACCGGTTAAAACTGAAGATTTACCGCCTTTTGTCGAGCCTTATATAGAACTTGTTTCAAAAATGGCATTTTTAGCTACGCAAATTGATAAAAATGTCATTAAAAGTATTAAATTAGAAGCTGAAGGTATAATAGGAGAATATGTAAATTCTATGCTTGCTTTTGCAGTTGTTGGTGCATTAGGTGGAATTTTAGGCGAAAAGATCAATTATGTAAATGCTGAATTTGTCGCTAAAGAAAAAGGTATAAAATTACATTGTGAAACTTTGCCAAACAGTGGCTATAATAATAAATTAAGCGTAAAAATTGTTACAGATAATTCGCATACTAGTGTTTCTGGTACCGTTTTTAATGAAAACGAACAAAGAATTGTTGGTTTTGATGGCTTTAAAACAGACTTCAAACCAAAAGGGAAAATGATTATTTTTAAGAATAAAGATGTACCCGGAGTCATTGCTAAAATAAGTTCAGTTTTAGCTTCTAAAAATATTAATATAGCAGATTTTAGACTTGGTAGAGACGGCTTTGGAAGTGCTTTAGCAGTAGTTTTAGTTGATGAGAAAGTACAAAGAGAAGTACTTGATGAGCTTGATGAGCTTGAAGTATGTATTTTTGTACGCTACGTTGAGATTTAGTCTTTTACATTCTAAAAGCATATAAATGGCATTGATTGATTTAAGAAATGCAAGTAAAAAATTCGGTGAAAAAATTGTTTTAGAACAAGTCAATTTTAGTGTTCAGGAAAATGAAAAAATCGCTATTATTGGAAAAAATGGTGAAGGAAAATCAACCTTTTTAAAAATTCTTTTAGGCTCACTCGCTCTTGATGATGGCAGAATAATACGACAAAACAACAAAAGCATAGCTTTTTTAAATCAAAATGTTGAATTTGAAAAAAGTATTAGTATTAATGAGCTTATTCAACAAGAACTCAATGAAATTTATTCAAGTTTAGCACAATACAATCTTTTACAAGAGAAATTAGCCAAGGAACCAGAAAATACTCTCTTATTGAAAGAAATTGACAGAGTAATAGCTTTTATAGAAAGTAAAGATGCTTGGAATATAGAAGTTAAAATTGATAGAATTTTAAAAGAATTTGGGCTTTTAGATTTTAAACAAAGTCCCGTTTGCACTTTAAGCGGAGGAGAAATTCGGCGTATAGGACTTTGTATTTTATTACTTCAAAATCCTGATATTTTATTACTTGATGAACCTACGAATCATCTTGATATTGCTATGACAGACTTTTTAGAAAAAATATTAAAATCTTCAAAAATGTGTGTTATTTTCATCTCTCACGACAGACATTTTATAGATACCGTAGCTGAAAAATGCGTGGAGCTTGAAGCTGGAAAAATAACCGTTTTTCAAGGTGGTTATATGCAGTATTTAAATAAGAAAAATCAGCTTTTGCAAAGTCTTACTAAAAGTTATGAGACACTTTTAAAGCATTTAAAAAGCGAGGAAGAATGGTTAAAAAGAGGCGTTAAGGCACGACTGAAAAGAAACGAGGGTCGTAAAGAGCGAATTTTAAAAATGAGAGAGCAGGCAAAGAAAAATCCTAATGAGATTAAAAAATTAAGACTTGAACTTTCAAGGGCTGCTTTGAATGCAAATTCAGAAAACAAATTCAATCGTAGAAAAATGCTTTTTGAGTTAAAAAATGTTAGTAAAATTATAGCTAAAAGAGTACTTTTTAAGGATTTTAATGCACGAATTTTACAAGGTGAGCGTATAGCTATAGTTGGAAAAAATGGTTGTGGAAAATCGACTTTTTTGAAAATGCTTTTAGGGCATATGCAAGATTATGACGGGGAAATACAACGTGCAGAACTTGAAATGGGGTATTTTGATCAAGCAAAAAGTCTTATTAATACAAACAAAACTTTGCTTGAAATTTTTTGTCCAAATGGTGGCGACAGAGTCCAGATTGGAGAAAAAAATATGAACATTTATGGGTATTTAAAGAGCTTTTTATTTCCTAAAGAATTTTTACAAACAAATGTTGGTGTTTTAAGTGGTGGTGAGAAAAGTCGCCTAGCTTTAGCTTTACTTTTTACAAAGAAATATGATGTACTTATTTTAGATGAGCCGACAAATGATTTGGATCTTGCTACTATTAACATTTTAGAAGAGTATCTTTTAGACTTTAAA
The DNA here is from genome assembly GCF_026241315.1 of Campylobacter sp. MIT 21-1684. Lineage (GTDB taxonomy): Bacteria > Campylobacterota > Campylobacteria > Campylobacterales > Campylobacteraceae > Campylobacter_D. The sequence continues at coordinate 52,926 of NZ_JAPHNA010000006.1, read as the reverse complement.
GGTGCTATTTTGTTTGCATCTCACGATAGATATTTTGTAGATAAGATTGCCAACAAAATGTATATTTTTGAAGATGAAAATATAGAAATTGTACACACATCATATACCGAATATTTAGAATTGAAAGATGATTTAGATGGGTTTGAGTATTTTGTAAGCACTCTTAAAAATGAGAAAAATACTAAATTAAACTTAAAAGAAAAAAAGACTCAAAAACTCAGTTACAAAGAAAATGAAATTTTAGAAAAATATCCTGATCAAATTGAGAATTTAGAACGAGAAATTGTTTCTTTAAATTCACAGCTTTATGAGACTAAGGAATATACTGATAGAGACATTGTTGCTGTTTATGAAAGATTGCAACAAGCTCAAAACAAATTAGAGAGTTTAGAAAAAGCATATTTTGAAGTTTTAGAAAAAACAAATTTTTAAGTAAAACAAAGTTATAATAGTAAAAAAGGGAAAAAATGCTTTATATTTATGTAAAAACTGAAAATGCTTTAGTACAAAGAATCAATTTTAAATTAGAAAATGAAAGTTTGCCTGATAATATCTTATGGATCGATTTACTTCATCCAAGTAGCGATGAAATTGCTTTTATTTCTTCTTGTTTTAATCTTGAATTTCCAAGTAAAGAAGAAAGAGAAGAGATAGAGCTTAGTTCAAAATATTGGGAAGACAGTACTACTATTACTATCAATGCACATTTTTTAGTAAGAGCCTTTAAAGAATATGAAAATAATAATTCCATAGATCTTAATACAGAAATTGTAAGTTTTGTTAGCACAAAAAATATTTTATTTACTATAAGATATAATGAATTTAGCACTTTTGAAGAAATTCAAGCACGGATTTTAGTAAGTCCTAAAAATTTTGAAGATGGTTTTGATATTATCGATAAAATTTTTGAAGTGAGAGTAGAGAAAGATGCTGATTTGCTTGAGTTAGTTGATAAAGAAGCAAGAAGACTTCGCATTAGCGTTTTAGAAAAAAAGAATGAATACAGCTATGATGAAATGCTTAAAGATATTTCAAGTCTCCAAGAGCTTAATATGCGTGTGCGAGATTCTCTTTTTGATAAGAGACGCGCTATGACTTCTTTACTTAAGAGCGATAAGATAGATAAAGATATAAAACAAAATCTTACTATAGTTTTAAAAGATTTAAATTCGCTTGTGGAATTCAGTGTTTCCCAGCTTAATATTTTAGATAATATCCAAACAATTCTTGCCTCTCAAATTAATATAGAACAAAATAAAACAATTAAACTTTTCACTGTTGCAACTGTAGCTATGATGCCGCCGACTTTAATAGGTACTATATATGGAATGAATTTCAAATTTATGCCTGAACTTGGATTTTATTATGCGTATCCTATTGTGCTTTGTGTGATGCTGATCTCTATTATTTTGCCAGTGATTTTTTTTAAGAAAAAAGGTTGGCTTTAAAAAGGAATTCAAATGCAAATCATTACAATAGGCATACTTACATTAAGCGATAGAGCAAGTAGTGGAGTATATGAAGATAAAGCTACTCCAGAAGTACAAAGGGTATTAAATTTATATATAAAAAACGACATTATTTATCATAAGGAACTCATACCCGATGAATATAAAAATATCGTTCAAAAATTATTTTTTCTTGCTGATGAAAAAAAATGTGATTTAATTATTACAAGTGGGGGTACAGGGCCTGCTTTACGTGATGTAACTCCGGAGGCTACTGAAAAAGTTTGTGATAAAATGTTGCCCGGTTTTGGTGAATTAATGCGTCAGGCAAGTTTGCAATTTGTTCCCACTGCTATACTTTCAAGGCAAAGTGCTGGAATTCGCGGAAAATCTTTAATTCTTAATTTACCGGGCAATCCTAAAGCTATATCGCAATGCTTGGAAGCTGTATTTTCCGCTATACCTTATTGTATAGATTTAATAGGTGGTGCTTTTATAGAAACAAATGAAGAAATAATTAAAGCTTTTCGTCCTAAAAAGAAAGAATAAATGGAGCGGGAAACGAGATTCGAACTCGCGACCCCAACCTTGGCAAGGTTGTGCTCTACCCCTGAGCTATTCCCGCAAGAATATCAATTATAGTGTATTTGGCTTTTTTTGTCAATTTATTTACAACATTAAAAGTTCAATCTCATCATCGATTTTTAATTCACTTAGCTTTTCGTCGCTGATAAGTAAAAAAGTACTTTGGATTAATGGTTTTATCATAGCAGGACTATATTTGTGTTCATTTGTGGGAAAGAAAATACCATCGATTACATTTCCCAAAATACAATTATTTCTTCCACTTTTAACTTGCAAATTCATTCCCATTTTAGCTTTAAATTTGAGATTTTTATTGCGATTTCCGCTTAATATACAAGCTATATGAAGTCCAAAAATAAAGCAGGATAAAAAGGCTGACATAGGATTTCCGGGCAAAAGCAAAACTAAAAGAGTGTTTTTTTGATACAATTTTGTCGGGCTTATTGGACGTGCTTTTACTCCTTGAAAAAGAAGGTTGAAATTAAGTTCATTTAAAGCTTGTTCCATAAAGTCAGCTTCACCAACACTTGCTCCACCACTGCTTAAAAGCAAATCAAAATGCATATTATCTAAAGCTTCTTTTGTGGTTTGCAACTCGTCTTTTATAATACCAAGATAACTAAGCTCAAAGCACGGATTTTCAAGCAAAGCATTTAAAGCAAAAGCATTTGCATTATAAATACTTTTTTCATCACACTCCTGCCAAGGTTCTTTAAGTTCATCACCACTTGAAAAAACTCCTATGCGAATTTTTCTTTTTACTACAATCTTATAAATTCCTTGTGCAGCAAGTAAAGCTATCATAGCACTGTTGAGTTTTGTATGCTTGCTAAGCAAAAGTTCATTTTTTTTGATTTCCTCGCCTTTGTATCTGTAAGCATTATATTGTTGTACATCTTTGCTGATAAGGAGTTTGCTGTTTTCTAATTTCTCATCTTCAATCCTAAGTATAGTATCTGCATTTTTTGGCATTAAAGCACCTGTCATTATTTTGTAGCATTGACCTTCTTTTAAGGTATAAGTTCTTTTATCGCCAGCAAAAATAGTCCCTTGTATTTCTAAAGCTTTATGTTTGTCTGCAAAATTAAAAGCATAGCCATCAAGTGCTGAATTATCAAAACTTGGTACATCTTTTCTTGCAAATATATCTTCAGCTAAGATACGACCTTTTGCTTGTTCAAGGGAAAGCAGTTCAAAGCCATCTACTGCTTGAATATGTTTTTGTAAAAAATCTAAAATTTCATATATATTTTTCATTCTTGTAGCCTTGTAATTTTTGCTCCCAAATTGCTAAGTTTTGTTTCTAAATTTTCATATCCTCTATCTAAATGGTAAATTCTATGGATTCTACTTGTGCCTTTGGCAGCCAAAGCCGCTAAAACAAGAGCCGAAGAGGCTCTTAAATCTGTTGCCATAACATCAGCTGCATTTAATTCTTTCGTGCCAACTATAGTTGCAATGTGCCCATTGAGTTTAATATCAGCCCCCATTCGTAGAAGTTCGCTCACGTGCATAAAACGATTTTCAAAAAGCCTTTCGTCAATAATGCTTGTTCCATTGGCTTTTAATGCTAAAGCCATAAATTGCGCTTGCATATCTGTTGGAAAACCCGGGTATTCACTTGTAAGAATTTCAACAGCCTTTATTTTTTCAGCTGGAAATAAAGTCAGAGTATTTCCCTCATTGAAAGTTCGAAATCCCATTTGATGGAGTTTTGCTATAATGGCGTTGAGATGGTTTATATTGATGTTTTCTAAAGTAATTTGAGAATTTACAATTGCTCCAGCACAAAGATATGTTCCAGCTTCAATTCTATCAGGTATAACAGTGCAATCTTTAAAATGCAGTAATTCACCATATGTACCTTCTATTTCAAGCTCATTTGTTCCTATGCCTTTTATCTCAAGCCCTGAATTTGCTAAAATTTCGCAAAGCTGTACTACTTCGGGTTCTTTTGCCGCATTAATAAGTCTTGTTTTTCCTCTTGCTAAAGCAGCAGCCATAATGATATTTTCACTTCCTGTAACTGTAATTTTATCAAAAATGATTTCAGCACCTTTTAAAGTCCCGCTTGCAACAACATACCCTTGTTGAATTTGTATTTTCGCTCCCATTTTTTCAAGAGCAGACAGGTGTAAATCAATAGGTCTTTGTCCTATGGCACAGCCTCCAGGAAGTGATACCTCGCAGTGTCTAAAACGTGAAAGTAGAGGTCCTAAGGTGAGTATAGAAGCTCTCATCTTTCGTACTATGTCATATTTGGCTATGGTTTGATTAAGTGTGCTTGTATCTAAAAGAACTTGAGAGTCTTGAAAAAATGTTTTTGCTCCTAAATTTTGGAGTAATGAAAGTAAAGTTTTAATATCAGCCACATTGGGGACATTATTTATCCGCACTTCATTTTTTGCCAAAATGCTTGAAACTATAAGAGGTAAGGCGGCATTTTTTGCACCGCTAATGCGAACTGTGCCGTTTAAAGAATTATTGCCTTGTATTTCTAAGTAGGTCATCATTTTCCTTATAATAAAATATAATTATAGCTTAAATCTCAAAAATAATGTATAATTTAACTTGAAAGGAAATATGTGCTAGGTGTGTTTTTAGTTCTAAGCGGAGGGATTTCTTGGGCTATTTCTGGAATTTTAGCAGAATATCTTTTCAAAAATTATTACACAGTCGAATGGATAAGTTTTTGCCGCCTCTTTTTCAGTGGAATTTTTTTAAGTCTTTTAAGTATTAAAAAAAGGAATTTGAGACTTTTTCTCTCAAAAGAAGAAAGTTTTTCCTTAGTCTTTTTCGCTTTTTTTGGTCTTTTACTCACCCAATATAGTTATTTTAAAGCTATTTCTTATACAGATGCGGGAACAGCTACGATGATACAATACAGCGCTCCTTTGTTTATTATGCTTTTTCTTTGTTTTAAAGAGAAAAAATTTCCAAAGAGAGATGAAATTATTGCTTTGTTTTTGATATTTGTAGTGTTATTTTTTCTTGCTAGTGGTGGGGATTTTAAATCACTTAATGTAAATTTTTTAGGCTTAGTATGGGGGATTATCGCAGCTTTTGGTATAGTGTTTTATTCTTTAAGCGCAAGAACTCTTTTTCAAAAATATGGACTTTTTTGTGTTATGGGTTTTGCAAGTCTCATATCTTCTTTATTTCTTTTTATTTTACTTGGTCCAAAACTTTTTGAATATCAATTCAGTTTTGATTCTTTTTTGGCAATGGGTGGTATAATTTTTATAGGTACTATAATGGCATTTTGCCTGTATCTTAAAGGTTTAGAATATATAGGAGCTGTAAAAGCAAGTATGATAGCTTGTATAGAACCTGTTGCTGCGGCTTGTATGAGTTTTTTCTTTTTTCAAACTCCTTATACTTGGCTTGATGTTTTTTCTTTTGTTCTTATCATAATAAGCGTACTCTTAAATGCAAGAAAAAGTTAGAATCCTCTTTTGTTTTTATCCAGTAAAAAACTACCAAAAAAGAAAGGTTTTTGTAGGTTATAATTAGTAAATTTCTTTGGCACAACAACAAGAACAAAACCTTTTTTCTTGCCCCATAGAGAGTAAAATTCGTTTTTCGTAGCAATATAAACACCGAAATTTGGATCAGTAATAGAAACAAAATCACCTTGTAAATTTTGCACTACAACAAAATGGGGATATCTTGGATCTTTTTCTATCTTTGCTATCACAGGTAAAGTAAGAAATTCAAATTCTTTAGTATCAAGCTCATAACCATCGCTTTCAAAGCCAAGTTTTAAAGCTGTATTTTTAAGCTCTAAAAAAGAAAGCATACTAGTCTTGTTTTGTAAAACTTTGAGAATATCTGCTTCGCTGTATTGTTTAAAAGAAAAAAGATTAAGCAGATTTGCCAGACTTGAAGTCCCGCAAGATTCTTCATATTTTTGACGAATAAATTTTTCATTCTTTAACTCACTCATCGATTTGACTATAAAATCAGCATTTGCAGTACTAAGAATAAAAAAACAAAGTGAGAGTGTATATTGTATTTTACTCACTGCTTAAAATTTCCTCCACAAGCTTAAAGAAACAACAGAATTTGGTGCAGAGGAAGAACTACTTGAAGCACCTGAAATTGACAGGGCACTCCTGTCGGTTAAACTATAAGTAAATCCTAAAGAAAGAGTAGGAATGGAATAATTTTGAGTGTATTTTGTACCATTGTGTTTGCTTGCTTCTTGAAAGCTTTGTTGAAAACCCAAATCAAGCGAAACCTTAGGACTAAGAATTACAGAGCCATTAAACCCTGCAAAAAGAGCATTTCCAAAGTTAATCTTTCCTGCATTAAAATATAAATTAGCATTATATGCTATTCCTACATAGCAACCAAAGGGTCTGTATATCTTTTTAGAGCAAATTGCAAGGAAGCTGATTTAGCAGTAAAATTTTTCTTTTCATCAAGCATTTTTATACGATCAAACAAGCTAAAATCAAAAGAAAATTGAGGAATGAAATCCCTAATACTTGAAGTCGTATAAATAAAACCCAGATTGAAAGAATTGAATTCCAAAGTATCGCTTGTTGCTCTAGCTCCAGTTACCGTTCTATAATCACTACTCACATAACTTCCTCTAGCACTCAAGCTTAGATCAAAGCTTTTGTGTAGAGAATAAACCAAAGTTTGACGCAAGGAAAGTTGGCGGTTGTCTGTATAGTTTTTGCCATCATTATAAGCACTGACATAAGGATAGGTTTTGTAAAAATCAGTATTGCCACTGCTGATGTATTCTAAAGTGCTAATGCTTCTTAGTCCTAATTGTCTTTTAAACAAGCTGTCTATTGTAATAGGGTCAGAAGCGAAACTATGCAGAGTACAAAGCAAAAGAAGAATGATTTTTTTCATTTACAAATTCCTTATTTGAGTGATTTAAGTACAAAAAATCTATCAAATTTTTATTTAATTTTTAAGACAAAATTTATTTTATTCCTTAATAATAAAACATTAAACAACAATTAAAGGAGTAAAAAATGAAAAAACTTTGTTTGGTTTTATTCTTTCTAAGCCTTAGTACACTCAATGCAAAAGATGTACTTGCTTTAGCAAGTAATGGTACTTTACATTCGAATTCTCAAGGTGTAAAACTTTTAAATGATGAAGAAATGGCACAGGTTAAGGGAGGATATTACTGGATAACAGGTTTAGTTGATACAAAAAATTTAAAACACGATTCTTTGGGGAATGTTTATGGCTCATTTATAGCTAGAGGTGAAGTTCATCCTGACCAGCTTGATAAACTTTATGGTTTTACTTATTTTAAAGTAGAGTATAGAAGCTATACAGAACATCCTAGATTTTTTAATTATAGCGGGTACGAATATCTTTTTATCCCTTATGATTTTAAAACACACAAACCAAAAATTACAAATCATTTAAATAAAGCTTTAGCTTTTACTGAAAAACAAGTATACAATTTTGATCCAAAAATAGTGTATGCAAGCAGAGCCATTACAGAAGGATATAATGCCTATAAAAGATATGAAAGGGCAGTCCTTGATCGTAATAGATTCTAAGTTGCCATAAAATATGGCACACTTTTTGCTTGTTTCTTTGTAGAATAAATTTTTAAGGAGTAAGCAATGAACTTAAGCTTTCAAACATTCAATCCATTGTCAAATCACATTCGCAATCAAACAAATTCTTTTTCAACATACAATCTTGAAAATAAGACAAATTTTCAACAAAACTTGGAAAAAGAACTTCAAGTAAAAAATAGTGAAATACAAAAAGAGCAAGAAATAATGCAAGAAACAAAAGCAAACAATACTCTTGAAAACATTAAAGAAGATCTTGAATCTTTGCTTCCTGCTAAAGACCTTGCTAAAGAGAATTTTCCCAAGATTGCTAATGCTTTAAATTCGCTTAGTAATGCTGATACAAATGAAAAGGTTGAGTGGCATTCTTTAAGCAAAGAACAACAAAAACAATTACTTAAGTTTTTATCGGACGAATTATTCAGTCATCAAGACTATATGAAAGATAAAAATATTGATTTTTTTGAAGTAAAGATTCATTATGATGGAAAATATGTTTCTGCTTCTAGCGAATTTATAGATTCAAAAGGCGAGAAAATAAATATATCAAAACTTTTTATGGAATTTTTGATTACAAATGAAGAAGATAAGAGATTGGCGAATTCTATGACAACAAGAAGATATTCTGGTTTTTTTAATCAAGACGCTCAAAGATCCTTAGATGAACTTGCAAAAGACTATGTAAGAGGAGATACAGATAATTATTTTGGGTTTTTGAAAAAAAAGATAGATGGACAAGATTCTTCGTCAAGTTTTTTTGATACATTTTATAAACACTTAGAAATCCTTGAATTGATAGCCAAAAGAGAGTTTGAATCTGAAAAACTTGAGGAATCTCAAAATGTACGCAATTTTACCCAAACAATTTCACAAGAGCAAAACATTAGCAATATGTTTACTCATTCTATAAATCTGTACTATGAACAGTATGCTGCAAACATACAAAATCTTTTTGAAATGTTTTTACTTGAAACTTCTAGCGGAATACAAAAGAATGATTCTATGCACAATTCCACCCATCATATAAAATCAAACACTATCTCAACAAAATACCAACAAGATGAAATGTTGCAAAGAGTATTAAAAAGTGTTTGACTTGGTTAAAGCGTTTTTACCGATTCGATTAATAAGGCAGGACAGCCATTTTTAAACGAAGCTCAAAGAGCGTTTCAAAGTTTTTATAGATTTTAATAGGGAGTAAAGATAATGGAAATTCAAAATACTACATTTACACCAACTAATAGGGTTTTATTTGCTGGAGGTGCAAATTGTTTTTCTGTTTTTGAATACTATGAAGAAAGTTTTACTTCCGTTCAAGCTGAAACTTTGTCCCAAAAAATCATATCAGACACCACTAGTTTTATCTATGAGGAAAAAGCTCATAAACAAGTAGTGCAAACCTCACACATAAAATACAGGCGTATTGAACGTTTGACCAGAGAAGAAGAAGATAGTTTACCTATTTTTTATACTATTCCCATCATTACAAAATGGGTGGAATATGATATAAAGTTTATCTACGATGAGGCAAAAGGAGCTCTAGTTGAAAAACGAAATGAACGTACTTATATTGAAGTAGATGCAGATTATAGTGCTACAAGAATTAGTCTTTCACAAAAGAAAAATAACTATCAAGTACAAAATCCAGATTGCCTCAAAAAATTCCACAATCAAGCAAAAAATAAACTTTTAAAAGAACTTTTAGCAAATGCTTGAATAATTAGGTTATGAAAATAAAATAGTGGAGTTACAATGCTAGAATCTTTCATTGCTCAATTAATAGAAGCCTTTATTCTTTGTAAGAAAAAAGGCTTACTTTGTTTTCTTTTTTTAGCTCTCATAGCTTTTATTCTCTTTCTTATTTTTTCTAAGTTGTATGGGTATTTATAACAATCTTTCATAGCAGAGCTTTTATTGTTAATGAGGTTGTCTTTTTTTGAAATAAAGAGTATGATTTTACGCTGTTTATACAAAAAAAAGGAAATGCAATGCAGGATTACAATGGTTTCTATAAAGAAGCAAAAAAAATTTTTAAAGAAAGAATTTATAAAGATTATTTGAGACGTTTTTGTTATGGCGTTGAAGCCTCGTGTTATAGCTATGTACCACAGCTTGTAGTAATGGTACAAAATGAAGCAGAAATTATCCAAGCTTATAAACTTTCAAACAAATATAATACTCCTCTATGTTTTCGTGGTGCAGGGACAAGTTTAAGCGGACAAAGTTCGTGTGAAAGCATTTTGGTTATACTTGATCATTCTTGGCAAAATATTACCATTGATAAAAATGTACATTCAATAAGGCTTGATTGTGGAGTAATAGGGCAAAATGCCAATGAACTTTTAAAACCCTTTGCTAAAAAAATAGGACCTGATCCAGCCACTTTGGCAGCAGCGCAAATTGGTGGGATCGTTAATAACAACTCAAGTGGAATGTGCTGTGGGGTACAACAGAATTCTTATAATACCTTGCAATCTATACGAGTGATTTTAAATGATGGTTGTGTGCTTGATACTGCTGATATTTTAAGTGTTGAAACCTTTAAAAAAACACACGCCACACTCATAGAACAAGTGCTAAAATTACGACAAGAGATTCTTCAGGATGAGGAATTAAAACAACTTATAGAAAAAAAATATAAAATCAAAAATACAACAGGTTATAGTTTAAATTCTCTCCTTGATTTTGAAGATCCTATTGATATTATTGCGCATTTATTTGTTGGAAGTGAGGGGACTTTAGGTTTTGTTTCTAGTGTAGAATTACAATGCGTTAAAGATTCGCCATTTAAAGCCTGTGCCTTGCTTTTTTATGAAGATATACTTCAAGCAGCTAAAGCTGTTGAAGTGCTTTCTACTTTGAATGATTTTATTTCAAGTGCAGAGATTATGGATTATGCTTCTTTAAAGGCTGCAAGTAAATTTAAAGGAGTCCCAAAAGTACTTATGAACCTAACACAAGGGACAAGCTGTATCTTAATACAAAGTGAAAGCGATGACAGAAAGAACTTAGAAAAACAAGTAAAAAAAATCAAAGAGGTTTTGAAAATGTGTCCTACTTGTTTGCCATTTGAATTTTCCTTTGATGAACAAGTGTATGCTTCTTGGTGGAAGATTCGCAAAGGACTTTTTCCAATAGCTGCTACATCAAAAAGAGCTGAATCTTCTGTAATTACAGAGGATATTTGTTTTGAAATCAAGGACTTAGGCAAAGGGATACTTCAAATTCAAAAACTCTTTAAAAAATATGGTTTTGAAAATAATGGAATCATTTTTGGACACGCTTTAGCCGGGAATATACATTTTATCATCACCCCTGTTTTAACACAAAAAGAGGAATTTGAAAATTTTTCACAACTTGTTGAGGAGATGGCGCAAAAGGTTGTAAAGCTTGGAGGTAGTATTAAAGCAGAGCACGGAACAGGCAGAATGATCGCTCCTTTTGTAGAGCTTGAATGGGGTAAGAAAGCTTACCAACTCCACAGAAAAATAAAAGCTATTTTTGATCCAAAAGGACTGTTAAATCCCGATGTTATTATTAGTGATGATAAAGAGATTTATAAAAAAAATATTAAACAAGCTACCCTTGTAGATGAATTTTTAAATGATTGTGTAGAATGTGGTTTTTGTGAAAAAAATTGTCCTTCGCATAAATTTACCCTAAGTCCAAGACAGAGAATAGCCTTACAAAGAGAAATAAAAAGGCTTGAGGGGAAAATTGATGAGCAAAGTAAAAAATTGCTTTTAGAATTAAAACAAGGACTAGAATATTTTAGCATTCAAACTTGCGCCACCTGTTCAATGTGCGAAGAACTCTGTCCTGTTGGTATTGATACAGCCCAAATAGCTCTTAGGTATAAACATAACACTCAAGGTAAGATTTCTAAGAAGATTGCTAATTTTACTTCCTCAAATTTTAGTAAAACTTTAAATATTGCCAAAGCTTCTTTGACTTTTTCCCATTTTGTTGGGGCTGAAAAAATGCACAAATCAAGTTTTTGGCTTCACAAACAATTCAAATCTTTTCCTGTCTTTTTGAAAAACACTCCAAAAGCTAGTGTTTTTCAATTTAAAAATAAAAACTTTGGCTTTGATGAGAGTGTTTTGTACTTTACAAGTTGTTTAAACAGAGTTTTTCGTCCATCAGGATTTGCTTATGATATGAGGACTTTGCAAGAAGTATTTGAGAGTTTATGTAAAAAAGCAAAAATTAATGTTATATATCCAAAACAAATAACTTCAATGTGTTGTGGTAAGGCTTTTAGCGATTTTCATCACTCAAAAGAAAAACTCTTTATGCAAAATAAAGAGTTTTTTGAACAGATGAATTTTAAAATAGTCCTTGATCACGGTGCTTGCAGTGCTGAGATGAAAAAGGTATTTCAAGATGAAAAATTTGAAATTTATGATTTAAGCGAATATTTGCTTGAAGTATTAGCTCCAAGACTTCGTTTTTCTAAGAGTGATGAGAATGTCGGTATTTATACTATGTGTGCTAGTAAAAAACTTGGACTTGAAGATACTATGTTGAAATTAGCAAAACTCTGCACAAGAGGGGAGATATTTAAAGACCAAATGGCTTGTTGCGGTTTTTCTGGTTATAAAGGTTTTTTTATTCCAGAACTCAGCAAAAACGCAACTCAAAATTTTACGAATTTTTATAGAAAAACTACTCTTAAACGAGGTTTTAGTAATTCAAGTACTTGTGAAATAGGTTTGAGTGAGCAAAGCGGTTTTTCGTGGCAACATATAGCCTATTTTTTAGACCAGCAAAGCAGTTCTAAAGACGAATAAAATTGGCAAGTATTTTTTTGCCTTCTTGTGTTAAAACAGACTCAGGATGAAATTGAATGCCAAAAATATTGTATTTTTTATGCCTTAAAGCCATAATAACTTTTTCATCGCTTTTTGCTAAAACCTTGCAGTTTTTAGGCATTTTCGCCACATATAAAGAATGATAAAGACAAATTTGAGGTTTTTTCTTTACACCTCTAAAAAACTTCTCTTTTTTAAAATGTAAAGTGCTTATTTTGCCGTGAGTTGGATTATGCAACTGCGCAACTTTTCCACCAAAAACCTCTGCTATACATTGATGACCAAGACAAATGCCTAGAATTTTTTTTGTTTTTTTAAAATACTTAATAGCCTTAAGAGAGCCTGCAACTTGTTTTGGAGAATTTGGACCCGGCGAGATGATGAGATGTGAAAAATCAAATTTTTTGAGTTCTTTTGCTTTTTGAAATTCATCGTTGTAAATAATTGTAATTTTGCAGTTTAATTCTTTAAGATACAAAGCAATTGTATGAGTAAAAGAATCATAGTTATCAATGATTAAAACGCGTTTTTTCATAGTCTTACTTTTTTTAAGCCTCTTACTGAATTGATGCAATAAAGAGCATCAGCATAAAGCAAATCTTCTTTGAAAAGTCTTTTTTCTTTTATAATATTGAGTTTTAATAAAAAATTGCGGTAAATTCCATTAAGCAATCCACTTTGCAGGGCAGGTGTGTAAAACTGCTTGTCTTTCTTTATAATGATATTTGTTCTTGTTCCTTCGCAAAGCTCTTTTTTTTCATTAAAAAAAGCAAGATCATAGCATCTATTTTTTTGCCATTGAATACTTTGAGTATCATAAATGCTTCGTAAAGAGCTTTTGTGAAAAAGATTATCGCTTTTTGAATACAGAGTAATAGGGCTTATAAGCAATATATCGCTTGTATTTTCTTTTAATGGAGAATGATTGAGTTCATACTCTCCATTTTTGTGTAAAACAATATGTATTATTCCTTCTTCAAAGCCACAATCAAAAGGAAATAAAAAAGAATGTTGTTCAAAAAAAAGTTTTTTGTTGATCTCATAAAGGTTAAGATGAGTGAAATCTTTGAAATTAGTCTGAGTGTGTAAAATATTTTGGAAATTCTTAGAGAGTTTATTTGTCTTAAAACCAAGTTTTAGCCCCGAATTTATAAGTCTTTGTAAATGCTGTTTTAAAAAGAGAATAGTACCATTTTTATACAAAAGAGTTTCAAAAAGAAAGTATTTTTTTGGCTGTAAAAAGGCACTTTTAAGTTCAAGCTCTTTGAATTCATCATAACATTTTGAATCCCATACTAAACCACTTCCAACGCTATAATGATAGATTGAGTCGCGTTTTTGAAGTGTTCGTATTGCAACGCTAAATTTAGCTTTCTTTTTATGGACAAGTCCTATGCTACCACAATATATCCCTCGCTCTCTTTGTTCAAGTTTTTCAATAAGTTTTAAGGTTTCAAGTTTTGGGCAACCGCTTATAGAACCGCAAGGAAAGAGAGCTTGAAAAATAGAATATAATTGTATTTCTTTACGCAATTTACCCTTTACAGTTGAACTCATTTGATGTAGAGTAGGGTAGCTTGTAAGTTGGAATAATTTTGCTTGGAGACTGTTTTTTTTGATGAGTTTGGCAATATCATTGCGCAAAAGGTCAGTTATCATCACATTTTCACTGCGATTTTTATCATCCTGTTTTAAAAACGCCTTTCTTTGTTTATCAAGTTTAAGATTTTCATCTCTTGGAGCTGTACCTTTCATAGGTTTTGCGACAATTCTTTTTTTATTGATTTTAAAAAAAAGCTCGGGAGAAAAAGAAAGAATCTCACTCGAAGTGGTTTTAATATATGCTTTAAAAACTGTGTTTTGTCTTGGAAGTAGAAGATTGAAAAGAAAAAAACCATCAAGTTTACTTTTAAAGCAAAAACTTTGAGTGAGATTAACTTGATAGCTTTGTCCTTTCGCAATAGCTTTTTTAACTTGGAAAAAATTTTTTTTATACTCACGCTTGTTTAAAGTATGTATTACTTCAGGTAAAAAAGCTTCTTCATCAAGTTTTAAAGGAGTGAATTTTTTTCTTTTTTTATACGCAAAACAACAAAAATACGGTTGAGTGCTTCTATATGTTTTACTGTATAAATAATGATAGAATTCATATTCCACACAAAGAATAAAATAGAATGTATTTTTGTATTTTTCTATGAGTGTAAAACATCTTTGACTTTCTTTTTGGTTGTGCGCATATAAGCTGAAAGCTAAATCATAGTAAAAAAAGTCTGAAAAGACACAAAATTCTTTATGAATCATTAAGCTCCTTTGCAACTTGAGCTGCTAATTTGAGCTTATCATTATCAAAATGTGTATAAATACGCGAGGTATTCACACTCGCATGCCCTAGTGCTTCTTGGACTAGAACAAGATCTTTTTGTTTTTTATAAAGCATAGTAGCAAAAGTATGTCGAAGCATATGAGCTCCATTTTTCTGCTTACGAATTCCAGCTTTAAACAAGAGCTGTTCTACTATACGACTGATATAAGCTTGGGTGAGAGGAGTGCCTTTTTTATTAACAAAGAGTAGGGCATCTTTACTCATATAATTGATAGCAACATTATCAAACAAATGGGCTATAAGTTCTTTTTTAATCATTACTACACGGTATTTATTTCCTTTTGCACGAATACGGATAACAAATAAATCATTTTCTTCGCTTACATCACCCATTTTAATATTAATAGCCTCACTCACGCGAATACCTGTAAAAATGATGATTTTAATAATGAGCTTATTGCGGATTGTATTACTTTTAAAATCAGCATTTTCAATAGCATCAAGAAATTTCTTTAATTCTTCCTCACTCATAAATTCAGGTAATTTCACTCCTTTAGTGCCTACAATTCCAGCCCAATTTTTAAGACTTATATCAAAGAGGTGAGCTTTGTGTTCTTCTTCATTTTGTTTGTCTAAAAAATCAAAGAAATTAATGATTGCAATGCGATAATTTTTTTTACTTGCATCAGAAAGAGATCCTGTAATGCTTGCCAAAATTTCAACAATTAAAGTTTCATCAATTTGTTTAATAGAATAGAGCTTATAAAAGCAGAGATATTCAAAGAGTTTTTTGAGAGGATTAAAATAGGTATTCACACCGCTAAGTCCGGCATTTCTAGCTTGTTTCACAAGGGCGTCTAATTGATCTATATGTTTTACACCTTTAGCAAGAGCAAAATTAACTTGTGTGAGAATTTCAGGTTTTTTAAGTTCTTTATTTGAAAGAGAGCTAAGTTTAAATTTGACATACTTTCCAAGCCAAAATAAAAAAGATTTTTCAAAATTTTCTTCACAATCTAAAGGGTATTTCATACAAACAGCTTCCTTAAAAATTTTCTAATATATAGAGTTTATTGTAATATGAACTTAGTAAAAAAAAGCTTTTTTATAATTGTAAGCAATATATTAGTTTGTAAGAATTTTTATACAAAAACTTTTAAATACCATCTGTATTCGGTATTCCAAAAAAACTATTTGGCAAACACTTATCTAATGTCAAAATTTTTTCTACTTCAATTTCAAAAGCTTTTTCAAAAACTCTAAAAAATATTCTTTGGTATTCGTGCTTACTCGTTTGAAATATTTTTCAACCACTCTTTTGCCATCATCAGAATCTACTATTTCTATTACCCTGCCTGTTTTATCATAAATCCACCTATCTCTGTCAGGGCGGTTACACACTTGACATTGAGGGATAATGTTGCCAATTTCTAGCGGTAGGCTAGGATTCATATGTCCCTCTTGTAATATAGTCTTTTCATTTTTGCGGATATTGTGAGGTTCTCCCTCAATGCTCCCGCAAGTCGCACATTTATAATCGTATTCTTTTTTCAATTCTTCAAAGTCTGCAGATTCTATCCCACTTCTTCTATCAGGCTTAAATGAGGGATAAGGCTTTTCTAGGGTAATGAGTTGATAATGTCCCGCTGGAATCTTGACTCCTATATCGCCTCTTGTGCCAGAGATGATATAAAATCCACCTTGTTTGCTTAAGTGTCTTGCTTGTTGCACATCACTTACATCAGGATAAAATGCTCTTATAAAGTCTGTTAATTGCGCTTTTGAAACTGCTCGTGTGTTTGGGTAATTTCTTGCTAAATATGCTAAGACAAGTGCATCTTTTGTATATTGTCCATTTGTGTTTTTTAGTTTTGTAGGCTTTATTCCATAGTCTTTAAGATATTTTTCATAATATTGTGTAATGAGGTTGAAAGTTTGCAAGATTTCTTGTTCGCTAAGATTTTGCATTACAAAACTTCTTTTTCTATTCTTTGTTTTGCGATTTCAAAATATTTTTTCTCAATCTCATAGCCAATACATCGCCTTTTAGTCTGTAATGCAGCAATAATATGAGAGCCACTTCCCATAAATGGGTCTAAAATGACTTGTCCCTCTTGCGTAAAAAGCCTAATCAGATGAGAAATAAGTCGCACAGGTTTAGGCGTCAAATGTTCTATTTTCATATTACTTTCACTCTTTCTTGTGTGTTTAGAAACTTCCATTACATTGCTAGGAAACTTCCCGTCTAAACTCTCTTTTGTATTAATAAGCCCTAATTTATACTTTTGCCAATTTTGCACAAATGTTCCCTCTTTTACCTTTTGTGCCATTACCATAGGTTCAATTTGAGGTTTAAGTTGCGGTGTTTTAAATCCCTCTAATTCTCTGATTAAAGCTTCTTTTTGTGTTTGCGTGAGCTTTTTATCTTTTTTGATAAAGTGTGTTTGAGAAAATGCCTTTGCTTGTCCCTCATATTTCCACGCTAACATATCTCTTATTTCAAATCCTGCTAAATCTAAGCTCATTGCCATTCTATGATAGAGCCTTGCTTGAGAGAATACTATGCAAAATCCCCCTGCCTTTAGGATTCTATAAAATTCTTTCGCTAGAGGAGTCATAAATTCTTGTAATCTTTCCCCTTGTGCCTTATCAAATTTCATACCCACAGGCAACCCTCCAATAACACCACTTTTTGAAGCTTTGGTTTTGAGATTTGTATCGTTCCATTCATTGCCCATACCATCAATAAAATAGGGCGGGTCAGTAATAATACAATCTATTGAATTATCAGGGAGTGATTGAAGTCCTTGTGCGCAGTCTTGATTAAAAATGCGGTAGTTTGGTATCTCTGTTGTATTTTGATATGTGGAATCTGTGAAGTTTTGCATATTTTGCACACTTTCTATTATCGCAGTCATAAAATCTCCTTAAGCTTACATTTGGGTAGTTTAGCGAAACTTTGATAAGACTTTGATAATATTTGTTAAGACATACAAAAATTTCTATTTTCGATTGTCTAATTTAAAAATTCCTAAAAAGGTATTTAAATATTATAGGAAACACAACAAAGATAAGTAAATATTTCTAAATTTTATTCTTAAATGTCCTTGACAAACACTACATTCGGTATTCTAAACTCTTAATTCAATGAAATTTGGAAATTCTATTCCTTATAAACACATCTTAAACTTTTTTATACAAAGAAAGATAAGTATTAATTATTTCTTATTAGTAAGCTCTCTAGATAAAATACTATTTAAAAAAATAATATTAAAATATCTTAATAAAGTCTTATATTATATTTATAATTTTATGATAAAAAGTAAAATCATTTTAAAAATATAATTTTGTATTGAAAACTATAATTTTCAAACTTTTTTATTTATAATATTTAAAAAGCTCTATTTTTGATTTTATATATTAAAATATAGATATTTAAAGAATTTATATTTTGAATAAAAGAAATTTATCCGTGAAATTTATTGTAGTATTTTTACCACTATATTTTGTATATTTTTCACTTCTCACTTTTCAGTTTAAAAATAAAAATTTGATATAAAAAATATATAAGTTTTATTAATTATCAAAAATGTATATTAATTGATAATTATAAGCCCTACTTCTTTTTTATTACAGCTTTTCTTTAAGAACTTTGTATTACTATATATTTCAATTTTTAATTTTCAAAAGGAAAAAAATGTTTCTTCAAAAAATTTCTACATTGTATTTATTATTTATATTTGCAAATTTTGCTTTTGCAGAAGATTTTATAAAACTTGAAAATCCTATCGCACATTCAAAGAATACCGTTATAGAAGCTTTTTCATATAAATGTATTCACTGTTATAACCATCATAAATTTGGTACTCTTGAAAAACTAAGGGCAAAATTTCCAAATTTGCATTATGAGATTTATCCCGTAAGCTTGATGAATGGAAAATTTGCTAAAGAAATCAATGATCTTTTTGCATATGCAAATTTTAAAGATTCTCAAGAAAATAAAGATGCAAGTTATGAGGAAAGTTTTAGTTACAAACTTGCAGATGCGTATTTTGTTTCATATTTTATCAACAAACAAGAGTTTAGAAATCTTGATGAATTGTATGAAATGAGCTTAAAAATCCTCCAGAATGAAAAAAAAGAGCTTGATAGATTTTTAGAAAATAAAGAGGCTAAAGAAATTCTTTCTCGTTTTCAGAGAGTTAATGATATAGCAAAAACTTATGGTACTCCGGCTTTTGTTGTGAATGGTATATATCAAATTAAACCTGAAGCTTTAAGTTCAATGGACGCTTTAGAGAAACTTGTTGAAAGATTAAGTCAAAAATGATTCTTCATTTTTTAGAAAAACAAAAAAAAATATTTTGGTTGTTTCTTTTTCTTTTCCCTTTTTTTCTTGTTCTGTTTGCTCATTATTTTTTTCAAAATTTTCTTTTTATGAAACCTTGCGAACAGTGTGTTCTTATAAGATTTGATATGCTACTTGTAAGTTTTGGGGCTGTATTAGCTCTTATAAATCGCAATTTTTTTATTCAAAGCATCGCTTTTCTATTTTGCTTTTTTGGAATATATAATGGACTAACTCATAGCTTTATTTTGCAGAAAATTTACACTTCATTGCAAGATGAAAACCCTTTTAATGCCACGAGTAATTGCAATATATTTGTTCATTACCCTTTTAACTTGCCTTTAGAACGATGGTTTCCTGATTGGTTTATGCCAACTGGAGAATGTGGTAATGATAAACCCTTTGTCCCAAAAGAAGAGATTTTAAATCCTTTGCAAGAATTTTTCATTGGCAAAGCACCATTCTTTGAAGATGGATTATATTCTAATGGTTGGTATCTTATACCTCAATTACAATTTATTACTATGGCACAATTTTGTATCTTTGCTTTCATTATATGTACTTTTATACTTGTCTTACTTTTTATAAATACCTTATTTTATACTACAAAAAAATAATTTTTGTGATATAATTAACGCGCAATATTTTTTTAAGGTTAATTTATGAAAAATTTGAGTCTTCAAGAAAAGAAAGATTTAGACAGTTATGTATTTCAAAATTTAGAAAAAAAACAAGTTTGTTCTTTCGCAAATTTTTTGCATAATGTTTTTTGTAAAATTAAAACTTGCCTCTTTTGCGGTCAAAAATAATTTTTAAAAATCCAATGCCATTTTGTTTTTAGATTTAAAAATTATACAATTTTCTTTTTCTAATTAGAAAACTTATCTCTATTATCATGCATTTTATTCATATTTTGTGCCTTAGTTTCTTCTTTGCCCATATAGCGAGAATAGATATAAGAGAGTGCAAGAAAAATAATGCCCATAAAGATGAAAAGTACAATCTTAGCAATGCCACCAAATGAACTTGTATCAAGCAAAAAAACTTTTAGGGCAGCAAGGATAAAGAGTAAAAGAGAGTAGATTCTAAAAATATTCATATTCTTTTTGATACAAAAGTATAAGAGTATCACCCCACACAGCACCAAAGCTACCGAATAAGTATAATCTTGCAATGCACTCCTATGCCAAAAATGCCAATTTAGGTCTGTGTCATTAGGTTGTGTGAGAATCTCATAAAAGTAAAACCCATATGCCACACTAAAAAGCAACGCTATAAGCCCAAGTATAAATTTGCATAGAAGATAATTTTTAGCCTATAATATGTAGAATTCTGAAAATATCTCAATATACTTTGAAAATACCACGCAACGAGGAGGCAAGCTATTAATCCAACAAGGAAAAGAGTTATATCATAGAGATTCCAATGAGGGAGAAACATCATAAGCGGATTGTATGCAAATATGCCAAAAATAATCACATCATAATAAAACTTCACACCCAAAAAGCTCAATACAAAAACATAAGCCGATTGCACCTTTGTGCTTAGGGTATTGATGACATACACATATTTTCCCATAATAAGTGCTAAAAACCCGATACATAATGTGCTAAGAGGATAAGGAATATGGTGATTTCCCCTAAAGAGATTGATAGAGGTTAGCTTTTGTATCATTAAAATCACACTTATACAGCAAATACTCAGCAAAGTGATATTGACAAGAGTGTGAAATGCGTAAGTTTTGTGCCTTAAGATAAAAAGCAAAACTGAACAAGAACCAAGAGAGAGTAAAAGAATGTTTAAGTTATAATAAGTGCCTATTACTCCAAGTAGAGCAAGTAATGTATTGAAAATATGCGGAGAATATTCAGTTAGCGGTATTCTTAACCACTCTATAAACAATAAGCCCTCGCTTGAGAATATATTTGCTAATATCCCAAGAGTGATAAAAATATATTCAAAATATGCGATATTGCGTTTGAGAATCTGCCCACCTAGATATGCGAAAATAAGCCCACTAAACACCCATATTACAAAGGGCATACCGCTTAAATGAACTGCACCTATGGCACACAAAATACTATAAAGCAATAAAAGATAATCAAGATTCTTTGCTTTTGTCCATTGTGCGCTGATATATTTGCACACATAGCTATATGCAAAAATGCCCATTGCAAACCATACGCAATATACATATAATGTGTCTTTGCCATTTGCATACATCATTATGCTAAAGCCACATACAGCCATAAATTGTAGCCACAGATACATTATTTTAGCTTTGCTTAGCAAAAGATAAGCAGAGATTGCTCCAAAAAACATTATGCTAAAAATTACAAAAGGTGTGTGTTCTCGCATTAGGCAAAAAAGCAATACTACAAAAGCAAAGCTTGCTATCAAGGGCAGATGTAACGCAAATAGGCTAAGTTGCTTTTGTAATGAGCGAATACAAGGCACAAGTAAGCTCAATATACAAAGCGCAGCTAAAAAAGCATATTCTAGCCAATTTAAAGCTACACCCATATCCTCTCGGTTGATGAGGAAAAATATAAAGAGCAAAGGGCAGAGCGCACTAAAGCCCACAAAAACAAGGAATAAATACGAATCTTTAGGCAAAGAAAACTTTGCGAGTAAAATTATATTGCTTATAAACATACCACCACAGAGGATAAAGAAAATTAGCGGAGCAGAATTTATAAAAGCAAAAAACATCAAAAAATGACACATATATAAAAACATAAGGGCATTTGCAAGGGTTATTAAATAGAGAATCTGCACTTGAGAAGACGCATATCTAAGCGCACAATAGAGACTTATCGCATAAAACATACCCAAATAGCTAAAAACAAAAATAGCATTATAAGCACCACTTGAGAGTAAAAGAGGCGTGGCAAAGCCACCAAGTAGCCCAAAAATGCCAATAACTATGCCCAAACGCACACTTAAGACTAAGCCTACAAGTGCTATAAGGCTTAAAACTACAAGAGTAAAGAAATCGCCAAAGAATCCATAAACCTTAAAGCCTCCATAAAAACTAAAAAAGAGCACTACAAGCGCAGAACCAACGAGGGTTTGAGCGATTGTTTGTAGTGTTTTTGTCGTAGAGGAATTTAAAGTAGAAGTGTTAAGGGGTATTGAGGGCTGTATTTTTGCAATGCGTTTAAAATACAGAGTGCAAAGGTTGTAGATTCTATAAAAAATACTGCGATGATGAGCAAAGTGCAAAGATATACCACTTACAAAAAGTATCCCTCCAAAGCCTATACACAGACTTATGTGCACCACAGGGGTAAGCAAATTATGCTCTAAGGAATAGCGGATAAGGAAAGAAGCTGCAAAAATAAAGAAAATTCCGGCTAAAAACACCATTACCTTTTGTGTGAAAAGCCACTCAAAGTCAAAAAAATCTTTTTGTTTAAGAGCTTGTGATTGCGTTGATTGCATAGTTTTTGAGGTGGCTTTTGGGTTAGAATCTTCACCGAGAGCAGACTTTGAGTTTTCTTGCGTATGTGATGGCTTTGTTGTAGGATTGCTCAAATGAATTGAGCTTTGTGAAAATACTTGTGGAATCGGGGCAGATTCTCCATTTTCGCTGATTTGATTTTTCTTTTGTAAAACTTCGCTTTGTTTATCTTTATTGAGGGCAAACTTAAGAGCAATAATTTGCGTATCGAGAGTGTTTAAATGCTCCTGTAACCTTTTTGTGGAAAAATATGCTATAAGACCGGCAATACTTCCGCATACCACAAGGATAGACAGCAAGATGAATAAAAGTATAAAAAGTTCCATTTATGTTTCTTTGTTCCAACCCATTAGATTTTGCGCGTGTATTTGGAGTTTGCGCGTATAATCTTGCGGACTAAACTGCTGCGTGCTAAGTTCGCTAATATAGCGCACAAAATAGCTGCCAGCCACGATAATATCTACTTTATCTTTTAATGCGCTTACTTGTTCATAGGAGTTTATCCCAAAGCCCTGCGCGATAGGTTTTTTACACTTTTTACGCACAAGTTTCACATAATCAAACAAAGCTTGATCGGAGTTGTGTTTTTTTACCAGCAGCCCTGTTCTATTGACAACATACACAATGGTTTTATGAGAATTACAATACATTTTCTTTTTCTTTTTTAACTTCTTTGCTGGAGATTAAATCGACAATTTGAGATTTAATAAAAGCATAATTTGTACTTTCTTTAAAAGAAAGAAAAACCCCACCACTAGCATTCTTATGCCCTCCTCCGCCAACAAGTTTTTTCGCCATTATGCTTACATCGACTTTCCCATTTGCTCTAAAACTTAAAGTTTTTCTAGAGCTTACATCGATAAAGAAATCAAAGTCTGGATTTTGCACCAAGAATTCATTTCCTATTACAGAAGTGTTACCTATATTTGAAGTTACAATACCTTTATGCCCTTCATAAAATACAGCCATCTCTTCTTTTAAATAGCCTAATTGTTCAACAATATAACGGGCAAGTAAGTTAGAAAGCGTATCATCGTTATGATTTTTTTTGAAAAAGAAGTCTTTTTTAATAAAATGAATAGCATTCTCAAGCAAGATATGAGAATTTTGTTTACATATAAATTCACGCGCCCTATCAAGAAGAAAAAATATATATGTTCTTTGAGCTTCTTTAAACATAACACGATTAATTTCTTTTGCATTAGCAATAAGTCCCAAAAAAACCTTTCCGAGTTCAAAATTATTGTCATTGCTCAACCAAATATCTACAGCATTCACTACATCAACAAAATGATTTAATTTCTGATCTTTAAAGCAAATTTGAGAGAAAAAATGATAGACAATTTTTGCAGCACATCGTGAGTTGTCAAGTAAATACCAGTCATATTTTTGCGAACATTCATAACCACTTTGATGATGATCTAACAAAAAAAGCGCTATTTGTTTTTGTTTGCAAATTGCTTCAAATTCCTCACACTGATTTAAACTCAAATTTAAATCAGTTATCAAAAGTATTGCTTTACCACAATTATTCTCTTTTTCTATATCAGAGGTGATGATATGAAAATTATCATTAATTTCCTTGCCATAATTGGAATTATAAAATTTCACATCTTTAAAGTAAAAATGTATCAAATATTGACACGCATAACCATCAAGATCTGTATGCGAAAGATGATAAATTGTCATTTATTTCCTTAAAGTTCAATTTTAATGATTCCTTCGGTATTAAAATTCGTATTTTCAGCAATTTCTGCAAAACTTAATACGATGATATTTATACTAAAATTATAGCAAATATCACTTATAAATTTGCGCAATTGTGGTTCAACGCAAAGTATAAAAGGTTTAATCCGTCCATTTGCCACAGCTCCAACTTCAGCTCTTAAAGTATCTACCAAAGTTCCTGTTTGAGCTACTGTTAAAGGCAAATGGTAGCTTCCATCACGAAATTGCACATTTTCCATCAAAACAGCAGAACTTGCTGAATCAAGAATGAATATATCCAAATTTCCTTTGTCATCTAAATACATATTGGTAATAGTGCGTGCAAGCGAAGCTCTAACGTGTTCTATAATCATATCGAAACTTTTACTTACTTCAGCTATATCACCCATAGCTTCTAAAATAGTAAGCATATCTTTAATAGGAATTTGATGCTTAAGAAGATCTTTGAGTACTTTTTGCACAAGAGAAACTGAAGTAGCCCCAAGAGCACTTTCAACAATAACAGGATAATCATTTTGAAGTTTATCAAGGAGGTTTTGCACTTCCTGACGTGTTAGAAGTTCTGGGGCGTGAGATTTGATAAGTTCGCTCATATGCGTAGAAACAACACTTGCAGGATCTACAACAATATATCCATTTAAAGTTGCCTCGTCTTTTAAGTTCGCATCGATCCAAAGTGCATCAGAGTGAAATGCTGGATCTTTAGTAGCTATACCTTCAATCTCTTCAGTTATAAAACCACTGTCCATTGCTAAAAATTTATCAGGATAGATCTCTGCATTCGCAATAGCAATACCCTTGAGTTTAAAGCTGTATTCATTAGGTTTGAGTTTAAGATTGTCTCGTATACGAATTTTTGGCATTAAAAAACCTAAATTTTCAGCTATATTCCGTCTCATAGAACGAATTCTTTCGGTAAGTTCTGTCTCTGCAAGTTTAATAAGTCCATATCCAAGTTCAAGTTCAAGTATCTCTACCTTCAGTATATCATTGATTTTATGCTCTTCTTCTTTGATAATTTCCTCTTCACTTTTTCTTGTTGGCTGCACCGCCTGTGTGTTTGTAGCATTTGATTGAGTGTGGGTTTGCATCTGCTTATTTGAAGCAATATGAATCTTTCCTTCTTTAACTTGTTTTGTAAGATAACCAAGACCTAAAAACACCAAAGACATAAATCCCAAAGATAAATGAGGCAATCCGGGCACTAAAGCAAAGATAAAAAGTACGAAACCAACTATCAAAAGTGTGCGGTACTCGCTTAAAAGTTGATTGAGTGTTCCTTCTGCAAAGTTTTCTTCATCTTTACTTGCTCGAGTGATGATAATAGCTGTAGCTGTGGAAGTAATGAGACCGGGAATTTGAGAAACCAATCCATCGCCTATAGTAAGTATAGTAAAAGTGGCAGCAGCAGCATTAATACTCATATCGTGTTGAAAAGAACCTATTAAAAAACCACCGATAAGATTAATAATGGTAATGATAATTCCGGCAATAGCATCGCCTTTAATAAATTTGCTAGAACCGTCCATCGCTCCATAAAAATTTGCTTCAGTAATAATATCCTGCCTTCTTTGTTTTGCAGTATGTTCGTCTATTAATCCTGCATTTAAATCAGCATCAATGGCCATTTGTTTTCCCGGCATAGCATCAAGTGTAAATCGTGCTTGCACTTCAGAAACCCTTGTACTTCCTTTAGTAACAACCATAAAATTAATCAAAACTAAAATACAAAATACTATAACACCGATCACATAATTTCCACCAACTACAAATTCTCCAAAAGCCGCAATGATTTCACTTACAGCTTCAGCTCCATTTTGTCCTTCGCTAAGTATCATACGAGTTGTTGCAATATTTAAGGACAATCTAAAAAGAGTGATAATGAGAATAAGAGTTGGAAAAGTTGTAAGATCTGTAGGTTTTGGTATATAAATAGAAATGAGTATAATCAAAACCGACAAAGCAAGACTTAAAGCGAGAAAAAAATCCAAAATCGCACTTGGTAAAGGGATTATAATAATAGCTAGAATACATACAATAAAAGCAACTATAGTAAGGCTTTTGGCTTTAACAATAGGCGCAATCAAAGGTCCTAAAAAAGGAAAAACGAGATTAACTATCTTATTTTTTGCCATTCTTTTCGATAATATCCATTAGAGTAAGAGAATCTAAAAAATCATCAATTCTATTCTGTAAATTAATAAGCATAGGCATAAGAGAGCAGTTGTGTTCTTTATTGTCAGGGCATATTCCACCACTGCATTCAAATACTGAAATTTCTTTTTTTTCCGCACTGTTTATTATTTCTTTAATACTGTATTCGTTCGGTTCTTTTGCTAAGCAAAAACCGCCTTTTGCTCCTTTGTAAGATTGAAGCAAACCATCTTTAGCTAAATTTTGTAAAATCTTTGCAAGAAAACTTTTTGGAATATCAAGTTGGGTTGCTAAAGTATCAACATCTTGCGGTTTTTCTTTTTGAGAAATAGAAATAAGAGAAAGTAAAGCATATTCGCTAGCTTTAGTAAATAGCACGAAAAACTCCTTAATATATACTTTAACTCAAATTATAGTCAAGAAAACTTAGAAATAGGCTTAAGATTCTTCAATTTAATTATACAAAAAGCCGATTTCAGCTTATTTTTTGTTTTTTGCGTTAAAATTGCAAATTTAACATTAATAAACTTCAAAAAAGCAAATAAAATTAGGAGTATTTAAATGGCTTTAGATGTAACTAAAAAAGCAGAAATTGTTGCAAAATTCGCTACAAAACCGGGCGATACAGGCTCTACTCAAGTGCAAGTAGCACTTTTAAGCGTGAGGATTTCAGATTTGACAGAACATTTAAAAATTTATAAAAAAGACTTTTCTTCTCGTTTGGGACTTTTAAAACTCGTAGGACAAAGAAAAAGACTTTTAACCTATCTTAAACGGAAAAATTATAATTCCTATATGAAACTCATAGGCGAACTTAAAATCAGAGACAGAATTTAGAAAAACAGATATTTATTTTATAAAATTTCTCTCTGTCCTTTAGAATCTGCTTCGCTTAATATCCCATTTTGTGCAAGTTGTTCTATAATATTTGCGGCTCTGTTGTACCCTATCTTCAATCTTCTTTGAATATAAGAAATACTTGTTTTTCTGTCTTCAAAAATAACCCGTTTAGCCTCTTCATAAAGCTCATCAAGTTCTTCTTTATTAAGAGTATGTTCAGATTCAGAATTTTGAACATCATTTAAGAAACTTTCATCATATTCTACTATTGCTTGTTTTTTAAGAAAATCCACTATATTTTCTATCTCAAATTCACTTGCAAATGGTGCGTGCAAACGTACAATAGAGCTCGTTCCGGGCGGAGTAAATAAGCAGTCTCCTCTACCAAGTAAGCTTTCAGCACCCATAGTATCTAGTATAACCTTAGAATCAATTTTCTGCCCTACTTTATATGAAATTCTGCTTGGGAGATTAGCCTTAATAAGTCCAGTAACAACATCAACAGAAGGTCTTTGAGTTGCTACAATAAGATGGATACCACTTGCTCTTGCCATTTGTGCTAAGCGAGCTATGTAAAATTCCACGTCTTTACCTGCATTCATCATTAAATCAGCAAGTTCATCGATAATAACTACAATAAACGGCAATTGTTCTTTTGAAAGTTCTTTCATTTTTTCATTATAATTTTCAATATTTTTTGTTTTTGCTTCTGCCATTAAACGATATCTACGTTCCATTTCAGCAACCATATTTGAAAGAGCATTGACTGCTTTTTTTGCTTCTGTAATAACAGGAGTAAGCAAATGAGGGATGTCATTATAAATACTAAATTCAAGCATTTTTGGATCTATCATCATCAATCTTAAAGTTTTAGGTGAATTACGATACAGTAAGCTTAAAAGCATAGAATTTATCCCAACGCTTTTGCCACTGCCGGTTGTTCCTGCTATAAGCAAATGTGGTAATTTTTTTAAATCCGTTATAAAAGCGTTGCCTACTATATCTTTACCAAGAGCGATAGTTAATGGACTTTTAGAATTTTGAAAAAGCTCACTTTCTAAAATTTCACGTAGGTAGATAGTTTGAATTTCATCATTAGGAACTTCTATCCCGACAACATCTTTGCCGGGTATAGGTGCTTGAATACGTATTGATTTTGCCATTAAGGCCATAGTTAAATCATCTTGCAAATTTAAAATTCTACTGACTTTCACATCTGCACTTGGGCGGAATTCAAAAGTAGTTACAACAGGACCTATATAAGTACTTACAACATCGCCACCTATCTTAAAACGACGAAGTTTTTCTAAGAGATTGTAAATTTTTTTATCTATTTCATTTTCATCTATTTCTTGTTTATTCCGAGTAGCACTTGTTAAAAATTCAAGCGATGGAAGTGTAAAACCTTCAAGCTCTGCTCTATCACCCTGCTCTATTTCTTTTAGGAGTGCTTTATTAATATCGATCTCCTTTGCTATAACGTTCTTTACTCTCTGTATTTGTTCGTTTTTTTGTTCAAGTTCATCCATGTTAATGATAGGAGTTTGTGGCATAAGAGGAAGATCGAGCTCCTCAACAATAGGAATAAAATCTTGCGAAGTTTTATCACTTGATTTTTCAGAATTCTGATCAGCATCTTCCTTTTCATCTGAATTCAGATTTTTACCAACCATTTCTTGCGATTGGTGGGAATTATTTTCTTGCATAAGAGTGTATTTATTCCCTTCTATGAAAGTTTGTGGAATTTTAGTTTCTTGGATGGCTTGTCTTTCAAGCTCTTTGATTTCTTCTTGAACTTTATTTTTTAAAATTTGATTTTGATACTGTTTGTATTCTTGTTCTAGTTTAGCTTTTTGTATTAAATCTTCCCTTAATTCAAGCTCTTTGCTAAAAATTTTTGGTTTTGACTCTGTTTTTGGAATAAAAACGTCTATATTTTTACGTTTATAACTTGGTTCATCTAAATTCTTTTCTACTTCAAATTCTTGCAATTCTTCTGTTTTTTTTGGCTTTAAAAAACGTTTTGGTATCATATCCACCTCTTCTTTTAATATAAAATTGAATTCCTCATCAAGAGTTATAGTTGTACGACTTGCTTTTTGTGCAAAGTTTTGTACCTGTGTTGAAGTTTCATAGATAAAACTTTTATTATTTTGAATATTTTGTATATCAATTTCTATTTTATCATCTAAAATTTGTTTTTTAAGTTTTTCAAATTTTTCTTTTGCTGTAATAAAAGAAGTGTTGCTCGCATTAATATTAGCTCTTTTGATTTGTTCTTGAAAATTCATTTGAGAATCTTCTTGCTTGAATTGTACATTTTGGCTTTCACCGCCAAAAACACTCATTAAAAGTGTTTTAAAAGACTGTTCCACTTGCAAAAGCAAAGTAAAGCGGAGTTCAAAATGAAAGAGTTCTTTAACAATTTTAGGAAAAAGCAAAATGAAAGAAAAAAATAAAAGCACCAGAGCTACTATTCCTGTACCTAAATGTCCCAAAATATTTGAAAAAAGCGTGTAGAAAAATTCTAAAATATATCCAAAATCCTTATAGAAAACTGCAAATAAAAGCAAACAGGAAAAAAAAGCACATACTATACCACAAAGCTCTCTACGAGTGAAATTTTCTAGTTTATATGACTTTTTATAGCTAATATAATTGAGAAAAAAAAGCATAAAAGGATAGTAGTAGGCAAATTCCCCAAAAAGGGAAATATTTATCTTGTAAATCCACAAACCCATAGAAGGTGCTAACATACAAAGACAAAAATAAAAAATAATAAGACTAAAGCTTACAAAAATGGCTTCTTTTTTTATATATATTCCTTGAATTGAGATTTCAAAGAAGCTATTATAACACAAAATTTTACATATAGTTTAAAAGGCTAAGCTGCGAAATGCTTACACTTGCTTTTAATGAGGCTTGATAGGCAAGCTGGGTTTGTGCTAAATTAATCATAATCTGACCATAGTCTGCATCAATAACATTGCTTTTTATGCTTTCAACATTGACGCTTAAAAATTTTGTTCTTACATTTACACCTTCAATTGTATTATGGTATGCTCCTAATGTTGTATTTAATTTTCGTATATGATCGGCTAAATGATCGATTCTTTCTAAAGCTCCTTGCATACCTGTATTTCTTGGATTTTCAGCATTAATATCAGCCCTCATACTCCCACTTCTAACAGCTTCTATCATCAAATCTAAATCTTTAATAATATCGACATTTGTTTCATCAATTATTAAAGCATTATTTGCACTGAATAAAAAATTTGTCCCATTTGCCAGGGTAGCTGTGTTTGTAAATGGAGGTTGTGGAAATTGTCCGCTTTGAGAATCTCTAAGTGCAATGTCTATATTTGTTCCTGATGCAAGTTTATCAATAACATTAATGCGACCTTTATAATCCATTATTACCTCGACGGTCGATTTTGAATTGCTCATTAACTGTTGTATATTTTCATATTCAGTAGCGTTGATTTTATTGTTCGTTACCGTAACACTTGTTGTTGGAATTTGATCGCTTGCAAACAGAGCTATAATGTCATTTAGCTGTTTATAAGTAATATCATTTGAAGGGGTACTCTCTCCACTATCTCCTGTAGTGGGGTCTGTATGCATAATTGGAAAAGTAATGTTTTGATTAATATTAGCAGGATTTGGAAAGCTCACTAGAGAATTTTGAAGGTCAATGCTTACATTATAAGTATTTCCACCTTTAGAATTTACAAAAAGATTAAGTACAGTACCATTGAGATTATTTCCAGCCATTACTTCGCTTACTCTTGTAGAATCTGTTGCATAAGTATTGTTTGATTTTACAATTTGAGACACAGTCCCAATGACTCGGTTGTCTTTTTTTTCAAAATAAACATTATCATAATCTGCCCCGTTGCTTGCATTATTATCCGTATCTGTCATTTTACTGAAGATAAAATCATTTCGCGCAAGATCAATTTCATAATTTTGATTGTTAATTTGAATTGTAACAGGGCTTGTTAAATTGGTAATATCATTATTAGCATTCTTTAAGGCTTCTGTTATAACCCTATTTGTTACTTCAGACATAGTAATATTTTCATCTTTAGCGGCTTTGATAATATATTCAAGCTCATTTTTATCATTAGTTTGTGGTGTAAAAGCTACAGCGTGAAAATCAAGCTGATTGTTGCCTTGTTTTAAGTCTGTAATTTGAATTTGCCCACTATCATTAATACTTAAATCAACGACTTTACTTTTGTCTGTATTTCCGTATATTGAGCCTATATTTTGCAAAACATTCTCTAAAGAATCATTAGGATTGATTAAAATAGCACTTTTAAAACTTGTCCCATCAGGTCTTTTTCCTTGTATATAAAGTGTTGAAGGAGGAAAATCAAGTTTTGTATCATTGTATTCAAAATCTTTCTCTCTATCAAGCCCGTTATCTTGCACATAATTTTGTCCTATGAGTTGATACCATTGAGAATTTTGTGTAAGATATTGAGTTTTATCAGGTTCATTAGCCAAATCCCAACGATTGTCAGTAAATTTTACATTAGTGACAATTTGTTTTTTATAATCATCATCTGCTTTAAAAAATAAATCCCAACCTGGTATATTGTAAGGACTTTCAGTGCCAGCACCTGTTACAACATTAATATTTTTTTTATCACCGTAATAATTTCCTTGGGAATCAAAAGGTTTGTTTTCAAGTTGAGAACCTGCAAACAAATACTGACCATTCACACTTGTATTAGCAAGTTGCACCACACTTTCTTTTATACGTTCAAGTTCTTTAACTATAGCTTCGCGAGAGGTTTGAGAATTGCTATCTGTTGCGGCTTGAGTGAGTTTCACTTTAAAATTTTTCAGTAAAACATCCATATCACTTAAAGCTTTCATACCATTGCTAGTCATTTCTTTTGCAGATGATGTTCCGTCTTCAACTTGCTTTAAGGTTGTAAGTTCATATTCTAAACGAGCACTATTGATATACATATTTGCATTTTCATAAGAATTTTGAATCTGTTTTCCAGAACTAAGTTGGTTTTGAAGTTGATAATAGGCACTTTGAGCTCCCATAGTGGTATCAATGGCATTTGCAAAATTAAGCTTATTGGTGATTCGCATTGTCTCTCCTTAAATGTTATGTTAAAAAATATCCTTAAAACTCTTTAAAGGCATAAATCGTCTAAACTCCACTTTTTTAAAGCACTTTTAAAATAAAAAAGTTTATAATATAAGTTTTTAACGCCCAAGTGGTGGAACTGGTAGACGCGCTAGACTCAAAATCTAGTAAGGGCAACCTTGTGTCGGTTCGAGTCCGACCTTGGGCACCACCTTCTATTTATAAACTTTTTTAACTCTTAACGTTTGAGTTGATTAACTATTGAGAGCATATCATCGCTCGTTGTAATAGCTTTCGAACCGGCTTCATAGGCTCTTTGTCCTGTGATAAGATCAGTCATTTCTTCTACAAGTTGAACATTGCTTAATTCTATAAAACCATGTTTAATTTGTCCAAGCCCATCCTGCCCTGCTATACCAGCTATGGGTGCGCCACTTGCTCCCGTTTCCAAATAGAGATTATCACCCATAGAATGCAATCCTGCCGGATTTATAAATTGCACAAGTTCTATTTGTCCAATTTGTGTTTCTTGTTGTTCTCCGGGAAGCATTACAGAAATGGTCCCATCTGTTGCAACATTGATATTAATAGCTCCTTCTGGTATAGTCATTTCAGGTAAAAGTCTATAACCATCAGAATTAACGATATTGCCTTCATTGTCTTTTGTGAACTGGCCATTTCTTGTGTAAGCTATAGTGCCATCTGGAAGTTGAATTTGAAAAAATCCATTTCCGGTGATTGCCATATCAAGTCCATCTGTACTTGTAGATTTTAAATTCCCTTCAGTAAAAACTTTTGTTACTGCTGTTGGACGCACTCCAACACCAACTTCTATACCAGAAGGTGAAAGTGTAGTTGAAGAAGTCGAAGTACCTGCATACTTCATCACTTGATACATTAGGTCTGAAAATTCTGCGCGACTTTTCTTAAAACCTGCTGTATTCACATTAGAAATATTATTTGAAGTAACATCTATTTGTGTCTGTTGTGCTACCATTCCTGTGGCTGCAGTGTGAAGTGATCTCATCATAATTTATCCTTTTTGTATTAATTGTACTTTGCTTTATTTAACAGCAGCTAATTTATTGATTGCCTCTTGGTTTAAATCATCCATATGAGAAGTCATAACTTTTTGATACATCTCAACCATTCTATTAGCTTCAATAAGTCCTACCATTTCTATAACAGGATTTACATTTGAACCTTGCGAAAAGCCTTGGTAAATTGCATTTGAATTATCCAAATTTCGTATTCGTGTTAAATCATCTATTCTATATACATTATCACCATCTTTTTCTAAAGCTCTCATATCATCAACTTGAGCTATAAACATTTTTGAATTCGCTACCCCATCAACTTCAATACTCCCATTTTTATCAACATTGATGTGTATAGAGCCATTTGGAATACGAATGAATGAATTTTGTGGATTATTAAAATAATCAGTGCTTAAAACTTTATAACCTTGTTTATTAACCAAGTATCCTTCATCATCAAGTTGAAAATTTCCATCTTTACTGAAACGAATTTCTCCATCTTTTGTTTGCACCAAATAAAATGCATCGTCTCTCGTTATCGCAACATCTAAAGGATTGTTGGTTGCTTTTAAAGTACCCAAACTAAAATCTGTATATTCTTGTGAAATTTGAGGCACTGTATCTATTGTTGTATTAACAAAGCGCGAAGCAGCTCTTGTATGATTTTCTAAAGGCAATTCATCTTGTACTTCCCTAAAAACCCGTTTAAAGTCTGCAATAATAACATCATCTCTTTTGTATCCACTTGTGTTAATATTTGCAAGATTGTTTGTAATGACTTCAAGTTTATTAAACTGAGTTGCCATTGCACCTGTGGCTTGATAATATCCATTTTGCATAGTTTCACCTGTAAATTAAAAATATTTTATAACAATAAAGCAAAGAGTGTTCCAACTTTCAATTTCAACACTGAATCAAATTGAGGTATAAAATTTATTTCAAAAAATGATGATTATACAAAAGTTAAGACAGATTTGATATAATCTTAAATCTGCGTTACAATATTTCAAGGAAAACTCGATGAATGCTAAGGCACAAGAAACAAAATTGGAAAATTTATTTAAAGAGAATGCAAAAGATTATCTTACGTACGAGAAGCTTGTTAAACACCTCTCAAAACAGCCAAATATAGTAATAACCAAAAAAATTCAAGCCTTAATGAAAAAATATAAAGTGCAACTTTTCTCTGCTGCTGAAATTGCACAAATGAAAAATATAGAAGATGCAAAAAGACTACAAGAAGAAAAGAAAAAACTTCAAGATATAAGTCTTGAGAATGAATTTGATCTTGCTAATGAAAATGATTTACTTGAATGGAGTCGTTCTGATTCGCCTGTGCGTATGTATCTTAGAGAAATGGGGCAAATTGCTTTACTTAATAAAGATGAAGAAATTGAAATTTCAAAAAAAATTGAACTTGGAGAAGATATTATTATTGATGCTTTTTGTTCTGTACCATACCTAATCGATTTTATTTTGGATTACAAAGAGCCTTTAATTAATAGGGAAAGACGAGTTAAAGAGCTTTTTAAAAGTTTTGATGATGAAGAAAAAAATGAAGAAAAACTTGAAGAACTTGACTTAGAAGAAGAATTCAGTGAAAAAGCAGAAATTGAAGATGAAAAATCTAAAAAGGCAAATAAAAAAGATGATGAAAGGGCTTTAAGAGTAATTGAAAAATTTAAAGCACTTGAAAAAGCAAAAAAAGAGTGGTTGAAAGTTTCAAAGGAAAAAGAAAGTGGAAATAAGCTTTTAGATAAACTCAGTATAGCTTTTAAGAAAAATATACTAAAAGAAAAATTAATGGATTTGGGTCCAAGTTCAAAACTTATTAGCGAAATAGTTAAATCTATGGAAACAGCTTTAAAAAGTGATGAAGAATTTGATAAAGAGCTTAAAAGACTTGAATACCGATTGCCTATGTTTTCAGATGAACTTAAAACAAGACACGCTAATATCTTAAAAGATATTACAAAACTTAGTAAAGAAGAAATTGCTGAAAAAGCCCTTGAAACTACTATGGTGAGTACTTATATGGAAATCAAAAAACTTTTTCAAACGAAAGAAGCAAGTGAAAAAAGCTTTGATTTAGAAAAAGGACGATTAAAAGAAATTTTAGAGCAGATAAAAAGAGGGAAAAATATATCAGATGAATCTAAAGGAAGAATGGCGAAATCAAATCTTCGTTTGGTTGTAAGCATAGCAAAACGTTATACAAATCGTGGTTTACCATTTCTAGACCTTATACAAGAAGGTAATATAGGCTTAATGAAAGCCGTAGATAAATTTGAATATAAAAGAGGATATAAATTTTCAACTTATGCAACTTGGTGGATACGACAAGCAATATCAAGAGCTATTGCCGATCAGGCTAGGACTATTCGCATTCCTATTCATATGATAGAAACAATTAATCAAATTAATAAAATTATAAGAGAGCATTTGCAAAGAGAGGGCAAGGAGCCGGATGTTAATGTTATAGCTAAAGGTGTTGGATTAAGTGTGGATAAAGTCAAACAAGTTATCAAAATAACAAAAGAGCCAATTTCTCTTGAAGCTCCAATAGGCAATGAGGAAGATGGGAAATTTGGAGATTTTGTAGAAGATAGAAATGTACTCTCTCCTATGGAGCATATCTTAAAAGATGATTTAAAAGAACAAATTGATGAAGTTTTGGATCAACTCAACGATAGAGAGAAAGCTGTCATACGAATGCGTTTTGGATTGTTGGATGATGAAAGTGATAGAACATTAGAAGAAATTGGCAAAGAGCTTAATGTAACACGTGAAAGAGTAAGACAAATAGAGAGTTCAGCTATTAAAAAACTAAAACATCCAAAGGTTGGAAGAAAATTAAAGAATTATATAGAAGGTTGGAAATAAGCTTCATTGTCTTTTAAATCCCTTATATGCTCAAAAAAGACAAGTTTTCCACTATGTTCTTGTAGATCTTGAAAGTCATTTATATCAAATTCGAGACACAGTATGGAAGAAGTAGGAAAACAAGTCAGGCACAAAGATCCTAAAAGTTCGCACAAGTGTATTATGTGAGGGTTATGCCCTATGATAAGAATTTCATTATATTGAGCTTGTATTTTTTGTATTAAACTAAATATTTCTTCTGCATTTGCTGTATAAAGAGTATGATTGAATACTATATCTTGCTTTTTAAAATTATACAATTTCGCAAATTTTTCAGCAGTTTTCGCTGTGCGTTTTGCAGGGCTTGCAAGTATATAGTCGGGTTTGATTGTGTAGGCACTAAGAAGAGAAAAAAGTTTTTTTAAATCTTGTTTGCCCCTAGAATTTAAATCTCTATCAAAATCTTCTCTATCCTTATCTTTCAATGCTTTTGCGTGACGCATAAGATAAATTTTTTTCATCTTTTTTCTTTCAATTTAGCCAATATAAAACCGCAAATAAAACCAAAAATATGCGCATACCAAGCTACATTGATACCCATTAATAAAGGAACGAAACTCATTAGCATTACAACGATAAAAAGACCTTTTAAGCTATTTGCATCTAATACAGCATAATATCCCATTAAAACACAAATTACTCCACTAGCTCCAACTACATTTACAAACTCGTTTGAAGTCAGAAAAATAAAATAAATATAACAGGCACTAAGAAATGAACATAACAAACCGCCGGTGATATAAAGCAGACAAAATTTAAAAGAACCTAAACAATTCTCTAAAATTTTTCCAAATTGAAACAAAACTATCATATTTAAAATAAGATGAGTGAGATTGGCGTGTAAAAATAAAGCACTTGCAATTTGCCAAAAGGCATCTTTTTTAAAAAATAAAATATTAAGTCCAAATAAGCTATAATAATTATAAGGCACAGTGAAATAAAAAATAATGTTTATAAGGATTAAAAAAACTGTAACCAAACCTTGCCTTTAGAAAGTTATATGATGTATTGTGATACATTTCATATAAAATTCACATAAATTCATTAGGATTTTTTAAAAGTTTCCATCTAGGATATCAAATTGAATATAAAAAATACATTCTTTATTTTAGTCTTTATTCCTATTCTTCTTTATGGAGACATTATTATCTCACCAGATTCTTTGCCTTCTACAGCAAAAGAATTTTTACGAAATAATTTTCAAGCACAAATTAGCCTAGTTCAAAGAGATAAGAATTCATATGAAGTTTATCTTAGCGATGGTACAGAACTTGAATTTGATATTGATGGTTCTTGGAAAGAAATTGAGTCAAAAATATTACCGATTAATGTAGATATTTTACCTTCTAATTTAGCTGCTATTATCAAAAATGAATTTCCAAATGTACCCTTAAAAGAGATTGATAAAAAGATTAATTATTATAAAATCAAACTTGTTAATGGTTTTGAACTTGTTATTGATTTTAATGGGACAATTTTATATAAAGGCATTGATGATTAATTTTTGTCAATAAAATCAAACTTGCATAAGATTTTTTACATCTTCATATTCTAGTTTTTCTTTTTCAAGTAAAACTTCAGAGAGTTTTATTATTTTATCTTTCATTGTATATAAAAATTCATCCATCTCTTTTTTTTGTAAATCTAAATTTGTTTCTTCAAGCATATCAAAACTTTTCATATATTCAAGTAATTCTTTGATTTTTATTAAATCATTTTGAGAATTAGTATAGCGTTCATTGTAAAGAAGCAAAGAAGCTCTAGAACCAGCTAAATAGACCTTGACTTTATTAATCAGTTCTGATTTTGATTTGATTTGACTTTCATATTCTTTAAAACGATCTTCTATAAGAGTAATTTTTTCAAAGGATATATCAAAATAGTATGCACTCAAAGCCTTAGCCGCTTGATAACTTGCTTGAATTTTCTTTTCGCTTTCGCTAAAGTGTAAAATTTTCCTTTTTCCTAGCAGTACTTTATTGAGTACAGCATAAAAATCATTTTCTTCTACAAAGTTTGAATTTCTACGCAAAGCATTAATAGCAGCTTCATTAACTAAAGTTTCAAGCCCTGCTCCACTAAAGCCAACACTTGCCTTAGCAATTTTAGGCAAATCGACTTTGTTTCTTTTATCTTTCATATAAACTTCTAGAATTTTCAATCTGTCGTTAAAATCCGGAAGAGAAAGAAAAATCCGTCTGTCAAAACGTCCTGAACGTAAAAGTGCTAAATCCATAAGTTCTATTTTATTCGTTGCTGCTATGACTATTACACCACTATTATCTTCAAAACCATCCATTTGAGTTAAAAGTTGATTCAGAGTACTATCTCTTTCTACATTTGATGTTTCACCTCTTGCTTTTCCAACAGCATCAATCTCATCGATAAAAATAATACTTGGCGCCATTAATTTAGCCTTTGAAAAAAGTTCACGTACTCTTTTTGCACCCATTCCTACATAAATTTCAACAAAAGCTGAACCACTTTGGTAAAAAAAAGGCACTCCCGCTTCACCAGCAATGGCTTTTGCTATAAGTGTTTTACCAACACCGGGTGGTCCTACCATTAAAACACCCTTTGGCATTTTCACACCAAATTCTTTATATTTTTTAGGATTTTTAAGAAAATCTACAAGCTCGCTAAGCTCTACTTTTACTTCATCAACACCTGCAACATCATCAAAATTAATGTTTGAGATAACAGGTCTTATATTTTGTGTTTCTAAATTTATAGCAGTGTTAGGATAGGCTGTTTTAGAAAAAGAAGTTTTTTTTAATTCTTTTTTGCGAGCAAAATACAATAAAGAAAGTAAAAGTGCCACACAAAAAATAAACAAAATAAAGACAATTTGCAAAGTATTTTCTTTTTTAATTTCAACAGGCACTTGAGTCAAAAGTTCTTTTAAATCTACACCTTCTTTGATAATAGCATAATTATCGCCCCCTGCCCTAAGTAAAATTTTATCATTTTCAACAATAGCTTTTTGAATGAGATTTTGACTCAACAGACTTTTATATAAATGTTCATCTATATATTTTGGTTCATTTTTGAAATATAAAATTGTCAAAAGCAAGCATAAAATTCCAAAAGAAATAAGAATAATTTTTTTATTTTTCATAACCTAACCTTGAAAATGAGCTTGATTGCCTTGTGAAAAAATTTCATATTCTTTAAGTATAAGCCATTGTTTTAAAAGATTTACTTTACTTGATATTTTGATTTTATTAAAAAACTGATCATAACCTTC
The DNA here is from genome assembly GCF_026241315.1 of Campylobacter sp. MIT 21-1684. Taxonomy (GTDB): domain Bacteria; phylum Campylobacterota; class Campylobacteria; order Campylobacterales; family Campylobacteraceae; genus Campylobacter_D. The sequence continues at coordinate 13,346 of NZ_JAPHNA010000006.1, read as the reverse complement.
AAAAAATCCCCCTTTTTCACTTTCAATGAGAATTTCAAGCGGAGTTTTTACTTTTTTTCTGAATTTAAAATTATTGTCTTGCACAAATTCTTTTAATTGATTTAGTCTTGCCTTTGCTATTTTTCCATTGATTTTTTCTTTCAAATTGGCAGAAAGCGTATTCTTTCTTGGTGAAAAAATAAAACCATGAATATGTGTAATCTGAAACTCTTTAAAATTTTTTAGAGCTTCATTCCAAATTTCTTCATCTTCTCCGGGATGTCCAACTATAAAATCAGTACCTAATGCAAAACCTTTTTTTGCCAAAGTATCAAAAAGTTGTAAGTCATTCTCTGTATGACTTCTGCGCTTCATAATTCTTAGCATTTTTTCACTTGTATGTTGAAGTGCAATATGTAAATGTCTTTCAAGCCAAGTTTCATCTAAAATTTCAAAAAAACTTTCATCAAGTTGCGCAGGCTCTAGACTGCCAAGACGTATCCTTTTTATGCCTGAAATTTGTCCCATTTGTTGCAAAAGCTTTCCAAGTGTTGTTCCGTTTTTAAGTCCATATGAACCTATATTCGTACCTGTTAAAACAATTTCTTTGTATCCATTTTGGCTAAGAATTTTCACTTGTTCAAGCAATGTTTTCTCATCAACACTTCGAGATTTTCCTCTTACACTTGGTATGATACAATAAGAACAAGCAAAATCACAACCTTCCTGAATTTTTACAAAAGCTTTTGTGTGATTCTCGTAATTACAAACGATATTTTTATCAATAAAATTTAAATTACCAAGCTCATAAAAATTTGTTTTTGAAGATACAAATTCGTTAATTTTTTCTTTTTCTGAAGCTCCAAAAACACCAAAAATTTGTTTTTTTTCTAAAAGTTCTTTCCCCTTGCTTGCCGCAGCACAACCGGTGAGTAATATTTTAACACCTCTTCTTTGCATTGCATTGATGTAATTTTGCAACCCACTATCAGCGCCATTTGTTACAGTACAAGAATTAATAATAATAACTTGTGCATTGTTTTCGTGATTGACAATTTCGTACTCTTGTATGTAGTTTTTTAAAAGTTCAGTATCGTAAATGTTTGTACGACAACCAAAAGTTTTAAAGAATACTTTTTGTTTCAAACATCATCCTTTAAAAATTTTCTCATCACAATTTTTTAAATTTCTAAAATAAAGGTTTTGACTTGGATAGGCAATTTTTATATCACTGTGCTTGTTTAACTCTTTAATGATTTCTTTACTAATAGTACTTCTTAATGCTAAAGCTGCATATGAATTAGTCATATACCAAGCTGAAATTCTCATACCCCAGTGTTCAAAAAATACAAAAAAACGTGGTTCTACTTTTGAATTTTTAATGCTGTATTCATTTTGAAGTCTCATTATAGTTTTACGAGCCAAATCTGTATAACCTTTTGAATATTTCACAACAATCTGTTCTATGAGTTCTTGCGCCTTGTCTATATTTGAATCAAAGGTGATGGTAATATCAATACCATCTATAATAGTTTTCATACCGTGGTGGGTATAATTTGAAATCAAACTTGTAAAAACATAATTGTTTGGGATGAAAATAATACGTCCGCTCCGGCGGTTTTTAGTATAGGTTTCAAGCGTAATATCTTCATATATAGTAATACGCAAAAAAGAAATATCAATAATATCACCTATATAAGCAGTTTCATTTTGAAAAACTTTCACGCGATCTCCAACTTTAAAACTTCCGCCAAATACAATTACACACCAACCAAGCATTGACATAAACATATCTTTCATTGCGATAGCTAAACCTGCAGAAGCAAAACCAAGAATAGTTACCAAATAAGTAATATTTTCTATATAGGCAAATAAAAGAATAAGAAAAATAATATTGATATTAACAAAATGGATAATCTTAGCAGCTGTGTAGTATCTTTCATTATCTTTAATATATTTCTTGGCTATAAATTTTAGCATAAAAGCTATTGCAATGACGATAGCAATAGCTAGAACTATATTGAGTGCTCTTAAACTTTGAACTTTTATTTCTGCATTAACTCTGTCGATTTCTTCATCGATTTTTTTTTCATAAACAGCATAAGAAACTACTGCAAATTGTAAGGCTGTGTTAAATTCTTCTAATTTTTTGTTTGAATCTTGTAAATTGGCTAGATTTTCAGAATTTGGAATTAAATCCATAAGTTTTTTTAATGCTGCATTTTTTTCAGCCACAGCTTTAACAAAACTTTTAAATTCATTGATTTTAAGTGCATATGCTTCTTTTTCATTAGTTATTTTTTTAATATATGAAAAAGCTCCTATGATAGCTAGAGGATTGGTAAGTTTTGTAAAAGATTCTATATTTTTTGGAAAGGAAAAATTATGAGCGAAATTTAAATCTTTGTATTCCTTAAGCAATCTAAGTTGTTCTTCTAATGTAGCGATTTTTCTTTTCAATTCTTCTTGTTCGTGTACATCTGAAAGTTTATTAAGTTGGAGTTGAAGGAGGACAAGTTCATCGTTGATATTCTTATACCGAGTGAAATTTTCATAGACTATGTTCCACGCATTTGCATTAATTATAGCGTTAAGATTTTGAATTTTCTCTTTAGTCATTGCAACATCGTCTGAATGAGTTGCAAAACAAGCCAAAACAAGCCAAAACAAAAGAAGAATTTTTTTCATTGAAACTCTTTTATAGTTTTTAAGAGAATTTCTTTATCAATATTACTTTTAATGATCCCTTTTCCAAGCGAAACTGGAAGTACAAAATGTATTTTGTTGTTTTGAGTTTTTTTGTCAAGGAAAAAAGCTTGATAAAATTCTTCACTTTCTTTTATTGTATAGGATGTTGGAAGTTGAAATTGCTCTAAAACTTGTTGTATTCTTTCACATTCGTGTTGCCTTAAAAGTCCTAAATTAAAAGCAAGTCGGTTTGCCATATTCATCCCTATTGCGACAGCTTGTCCGTGAAGATATGTTTTGTATTGCGTTTGATTCTCTATAATATGTGCAAAAGTATGCCCGTAATTCAAAAGCATTCTCATTCCATTTTCTTTTTCATCTTTAGTTACAACCATAGCCTTAAGTTCTATACTTTTTGCAAGAAGAGTGGTGAAAATTTCTTCTTTACACCTTGTTTTTAAAAAACTCTTAGCATCTATGCTATGAATATAATCAAAAAAATTATCATCAAAAATAACGGCCATTTTAATACATTCTGCTAAACCAGCACTAAGCTCTCTACTTGTTAGGGTTCTTAAGAATTCGCTTTGACAATAAACGGCTTTGGGCTGATAAAAGGTACCGATTAAATTCTTCCCAAATTCATTATTAATACCTGTTTTTCCACCAACTGCTGCATCAACACAAGCTAAAAGCGTCGTTGGGATATTTATAAAATCAATTCCTCTTTGGTAAATACTTGCTGCAAATCCACACATATCAGAAATGACTCCACCACCAAAACTAATCAAGGTGCTTTTTCTGTCAAGTTTTGCAAGAAACATTTGTTTAAGGATCTCTTCTATGCTTGCTATGTTTTTATATTCTTCACCATCTTTGATTGTAATAATAAAAATTTCTTCTGCTTTAATGCAGGGTAAAAGCTTTTGCAAGTGAAGTCCTGCTACTTTAGCATTGCTTACTAAAGCGACTTTACCTTCGAATTCAAGTTTTAATGGTTCATCAATAAAAACCTTGTAAGAATTTTTTTTTAAATGAATAGGTATTTGCATCTTCTCTCTTTAACTTATAGGTATAAAAAGTTGGTAATTTCTAGCCATTTTATAATAATGTCTGTTTAAGTCAAGGCTAAAATTTTTATTAAAGCCATTACTTAAAAGGTTTGAATGAAAACTCACAAAATGTAATAAATCTTCTCTATATTGTAGATTTAAAATCGGATTTTCATCATTTTTATTAATAATTTGTACATTTTTATCATACAATCTTGATATGCTTCTAAAATATTCTTCCATATCTTCTGTGCTTTGAGAATTAGGATTATAATAATACAAAGTTACATTAAAATTAAGTTGAGTGCTTAAATCTGTAATAACATTTGCGTTATTTTCAATCTCACTTTCATTCGCACTTAAAATAATAGACTCTGTAACATTTGCAAAAGAAGAATTTCCTATCTTTAAAATAGGAATTTTAAGTTCAAAAAGCATTTTCTTTTCTTTTTCAAAATGTTGCGTATCTGTAAGAAAAATTCCTATATCGTTATTTTCTAAAAAGGAATTCATATTTTTAAAATTTGTGTTAAAAAAGTCAAAAAATATACCTTCATTTTCATCAGCTAAAGCTTTTAAGGTAAAATATATAGCATTAAGTTTTGGATTAATTATCCGAATAAAAAATTTTTTTGCATTGCTTTTACGTGCCAAAATAAAAGTTGTTTCAATTAAAAGTTCTTGAGTTTTATAACTCATATTTTTCATATCAAGAAGAGTAAAAATATTATTTCCAAAAGGTATAGGAAATTGTCCCATTTTTCCACGAATATTATGAAAAATAGTTTGCAAAACAACAGGATCCCCCACAACTAAAATACTATCATTGGGTTCTAAAACAAAAGAAGGTCTGACAAAATGTATTTTTGAATTTCTATAAATAAGCACTATGCGCCATCTTTTTTGCTGAATAGAGCTAATATGCCTGTAAGCAAACAGCGAACCTACTGGAATTTTAATTTCCATAAGCTCTCCCATTCCAAGCCCTATATGTTGTGCAGTTAAAGCAATATCTGGCAAAAAATCTAAGAGTCTGCGACTCAAGCTTGTTCTAGCATCTGTTACATTAGTATGTTTATCATCGAGTTGCAATCCCCAAAAATCCATTATAACAAGCTCCAATTTTTCATCAAAAGAACGCAAAACCTCATAAGTTTTTCTTGTTTCGAATTCATTTTGCATATAAATGAAAGCTTGACTATAAGCTTTGTTCATTATTTTTCCAAGCCTTGCAGGACTAGTCGGGTCGAATTTATGGAATTCTAAATGAAGGCTTTTTAAGTCCAAATCAACACTTTCTTCATTATGATAAACAATAGTGAAAAAATAATCCAAACCCTTTTCAAAGCAAAGCCTTTCTAAGAAATGCTTTGCTAAAATGCCATCAATTATGATTAAAATATGTTTCATTATAGTACTCCATAAAAAGGAATTATAACAAATGGACTTTAAAATAAAGCATAAAGATAATGCCGCAAGAGTGTGTGAGATCAAAACAGCTCATAGCACTTTTTTAACGCCTGTTTTTATGCCTGTGGGTACAGCTTGTGTTGTAAAAAGTTTAGATGCGCTTGATTTAGAAGAAAAATTAGACACTCAAATAATACTTGCTAATACTTACCATCTTTATCTTAGACCTGGCGCACAACTTGTAAAAAAACTCGGTGGTTTACATCATTTTAGTAATTTTCACCGCTCTTTTCTTACCGATAGTGGAGGTTTTCAAGCATTTTCTTTGAGTAAAAATTCAAAAGCTGTTGATGAGGGCATACAATTTAAAAGTCATATTGATGGGAGTTTGCATTTTTTTACACCAAAGAGTGTGCTTGATACGCAGTATGACTTAGGAAGTGATATTATGATGGTTTTAGATGATCTTATAGGACTTCCCGCTCCAAAAAAACAAGTAGAACTTTCTGTTTGTCGTACAATTAAATGGGCAAATGAAGCCATTAAATACCATAAATTCCAACAAAAAAAAGGAAATGGGGTTGAACAAAATCTTTTTGGTATTATTCAAGGAGGGACAGATTTTGAAGAAAGAAGAAGATGCGCTATTGAATTGTGCGAAATGGATTTTGATGGACTTGCAATAGGTGGTTTAAGCGTAGGAGAAGAAAACATATTGATGTATGAAACGGTTGAAAGAGTAATTCCTTTCATTGATGCAAATCGTCCAAGATATTTAATGGGTGTTGGCACTCCTGAAGATTTGGTTGAGAATGTGGAACGAGGTGTAGATATGTTTGATTGTGTAATGCCTACTAGAAATGCTAGAAATGGAACATTTTTCACCTCTTTTGGAAAATTTAATATTAAAAAAGCCGAATATATCAATGATAATGAAAGCATTGATGTGCTCTGTACGTGTTATACTTGCAAGCATTTTTCAAGAGCGTATTTGAATCATCTTTTTAAAACGAAAGAATTAACTTTTTTTCGTTTGGCAAGTTTGCATAATTTGCATTATTATCTTGATTTAATGAAACAGATGCAAAATGCCATTATAAAACAAGAATTTACACAATTTAAAAAAAAATTTTATGAAAAAAGAAGGGCAACTCGCTAATGGATTGTGTAATACTTTTAAGTCTAATTCAAATAAAGATTTGTCATATAACTTTTTGAAGTAAAAATAACCTAGTTTTAAGTAAAATTTAACTATGATTTTGATTTGCTTTAGCGCTCATAGCTCAGCTGGATAGAGCATTTGATTGCGGTTCAAAAGGTCAGAGGTTCGAATCCTCTTGAGCGCACCATTACTTCTTTTACAAACTTCTATCAACTAACAAAATAAATAAATATTTATACAGAATTTAGAGTAAAGAGTTGAGTAAGACAGCTGCATTGATAATAGAATAAAAGCACATCTTCATATTGTTTTTGCTTGGTGGGAGCGGAGTTGCATTTGAAGATTAAAAAGCATTATCTGTTCTGGAATTTCATAGTCTTTGTAAGTAGAGTCTGGGATGTCGTGAAGAGTAATAGTAGGATTACTATTTTCTCTTTTAAGTTTTTCTAAATCCTTTTATTTAAATTGCTTACTTATTAAACTCATAAGCTGCCCAAACAAGTTTAGTATTATTTCTAAACTTGCTATCAATTTTTATTTTGCAATACCATTTTCATATAGAATTTCTCTTTCTAATTGCCCATTTTCATAATACGCTTTCAAAACACCATTTATTTTATCATCTTTGTATGGAGTTTCTCTTTTTAATTGTCCATTGTCATAATACAATCTCATAACACCATTTACTTTACTATCTTTGTATGGAGTTTCTATTTCTAATTGTCCATTGTCATAATACAATCTCATAACACCATTCATTTTACCATCTTTCAATGGAGTTTCTATTTCTAATTGTCCATTGTCATAATACCTTTTCCAAACACCATTTTCTTTATCATCTTTGTATGGAATTTCTTCGAAAAGCTGTCCATTTTCATAATATTTTCTCTCCGCACAACCTTTAATCTTATCTTTATCACTCTTGCATTCTGGCAAGGGCTTTGAACACCCTACAAACAAACATAGCACCATAGCAGAATATAGTATTTGCTTTAACATTTTTAACTCCTTATTCAATTTTATGTATTGTATCTTATTCCTAGAAATATTCTTAAGCTTATTAACTTAAATTTTCACCTTACCTTCTTTATGCTATAGCTTTTGAGAGTAATGCAATAAAGTTTTATATACGATCACATTACTATTTAATTATTCTTTTTCATACTAATATATACTCTACTTTATATCATACTTCCTTGCATACTCCTCTATTTCTTTTCTTAAGTATTCTGGGAAGTTTTCTCTATATATTGCTGGGATTCTAGGATCTAGTCTTTTATCTAGTTTGCCTTGTTGATACAGCTCTTCTAAGTATTCAGGGATAAAATAAGTTGGTGCATTAGGGTAGCCTTGAGGGGGAGTAACTGCACGAATTTTAGCATAAAGTGTTACCGTATCATATTCTAATTCTGATTGAGCACCACTTCTTGTTGGTGGATATGGTAAATTGAGCGCTGAAGCCTCGACTCTTCGTTGTGATAAAAAATTTGCTTTTTCCATAAACTCCATCCTACTCTCAGGAGTAGAGTCTGGATCTCTAGGGTCTTTTAATGATGATCCTGTTAGCTCATAAAGCTCAAAATTGATATCACCATAGATATCAAATTGACTATAATCCATCACCCAATCTACCCCTATTATTTCATCTATATAAGGTAGCATACCATATTTATCAGGCTTTATTTTCTTTGCTAGGGCTGTAACTTGCTGTTGGCGGAGAGGATTCTTCCTTAAACCTAAATATTCAGCCCCTATAACATTTTCTCCATAGCTTTCATAACTTCTTAATCCTAAAAAATTAGTGCTAGTAGCATCAACTTGCATTCGTAATATGAGTGCTTGTATATATCGTGCATTAAAACCTGCATTACTTGTTGAAAGATATCTTGGATTTCCAAGTATGCCTGCTGCTATACCCCATTCCTGTTCAAAAAGAGCTGATCTCAAGGTATCTTTATGTCTATTTACTTGATAAAATATCTCTTCATAGTCTGGATTGATCACCCTTCCATAGTCATCTACACCACCTATTGCATCATAAGGTATATCTATAACAGAACTTCTTAATCCACTTCTAATCACTAGATATTTATATCTTTCTTTTTTTGTTTGTAAAGATTCATAATAAGCTTTTTCTGCTTTTGTCCAAGGAGCTATAGCTTTTTTTACAGGATCTTTAAGATAGAGTTCTTGCCACTCTTTAAACTCTAAGAGTGTTGAGTTAGATCCTGTTTTTAATACAGGATCTAAATAAATGGGTTTATAGGATTTATAAGGGGAGGATTCTAAGATAGCATTTGTTTCATTTAATAGCCTAGTAGCCCTTAGAGAATCTTGTTTTAAAAACTCTTTATCTTCACTTGGAATCTTTGTAACTTCATAATCAAAAATTGTCTGAATATCAAATCTATAATCTTTTAATATAACATTACCATTAGAATCCAGTTCTATATCATTTCCAAACATATCTTTGACAATCCTTACTGCCTTTTTATTCTCTTCATCACTACTAAATAACCACATTTTAATCCTTTATGTTTGTATCTTTACCCTAACCATAAACCATTTTCTATAATGATAGTAGTAGCAAGACGACCTATAAATTTGGGACGAATCATGCCTATGCTATCCTCACTTGTTCCCCTATACAAAGCCTTAATATTATTGCGTCCTATGGTATTAAGGCATTCTAATAGTCTTCTTGCTTTTTGTACATCTTCTTTAATACTGAGTGTGTTTCCCTTAGAATCTAAGGTTCTTGTATTGGTAAAATAATAATCTTTATAGTCATTAAGAATATCTAGGACTTCATTGTAAGCATCTATGGCAGAGGATTCTCCTTCTTTTTCTAACGCTTTAAATTGCTGATAGAGACTATTTTTATCTGTGCTTTTTGGAACTTTATAGGCTAAGATATTATTAAGATTTATATTGACTGCAATATCATTGCCATTGAGATTTTTACCTTTAAAAAAAGCAATATCATCTATTTGTTTATCTGTATCAAGCTCTATATAATCTATATTGTTTGCTCCTCGTTTTTCATCTATGATGAGATAGCTTAGGAGTTTGTGGAGTATAAAATCTCTTATCTGTTCATTGTTGTTTTGCTCTAATAAATATGCCAACCCGATATGATGGCTTAGTCCGCCTGTGCAAAGCTCTGTACCATATATCATAGACTGCATATCAAAAGAAATGAATTTAGCAAACACAGCCATAGGATAGTAAGTGAATTGCCTTGTTGTTTCTATAAGATCATTATAGATTTCTGTTTGTGTTATCCTAACAATATTTTCTCTTACTTTTTCCTTTCTTTTTATGGCATAGGGTACATCATAATAAAACTTATATCGTTTGTGCATTATACTATCAAATTCTCTTTTGCGGTTTTCGTGGCTTGTTGGCATCAAAGAGTTAAGCACGAGATTCAAAGCTATGTCAATACCCGCTGTGGCAAGATTGAATTTAATTTGATAAAAAATGTTGTGCGTATGTGTGGTTTGTGCTTGTTTAAGTATCTCTTTTGCTTGATTTATACCTATTTTATATGAGGAATGATGATTCTTGTTTGTATGGGTAATATGGAGATTTTTTATAAACTTTTTTCCAAATGCTGTGTTTTCTTGTTTTATGAGTTGTGCTTTTAGCTTTTCTATATCGAGTGTCTTTGCATTTTGGAGTTTGTGCGAATGCAATATAAAAGCTGATTTTGCGTGGAAATACCGTATTTGAGCTTGTGTGATTCGTAAATCAAACTGCGTGTAGCCCATAATTGCTTGCTCTACCTTTGTTACATTTGCATTTAGTGTTGAAACAATATGATTTCGCAATTTATCTATATTACTCATATTGTTTCTTAATGTTTGTTGTAAAGTTGCTACCTCATTGTTTATGGCGATATGTACCCTTATGTTTGGCACAAATGCGATAGAAAATATCCCTATTTCTTTTAATAATGTCTTTGCTATGCTTGCAGAATTATTCAGCTCTGATAACACATTCAAATAAATAGTAATGCAGTGCTTGATTGTATCTAGTGTGTTTTCATGTGTAAAGTTTATCAATGGACATATTGCACCTATTATTTTGAGTATTGAGACTTGGAGAATTTCTTGTGTGTGTTTGGCTTGTGTAGATTGCTTATATTGTTCTTTTTCTTGGAATCCTTGCAAGTCATTTTGTAAGTCTAGCAAATCTTGTATTTCTTGTTGTAAATCTTGCGATGTTTGTTGTTTACTTTTTTCCAATGTTTCCTTAAAATCATCAGGACTGCTGTATATCAACTTATCTATCTCATTGAAAAAATTTTCTGTACTATCACTTTGATTATTATGTGGTGCATTATTTATCTCGTTTGTATTTGGAAGAAAATGTATGCGAAGGGCTTGTGCAATATGCTTTATTTTGTCTATTTCCATATTATAGCTATGCAAAGTAAAATCATATGTTTCATTTAAACATGTAAATTTTAGTCTTGAGCCATTCTTTATAACTTCACTTGTATATGGAAAATATGGAAAATAGAATCGAAAAAGATATACACTACAAAATATAGAGAATATATCGAGCAATGTTTTGTTTTTTATATCATTAGTAAAATTTTCTATGGCTTGCAAATAATCTTTTGCCATTTGCTCTTCATTCCTAACAATTTCTTCTATATCGTTTGGGGTTTTAAAAAAAGAGTCTATATATTCTAAGCCGTAGGATTGTTCGATACGATTTATTTGTGTTTTTTTTCTTCTTGTTTGACGTAATATATTCAAATCACCTGGCGAATAATTTGAATGAATGCTATTTGCGTACTCTTTACATAATCTTTCATAATCTTTTTTTGCCTGTTTGTATTCGTTATTGTTCTCAAGTGCTGCTTTGATTTTTTCACTATCCACCCTTGCAAATGGTGAGAGCTGCAGAACAAATGGCTCATCATCTTTTTTTGTTATTTCTATCTTGTATTCACTATAATCTCTACTTGGATTGTAGCTTTTTTGCTTATTTTGATAGAATATATTTGGATTGCGTATTTGGCGATTATTGATTTCATCTTTAATTGTATTATCAAGTATAGTATTTGTAATCATCTCTGTAAGCCCAGCATTATATTTGCTTGGAGCATTTGTGATGATGAGATAATTTTTTGCCATATTTGTTGTATGATTATTTGGATATTGTTTGTTTTTATTGTTAAATATTTCAGCCAATAAAGCAGAATTAAAATGTGGGGATTCAAGATATACAATATGATTGAATTGACGTGTTTTTGTAGCAATAGAATTAAGCAATACATTATTATTTTTTATATCGTCAGCTTTATATATACTTATAGCTTGTGTTGAAAAATCATTAGCATCTATTGTGGGTAGTGTAATATCCCTTTGTTCTAGAAGTGCCTCAATGAGTGCCTCAATATCCTTTACCTCATTAGGTAGTGTCATTTTTCCTTTAAAGGCGATATTTTGAGAGCACATTGTAAGTGGGTCGTTCATAGCGGTATTGAAACCGGATAAATCGATGAATTCCAATGTTTTTTGAGAATCTTTTGTACTTTCTACAATAAGCATACAAGAGAGAAGGCGAGTATTGACAAATTGCATACACATTGCTAATTGTGTTGTTAAAAAATCTATAATTGGATTTTTCATATAGTTATATGTCTTATTTTTAGAATCTCTATCATTTATAAAAGCTGAGAGTGCAATAATAGATGCTCCTGTCAATATAATTGGTAAGCTTCCACCTGAAAGAAACAAAATACATCCTCCAACTATCGCTGTTATAATGTTTTTTGTTATATCTTTCTTTCTATCATTGAGAGATTCTTTAATATATTGCTCTAATGTGTCTAGTGTTTGGTCTATTTGTTCTAGCAAATCTTCTTTTACATTGTTAAACAAATCTGATTCGGTAATGTTTTTAATTTTATTGTGTATTATTTTCTTGCAATCTTGTAGAGAAATCTGCTCTATTTCTTCAATATCACTTAACATATCCTCTAGACTATCGTATTTTTTATTTGAAAGCTTTGCAGATTTTTTTATTGAATCTAAGATAGCATTTATAATCTCATTAGCATCTTTGCTATGAAATGATTTTATGTTATTTGTTTTACTATTTTGTTGGCTTGGACTCTTAAAGATTTGTGCTTCGTTTAACTGCTCAAAAGAATATATAGTAGTATTCTTAGATATTATATGCTTTAGCAAGCTGTTATTTTGCGATTCTATAATGTCTTGATTGATATTAGGACATAGCAATATAATTTTTGCCTCCTTGCTATTACCTAGCATTCTATCAATCTCTTGCAATAAGGTTTTTACATCTTTAATTATCATTATTTCTCCATAATCTATTTGTAGTTTTTTTAAAAGCATTGACAACTAGAATCTTTGTTATATCTTGTATTGCACTGTCTTTTTCCAATTCCCTATCGCGAGATTCTAATACAGAATCTACTCCATAAGCCAACTCTATCTGTATCTTTTTGCTCAAAGCAGGTGCATAGAATACCTTTGTGTAGTGTGTGAGGTAATCATTAGATAAGCCAATATCTGTATAATCACCAAACATCTCTTTGTACTTATATGCATTATACCTATACATCTCATTATATTTCCCTATACCATAGTCTTTATGTTCATAGTTTTTGTAGGCTTGTTTATATATTTGAGGAATCTTTTGAGGGATAAGCAAGACAAGAGAGAGTGTATTAGAATCTAATTGTAAGTATAGATATTGATAAAGATAGTCTTTGGCATAAGTTTGTTTTAAGCTAGAGTAGATTTTAGAGAGTATATCTTGCAGATTAGAATCTAAACTGCTATCATTTAATATTCCTGCATCTAATGTTTTTGTATCTTTAGCTATGTCAATATTAAGAGCATCTAGTGGTGTATCATTGTTAGATTTTATAAGAGTATCATTGAGTTTTATTTTATATATAGGCAAATTGTCTTGTTGGGATTTATTGATTTTATAATGCAATCTTAACTTTGGCTTTCTAAGCTGTATTTGAGATAACAATGCTTCCTTACTCATAGTATTACTTCCGC
>NZ_JAPHNA010000059.1 GCF_026241315.1 Campylobacter sp. MIT 21-1684 | reverse complement strand
TGACAATGTTTTTATTAATGCTAACAAATTTTCCATATAAAACCAAATTTATCTTTATTTTTTAAATGCTTGTTTCTTTTGTTACAATTAAACAAAAGGATTATTATGCAAAGAGTTTTAAAGATTTTAATTATTTTATGTTTTCCTCTTACCTTACAAGCAGACTTTGTTGTTAAATCCTATCAAGAGCTAAAAAATCAAAGAGTAGTGAGGCAAAATTATGAAGAAAGCTGTGGAGCTGCTTCTCTTGCTACAATGATTAATCTTATTGATAAGCAAAGCTTCAATGAATTTGATATTTTAAAAACAATGAGTGAAAAAGAGCTTTACACAGATATGGTAAGCTTTGCGGATTTAGAAGAAGCAGTGAAAAAACTAGGATTTCAAGGTAATTCTTACCTCATTAATAAAGAAATTCTTAATAAACTTCCCAATATTCCTCTGCTTGTCAAGATTGAAGATGATCCAAGATTTCCTCATTTTGTAGTGATTATTAACCATAAGGGAAATTATATCCAAATCTTTGATCCAAGCTATGGAGAATATATTAGCTCTAAAAGAGTATTTTATAATATATGGGATAAAAACAACAAAGGTGGCTATGCCTTAGCAATAGTGCCTAAAAAAGACTTAGAAAACTTTAAACTTGATTTACCCAAGAAAGAAAATTTTGAAAGAAGAGTGTTTGGGAGATATTGAAAAAGTTTTTGGTGTTTCTTTATAAATTACAAACTTATTTAAGATAATTATCAAGGTGTTTTTCACTTTCAAAGTTTTTTAAACAAGCTTGCTATTTTTTGAATTTTCAAATTGCACTTGTGATT
>NZ_JAPHNA010000058.1 GCF_026241315.1 Campylobacter sp. MIT 21-1684 | reverse complement strand
GATAAGTTTTTGATTCTTTGTTTCAATAGGAAAGTACTGTGCTAAATTCTCAAGCCAATACGCTAAAGTTTTTTTGGAATTGTAGTTGTCGATATTAATGCTTAAACTCAAACTTTCTTTTCCAACTTTGCTAAGCTTTTGGCAAAGAAATTCCTCAGCCTTATGGCAAATGTATAAAGAAGCATTGAGTTGTAAAAGTTCTTCAATGTTATCTGTGTTGCCATTTGAACCAATTTTTACCTCTTTGATTTCTGGGAAAAAATCTTTCATAATTGAATTCTCAATGGAATTAATCGAAGCTTTAGGCATAGCAATAATTTTTGCATCAGTCCATACTTTCAACAATGGAGGCATAGGCCACATTCCACCTATAACAGCCACTGTTTTGATCTCTTGAGCAAAAAAGATTTGCGTTGATACAAAAAACAAGAAAAAAGTTTTTTTCATTGAATGTCCTTAGAGTCTTCCTGCATTTGAATCAGGATTAAAAATCATTTCAAGTTGCTTTTCATTCAAATCAAGTCTATAGAAATTCTTAAAATGTTTTTTATACTCTTCTTTGACATCAAGATTTGCAAAAAGTTCTGGATGGTTGTGTTTGGCAAGAAAAAGTAAAAATGGTGCAAGATCAAGGCTAGGTGCAAAAGGACGATAAGTCGCTAATGGCAACTTATACACTCTTTTTTGTTTCACAGCTTTTAACCTTTGCCATTCCTTGCTGTTAAAAAAATCTTGAGGTTGTAAAGGATTAAAATTACTAATATAAATTATGTCAGGATTAACCCTATAAACTTCTTCTAAAGTAATACTTGCTCTATTGTTATGAATCTTTTGAAGCTCTAAAACATCATCT
>NZ_JAPHNA010000057.1 GCF_026241315.1 Campylobacter sp. MIT 21-1684 | reverse complement strand
CATTTTATAACATTCTTTCAAATTTTATGCTAAAATCAAATCCTTTGTATTAAAAAATTAACTCTAAAAGGAGATTCAATGGCACAACCAGCATACATAAAAATTGAAGGTTCTACTCAAGGACTTATTTCAAGTGGAGCTTCCACAGAAGCAAGCATTGGGAATCGTTACCAAGCAGGACACGAAGATGAGATTATGGCACAAGAAGTTGCTCATATTGTAACCGTTCCAACAGATCCACAAAGTGGGCAGCCATCAGGGCAAAGAGTACATAAACCTTTTTCTTTTACTTGCTCTTTAAATAAAGCTGTCCCTCTCCTCTATAATGCACTTACAAGTGGGGAAAGATTGACAAGTGTAGAAATTCATTGGTTTAGGACTTCTACAAGTGGTGGGCAAGAGCATTATTTCACAACAAAATTAGAAGATGCCATTATCACTGATATTAATCTTATAATGCCTAATGCACAAGAACAGGGCAATAATGATAAAACAGAACTCTTCAAAGTTTCTCTCAATTATAGAAAAGTCATTTGGGAACACATTGCTGCTGGGACAAGTGGAAGTGATGATTGGAGACAAACTAAAGCTTAAAACCCTTTATTATGACTTTTGTAAGTCATAATAATAAGAAAGGGTTTTGGTTTGGTTCTCTTGTTACAAAAAGAATACTTTGCAAACAATGGTAAAGTTAAACTAGTTCTTATCAGAAAGGTTTTTGTTGTGATGCTTCATTGTAATATATTGTTATAAATCAGAAATGCTTCAATAAGGAAACTAGAAATATTTATGACATTTGACTATTCTTTGTAGTATTGTTTTCGAAAAACTCTCTTCATTGTTTTTGGAGGAAAAGTGAT
>NZ_JAPHNA010000056.1 GCF_026241315.1 Campylobacter sp. MIT 21-1684 | reverse complement strand
TTTAAGTGAAATAGAAGCCAATACCAACCTTCTTGTTCAATCTATCAATGATATGGCTGAATCTATTAAAGAACAAACTACAGGTATTACTCAAATCAATGAAAGCGTAGCCTTGATAGACCAAACCACAAAAGACAATGTTAGTATTGCTAATGAATCAGCTACTATCTCAAATACAGTCAGTGATATAGCAAGCAATATACTTGCAGATGTGAAAAAGAAAAAATTCTAAAACTACAGACTCTAAATAAGTTTAGAGTCTGTAAGAATGTTTTACAGACTTTCATTTCTTCAAAAGAGTCTTTTTGAATACTTATACAAGATAAAGAGTAAATACAACTTGATGCTTTTGAGCTTGAATAAAAGAATGTAGAAAAAGACTCTTATGAATACTTCTTTAAAGATATTTCTTCAATACATCAAGAGTAAGTGAAAAAGATAAAGAGTATTTGGACAAAGACATAATAATTCACAATACTTGAGAGTTTAAAAAAGAATTTCTTTCTTTGACTTCTTTTATTAATTTCTTTTATTGGTGAATTCTTGTATTGAATTCTTTCTTTATTAATTCTTTTATTCATTGAATTCTTTATTGTTTCATTCTTTATGTTTCTTCTAACACTCTTTCTTGTGTATCATTTTTGCTTGACTTTAATTTTTTCTTTAAAAAAGCTAAGGCTGTATCACAATCTAAAGCTGTACTTTGAAATTGTTTATTAAAAGTTCTTTGTTTTTTAGCAAGTTGGCTTGTGTGAGTAGTAATATACATTTCAAGTTCTTTAAGAGATATTTTATTGTCTAAGTAGGCTTTGCATTCTTTTAAGCCTATGCAGTTGAGAGCTTTTAACTTAGGAGGAAAAGTAGAAAACAATTCTTTTGCTTCTTCTATTAAACCTGACTTTAG
>NZ_JAPHNA010000055.1 GCF_026241315.1 Campylobacter sp. MIT 21-1684 | reverse complement strand
ATAGAAAACTATGGAACTATTAAAGGTGATATCGTCAATTCTGCTAATGTTAGCAGTTTTGGGAGTATAACTAATAATCCAAAAGGTAAAATTGAAGGAAAGATAATCAATGGTGGAACTATTACTTCTATCACCCAACTCTCTTCTACCCCAATAACCGTTTGGGGACCTAACAATGAAGATGGGAGCAAATTACTCAATCTTACTCTAGGCAACAATGCAAAAATCAAATTCACCGCCAAAACTAACTTATACAATACTCCAACCTTTCAAGGTGCTGGGACTATCGAAGGAGAACATCTCAAGCTCAAATTTTCTAATCCTCAAAGTATGATCAACAACAACAACAACACTCAATACAATCTCAACCTAACAAATGTTGGACAAATCAATAGTTTTACCAATTCTAAAGCTTATAATCACACTTTTGCCAATACCTCCGGGAGCGTACAATATCTCATCAATACAGCACTTTTTCAAACCATTACCAACCAAAACGTACTTAACTATGTTGCTAATCAATCACAAGGAACTATCACTAATTTAAGCAATTCAAAAACTCTCACTACTTTAACAAACTTAGGCACTCTCACCACTCTAACCAATCAAGCAAATGGAACTATCACTAATTTAACCAATTCAAAAACTCTCACTACTTTAACAAACTCAGGCACTCTCACCACTCTAACCAATCAAGCAAATGGAACTATCACTAATTTAAGCAATCAAGGAGTATTTGGTACTTTAAACAACCAAGCAAATAGTAGGATTACTACCCTCACCAATTCAGGTACTCTTAATAATTTGAACAATCAAAGTGGAACTATTAGTACTTTAAACAATCAAGCAAATAGTAGGATTACTACCCTCACCAATTCAGGTACTCTTAGTACTCTAAACAATAGTGGAACTATAAACACTTTAACTTCTAGTGGTGCTAATCTTAATCTTACAAACAATCAAGGTGGAACTATAAACACTTTA
>NZ_JAPHNA010000054.1 GCF_026241315.1 Campylobacter sp. MIT 21-1684 | reverse complement strand
TCACTCAAAGGAGTAATATAATACTCCCCTTCAGGTATAGGACCTTTATCTTGTAGCATTTGTCTTTCCTTTTCATAAGTGAAATGAAACCTAGTCTCTCCTTGTTCATTCTTTATCTTCTCTCCTCTGCCACTGACTGCTTGAAAAGAGATTCTTTGGATTGTATCCCTTTCATTAACAATAATTGTCAAAAGTTTGCCATTAAAGTGTAAAGAAATAACATTAAGTGGCACTAGCTCTACCACAAACTTATGTGTTAGCTTAGCATTCCCCTTTTTCTTATTTATTGTGATAAGAGATTCTATTTCTTTCTTCAATTTCTTTAAAGTATCATCATCATCAAAGTGTAGATTCTTAGTTTCTTTAGGTTGTGTTGTTGTCTGTGTGGTAGTCTCTAGGGATAAAACATACTCACTTTCTTGTGTAAGATTCTCATCTTTATAGATTTTAAAATGTATTGAATTTTCTTGTAATTGTATATAGTATTCTTTTTGTGTTTGATTACTAGAATCTTGATTTGCTAGGGTTTTTAAAGTGTATGTTTGAGTAGGGTTTGGGTATTGAGAGAGTGTTTTACCATTAAAATAAAATGCAGGTATCTTGTCAAAACTTTCTACACATAAATGCCCATACTCATAACTCCTGCATATTTTCCTATTGCGGTTTATAGGATAGGAATAATAATCTGGGTGGTTTATTGTGATTTCAAATCTATTGATATTTTTAATGTGTTCTTGGAGGTTAAAAAGAGTTTCTCCTTGAGAATTTGTTTTATCTGGTAAAGCAATCTTTTGCCCTTGTCTTTGTCCCATAGCCAATAAAACAACCTCTGCATTTTCAATAGGATTGTCTTTAAAATCTACAATCTGTATTCTTAATGTATCTTTACTATACTCTTGGGTGTTTTCTTTATTTGACATTTGTTCTATTAATTCCTATATTTTGAGATTTTTTAAAGTTTTCTCTCTCCCATCACTCTGCCTTAATCTC
>NZ_JAPHNA010000053.1 GCF_026241315.1 Campylobacter sp. MIT 21-1684 | reverse complement strand
GCAATCTTCTTAATAATGCAGGAGCAAGTATTGCTACTTTCACCCAAAGTGGTAGCGGTTCTACTACCTTAGACAATAGCGGAGATGTTGGAACACTCAATGTAAATGCTGGAACACTCACCTATAAAGGCAAAAGTGGTGGAAGTATTACAGGGGATATAGATATTAAAGCTAATTCAGAGCTTAATGTAGCAGAAGGAAGCCTTGCGCTTAATAATACTAGTCAGAATCTTAGCAATAGCGGAACTCTAAAAACAAATGGCAATATAGATTTCAAAGGAACAAATTTCACCAATAATACAGGAGCAAAAATAGAAGGTTCAGGGCTTACAACCTTAAATGGTAGTGCAGTAACTTTTACTAATGCTGGAACTATTAGTGGAAATCTTATTAATGATGGTACTCTTAGTGCATTCAGCAACCAAGCAGGTGGAAATATAACAGGAACCTTTACAAATAATAGTGGTAAAACCATTACTACTTTCACTAATGCAGGAACACTCAATGGCTTTACTAATCAAGGTACTATTACCAATCTTACTCAAAGTGGAAGTCTAAGCACTCTTACCAATAGCTCAGGAGCTACTATTAGTACTTTCGTTCAAAGTGGTAGTGCTACTTCTACTTTAGAGAATTCAGGTTCTGTAGGAAAGCTTGTTGTAGAAGGTGGAAGTCTTACTTATAAAGGTCAAGTGAATGGTTCTAGTGCTGGAAGTGTTAGTGGAGATATAGATATTAAGAATGGAGCAACTCTAACAGTAGCTGACAGTAAACTTACCACTGCAAATGCAAAAAACCTTAATAATGCTGGAACTTTAACTGCAAATGCAGATATAGACTTTCAAGGAAGTGCTTTCACTAATAGTGGTACTTTAAATGGAAGTGGCACTACTACTTTAAGTGGCAGTGCTATGACTTTCACTAATAGTGGTACTTTTAGCAGTGCTTTAAAAAATGATGGTACTCTTAGTACCTTTGACAACCAAGCAGGTGGAAATCTTAGTACTTTTACTAATAATGCAAATAAAACCATTACTACTTTCACTAATGCAGGTACTCTAAGCACTTTACAAAACGATGGCACTATAAATACTTTCACCAATTCAAATACAGGTTCTACTAG
>NZ_JAPHNA010000052.1 GCF_026241315.1 Campylobacter sp. MIT 21-1684 | reverse complement strand
TTGGGCTACCCAAATATTATATTGAGACCAATATTTTGGAGTGTCCCAAGAGGTATCACTATACATTGTGCTATAACCACAAAGAACAGAACCTCTTTCTTTATCTATATGTCTTGGACAATCTTTTGTGCTGTATTCTTTGCCTTCATAAATCATAATATCATCATCTAAGTCTCTATCAAATCTATTCGCATAAAAGAAATTATCTCTAAAGTATATCCAAGCTTGATATTTGTCTTCTTTCCAATAAGATAAATTTGTAGGATAGTCTATTTTATCTTTATCCTCATAATCACAATATGAACCAAAATCAATATATCCTGCTAGAAAGAGTTGTCCTACTATGTTAATGTATTCGCTAATGTAAGTGGGTTTTGGTGGATTTGGAGAGAGGATATCGTCTAGGTTGTCAATGCGGTGAGTCCATATCATTATCTCATCACCCTCAATCCTTGAAGCCCAAAAACAACATAATATAGAAAGCTCAAATAATTCTAAAATATCTGCTTTTGTGATATTGGGTATTTGTGAAAATATAAGCAATTCACTTTGGTCATAGCTATATTCATCATATCCTAACTTCACAGCAAATTTCTTAAACCATTCATCGTTGTTGTAAAAAAATTTAAACAAATTTTTCTCTTTATCATAAGTTACAAATTTGTATTCCATTTTACTTCCCCTTATCAATATGTATTTTAACATTAACTTTTGGATTTCTGCTATTAACATCAATAGTCTCTCCTCTTGTTTTAGAATCTACTCTATAATTAATGTTTGTCCCATCATCTAGTTGTCTTTTATAAATTGGTTTTCCGTGTCTTTTATCTGTTCCATCTTTCAATTCCTTTGCATTCTTTGTTAATCTCCCCCATAACTCATCTAGTTCTTTTTTAGATTTAACAAGGCGAATACCAGTATCTTTATCCTTTCTATTTATAACTTTCTCAAGCTTATTTACTATCCCCAACACCTCTTCCGTTGTCAAACTCCTACCAAGTTCTTTTATCCCTTTAATAGCTGAACCTATACCTCTTAAAGCAGGTATAAACATAGCACTCATATCTTCTAAAGGTGGGTCATCAATTTGTAATGTTGGAGGTAATATAATCTCTATATACTCCTCACTTTCATCTAATGTTTCTATTCTTATAACATTAGGAGGAAGTTCTTGTTCTCTTTTTTCTATGATTTGCTTTTCCCGCATAGAATGATTCTGTAAAACATTAGAATCTTCCC
>NZ_JAPHNA010000051.1 GCF_026241315.1 Campylobacter sp. MIT 21-1684 | reverse complement strand
GAATGCCCTACTACATTTATCTTAAAAGAGGAATGCTGTGTGTTCTCCTCTATGGTTTGTAAGACTTCATTTTTAAACTTTACTAAAGAGATGATTTGAGGGATAGCTGCTCCTAAAGCAATAAAGCCATCTGTTATAACAGCATCTTTAAATAATTCCTTGCTATGCACTTCTGTTCCTCTAAAAGCTAGAATATAAGTATCATTAGCTTGAGTGTCTTTAAAGAGAGTATGGGAATAACCACTGAGGCTTGTATTGGCTTGGTGATGAAGGATTTCAAAGCGAGAGGTGAAAGCTTTAGTTCGAGGGGAGAGGTGGTAAGTGAGAGTAGAGTCTTTGGATTGTTGTTCTTTAGTAGTGGCTACAAGGATTTTTTGATTTTTAAGATTTATATCTTCTTTGTCTCTATCTACAAAGCTTTGTATTGTATTATCTATCTTTACCAACTCACCTCTTTTAGGTTTAAAGATTTCCTTATCCTGACTAAACCTTGCTTCTATAGCTAAAGCATAAGCAGTGGCTTGTCCTAATTCTCTTTTATTTTTCTTTATTAGTTCTTGTATCTTATTATCTTGTGTGTTCTCCTCACTTATCTCATACCCTAACCTTATCCCATCAGCATAGATCCATCTAGCAGGAGGTTTTACCTTAGGATTAGCATTGTTTGCTTTCATAGTATCTAAGAAAGTATCAATGTCTTCATTCTCATTGATAGAGTGTAGTAAGGCATAACTTGCATCAGCTATATCTGCATAGTCTTTGAGTTCTTCTATGAAATCTTTAGGATTCATCTTACTGCTCCTTGTGTATCTTTTTCTCTTACAAAAGTATTATTGATGAGATAGAATATATTATCACCATCTATAGTCACTGCTTCTTTTTGGCTAAATCGTATGCCTCTGCCCTCATCTCCAAAGATGCCATATTTGGTTTCAAGCCAATTTATGCTTACTAGAAATGTAAGAGGAAATTCCTCACCTTTATCATCTCTATAAAAGCTTAGAAGAATTATACTAGGTTTTAGTGTATTATATACTTGCTCTCCCATATATTCTTTGATTTTTTGATAGTAGGGTTCAAATTGTTTTTCATAATAACCAAAGGCTTGATTATGGTATTTATACCCATTAGAGAGAGTTTGGGGGTGGGTTTTATCGATAGCTTTTATTTGTTCCCAAAAAGTATCTCCTGTTGTTACTTTTTCTCTCAATTCCTCTCTCTCCTTCTCCCTCTCTATCATTTCATCTCTTAGTTTCTTATCAAAGACATACAATCCTCCATA
>NZ_JAPHNA010000050.1 GCF_026241315.1 Campylobacter sp. MIT 21-1684 | reverse complement strand
AGAATCTCTTTCTTCTTTAGACCAATCTCACTCTTATAGTAATACTCTCACTCTTTTACCTCTTCCTTTTAGTTATACTCCTTCTTTAAAGAGTAAGCCTAAGGCTCCTAGTAGTACTTTAGGAATTGTTATTGGAGAGAGTGAGGATATAGAAACACAAAGAAATACTCTTTATACAGACAGCTTTGGCAGAGTCAAAGTAAGAATGAATTGCTTTGCTAATCAAGAAATAATAGACAAGACAAGAATACGAAGACACACTCATAACACTAATACAAATACTCCACATAGCAATGAGAATTCTCTCATAAGAACACAACAGAAAGAATGCTGCTACCATTACTCTCCTTTTCTTAGGGTAAGCTCTCCTCTTGCAAGTATAAGTTCAGGCTTGTATCATACTCCTAGAATTGGAGATGAAGTCATTGTGAGTTTCTTTGATGATGATATAGATAAACCTTATATTAGTGGCAGTCTGTATAATCAAAGCAATAAAGCCCTGCCCTCTTTACCTTTGAATGCTCATCAAATCAGTTTGAGTGCAAGAACTCTTAATACTCCACAAAGCAATACAGAGTATACACACTCTCATACAATAGAATCTGGATTGAATGAATTTACTCTTTCTAATATAAAAGAACAAGAACAGATTTATCTTCAGGCACAAAAAGATTATGAAGAACTCATTAAACATAATTTTACTCAAAGCATACAGAATAATAAAGATTCTCTAGTAGAGGGAACTTATACTGAAAGGATTAAAAAGATTCATACTCAAACCATAGACTTAGCAAAGATAGTCAGTGTAGGAGGAGAATACAATACCAATGTAGCTTTATCAAAAGATACCATAGTAGGATTAAGTCATACTTTAAATGTAGGAGTAGATAACAAAGTAAGGATTGCAAAGAAGAGTAGTGAGTATGTAGGAGAGGATAAAGAAGTAGAGATAGAGGGAAGTCTTTATACAAGTATAAGACAAGATGAGAGGAGGAAGGTAGAAGGGAATAAGAGGGAGGTGGTAAGTAAAGAATATCATTTGCAAGTTGAAGAGAGTATCAATATAGAATCTACTAATGAAACTACACTTAGGACTAAAGGGAATCTCTTACTTACATCTAATGCCTCTATGGGACTTGAAACAGATGAAAATGCTACTTTTATAGCTGATAATATTGTATCAGAAGCAACAAGTGATTGTGCCATACAAGCAGGAAATCAAATCCTTCACCAAGTAGGTACTACTTCTATTACTGCTAAAGGAGATTGTGTTATTATTAAAGCTGGCGGAGTAGAAGTAGTGATAGATTCTAAAGGACTTATAGTAAAAGGTGGG
>NZ_JAPHNA010000005.1 GCF_026241315.1 Campylobacter sp. MIT 21-1684 | reverse complement strand
TAGGCAGTTTGTTAAGGACTTAAATTAAAGTATGCTTTAAAACCTCATCGAAGGTGCTTACAGGGATAATTTGCATATTGTCTTTTACTTCATCAGGAATATCTTTTAAATCCCTTTCATAATTTTTCTTTGGAATAAGAACTTTTTTAATATCAGCTTTATAAGCAGCAATAAGCTTTTCTTTTAAACCCCCGATGGGTAAAACTCTACCTGTAAGATCAATTTCTCCAGTCATAGCAACATCAGCACAAACTTTTTTTTCACTAAATACTGAAGCTAAAGCTGTACTCATTGCAATCCCGGCACTTGGTCCATCCTTTGGCGTAGCTCCATCTGGAACATGAAGATGAATATTGTACTGATCATAAACATTATTTTTATTTTCTCTAACAAATTTTTTAGGAACAAGAATTTTTCCTTCATCGATAAGCACTTTAATTACGCTAAAAGCTATTTTAGCTGATTCTTTCATCACTTCACCTAAACTTCCTGTAAGGGTAAGCTCTCCCTTGCCCTTTATTTTAACAGCTTCAATTTTCAACACATCTCCGCCTACACTCGTCCAAGCCAGACCATTAACTTGTCCTACACGATTTTCTTCATCATGTTTTTCTATTTCAAAAACTTTTTTATCCAAAAATTCACTGATGTTTTTACTTGTAATTGTAACTTTCTTTCGCTTTTCAAGCAAAAGTTTCTTCACGCTTTTACGGCAAAGTTCAGCTATTTTTCGTCGCAAATTGCGCACTCCAGACTCTCGTGTATAATCACTAATAAGAAGCTCTATGGTTTCGTTATTAATAGCAAACTCTCCTGTTTTTAAACCGTGTTTTTTTAGCTCATCAGGTATTAAATATTTTTTAGCAATATGAAATTTCTCACTTGGAGTATATGAACTCAATTCTATAAATTCCATTCTATCGCGTAAAGGTCCTGGAATACTGCTAATATCATTAGCAGTAGCAATAAAAATCACTTTGCTTAAATCAAGATGAAAGTTAAGATAATAATCGCGAAATTTAGAATTTTGCTCAGGATCTAAGATTTCTAACAACACAGCAGAAGGATCGCCACGAAAACTACGGTTCATCTTATCTATCTCATCAAAAACAACTACCGGATTCATTTGATTTGCCTCTATCAATCCCTGCGTAATACGTCCTGGCATAGCTCCTATATAAGTACGTCGGTGTCCACGTAACTCATTGACATCTTCAAGCCCACCTAAGGCTATACGCACAAGCTCTCTTTTTAAAGCCTTAGCAACAGAATTAGCTAAAGAAGTTTTGCCTACACCTGGAGGTCCATAAAGGCAAAGTATTACTTTTGCTCCATCTTTATCAGCTATGGCTCTTTTTTCCAAAAGCTCACGCACAGCAAAATACTCTTCAATACGTTCTTTTGGCTTTGTAAGTGCATAATGATCATTATTCAGCTGTTTTGCAACTTCTTTAATATCAAGTTTTTTTCTTGAAATCCTCTCAAAAGGAATATCTAAAGCAGTTTCGATATAAGTTTGTATCATCGAAGATTCTGAATTATCCTGATGGATACGTTCGAATTTTTCTATTTGTTTTTTAATCTCCTTATAAGCATCCTCGTGCATAAATTTCTTTTTAGAATCAAGTTTCTTTCTATATTCTCCAAGCTCATCTTCCTTTTGAGTATCAGAACCAAGCTCTTTTTGAATTTGCCTTAGCTGCTCTTTCAAAAAATATTCTTTATTTACTTTATCAATACGCGAATGGACTTTATTTTTAATCTCTTTTTGAATTTTATTATTTTCAATCTCTTGCATTACCAAATCAATAAGCTTTAAAAGTTTCTGCTCTAAATTCGTAAGAATGAAAAATTCATAAGCGTTTTGTTTCTTTATGCGTATGGTATTTAAAATGAGATCACAAATTCTTGAAGCATCTAAACCCTCATCAATAGTTCTCAAAAGATCTGGGGAAAAATAAAGACTAATATTTGCTAAAATACGAACTTTTTCCTTTAAAACATCAAGCAAAGCTTCTTTTTTTGTGTTTTCTATACTCTCCTCTTTAATGAGATCTACAACAGCCTCCAAAGGCTTTTTTGAAAGTTCTTTAAGAATTCTCCCTTTAGCATACCCCTGAAATAAAATTTTCACTCGTCCATCAGGCAAAGGCACTTTACGCATAATTGTCCCTATAACTCCACAATCATAAATTTCATCAAAACTTCTTCCATTTTCAATTTTCGAAGGACTAACAAAAAGCATAGTATCATTCTTAATAGCAAGCTCTAAAGCTTTCATATTTGCAGAATCATTGATAAAAATCGGAGTGATCATAAAAGGATATAAAAAAAGCTCATCTTCAACTAAAATAGGAAGCTTTGTTGGATAATTTTGTATTTCTTCAATATGCATTTTCATTCCTTAAAATTTTTCAAATATACTTCTATACCAAGGGAGTTCAGGTTTAATAATACTTTTGCGATAAAACTCATTCTCTTCAATTCTTTGTTTATAAACTTCATATCCTTCTTCTTTTTTTGTCCGCCTATATAGATCAGCTATCGTGTCATCAAGATAATACACAGCCAAATTAAATTTAGTTAGCATAGTCTGAACTAGGGGTTCATATTGAGTATAGGGGTATTCTTTTAAAAAAGTGTCTATCTCATTTTGACTTTCAAGCATTAAAGATTGGTTACGATTTGGTACAGCAAAAGCATCAAATTTAGCTTTGATTTTAAGATAGCGAATATAATCAGCATTACGTGAAGTAGCAAATTTTTTGTTGTATTCATCAAGATAAAATTCTGCAAGTTGATATTCTTCTTCGGCTATATGTGCTTGTGCTAAGATAATAAGAGTACTTTCAAGCAATGCATTAGCTATATGCTCACTCGCCATTCCATTATAATGCTGATCAGCCTTCTCCAAATCTCTACTTTGTAAATCTTTAATAATTTGTTTATACCAAGCTTGCGCACTTAGATTGTAAAGTTCTTCTTCGGATTTTACACTACAAGCAGCTAATAAAACACCAACTAGAAGAAATAAAAAAATATTCTTTTTCATAAAATCTTTAAACCTCTATTTTCAAAAATTAAAATTATTTTTAAGTTTTCCTTAAAATCAAATCGATTGTTGGAAAGTTTTTGTGCCATTATAATAAATTTAAATAAATTCTCTTTCCTGCCTTTTGAAAAAAGACTTTAATTTCTTTCATTAACTTAAAAAAATGAAATTATACCTAGCTTCGAATATTATTACAATAATAACACAGTTAAATATTTAATTTTCATTTCTTTCAAACAATAATGTAAATATCAAATTGTCTTTTATTGAATAAAATCTCAATATTCTAAAATATTAATATTTGTTTTTTTATAATTATTTTTTAGTTACAACAACCCCCAAATCCTCATTTGTACTTTTGGCTGAATTTTAACGAATTTCAATTTATTATTGTTTATTTTATGCTAGAATTAAGCAATATTAAATTCGAGGAGAGAAAAATGACCCTAACAGTTAAATGTCCAATATTAGGTTTCGAAGAGACCAAAAGTATGGAATTTTCAACTATTGATGAGGTATTTGTAAAACTAAAAAGTCTCGATGGGAAAGAATTTTCTTTTGTACTTATTAATCCTTATTTAATTAGACCTGATTATGAATTTGACATACCCACTTACTATCAAGAACTCCTTAATTTAACCCCAGAGTCAAATATGAAAATTCTTAATATTGTAGCTATCGCTAAGACTATTGAGGAATCTACGATCAATTTTTTAGCACCTGTTGTGATCAATTTGGACAACAACACTATGGTTCAAGTTATCTTAGACACAGCAGCTTACCCAAATTTCTATCAAGCCGACCAAATTTCTAACTATATCCAAAAAAACAATGTCTGAACTATGCATACTTGCAAACGGAGCAATGGCAAATGCTTTAGCTTATGGTTTGAGAGACAATTATAAACTTACCATTGTAGGAAGAAATCCTATCAAACTTGCTGAATTTCACAACAATGGCTTTAAAACACTCCTTTATAAAGATTTTGAAATACAAGGAAAAGATGTCATACTTGCTTTCAAACCCTATGCTCTAAAAGAAGTTGCACACTTTTTACAAGGCGAGGCAAGAATCCTTTTGTCTGTACTAGCACAAACAAATTTTGAACAACTCCAATGCATAAAAGCACAAAATTATGCAAGAATTATGCCAAACATAGCTGCAAGATACAAAGCTTCTGCAACTCCTTATATTCTTTACAACTCCCATTTTAAAGATGAAATTCTTACTATCATCAATACCTTTGGTAAAGCCTACGAGCTTGATGATGAAAAACAAATGAGTGCTGCTATGACTATAAGTGGCTGTGCTCCAGCATTTTTAGCCATTATAGCTGAAAGCATAGCTGGAAGTGGAGTTTATGAGGGTTTAAGCAAAAATTTAAGTATGAATATAACACAAGGGCTTTTTGAAAGCTTCGCAAAACTTTTACAAAATGAACATCCAGCATTCATCAAAGAAAACATTTGCTCACCTGCTGGAGCGACAATTAAAGGTGTGAAAATTTTAGAAGAAAAAGGTATTCGCGGAACTTTTTTTGAAGCTCTCAATGCAAGTACAAAATAATGAAAAAAGCATTTTCTCTTATAGAGCTTAGTGTTTCTTTAATCGTTTTAGCAATAGCTCTTAGCGGAATTTCTCGCTTATACTTTCATTTATACCAAAATTACAGCTCTGTAAAACTTTTTGAAAGGCTTTATTCTCTAGAAAATGAACTCTATGAAACTCCAAAAACAAGAGCTTTAAAGCTTGAGAGTTCCATCTTACAAACTGTACATTTTACAGAAGAATTTGCAAAAGACTCTCTGTTTGAATTCACAAGATTAAAAGCACAGAATCACGATTTTAAAATATATTTTAAAGAATGAAACACGCTTTTACTTTATTTGAATTTGTCATTACTCTTGTTCTTTTTGCTCTTATCAGCACTTTTCTTTCTAAGGCTTTCATAGAATTGCATCATCTCTCTTTTAAAAGTTTGCAAACAATCGATACTATCATAAAAGCAAATTTCACACTTTTACAAATAGAAAAACTTCTAAAACCTTGTATTAACATACACTTTCAAGCAAATACTCTCCATTGTCTTTTAAAGGATGAAAATTTTCTTGAGCTTGAAAATTCTAATCCCACTCTCATTAATTCCACACTTGTTTTAGAACAACAAAATGGGACTTTCTATTCTCCAAAAAGCGATTTTTTAGCCCAAATTAAAAATAAAAAAGCCCTTTTTGCTACAAAACAAGATACAATTTATGCTCTTGTCGATGGCAATATTACTCAAATACCTTTCCAAGATTCTCAAAAACTTCTTCATACTTTTAACCATTTTATCCCTTTGCTTGCACGTTTAGATCTAAAACTTGAAAATAGTCAAATTCTTTATGAATTAAGACCTCAAATTGATAACGATACTTTTAAACAAACAGGCATACTTGCGCAAAATGTCAGCATTTTAGAATTGACATCAAACAAACTTAAAATTTGTCTTCAAACAGAAAATAACCAACAATGTCTTGAAAAAAGGCTTACTCTATGAAGAAAGCATACATTTTGCTTTCTGTTATTTTCTTTACAATACTCATAAGCTTTTGTATCAATTTTAATTTCATTCTTTCAAATTATTCGCCACGTTTTGTGCGAGACACTTTTTACTACCTTAAAGCAAATATTCTCATTCAAAATGCCAAAGAATTAGCACAGTATCTTTTATATGAAGCAAAAAATCAAGGAAAAGAATGTCTCAACTCCATTACTCTAAACTATCCAAAAACTAACGACAGATTAAATATCGAATACTTCTATCCGATTGCAGAATGTAAAAACTTTAAAATTACAGCCCTTAATACAGATGCAAATGTAAGTAAAGACGGACTTGTTATAGCTTATGTAAGCATTGCCTTAAATCAAAACACCAATGTCAATGATGAAATTTTTCTCAATAAAAGAGTTTTACTTTGGACAAAAGAAGATTTTTGGATCAAAAAATAAGAAAACACTGGTTGCGAAGGGGAGATTTGAACTCCCGACCTCCGGGTTATGAGCCCGATGAGCTAACCACTGCTCTACTTCGCGTCATAAATGGATGGGGTAAAGGGATTCGAACCCCTGAAATGACAGGACCAAAACCTGTTGCCTTACCGCTTGGCTATACCCCAATATCTTTTTGAGCTACGATTATAATTTATTTTAATCGATTTGTCAAGAAAGTAAGACTATAATATACCAAAAACAAGGAAGAACAATGAAATTTCTTAATGTTGAACAGGCTATTGAAGATTTAAAAAATGGCAAAATGCTTGTAATGGTAGATGCTGAAGATAGAGAAAATGAAGGAGACTTGATCTTTGCTGCCCAACACAGTACACACGAAAAAGTCAATTTTATGATCAAAGAAGCAAGAGGGGTCGTTTGTGTAGCCTTAAGCCAACAACTTGCGAAAAAATTTGAACTTCCTTTAATGGTATCTAAAAATACCTCAAATCACGAAACAGCTTTCACTATAACTGTCGATTCTAAAGAGGCGAGCACAGGAGTAAGCGCAAAAGAACGTGATATGACAATTCGAATTTTTGCCGATGAAAAAGCTGTAGCAAATGACTTTGTACGTCCGGGGCATATTAATCCTCTTATTGCTAAAAAAGGTGGTGTTTTAGAAAGGACAGGACATACTGAAGGTACTGTTGATTTATGTCGTTTAGCAGGATTGAAAGAAGCGTGTGTTATTTGTGAAATTGTAAAAGATGATGGGACTATGGCTCGCAGAAAAGACTTAGAAGAATTTTGCAATAAATACAAACTTGGAATGATAGCCGTTTCAGACCTCATAGAATACAGGTTGAAAAACGAAAGTCTTATTTACTTGCTTGAAGAAAGTGAAACTCTGCTTGCTGGTTTTGGAGCTCAAAAATATATCTTTAATGACCATAATCAAATGCAGCATATTGCTTTTTGTTTTGGCAAACCCAAAAAAACTGAAAATGTAAAATTCCATATTAGCGGTAGTGATTTTGAGCTTTTAACCTCGCAAAAATTTTCAAAACTTTTAGAACAAATTCAATTTTTAGCTGAAAATGGCGGTATTATCATTTTTATGCACGGAGAAAAATCTAGCAAAACGCATTTTAAAAACTATGGCATAGGGGCTCAAATTTTACGGTATTTTGGTATAGAAGAAATTCAACTTTTATCAGAAAGTTGCGATAAAGATTTTATCGGCTTAAAAGGTTTTGGATTGAATATAAAAACTTGCAATTTTACAAAGGAAAAGTGATGAAAGTACGAGAAAAAATTTTAAACGATATTAAAGAAGCTATGAAACAAAAAGATGAATTTACACGCGATAGCTTACGAAATTTAAATGCAGCTTTGAAACAAGTTGAAATTGATGAAAGAATAGAACTTGATGATGAAAGAATATACACAATTCTTACAAGTGAAATTAAAAAACGCAAAGAAGCTGCTGAACTTTATTTACAAGGAAAGAGAGAAGATTTAGCACAAAAAGAAATCAAAGAAATAAAGATTCTTGAAAACTATATGCCAAAACAACTTAGCGATGAGGAACTCAAAAGTGGGCTTATAAAATTACTTGATGAATTAAACATTCATTCTTTAAAAGATCTTGGTATTGCAATGAAAGAAGCAAAACAACGATTCAAAGCAAGTGTTGATGGAAAAAGGCTTAATGAAATGCTTAGAACTCTTTTAAAATAAGATGTATTAGCAATATTTCGGTAATAAACTGCAAGTGGCTTTAAAATAATACTATGAATTTTATAAAAGTTTGGATTATTTAAGACTTCATTGTATTTTCTAGGGTTACATTTTATTTTTCTGTCAAAATAAATTCTACAAATTAAAACTTTTAAAGTCTTAAAAAACATCTGTTCTATCTTTAGAGCTTTTCAAAACCTTAAAAAAGACCTTGATTATTTAGTCTTTTATTTATTCGCTCTCTCTATATATTCACCTCTAAGAGTATCAACTCGTATAACTTCACCTTCTAAAATATGAAAAGGAATTTGCACAACAGCACCTGTTTCAAGAGTAGCTGGTTTCTTATTTGAACCTTGAGTGTCGCCTTTAAAATTTGGAGCTGTTTCAATGATTTTTAATTCAACAACTTGGGGCACTTCAACTCCTATTGCCTTACCATTATGAAAAAGTACATTAACCATCATACCATCAATAATCCATTTTTTAACTTCACCAATGTCCTCATAAAGTATTGCAACCTGTTCATATGTTTCAGTGTCCATAAATTGACAATTTTCGCCATCATCATAAAGATACTGCATAGTTTTTTCTTCTAAATTTGGTGCTTCGCACTTATCCCCAGCGTGAAAGGTTTTCTCCAAAACTTTTCCATCAATAAAAGATTTAATCTTAATACGCACAAAAGCAGGACCTTTGCCGGGCTTTACATGCTGATATTCTACAATTTTGAAAGGGATTCCTTCTATTTCTATTTTAAGACCTTTTTTCAAATCACCCATAGAATAAGTTGCCATATTCTTCCTTTTTTAAAAAAATCAAGCCTCAATTCTAACGCAATTTCTTTTAAATTTTAATGAAAAATATACAAAACTTCTTTCTCATTAAAAAATAAACTTATTTTTACTATAATTTTAAAAAGCATAGTAAATGTTCGCTTCTTACAACAAGAAGAGGAAAGTCCGAGCTGCAAAAGACAAACATTCCATCTAACGGATGGCTAGGGTAACCTAAGGGATAGTGCAACAGAAAGCAAACTACCATTGAAAAATGGAAAAGGTGAAACGGTGAGGTAAGAGCTTACCAGCGATTTTGGTAACAATTTCGGCTATGTAAACCCAATGTGCAGCAAGAAGGGATGGTTACAGTCTTTCTATAAAAAACCCTTCGCTTGACTTTGTTTGCAAAAACAAAGCTAGATAAATGAACATTCTCGACAGAACTCGGCTTATCGCTATGCTTTTGTATAAACAAAGGCTTTTTGAAATTTTTGAATCTCAAGAGCCTGTAAAGTCTTTTTCTGACTGATTAAGACAGAGGCTCCCTGCAAAAGTGCCGCTATTTCATTTAAATTCTCTTTGAGTTCTTCTTGAAAATTTTCACTTCCGCTTAATTGCTTTACAAAATTTTTCAAATCAAAAACATCTAAGAGTTTTTCAAGTACAGCCACCTCTTCTTTTATTAAAGCAAGTTTAAATTCATTAATCCAAGTTTTGATTCTCATTGCTATGAACCTCTCTCCAAGCTTCTAATAGACCCTTTGTAACATTAATAACCTCATCAATTCTTGCTTCGTTATTTTCTAAATTTGCCAAAGATAAAAGCTGTATCTCTCTTGTATAAAGCCCACTTAAATAATGAGCTACCTCTCCACCCTTTTCATAATCAAGATTGTTAATAAGCTCTATAAATATGGCAGAAGCTCTTTTTACAAAATACACTCTTTGCTCTATATCTTCATTCCTTATAGCAAATTTCGCACGAGAACAGAAACGTAAAATTCCCTCATATAGCATTTCTACAAGCTTTTGAGGAGTTTCTAAGCCCGCTTGATTTTGAGAGTAAGCATTATAAGCTGTTGTTTGCATTATTCACCTTAATTATTGTTGTTATTATTTGAAGCATTAATCATAGCATTGACTGCTTTCAATTGTGCATCAATTTTTACTAAAATTTTGTTATATGCTAAAAATTGCGCTGTTAGAGTATCATATTTTGTATTGATTCTTTTTTGCTCATTTTCTTTATCTTTATTCAAAGATTTTAATTCTGCTGTTAAACTGTCATCAAATTTTGTAAAAGAACCGTTTTTTCCAGTAATTGTATCTTTTAAAGTATTTTTGAGTTTTAAAAACACCCCTTTACCCTCAATAGGTTCAGCTACAATAGTCTCTTCCTTTAAGCCAAATTGTTGTAAAAAGCTTGCATCACCTTTGATGCTAAAGTCAGAACCATTATCGCTTTTAAAGCGAAGTTTTACGCCCTTGTCGCCATTTTTATCTATTTTCTCAAGATTAACACTTAAACCTTCAATGTTAAAACTATTGATATGATTGACCAAATTTTGAAGCATTTCTTCTTCGCTGTTGCCAGTCAATGTAAATGGCTTCCCATCAAGAGTCCTTGAAAGATCTATGTTTTCATCATTGAAAACAATTTGAAATTTCTTTGCACTAAATGCGATACCATTAGTATAATGACTCTTCAAAGAACCGTCTTTTACAAGCTCACTTTCATAGTTGAGCTCTTTATATTTTGTTACTCCAGCAAAAAAACTTTCCATAAATTCAGGATCTTTTTTCGCTTTTTCCTCAAATTTTGATTTTGAAAAACTCAAAGTCCCAGAATCATTAAGAGTTAAACCATAGTCTTGCAGAGAAACAGCAACCTTTGATTTAATTTTATTACCATCTTTGTCCAAATAACTCCCATCAACATATTGAGATTCAAAAAGTGCTGTAATGAGGGTGGAGCGCAGACTTGTTACTTCTGTAACACCTACAAGCACTCCTTTTATATTATTCTTAGGATCAAACTTAATTGCGGCATCGACATTGGTTATTAAATCATTGTAGGCATTAACAAGATCTTCTAATGCTTTGCTTACAGCTTCATTATCCTGTTCTACATCAAAATTTATATCCCCTATTTTATTTAAAGTTAAAGTAAGTCCAACTGTTAAATCAGTAATGGTATTGCTTGATCTTATCATTTTAACACCATCTAAAGTAAATTCTGCATTCTGAGCAGTTTGGATATGCGAATCAGAATTTTTCAAACCAAAACCACCTTTAAAATCTTTTTCATCTATACTATTGCTACCTGCTTGTGTGCCTTTGTGTAAGTCCCAACCAAGTTTTTTCAAAATATTTGTTGCATAAAAATCTACTTCGTATTTATCATTAACTTTTTTACCATCAAAAAAAGTTATAGTACTATCTTGACCTGTTTCTTTACTTGTGAGTGTAAGTCGATACGGAGTATTTTTCTCTCCGGTATTAATAATTTTTGCAACAATGTTCCCATCAGTAGCCGAAGTGATTTTACTCGCTAAATCTTTATAACTTGTATGCTTATCAACATTAATAACATATTCTTTGCCATTTTGCACCAAAGTGAAATTTGCAGAAGATTTCAAAGAAGAATTAATAATTCCTGAATTATTTTCAAACCCTACACTTTGATAGACATCTTTTTGTGCTAATTGCGTAACACTGACATTCATACTCTGTAAAGCTACCCCATTATTGGCAGTTAAACTTGCAGGAGGATTCTCTTTAATATTTGCATTCACTTTCCTCTTTGCAAAAACAGTTGCATCTCCAAGATCAGAAACAGCAGTCTGAAAACTTAAAAGTTTCGTTTTTAATTCAGTAAAATCCTTTTGTATAGCTGTCTTAGTTTCAATCTGATTAGTATAAAGCTTTAAGCGCCCAGTTTCTTCATTTTTTTTCAGATTATCTATCATATCTTGGTTTAAAACTGTTCCAGCTAAATTTAAGTTTGAAACTGTTCCTGTTGCTGCCATCTTAACTCTCCTTATCGAAAATTATCCCTATAAAATCGCGTAAATGTTCCGCCAAACGCATCGCTTCTTCGCTAGGAATTTGACGAATTTCTTTACCTGTGTTTTTTTCTATCACTTTTATATACATTGAATTTATTTTGTCATTAAACCCAAAACGTACATTAGTATCTAAAACATCCATTTGTTTGTTTAGTTTTTCTGTGAGATTTGCTAATTTCTCACTAATACCTTCTTGAGCATTTTGCTCATCTTGCCTTTGTTGTGCCCCAGTAACCTGTTCAGATGCATCTGTTGTACTAGCAACCGTGCTCTTTTGATTAAAAAAAGCTTGATTAACCGTGTTTAATTTTATATCCATTGAAACTCCTTGTTTCAGAAAAATTTTAGTTTGTTCTAAAAACCAAATCGACATTTTTTCAAAAAATTAAAGAGTTTTTATATTTTTTATAAAAACAAGAAAGCAAAAAGAATGCCAAATTATAGATTCTTTTAAACATTAACCGAAAATTTCAAATTTGTCAAACAATTTTTGTTCATCTTTTATAATATTTCTTAAAATCAAACCCTCAACCACAGACTTAGAACAATCTGTTTGATGAGGCCATTCTCTTTTATAGTCTTCTAAAATACCTTTGGTAGTAGCATCAAGCCCGACTCTTTGCTCTCTGATAAAAATATCTCTTTTAGCATCAATATTATTCACTACACGCCAAAGCAACATATAAGGATTTTCAAGTTTATTTTCCTTATCTAAAAAAACAACAATTCTAAAATGCTTTTTATATTCAAGCAAAGATTCAAAAAGTTCAACTATTCTTTTTTTCTTTTCTAGCAAAACACACACTATAGGACTTTGACTTTTTTTATAAAACTGCTTGAGTGCATACACTTGCATTTTATTTTCAAAAATCTTTTTCAATGTTTCATCATCTACAAGCTCTAAAGTCTCTAAATGTGCTTTAGAACAAGCATCAAGTCCTGCCTTACCGCCAAAGCACGCATTAGCAGAAGCGTGATCAAGTTGGTCGCAAATCCCTTCGCTTAAAAGTATTTTATTTGGATCAAAATTATCTAAAATGTAAGGCACAAGTTCTTCATAATCATCTAATCTTGGTGCTTCTTTATCTACAAAAATAGCGTGTTTGACAAAACTCATCTGTCCTATACCCCAAAAAGCGTGCATAAGCTGATGAGCGTGTCCGGGGTATTTGGTGTGAATTTTTGCTATGATTAAATTATGAAAAACACCATTTTCTGGCATTTTATAATCGATTAAATCAGGAGTACTTGTTCGTAAGAGTGGTAAAAAAACTCTTTCTGTACCAAGTGCCATTACCCTATCTTCTAAAGGTGGTTTCCCTACAACAGTAGCTTGATATATAGCGTCTTTTTTTGCATAAATTTTTTCTACCTTCATTACAGGAAACAGTTCAGCTGGAGTATAAAATCCTGTATGATCGCCAAAAGGTCCTTCGGTTTTAAATTCTTGCAAATCAACATAACCCTCAATAACAATATCACTATCACACGGGACAAATAAGGTATTTTCGCAAGGACTCAATACCGCTCTTTGTTTTTTAATAAAGCCATAAAGCAAAAGTTCAAATATGCCTTTAGGCAAAGGAGCTTGTGCGCACCAAATATATAAAGGATCACCTCCTATAGCTATACTCACTGGCATTTTTTGTAATCCTGCTTCTTTATATTCCTTGTAAAAATTTGCCCCATCTTTGTGAATTTGCCAATGCATTAAAAGCTCATTACTACCACTTATTTGAAGTCTGTACATACCGAGATTATTTTGCGTTTTGTCCAGACTTTGCGTATATACTTGCCCCATAGTAATGAATTTCCCAGCATCTTCTTCCCAAGTTTTTAACACAGGCAACTCATCTAAAGAATTTAAACTTTCATATCTGTATAATGCCCTGTTTGCATTTGTTCTCTTTGGTACAATATTTTTAAGTCCAAAAAGCATTTTTAAAAAATCTATCTTAGCTGAAAAATTTGTAGGAATGTGAAGTTTCGTCAATTGAGTAATTTCACTTTCAAGCTCTTTATAAGGACGAGTAAAAGCTAAATCTAAAGCCTTTTCATTGCAAAAAGTATTCATTAAAACAGGGAATTTGTATTTCTTGCTTTCTTTTTTATTAACAGGATTTGTAAAAAGCAAAGCCTTAGATTCCTCAAACTTTTTGGCTTCTATATAAGCAATATGGGCTATTTCAAGCTCGGTATCAACCGGCTCTTCTATTATTCTTAAAAGATTGTTTTTTTTTAAAAGTTCTATAAA
Source organism: Campylobacter sp. MIT 21-1684 (assembly GCF_026241315.1). Classification (GTDB taxonomy): domain Bacteria; phylum Campylobacterota; class Campylobacteria; order Campylobacterales; family Campylobacteraceae; genus Campylobacter_D. The sequence continues at coordinate 79,157 of NZ_JAPHNA010000005.1, read as the reverse complement.
TTCTTTCATTATCTTGCCTCTAAATCATATTTTGAGCTTTATTCAAAAGCTCTTTTGCACCTTGTGCTAAAAATTCTTTAGCGAATTTCTCACCAAAAGTCAAAAAATCCTCTTTTGGTATAAATCTTTTTTCCCTCATCATTTCACTTGCATCAGGAAGTCCTAATACAGCCCGTACGCAAATTGTATCTGCATTCAACTCTGCATTAACACCTAAAGGAACTTGACATCCTCCTTCAAGTACACGGATAAAATCTCTTTCTATTGTTGTTTCAATCAAAGTTTTTTCATCATTAAGAAAATCAAGTAAAGAAAGAATTTCCCTATCATCTCTACTTTCTATACCTAATGCTCCTTGCGAGGCTGCTGGAATCATTTCATCTTTTGAAAAAACAAAAACAAAACGCACTTCATTGTGCAAAGCAAGTCTTTCTATCCCTGCTCTTGCTAAAATAATAGCGTCAAAATCACCATTTTTGAGTTTGGAAATACGAGAATTCACATTACCTCTTAAGGAAATAATCTTTAAATCAGATCTTAAAGCTAGAACTTGCATTCTACGTCTTAAACTTGTAGTACCGACTCTCGCGCCCTGTGGTAGATCTTGAAAATCTTTGTATTTTTGACTGAGCATTACATCCTCACTCATTTCTCTTTGCGTTACAGCTGCAAGCTTCAAACCTTGAGGAAAGAAACTTGGCACATCTTTTAAACTATGTACAGCCAAATGTGCTTCTTTTCTCAAAATTGCCTCTTCAAGTTCTTTGGTAAAGAGCCCCTTTCCGCCTATCTTTGCTAAAGGACTATCTAAAAGCACATCGCCTTTTGTTGTAAAACCTTCAACAGAAATTTCAAGATGGGGATATTTTTGCAAAAGCTCTTTTTTAATAAATTCACTTTGCCATACAGCTAAAGCACTTTTACGAGTTGCAATGATAAGTTTTTGCATTGTTTTCCTTTTATTTAACTTTCTTTCATTACAGGTTCTTCAATAAAATTCTATTCTCTTTACAATCCATTTGATAATTTTTCAAAACATTAACACTCTGGATTTTTGAAGAGTTTTAGCCACTATATTACTAAGTTTTTGCTTCTTCTACAACAAATCTGCCTCACTAAACAATCCCACATCTTCTCCCTTTAAAATCCACTCCCCATTTTCCTTGATAGGAATTGCTATACTTTCTAACACTTCTTTGATGAGTTCTTTGCTTGGGCTTACTCCATTTTTAAGCAAAGGGATAATCTCTAAGCAAATATCATCAAAATAAGCCTTTTTACCTTGTCTTTTTGCCCCTCTCAAATAAGAGAGTAAAAAATACTTTGTTCTTAATTCTAGCGGGATTACGTGGCTTTTAAACTTCTGTCCTCTTTGGATATGGTATTTTCCGCTTGTCTCATCAAGGTCAAAATTTGCGTTAATAAGCAGTGTTAAATCCGCATAATCTAATTTATGCAAAAATCCTAACCCTAAACCTTTGATAGTAATTTCAGCGTGGATTTCCTCTAAAGTCGCCCCATCATCTCTAGCAATCAATGCTTCGACGTGATTAAGCGCAAGAGCAGTAATGTCATCTCCTAAATGTTCTTTTGCTAGGGTTTTAGGATTTTGCACTTTCTTAAAATAAAGTATGAGTTGTCCGCTTAACACGGAGGCTTTAAACTGCCTTTTCTTAAAAGAGCTTTGTCCATTATCTTGCCTCACACTGTCAACATATTCAAAGCCTATATTTTGGGCTTCTTCTACTAGAATCTGCCATAACTGCGGATCTTGGTGCTGAAAGACAAAGGCAAGCCAACGATTAAATTTTAGCACCCTATACATTTCTTTTAAACTTGCTATCATCAGTGCGTGGTATTCCTCTCTACTCTTTTCTAAAGAACCTTTTTCTATACATTCTTTCTCTCTTAAATCCCTATTCACAGGCAAATCCAGCCAGACATTCCACATCGTGCTTAAATCCAAATAGGGAATCTTTGCTCCATAAGGTGGGTCTGTGTAGATGAAATCCACACTTTGACTTTCTATTTCTTTTAAATTGGTAGCGTCTGCTTGAAAAATCTTTTCACCATTGGTTTTGGATTCTAAGGCATCTACTTTTTCTACATTTTGTCTTTGGTTTAGCATAGAGCCTTTGAAGTCTTTGATTACATTCTCTAGTGGATAAAAATAACTTTGATAAAATAAATTATTTGGAGCAGATTCTAATTCCCTTTTACCTCGTATAACGCGTTCAATTTTTTGTTTAAATGTTTTTACTATATTTAAGTTATCTGGTCTTGGTGCTATACGATAACGATAATAGCGAGTAATCGCTGAAGCAGGTCCTCCTTTTGGGGTCGTATGATAAGTAAGATTAACCAAACTCAAAGTATTATAAAATGCCAACATCAACGCATAACGCATATTTCGCTTGAGGGTTCTCTGCTCCTTACTTCCACTTGGTGTGGTGTGAAAAAAAATAAGTTTGCGTAAAAGGGCAAGTTCAACAAGTTGCAAAGGACTAAAAAGAGCTAAAACACTACTCACATCACTGCCTTTTGGTAAAATCTCATCTTTAGGTATCCATAAAACTTCATTTTGTTGCTTCAAAGAGGCAATCCCCCCCCCCCATATTAGCATCAATAGCAAATTCATCGCTTAACACATTTGGATAATACCTTGCGTTTTTTAGAATCTGCTTTGCTTCTTTCTCACTTTTAGGCTTAATAGATTCAAATTCGCTTAGAATTTCCTCACTTATATCAAGCATTGCGCTTAAATCTACTTTCGCACTTAATGCCTTTACCATAAAGATAGAAAGAGGGTTTAAATCAGTATGAATCCCTAAGCGTCCATTCATCATCGCTTCAATCGCAGTAACGCCACTGCCACCAAAGGGGTCAAGCACTACATCGCCCGTATCGGTGAAGTTTTTGATATTTTGCGTTACGATGTCCCAGCTTTGACGCGTGAAATATGCAGTGCAACCAAAATACCGTGCTTTTGCTTGTTTTTGAGGCTTTGTAATGCCTTTAGGTAGCTCCCTACTTAAATACCAACTATCCTCTTTTTTAGGCGTTTTAGAATCTCTTGTTAGCGTTTGCTTTAAGGATTCTATGGGTGTGCTTAAATATTGTTTTAAAAGCGCAAAATGCTCATTTTTAAAGTCATTTGCAAAGAGTTTTTCGCAATCAAATTCTTTGAGGAGATTTTGTCCATTTGTTTCAAAAAGCATAAAGTTTTTGCCATTGCAAAGGGCATAAAAAGGAGCTTTAATCTGCGAATTAATCGCATAGTAAAAAGCTTGCCTCTCTGCTTTACTCTGTGCGTTGATTTCCACTTTTGGAGCTTTAGCATCAAGCACACAATGCGGCTTAGAATCTACATACAACACATAATCGGGTGTGAGAATATCCTCTGCCTCTATTTTTTTATTTGAGCCTATCACACTAGGAAAGTGAAGCGTTTGAGATAAAACAATCTCTAGCCGCCTGTGTGAAGTCTCCACCTTAGGCTTGAAATCTAACTGCTGCAAAAGCCGAGCGAGGATAAATTCGCGCACAGAGTCTTCTTTGAAATCTTTATTTTCTAAACTTGAAAAATCAAAAGATTTCATTTTTTATCCTCAATAATCTCAACATCTATAATCTCATCATTCATAGTATCTTTATTTTTTGAATGTCGTGCTTTGTTTTTCATCAAAGTTTGCACAAAAAAAGCAAAAAGAAGAATAAAAACAGCAAAAATAGAGCTTATAATCCCGGGCACAAGAAACAAAAAGCCAGCAAGGACAAAAGAAAATTGTTCAAGCATATTTTTCAAGCCGTCTATATGAAATTCGAGCATATTTTTCCAAAAAATTCCTAAAAGAATAATACCTATAAACATACTTGCTAAAATAAAAAATAAAAAATTCCCAAAACCAAAAAAAATGATAAAGAATGTGCAAGTAAATAGCTCAAATATGAAAAATGCAATAAATGTATATCTCATAGTATATGCTTTTTTAAGAATTCCAAAGCTTCATCAGCTTTAAGAAACTTTTTTACAAGTCCTTTTCGTTCTATAAATTCGACCTCATTCTTTTCAAAACCTTTGCCGATGATTAAAGCATAAGTAAAACCCATCAATTCAAAATCATTCATTTTAACACCAAATCTTTCATTTCTCTCATCAAATAGCACTTCAATACCACTTTCTTGCAAATTTTCATACAATGAATTTGCATAAGCAAAAGCCTTATCATCTTTAGGATTTAAGAGGATAAGATCTAATACAAAAGGGCTTAATTCTTTGTTCCAAATACAACCTCTTTCATCAAAGCTTGCCTCTACAGCCACAGCTACTAAACGGCTTATTCCCATACCATAACACCCCATATAAAAAGGGGTAGTTTTGCCATTTTCATCTAAAAAATGGGCATTCATAGCAGAAGAATATTTTTGTCCCAACTTGAAAATATGCCCGACCTCTATACCCTTGCTTTGTTTAAGCACTCCTCCGCATTTCACACAACGATCATTTTCACGTACGCAAATAAGGCTTTTAAAGCGCTCCTTATTCAAATTAACTACATCAATACCTACAAGATGATAGTCTTTTTCATTCGCACCCATTATCATTTGCTTCTCATTTTCAAGCTCAATATCAACATAAAAATCAAGCCCTTTTAATCCTATAAATCCTATAAATCCCGGCACTAAACCTGCTTGAATAAGCTCACTTTTCTCTGCTTCAACAAGTTCTAATGCCCCACAAGCATTCTTTGCCTTTGTTAATTCAAGCTCATCACAACCGCGTATAAAAAATGCGATTAATTTCTCTTCGTCTTCATACACTGCCTTTTTTACAACAGCCTTGATTGTATAAAATTCATTGATATGAAAAAAATCTGCTAAAGCTTGAATGGTGGTAATATTTGGTGTGTGAAATTTACTCGCATAATTTGCTTGTGGTCTTTCATCTGTACAAATTTTTTTCATTCTATTTGCTGCTTCTATATTCGCTGCATAATCGCAATTTTCACAGAGTAAAATCGTATCTTCACCATTACGCGCTAAAACCATAAATTCTTTCGAATCACTTCCTCCAATTGCTCCGCTATCAGCTTCCACAGCCCTAAAATCAAATCCAAGACGTTGAAAAATACGACTGTAAGTTTGATACATACTATCAAATTCTTCATCTAAACTTTGCATATCCTTGTGAAAACTATAACCGTCTTTCATTATAAATTCTCTACATCTTAAAAGTCCAAAACGAGGTCTTAACTCATCACGGAATTTTAATCCTATCTGATACAAATGTAGAGGAAGTTCTTTATAACTTGTAATCTTATTTTTTACTAAAGAAAGCATAGCTTCTTCGTGAGTAGGTCCTAAAACATAATCATTTTCTTTCCTGTCTTTAAATCTTAAAAGCTCCTTGCCAAAAACGTTGTATCTGCCGCTTTCTTTCCAAAGAAAAGCAGGAGTAACAAAGCTTAAAGAAGTCTCCAAGGCTCCAGCTTTATTCATTTCTTCTCTTACTACAATCATAATCTTGCTTAAAACCCTTTGTCCTAAAGGCAAAAAATTGTAAAGCCCACTTTCTATTTGCTCGACAAAACCGCCACGTAACAAGAAAATATGACTTGGCAAATTCACATCTTTTGGAATTTCTTTCGTACTTGGTGCATACAATTTGCTAAATTTCATCATTATTCTCCATAAATTCACATTTGTATTGGTTTAATCCGTCTAAATTGTTCTTCAAATCAAAAACATAACGCATAGCATTAATAACAGTATCACTTTGAATTGTACCTTGTAAATCTTTTAAATTCGAAGTAGGCGTATGCAAAAATGCTTTAAAAACTTGATGGATAAGCTTTCTTGCTTCCTCTTTATCGGAATTTTTTAAATAACCTTTTCGTAAAGCAATTTGAAGTTGTTTTTCTGCACATTCCTTAGCCTGCAAGCGAATAGCTTTAATGATAGGATTTAAAGCTAGGTCATTGAGATGTTTAAAAAATTCAACGCTCATATCTCCTATAATACTATAAGCTACTCGTGCTTCCTGTTCTCTTAGATCCAAATTCTTTCGTACCACTTCTTGTAAATCATCAACAGCAAAAACTTTAACTTTTTCATTTTGCTTTAGATCAATATCCCTTGGTACAGCCATATCAAAAAAATACCTTTTGTAATCACACTCTTTGAGCATAGTATTTGTAATAAGTGTTGAGTTTGCATTTGTAGCAGAAAAAAAAAGCTCCTTTGTGTTTAAATAAAGGGTTAAATTATTCAAACTATCATAAGTGCTTAATACGCCCAAACATTCACAGAGTTTGGCAGCCTTTTGAACATCACGATTTAAAAGTATCACTTTAGCTCCAGAAGCTATTAAATGTCGCGATGCAAGCTCTCCCATCTCCCCAGCACCGATAACAACAACTTCTTTTTGACTCAAATCAAAGAGTTCTCTTGCCTTAGCCACAGCCACAGAAGCTATGGAAATAGGATTTTTGGAAATTTCTGTTTGATTTCTTACTTTTGATGCGCATTTAAAAGCATAATGCAAAGCTCTAGATAAATGAATCCCGCAAAAATTATTTTCAAGCGAAAACTGAAAAGCAGTTTTTAATTGTCCTGCTATTTGCGTTTCTCCTATAACAAGACTGTCAAGCGAACTTGCAACTGAAAAAAGATGATGAATAGCTCCACTATCTTCAAAAATATCAGCTTTTTGCAAAAGCCCATTTTCATCTACCTTACAAAGTAAAGCAAGACTTTTAACTATATATTCGGCTACGCCTTTTATTTCTTTAACAAAAGCAACAACTTCAACTCGGTTACAGGTACTAATTACAAGACTTTCGTTTATATTTTCATTTGAATTAAGAATCCTTAAAAATTCTTTTTTTGCATTTTCATCATTTAAACTCAACTTTTCTCTTAAGGCAATGTCTGTATTTTTATGTGTAAAAGAAATGCAAAAATAATGCATCAAAAATCCCTAATTACCATAGAATGAGCTAGTTCATAAAGTTTTGGATTAGAATAATTTTTTAGAGCTTCTAAAGCCTTCTTTGCAAATTCCTTTGCCTCATCACTTGCCCTTTGTAAAGCCTTGCTTTCAATAAAAGCATTTTCAAGCCAACATCTCTCCTCTTCATTTAAGTTTTTTTTAAAAAGCGTCAGAAGTTTTTTCTGTTCTTGTCTCTGTAAGGTTTCAAAAAGATAGATATAAGGTAAGGTTGTTTTACCTTCTTTAAAATCATTCATTACAGGCTTTCCAAGTGTTTTTTCATCACCTTTTATATCTAAAATATCATCAATCATTTGAAAAGCCAAACCTATGTTTTTTCCATATTCACAAAAAGAATTTTCATCAAGACCAGCCATTAAAGCACCACAACGAACACTTGCTTCAATTAAAACAGCAGTTTTATTATAAATCATACAGAGATATTTTTGTCTGTCGGTATTAAAACTATGGCTTAAATTTACATCCATTAACTCACCTATAGCAAGTTTTACAACAGCATTTGAAACAATTTGTGCGAAATCTTTTCCGAAAGAACACAGTTCAAAAAAAGCTTTAGAATATAAAATATCACCAAGCATTAAAGCATTTTTTGCGCCAAATTCGGCATTAACGGATTTTACACCGCGTCTTAAAGTGCTTTCATCAATAATGTCATCGTGAAGGAGACTTGCTAAGTGGATAAGTTCTATGATGGCACATAGCTTAAGACTCTGCTCATCTTCACCTGTTATACTCAAAAGTAATTTTGAACGTAGTTTTTTTCCTGAATTAATATTTTCAAGCATTGCGAAAATAGGTTCATATTCTAAGTCTTTTAAGTACAGTTGTATTAACTCATCTATTTGGCGTATCACTTTTTCTCTCTATTAATGGCTTCGTTTGAGGTTGGCTCAAATCTATCATAGGAACAATTTGATTTGTACTTGGAGGATTTTGCAAAGGTACTTTTCGCGGATCTAAAAATTTGACATTCAAGCGAGAATCCTGATCTTCTATATACACGGTAAAAGTTGCTTCGCCTTTGTTGTATTTGCTAAATTCTAAAATTAATCTTGCTCTGTCAATATGTGGATTTGTGTAATCAGGAATAAGAGTTTGAGATGCCCAATCTAAATTCCTTCGTAAAGAAAGAGTAAATTGACGCGGATATTTGCGGAATTTAGAATGCACTATAATATTTGTATTATCAAACAAAGTCCAGTAAAAATCGAAATTCCATTTCCCATTTTCATATCCAAGTTCTTCAATTTCAATACTAGCTTTTTCATCTTTTTTTAAAATAAATTCATAAGTATAAGCGAATTTCGGTACAGCGGCATTTGAAATGCAAAAAAATAAAATGCAGATAAAGCCAACAACTCGCAATTTAACCCTCGTGTCCTAGAATTTTTGCTCCAAGTTCTATAAAAATATCATTTTGCCTTTCTTCTATAAAAGTTCCATTTTCAAGTATAAAATTTTTCACATCATTTTCATTGAGTCCTTGTTTTTCTAAAAGCTCAACCATAGCAATGTATTCAGCAAAGAAATTTTCAAAAGTTCTTTCTAAAGCCCCTAAGTTACCATTTTGTATTATTTCTATAAATTTTTCTTTAGGGGTTTTGCCTAAAATCTCATCAAAAATATCCATAATCTTTCCTAGTTTTTAAATAACCTTTGATTATAAAATTTTAAAAGTTAAAAGCAGTTTAATCTTACAAACAAGAAAATTTAATAAAATATCATTTCATTTGAATTGTTTCATCACAAAACACTCCGAAAACTTTTTCATAAATATTCAAATTCTATTTCCCATTTTATGATGTTAAAAAACGTACATTGAATACAATCAATTTGACTTTCGTTGTTGCTAAAATTAAGAAATTATAAAGATTTCGTTTTCAATATATCTAATGAAATAATTCTAATAACACTTTAAAAACAGAAATTACATTTTTGAAAGAAATCTAAAACAAGGTTTTAACCTTGTTTTAAGATAATTTGCGAACTGCTTTAGCTTGACTTGCATACTGAACACCCAAATCAAAAGCCTTAGCATTCGCATCTCTTGTTTTGGCTGGGACCATATGAAGCATAGTTTCTTTTAAAATATCTAAAGCAATACACTTGCTCATAAAAGCCGCTATTGAAAGAGCTACAACCGATTGGGTTGCGACATTACCTACCTCATCTTTTGCTATTGTTATAATAGGAATTTCAAAAATTTGCCATTTTGCATAATCTTCATCTTCAGGATGTACTAAATTTGGCTCTATCACTATAATACCATTTAACTTCATACCACCACGAAAACCCTTATAACCCTTATCTGCCGTTGAAAGCATAAAATCAATCTCTCCTTCAACTGCATAAGGAAATAAAATATCTTTGTCATCAATGATAATATCAACTTTTGTAGGTCCTCCACGAACTTGAGAAGTATAAGTGGAAGCCTTAAAAGCATAACGACCTTCTTTGATGGCAGCTTCAGCCAAAATTTCTCCTGCAGTAATAACCCCTTGACCACCTTCACCACCAAACCTTAACTGGTATTTCATTTTAATGCTCCCAAATTAACCATTCTTCGTTCTTTTGCAGCTCTACGAACTTCCTCATATGCGTGACAATACTCCGCTTGACTCTCATCTTGGTGCAAAATTCCAGTAGGAAATTTATCTCTTTTCTCTTCAGAATCCATTTGTTCAAACTTACTTTTATCAACAATACGATTTTTAATCCAATCAAGCATAGCCACAGCTTCACCCATTTTATTCTTACGACCTAAATTAATATGGCAATTTGAAAACACATCCACAAAACTGTATCCTTTATGTAATAAAGCTTTATAAATAAGATTTTCAAGCTTATTTGCTTCAATAACATTTCCTCTTGCTACAAAAGAAGCACCGGCAGCCTTTGTAAGCTCACAAGCATCAAAATTAGGATCTATATTTCCAAATTGAGCTGTAACAGTATAAAATCCTTTCGGTGTAGTTGGAGAAGTTTGAGAATTCGTAAGCCCATAAATAAAATTATTAATAACTATATGCGTTAAATCTATATTACGTCGACAGCCGTGTATGGTATGATTACCTCCTATAGCCAAAGTATCACCATCACCACTCACAACTATAACATGTTTGCTAGGATTAGCAAGCTTGATCCCTGTCGCATAAGCAATAGCTCTGCCGTGTGTAGTATGAACGGTATTACAATTAACATAAGAGCTCATCCTTCCACTGCAACCTATACCTGAAACTAAACATACATCATCCATATTCCAACCAAGTTTTTGTACAGCACGAATAATGCATTTTAAAACTACACCATCTCCACAACCCCAACACCATTGTGTAGGAAGCTTATCTGCCCTTAAATACTCATCATAATCAAATGCCATTTTATATATTCTCCTTTACTTTTGCCATAATTTCACTCGGAGTAATAGGACGACCATTTGCTCTATGAAGTGAAATAAAATCGTTTCTTGAGCTTACTCTTTGAATCTCTTCTAAGTACTGTCCCATATTTAATTCACTGACCATAACTTTCTTAAATTTACTCACCACTTCAGCAATTTTTTCCTCAGCAACAGGGTAAAGAGTAATAGGACGAAAAAGCCCTGCTTTAATATCTTGCTCTCTCATTCTTAAAATAGCTTCTTTGGCTGAACGTGCTACGCTTCCATATGCTATAATCAAAAATTCAGCATCATCAAGCATAAATTCCTCCCAAGTACAAATCTCATTTTTACGGTTCTTAATCTTACCTATAAGTCGTTCTATGTTCTTTTTTACTAAAACTCCATCTTCTGTTGGAAAACCTATGTCTCCGTGATGAAGTCCTGTTATGTGATAACGGTAACCTTCAAAAAATGGATTTAAAGTAGCCGGTTCATTCTGTGCTGCTGCATAAGGCTTATAATCTTTCTTATCGCCATTAAATTTTGCTCTATTAATAATCTCAATATCATCCAATTCAGGCAATAAAGCTTTACCGTTCATATGCCCAACAGTTTCATCCATAAGCAAAAATACCGGAGTCATAAATTTTTCAGCTAAATTAAAAGCGCGGATAGTTTCAGTATAAGCTTCTTCTAAAGAAGCGGGAGCTATGGCTATACTTGCATAATCACCGTGTGTCGGTGCTTTAGCTTGAAAAAGATCCCCTTGTGCAACACGAGTAGGAAGTCCTGTTGAAGGACCTCCTCTCATAACATTAACAATAACGAGCGGAATTTCAGCAATAAAAGCAAGTCCTATTTGTTCAGCTTTTAAGGAAATTCCCGGACCACTGCTTGCTGTCATTGATTTTACTCCACTCATTGCAGCACCTATACTTACACTTACACCTGAAATTTCATCTTCCATTTGTATAAAAGTACCATCATTTGCAGGAAGCATATGGCTTAATTCGTGAGCAATCTCAGAACTCGGAGTGATGGGATAACCTCCAAAAAATTTACACCCACAATCAATAGCTGCTTGAGCTATTAACACATTTCCTGTCGATATAACTTCTCTCATCATTTTTCCTATAATTTTTTATATTTATTTTTTTTAATCGCCTCAACTCTTTCTTTAGATTCTGGAGTGAGTTTAGCAAATTTAAATTCATCTCTTTTTGCTACCATAATAGCAAAATCAGGACAATGCGTTTCGCACTCAGAGCAACCTATACAGGATTCAGGATGCACTACTTCTATCATTTGACCTAAAACGGCGTGAATATCATCACGCATCGCTAAAACTCCAGCTGGACAATAACTCACACAGATATTACACGCTTTACATCTATGCTCATCAACCCAAACAGGAGTGTCTTTGGGGGCACTTATACTCATAATATTTCCTTTAAGCTAAAATTTTTTTAATTTCTTCACCAATTAAAGCAGGAGAATCAACAACATGAATCCCGTAACTTCTCAAAGCCTCTTTTTTTGCCGCAGCACTTTCATCAGCACTTCCTACAATAGCGCCCGCGTGTCCCATTCTTTTTCCTTTAGGAGCAGTAGCACCAGCAATAAAAGCTACAACAGGTTTGCTAATATTTTCTTTAATAAATTTTGCAGCCTCTACTTCTAAACTTCCACCAATTTCACCTATCATTACCATAGCTTTTGTTTCATTATCTTTTTGAAATTCACTCAAAAGCTCTTTATAAGCAAGTCCTATAATCGGATCTCCACCTATACCTACAGCTGTTGAAATTCCATATCCAGCTTGTACAACCTGATTTGCCGCCTCATATGTCAAAGTTCCAGATTTTGATATAAGTCCTACACATCCCTTCTTAAAAATAAAGCCCGGCATAATGCCTAATTTACATTCTTCTGAAGTAATAATACCCGGACAATTTGGACCTATAATCTTCATACCTTTTTTATTGGCATAATTCTTAGCAAACATCATATCTTTAACAGGGGTATGTTCTGTAATAACTACAGCAAGTTTGATCCCGGCATCAGCTGCTTCAATAACACTGTCACCAACAGCAAAAGCCGGTACAAAAATCAAACTTACATCTGCACCAGTCGCCTTAACCGCATCTGCTACTGTATCAAAAACAGGTTTTTGCAAATGGTTTTGCCCACCCTTGTATGGAGTAACACCACCAACTATATTTGTACCGTAAGCCAGACATTGCTCAGCGTGAAAAGTCGCTTCCTTACCAGTAAAACCTTGAACAATCACCTTTGTGTTTTTATTAACTAAAATACTCATTCTCTATCCTTATACTAAGCTCTTTACTAATTCTGCACCATTTTTGAGATCAGAAGCCGCTTTGATATTCTTTAAATTTGAATTATCTAAGATATTTTTTGCCTCTAAAGCATTTGTCCCATCTAATCTTACTACTATAGGGATATTGACTTCAACATTTTTAGTTGCTTCTAAAATTCCATTAGCTATTCTATCACAACGAACAATCCCACCAAAAATATTAATAAAAATAACCTTAACATTTTTATCACGTAAAATAATTTCAAAAGCTTTAGCAACAGTCTCAGCACTTGCCCCGCCACCGACATCTAAAAAATTTGCAGGTTTTGCTCCGCTATAATTAATAATATCCATAGTCGCCATTGCAAGACCTGCACCATTAACCATACAAGCAACATCACCATCAAGTTTTACATAGCTTAAACCGAATTCTCCGGCTTCTCTTTCAGCAGGATTTTCCTCTGTAACATCTCTAAGTTCTGCAATATCTTTATGTCTATAAAGTGCGCTATCATCAAAACTACATTTTGCATCTAAAGCATAAAAGTCGCCTTCTGCAGTTTTAATAAGAGGATTAATTTCAAGCATATTCATATCTTTTTCTATGTAAAGCTGATAGAGTTTATCAATCATCGCTATAAGTTTTTTACTCTCTTCTTTGTCAAGCCCTAAAACTTTTGCAACTTCAAGTCCGTGAAAGAGTTTAAAACCAATTTGTGGGTCAATTCCGACTTTAGCAATCTTTTCTGGGCTTTCTTTGGCAACTTTTTCTATATCCATACCGCCTTCACTTGAAGCAATAATCGTGATTTGTTCAGCCATTCTATTAAAAAGTATAGCAAGATAATATTCTTTAATAATATTAGCTCCGCTTTCTATATAAAGTTTCTGCACAAGTTTTCCCTCAGGTCCTGTCTGATGAGTAACTAAATTCATCCCTAAAATTTGATTTGCATAAGTTCTTACTTCATCTAAATTTTTAGCGATTTTGACACCACCACCAAGTCCGCGACCACCAGCGTGAATTTGAGCTTTTACAGCCCAAACATTTCCACCTAAATCTTTAGCATTCTGCACAGCTTCATCAACACTAAACGCGACCTTTCCTTTTAATGTAGGGATACTATTTTGCGCAAAAATAGCCTTCGCCTGGTATTCGTGTATATTCATTTATTCTCCTTTATATTAATATTTAATCAAAGATTTTTTCAATCTTTTCTTTAACCTGCATTTCCAGTACCGATAATTACAATCTTCATTTCTGTCCTATTTTTTCGATAATAGCGTTAAAAGTCGGGCTTGGACGCATAATTTTTTCTGTTTTTTCATCATTGAATTTATAATACCCTCCCAAATCAACTTTAACTCCTTGAATATCATTCAACTCACTTCGTATTTTTTCTTCATTAGAACTAAGTTCTAAGGCTATTTCCTTAAAAAAGCTTTGAAGTTCTATATCGCTAGCTTGTCTTGCTAAATGATTTGCAAAATACAAAGCAAGATAAAAATGGCTTGTACGGTTATCATCTTCTTTTACTTTACGCGACGGGCTTTTATTGTTCTCAAGCCACTCACCTATTGCTTCATCAAGACAAGAAGCTAAAACCTTAGCCTTATGATTGCTGCATTTAAGCGCATAAAATTCTAGGCTTGCCTGCAAAGCTAAAAATTCTCCCAAGCTATCCCAACGTAAATGATTTTCCTCAACAAGCTGCTCAACTTGTTTTGGTGCTGACCCACCAGCTCCTGTTTCAAACATAGCTCCGCCATTTAACATAGGTATAACTGAAAGCATTTTTGCACTTGTTCCAAGTTCTAAAATAGGAAACAAATCAGTTAAATAATCGCGCAAAACATTACCTGTAATTGAAATAACATCCTTGCCTTTACGAATCAGTTCCAAACTTTTTAAACACGCTTCATAAGGGGCTAAAATACAAAGATCCTTTCCTTTTTCTTGCAATCTTTCTTTGACTAAATCTATCATTATCGCATTGCTCGCTCTTTTACTATCAAGCCAAAAAATTGCTTCATTACCTGTAAGTTCAGCTCTTTCAATACCTAAATCAATCCAATTAAGCACAGCATCAAATTTTGCTTGATTCACTCTGTAAATATCACCTTTTTGCACCTTATGCTCAAGCAAAATTTTGCCATTGGCAACTATTCTAAAAATTCCATCTTCTTTTGCTAAAAAGGTTTTATCGTGAGAACCGTATTCTTGAGCTTTTTTTGCCATTAAACCTACATTTGAAACACTTCCTAATTGCGAAGGGTTTAAAGTTCCATTTGTGTGTAAATCTTTAATCACAGCCTCATAAATTGTTGCATAAGTTTGATCAGGAATAAGAGCATTTGTATCTCTTTCTTTGCCTTCTTTATCCCAAAGTTTTGCTCCATTCTTTAACATCGCAGGCATAGAAGCATCAACTATAACATCACTTGGAACGTGTAAGTTAGTAATTGCTTTATCAGAATTTACCATAGAAATATCCGCACGTTTTGCTAGTATCTCTTCGTATTTTTTCAAAATTTCTTCTTTTTTATCCGAATGCTCTATTTTACTTAAAAGCTCACTTATACCATTGTTTTCATTCACACCTAAACGTGCCAATTCATCTTTAAAATTCTCAAAAAGATCTTTAAAAAATACTTTCACAGCATAACCAAACAAAACAGGATCGCTCACTTTCATCATAGTAGCTTTTAAATGCAAAGAAAAAAGCAGATTTTCTTGTTTGCAAAACTGTATTTGTTCTTCATAGAATTCTTGAAGTTTCTGCACATTCATAAAACTTGCATCAACAATTTCGTTTTTCTCAAATTTTAAATTTTCTTTCATTTTTTCAGACTTGCCATTGTTTGAAATAAATTCTATATCTGCAAGACAATCTTGTGCAATCAAAACAGCTTTTTCATTAGAAAAAAAATCGTCTTCTTTCATATAAGAAACTCTTGTTTTTGAATTAGGATTAAAAGCAATAACTTTATAAGGATTATTTTTAGCATATTCCTTTACAGCTTTAGTTGAACGACGATCTGAATTGCCCTGTCTTAAAACAGGATTTACTGCTGAACCAAGAATTTTTTGATATTTTGTTTTTATTTGCAATTCTTTATCATCTTTTGGTTGATCTGGGTAATTTGGTAACATATAACCTTTAGCTTGAAGTTCTTTTATAGCAATTTTAAGTTGCGGAATAGAAGCTGATATATTTGGTGTTTTTATCAAATTTGCATCGGGTCTTTGTACAAGCTCACCTAACTTTTCTAAGGCATCTTCACACTTTTGATCCTCTTTTAGATATTCGCTAAATTGAGCTATTATCCTACCAGACAATGAAATATCAGCGGTCTGCACTCTTATATTAGCCCTATGTAAAAAAGCAGTAGCGATAGGAAGGAAAGAATAGGTCGCAAGTGCTGGAGATTCATCTGTCAAAGTATAGGTAATGTGCATTTTTAATCCTTGTTAGTAAAATATTTTCTTATTTTTAAAACTAAAGTATATTACAATTAGAAAATTTTTCAAGAGTAAATTTAAACTTTATTTTAGTTTTCACGAAAGATAGTAAATTTTAATTAAATAAATTGGCAGGCAATTCTATGATATTGCGAATAAGATTAAAAGGTGTTTTAAGAGTATCTGTTAAAATTTGCGTATGAAATTTTGGCTCTTCAAAACTTCCATTCACTTTAATATTCGTACTGATTTCTTGATTTTTTCCTAAAACTACATAATTAAGGATAGGAATTTTAGAAAGCGTTTGAGAGGCTGATTTGAGAGTTTTTAACTCCAAATCTAAATCAAGTTCATTCAGTCGTAAATTCGCACTTCCAAGTCCAAAAATATCAACACTATCTCCATTAAAATTAATTGCATCAAAACGAAATAAATCTTTCTTGCGATTAAAAACAACCTTTCCGCTATGAAAGTGAAGTCCTTTTTCATTAAAAGTTGGTGATTTAAATAAAAGCAAGCTTGGAACAGTATCAATAAAAGAAATCAACTGATTTGCTCCTTTTAAATCTTTGACATAAGTATTTTTTACTCTCAATTCTCCAGAAAAATACTCAAGAGAGCTTCCGCTGATATTTAAATCAAATACCCCTTCTTGTACAGCTTTCTTTTCTAAGAATTCATTTAAAAAACTATCATCTATATTTTTTGCAGTAAAATAAAGATTATCGGGAGAATAATGAAGATTTAAATTCGCAACACCTCGAGTAGCTTGAGCATTTAAAACACTACCCTCTAAAGTAGTTTGAAGCTTATCAAAAGCTAAAGTTTTGTTAAAGTCTACTAACAACAAAGCAACATTGGTAGCATCAAGGGTAATATTTTGAGTATTTGAGCGAATATCAAAAGCATTGACATTTTTATCTTGTTTATATCTATAATTTATGTTTTTAAGCTTAATTTCTTTTTTCTGTTCATTTAAAACAACATTGACTGTATCACTTAGAGAATGGATATTTATAATGCCTTTATTTTTAGTTACAACAAAACTATCTTTTTGATAAGGTTTGCCATTAACAAAAAAACCATTTTCAAAACGAAGATTCTTAATATCAAAAATAAAATCATCAAAATTTAAACTCTTATATGCAAGAGAATCTGCACCAAGAACACCAAATTGTTTTAATCTTGGCAAGTATGCAACAAAAGCATTTACATTATCAGCTCTTGCTTCAAGCCCATCTGTAAAATTTAAAGTCAAAGCAAATTCAGGCACTTCTAAAATTATATCTTGGTTATAATCAAGTCTTGCTCTAAGCATTTTATTTCTCATATCAAATACATCATCACCAAAATGTAATCTTGCTATTTGTGCATTTAATTCAGCTTTTTTTGTCGCTAAATTAAAATCAGCAGCAAAATCTGCTTCTAAGAAAGCATTTTTTATACTTGCATTTTCTATATGCAAACTGTTCTGTGTAAGCTGTATCAAAGCTTTACTAACATCAAAATTCGCAAAAGAAAGTTGTGAATTTTCTACAAAAAATAGACCTTCATAAAAAATACTATTCTTTTTATTAAAATTGATTTTAAGCTTAAGATCTGTTTGAACTCTACCGCTTTGCTGATAAAAAGGAATGTTAAGATGATATGTTTTTAATGTATCACGGAGTTGTTCATCAAAGATAGCATTGTTTGACTTGATACGAAGAAAAATTCCTGCTTTTTCTAAATTCAGAATATCATACAAATACACTTCACTTGCGCTTAAGTCTGTCTTGTTATACGAGGCTTGCTTGAAGGAAAATTCAAGCTTTTGTTTTTGCAAATTTAATTCAAGATAAGGAATTACAACAGGAATGCTCTTTTTATCCAAGAAAATTTGCACCTTATCTGCAAAACCTTTTGCACTTATATCATTAAAATAATATTTCTTTGCACTAAAATCAACAAAACCTTGAAGAAAATCTAAATGATAAGACTGTGCTTGAATATTATCAACAAGCCATAATCGTAGCTCTTGAGGTAAAGTAATTTTTTTTTCCAATCTTGTATGCAGCTGTGGCAAATTTGTAAGGGTAAGATTTTCAAATTTATAAGCCAATCCTTTATTTTTATATGAAAGAGTAAGATTAAAATTCAATGAATCTGAAACGGCATTTCCAACAAAATGATAGAATTCGCTTTTTGTGTTTATACTTAATTTTCCATTAATACCAAGTTGATACTCTTTTAACAAAAGCTTGTCAATTACAGCATCAATTTGATTGACTTTGTGTTCTAAAATCAGCTTTAAAAATAACGCGTCATTATCTACAAAAAATTCATCATCCTTAAAAAGTATACGTATGTTATTGTTTTTAATATTAAGACTTTGTATGTCAATTTCCTCAACAAAGGTGTAAAGATACTCTAATTGTTTTATAATATTTAAAATCTCTTTTGAAACAAATCTGTCGTTTGTAAAATCCTCTGATATTGGCTGCTGTTTATTTAAAGTAATTTTTTTGGCTCTAAGTATTAGTTTTTTATCTAACTTAATATATAATTGCTCTAATTTTAAAAAATCAAATTGGACACTTGATATGGTAATTCCGTTTTTCAATACAAAAAATATCACAAATGCAAACGTACACAAAACTAAAAAAATATATACAATCTTTTTTTTCATTCGCAACTTCTTTTTCTTTTGGATATTGGGCCTTTTGTATTATTTAATCCAACCCTTGCAAAGTGCTTCGGTCGTTTTCATTCCTCAAGGTTCTATCTCTCAAATTATAACACATTTAAAACAATATAATTACCAAATGAGCAATATTGACAAATATCTTTTATTTTTTTTAGGTTCTCCACAATCAGGCTGGATAGCTTTAGGGACTCAAACATTAAATCGAGCTGAATTTTTACACAAGCTTACTATTGCAAAAGCAGCACTTCAAACACTTACTCTCATACCCGGTGAAACTACTGCTATTTTCTTTCAACTTGCTGCCAAGCAATTAGAGCTTGACGAAAAAAAACTCTGGCTTGAATTTCACAAACAATCTCCTTATGCAGAAGGTGTATTTTTTCCGGAGACTTACAAAATTCCAAAAGGAATTAGTGAAGACTTACTTATAAAAATTCTCCTTACATATGCAAACAATTCATATAAAAAAGCAGCTGAAAAAATCTTTGGTAGTTTCAATGAAAAAAAATGGCATCAATATATCATCGTCGCCTCTATCATTCAAAAAGAAGCGGCTAGTGAAACTGAAATGCCTTTTATTGCAAGTGTCATTTACAACAGATTAAAAAAAGGAATGAAACTTCAAATGGATGGTACCTTAAACTACGGTATGTATTCTCACGATAAAATCACACCACAAAGAATCAAACAAGATACAAGCTTTTATAATACATATAAAATTCAAGGTTTGCCACAAGAAGCTGTTTGCAATGTTTCTTTAAATGCAATTAAAGCTGCGATTTTTCCTGCAAAAAGCGAATACTTGTATTTTGTGCGCAATAAAAACACAGGCTTGCATACTTTTAGCACAACATTTAACGAACATAATGCTCTCATAAAAAAACAAAAATAAACTTTTCGCAATTAGAAAGGATACAATGAAAACCAAACAATTTCGTTCTTTACTTCTCAAAGATACAACCCAACTAACTTACGACAAACAAGAAATTCTCAAACATTATGAAGAAAAGGAAGAAAAAATTGTACAACTCTTGGACAAATTCCAAGATTATGAAGCTTTAATGCAAACTATATTCATCAATTCCCATTTTTTTGTATCACACTTTGATGAAATACAAACTTGGCTTGAAAGCAAGGAATTTAATAAAAAATTTCTTTCAAAACTTTCCCTTTATCCTAGTCTAATCGATCCAAAAACTGCTGATTATAACAAACTCGGTGCTGATTTAGCTTGGGATCTAAATTTACCACTCAATTACACGCCAAAACTTGTTTGGATGTCTATACAAAGTAGTGGAACTATGATGAATATTCTTGCCACAGAACTTTTAAATAAAAAACGAATCTACACTTTTGATAATAATGCTTGTGGAGCTTGGAATGCTGATGGTTTTTGGGACAATACAAACAGATTATATAAATTCTGCCTTCAACATAAACCTGAAATCATCACTGTAGGGTTTAGGAATTTTAAATTTTTTCATTTGCTTTTAAGCGACACAAAAGTTGCTTACATTGTAAGAGATCCTATTTCTTTGTTTCGACTGGCCGTAAATCATGTTGATAATGAAGCCCTTAAAAAAGGGGTTACAGACTTCACTTTAGCTATGGACTGGAAGAAAAACGACATTTTTGCAAAAATTTCTTATTATGGAAACAAAGACAAGCCTGATATCAATCGAACAGTTGCTTTTAAAGATAAGGGCTGGTTTGGGTTTTGCTTTGATTTTTATAAAACAGTTCATGTGCTTGAAAATTTAAATATTACACCATTTTGCCTTGAATTTACACAAATAAGTCCTGAAAATGCTTTTCATACCTATAAAAAATTACAAAAACTCTGTGGTTTTCATATAGAAGATGAGAAAACTCTACAAAATCTCCTCTCACACAGAATCAATCGTTTTGAAGGGTCTCTAATAAGCCTTCCAGTAAGATTACATGCCCATGAAAAACACTTAGAACAACTCAAGAACGATTCTTTTTTTGAATACGAAGGTGGTGTTGATATTTTTGTTTCAACTCACGCTCTTCATCCTAATAAAACTGAATTTATAGATCTTACAAAAAAAATTTTTCAGACAAGAAAATTGCTTTTTGAAAATATTATTATACTTGTAAAACGTTCGCAAATACATATTTTAGAATCAAACAAAGAGCTTTTTACTGCGGTACAAACTTGGCTCCACTCTTATATGGATTCTTTTGAAGAAAATGAAAAAAATATCAAAGAGAAACTCTATGATGAAAATCAAATTTTAGAGTATCTTCATAATGAAAAAGAATTAGCCTTAAAACTTAAAGAAAGTTTGGATTGTTGTTATAAACACATCAAGGAAAAATACCCGCACTATCTGAAAAAATGGAAATATTATCAAAAATTTGAAAAATTATGCCACGATTTAGAATCGACAAAATGATAAAACTTGGAACGCTTTTTGCTTTTATTTTCAAAATTAATAAGCTGATAATTTGTGTAAAAAAGGAGACAGAATGTTACAACCATTCAAATCAAAAGAACTAGTAATAAGTGCTTTAGCGGGAAGAAATTTAAGAAAT
The DNA here is from genome assembly GCF_026241315.1 of Campylobacter sp. MIT 21-1684. Taxonomy (GTDB): domain Bacteria; phylum Campylobacterota; class Campylobacteria; order Campylobacterales; family Campylobacteraceae; genus Campylobacter_D. Next base: position 57,735 of record NZ_JAPHNA010000005.1, on the reverse strand, counting down.
CAAATGATTAATTCTAATATTGCTAATGTAGATACCCCTTTTTATAAAGCACGAGATATAGAATTTGAAACAGCTTTAATCAACCGTGCAAATGAAATTTTCAAAAAAAATGATAAAAAAGAACTAGAACTCGCTCTTACAGAAGAAGGACATCAAAAACCTTGGAAATTCCCTGATCCAAATAAATCAACTATCTATTTAAGAGACGGGCATTTAGCACGAAATGATGGAAATACTGTTGATTTAGATGTTGAAACTACAGAGATGAGTAAAAATACAGCGATGATTACAGCACTTGATGGTGTTTTGAGAAGACAAGGTACTATTTTTAGTTCTATACTTGATGCAAGTTCTAAAATAAGTTAAAGGTATATTATGGCATACTTAAGTGATTTTGATATTAGCGGATATGGTTTAAGTGCTCAACGTTTTAGAATGAATGTCATTAGCTCTAATATTGCTAATGCCAATACAACTAGAACAGCTGAAGGTGGTCCTTATAGGAGGCGTGAGGTGATTTTCAAAGCAACAGATTTTGATAAGTTTTTAAATAAACAAATCAATAAAGAAAATAATTTTTTAAAATATGAAAATCCTCTTAATGACCCGAGTTCGCAAAAAGACGCAAAACCGGCAATTATGAGTGTTATAGTTGATAAAGTTGTACGAGATGATAAAGATTTTCGTATGAAATATGAACCAAATCATCCTGATGCAAACGCACAAGGTTATGTTGCATATCCTAATGTCAATCCCGTTATCGAAATGGCTGATTTAATAGAAGCTACAAGGGCATATCAAGCTAATGTAAGTGCTTTTACAAGTGCTAAAACTATCGCTCAAAGTGCGATCGATCTATTACGAGGATAATAAAAATGAATACTATTAATAGTCTAGGACAACTTAACAAAACGAAAGACAGTGCAAACCAAACTTCAAAAGAAAACTCAATTGGAGATGAATTTGCAAAAATGCTTAAGAATGAGCTTGATGATTTAGACAAAACTCAAAAGGCTGGTGAAGCAGCTATGACAGATATTGCAACCGGACAAATCAAAGATTTACATCAAGCAGCCATAGCCATTTCTAAAGCTGAAACAAGTATGAAATTTATGCTCGAAGTAAGAAACAAAGCCATAAACGCCTATAAAGAAATAACAAGAACACAAATCTAAATTTTTATGGAAGAACATAAAAAAAATAGAGTTTCAAAAGTTGCCTTTGCGTATTGTATGGCACTTTTGTTTATGATTATTTTTCTTAGTTCTACTTTCTTTCTCACCTCAAAGCGTCAAATTCCAAATACCGAAAAAAATCAACACAACCTTGCTTTAAGAGGAAATATTATCACTAAAGATAATTTTACCATAGCTACTTCTCGTCAGATTTACAGGGCTGAAATTGATCTTAGAAGTATTAATAAAGATAAATTTGACCTTTTTTTAAAACTCTTTCAAATTTATAGCGGTATTAGCGACAATGAACTTGAAGCGATTCAAAAAAGAATGCGAACTCAAAAAAAACGGAGTTATAATTTTGTACTTCTGCAAAATTTAGATTCTAAACAAGCAAGTTACCTTAAAGATTTAGCTAAAAAGCTCTATATTCAAGGTTTTTTTAAAGCTTTTACTAATAGTAATGGCAGAGTCGAAACAAGAGGACTTGACATCATAGAACATCAAGAAGATAGAAACTATATATCACAAGATTCTCTTACTCCTGCCATAGGATATACACGAATGCTTTTGAATAAAGAAAATGGAGTTTTAAAAAATAAAGGTGTAAAAGGTTTGGAAAAATATTATGACCAATGCCTTAGTGCTTTACAAAATGAAAAAATTCAAGGCTTAAAAGACATAGGTGGTAATATTATTTTAAATTCAAGTTCCTTGCAGCAAAAAAAAATTAATGGATGTGATTTATACCTTAATATCTCTTTAAAACTACAAAAAAGTATAGAAAAACTTATAGATCAAACAAATACTGACTTACAGGCAAGTGAGATTTTAGTCGGGATTATGGAAAGCAAAAGCGGTAAAATAGTAACTTTAGCAAGCACAAGACGCTACAATCCACAAAATCGTGGAAAAGATTTATCTGTATTGAATGCAAGTGCTATTGAATATGGCTATGAAGCTGGTTCTGTAATCAAGCCTTTTATCTTTAGCACAGCCTTAAGTCTAGGGAAAATTAAAACTGATGAAATTATCAAAACCTATGGGGGTCAATATAAACTTGGACGCTTTACAATACAAGATGACCACAAAGCAGATAAAATGAGTATGGAAGAGATTATTATGTACTCTTCTAATATCGGTATGATACAAATTGCAAAAAGGTTAAATAATGCAGAAATGATAGCTGGACTAAGAATCTTTAAATTTGGAGAAAGAAGCGGTATTGACTTGCCTTATGAACAAAAGGGTGAAGTGCCAAATCCAAAAAAACTTAGAGAGATAGAAAAATCTGTTTTAAGTTATGGTTACGGACTCAAAACAACCTTCATACAACTCCTTGCAGCCTATAATGTATTTAACAATGATGGAGTATATATTACTCCACGTTTAGCTGAAAAATTCTTTCAAAATGGACATTTCACAAATCTTGATACTGAAACACAACAAGAGAAAATCCTTTCAAAAAATACAGCAAAAACTATACAACAAATACTTATCAATGTTATAGAAAAAGGCACAGGAAAAAAAGCTATAACACAAGGGATTATAGTGGGAGGCAAAACAGGGACGGCAAGGATAGCTGAAAAAGAAGGTTATACAACAAACCGCTATAATGCTTCTTTCTTTGGTTTTGCCAATGATGACAAAAATGCTTATACTATAGGAGTGTTAGTAAGAAATCCTACTAAAGCTTACAGCTACTACGCTGCTCAAAGCGCTCTGCCTATTTTTAAAGATGTCGTGGATACCTTAATCAGTGAAAATTTTCTCTCACCACAAAACAAATAAAAGTCAAAACAATAGCCTTTATAGTTTGAGAGATTCTTTAAATTCTATTAAACTTTCACTTGTATTTGCCAAAGCTCTCACAACAATACCTCCATTTAAGGAGCTTATACCAATATTAAGCTTAGAAGCAAGACATTGCTGTTTTAAATTTTCATATTCTAAATTCTCATCAAACAAAATAAGACTTAAATAATGAGTGTAGCCATCAAAGAGGCAACAATTTTGCAAAGCCATATATTTAGGTTTTAAGCAAAGATTATCAAAAAGTATAAGCTCTTCATCGCGAAAAATTGAAAGTTTAGAACAAAATTCTTTAAAAGCAAAAATTTCATTTCTCAAAACCCTTCCTGCACAAAAAATTTCACTATAATGCAAAGAAGAATTTTTTTCAAGCTTGATACAAGTTGTAGCTTTAAAACTTGAATTTGCAAAGGCAATTACAGGCAAAGGATCGTACTGCAAAAAAGCGCCTTCTTTAAGACATATCAGGCTGTTTTTACTTGCAAAAGAATCGTAGGTATTATGAATCTTTTCGTAACTTTGAGAACAAAGCTTTACTTTGCTTTGTTTGCCTATTTCTATAACAATATCTTGCTCATCATCTTTCATCAATCCTGCTGATACTGATAAAAGCATAAGCTCTAATTTTTCAACTTTTTGATTGGGACAAATAATTTTAAGCGGTGGAGTAAAATATAAACTCTCAACACAAGTATTGTTTTTAAATGAAAGCTTTGTTTTAAGTTTTAAAACGCTTTTTTGTGCAAAAACACTCATAGAAATTCTTCTAAAAGTGCATGTTTTTTTATCCATTCTATCACAGAATCTAAACCCTCCTTTGTTCGTAAATTTGTGAAAACAAAAGGTTTTTCACCACGCATTCTCTTTGTGTCATCTTTCATTAAACTTAAATCTGCTCCTACATAAGTAGCAAGATCTATTTTATTGATACAAAGCAAGTCAGAGTGCATTATACCGGGTCCTCCTTTGCGTGGAATTTTATCTCCAGCACAAACATCAATAACAAAAATACTAAAATCAACAAGTTCAGGACTAAAACTTGCAGCTAAATTATCACCGCCACTTTCTATAAACACAAGCTCTAAATCTGTAAATCTCCGCTCCATTTCTTCTAAAGCTTGCAAATTCATAGAAGCATCTTCTCGAATAGCAGTATGAGGACAACCTCCTGTTTCTACGCCTAAAATTCTTGCCGAATCTAAAACAGAATTTTCACTCATAAACCTAGCATCTTCTTGAGTATAAATATCATTAGTAATCACAGCCAAAGAATAGTTTGCACTCATTTGTCTTGTCAAAGCCTCAATCAAAGCTGTTTTTCCACTGCCAACAGGTCCCCCTATTCCAATTGTTATCATAATTTCTCCTTTTAAGACATATAAAGTCTTGAATAAAGATTTTGATGTGCCATAGCTTTAATCTCATAAGCAGGACTCACAGCACAAAAATCCTCTTTGTCAAGCTTGTCAAGCCTTTTAACCAAGTTTTCAAATTCAGTATGCAAGGAAGCAAGAACTTCTTGCCCTTCACTCTGTGCAAGTGGTACAAGTTTTACACAAGTAGTAATTTGATTTGAAGTTTGTGAATACATATATGCCTTAAGATAGTGTTCAAATTCCATTGCATATGCCTTACAAAAAACTCCATAAACACAAGGATATAGATACAATTTACTTTGCTTTTGATATTTTAAAAAATCCTCTTTTTCTTCCAAAGCAAGAGCATTGAGGCATTTAAGAAAAGATTTACCCAATTTATGCATTGCATTACGAAGCTCAGCAGCTTGTATGCTTGCACAAAAAAGAGTTTCAAGCTCAAGAACTTCTTCTAAAGAACTGCTTTGTTCAATGAGTTTTAAAACTAAAAAATCAGTATATAAAAGAGTGCCTAAATACGCTTTCATATACTCCTTAAGTTCCTGAGCTTTAGCTATCTTTCCACACTGCACATAAGTTTCTAAACCAAAAGAATGTGCAAAAGCACCTATGGGAAAAGCAGAGTCGGTAATTTGCAAAAGTAAAAAATTCATTTTTTTGATCTCATAGAAATTTCGCAATTTAAATCCATTTTTAATGTGTTTGCAATCATAAGTCTGTCTTTTGAATTCAAAATGCACATTTTCTTTTCAAAAGACAGATTAAGTCTTTCTAAAACCTTTTGCAAGTGTGCTTGAAAAGGAATTTGAAATTCCATATTTTGAGGAAGAAAAAATAAAGCTGTATGTAAATTTCCAAGCTCATAGCATAAACCTGCCACAGCACAAAGCCCTTCTAAACGCACACATAAAGTTACAACAGGAACTATACAAACAATAATTATCCTTCCTTTTTCTTTAAAAAGAATATCTCCGTCATTTAAACCTTTATTTTGTTTTAATCTTACAGCAAACACTTCACCCTGCTTTGTCTCAAAGCGATGGATTCTTCTAAAAGCATTAAACCACTCAAGCTCAACCTTATCAACTTCAAAACCTTGAACAATTTCTTGATGGATATTTCCTAAAATACGTTCTATAATCATTTGAAAACACCTGTAAAAAAAAGCCAAGCAGGAAGAAAAGCTGTAAAAACACCTTCAAATAAAGCTAAATATGGAACGAAATGTAATTCTTTATTGATACAAAGCTCTAAAAAAACCGAAAACCATAAAATTCCCCAAGCAAGCTAAATAACACTAAAAACTAAACCTTGTATTGTATGATCATAACTTAAAAAAGCTGCTGGAATAGTATTTAAAGCTACAAACAAATTAAAATAAGCTAAAGCTCTTTGATCAAGGTCGAAAAAAGCATTTAAGGCTATAAAAAGATATGTAAAACCAAAAAGCAGTCCCATTGCTCCTATATAAAAATCACTAAGTTCGCCATCACTGAAAATAGCTTTTGCAATATAAATGCAATTAACAGAAACGCAAAGTGCGCCAACAAAGAAATTCATTATAGCAGCCGATTTAATTTCAACACGACTTAAACGGCATATACCATTACTCATCAACACAGCACCGACATAAAACAAAACAAGCCCTAGCATTTTTTTCCTTTTTATTTTTAGATACTCAATCTTTAACTAAAATAAAGTATAAAGCTGTCCTAAAGCAACTTTATCGACAGGTTGAGAAGTGATTAGCTTTCCATCAATCTTTACTTCATAACTTTCTGGATTTACATCTATATTTGCAACCACATCGTTAAATTTCATCTCTTTCTTTGTAAGGTTGGTGCAGTTTTTAACAGGCAAAACCCTTTTTTGAAGCCCTAATTTTTGTTTAATGCCCAAGTCAAAAGCTTTCTGTGAAACAAAAATGTTAGCACACTCTTGTACTGCCTGACCATAACTCCCAAACATCGGTGCATACATCACAGGTTGAGGTGTTGGGATAGAAGCATTTGAATCGCCCATTTGCGAAGCAACAATAAAACCATTCTTAAGTATCATTTCAGGTTTTATCCCAAACAAAGCTCTTTTCCAAAGCACCAAATCAGCAAATTTTCCAACTTCAACCGAACCTACATATTCAGAAATTCCACATGCAATAGCCGGATTGATAGTATATTTTGCTATATATCTTTTAATTCTAAAATTATCATTTTCTCCATTTTCCTCTTGCAAAAGCCCAAATTCATTTTTACATTTATCAGCCATTTGCCAAGTTCTTGTAATGAGTTCTGCAACTCTTCCCATAGCTTGAGAATCAGAACTTACAATAGATAAAACACCCATATCATGCAAAGTATCTTCTGCTGCTATAGTTTCAGGTCGAATCCTACTATCTGCAAAAGCTAAATCCTCTTTTATATTTTTATCTAAATGATGGCATACCATAAGCATATCCAAATGCTCATCAAGAGTGTTTTTTGTAAATGGCAAAGTAGGATTTGTAGAAGCTGGTAAAACATTTAGTTGCCCAGCTGCTTTTATGATATCGGGCGCATGCCCACCACCAGCACCTTCTGTGTGAAAAGTGTGAATTGTCCTACCATTAATCGCGGCTAAAGTTTCTTCAAGAAATCCGCTTTCATTCAAAGTATCAGTATGAATAGCCACTTGTACATCATATTTTTGTGCTACATTTAAAGCCTTATCGATAACAGCAGGTGTTGCTCCCCAATCCTCGTGTATCTTTAAACCTAAAGCTCCAGCTTTGATTTGTTCTTCCAAAGCCTTTTCATTAGAACTATTACCTTTACCAAAAAATCCCAAATTCACAGCAAAAGCCTCAGCACAACGGAGCATTAAACTGATATTTGTTTGTCCGGGAGTGCAAGTAGTAGCTTTCGTTCCTGCAGTAGGTCCTGTACCTCCACCTATTATCGTCGTAATGCCACTATACAAAGCAGTTGGAATTTGAGTCGGTGAGATAAAATGAATATGCGTATCAATGCCTCCAGCTGTTACAATCAAACCTTCAGCTGCTATCACCTCAGTACTACAACCGATAATCATATTTACTCCATCTTGTGTATCTGGATTACCAGCTTTACCAAGTGCAATAATTTTTGAATCTTTAATCCCAATATCAGCTTTAAAAATACCTGTATAATCAATAACCACTGCATTTGTAATCACAAGATCAAGTTCATTTTTATATACACTTGCACTCTGTGCCATACCATCACGTATGTTTTTACCTCCACCAAATTTTACCTCTTCACCATAAAGTGTAAAATCCTTTTCAATTTCGCAAAACAAATTTGTATCCGCAAGTCTTATTTTATCTGCAACACTTGGTCCATACATAGCAACATAATCTTTTCGTGAAATTTTTTTCATCTTTTGCCTTTATTTTATTTGCTCAATTTTTATCTGTTGGCTTTTTTTGAATTTATAAAAGTATTCAATCCACAGAATTTTCTTTTTCCGCCAAAATCAATTAATTCTACAATTTTACTTTCACCCGGTTCAAACCTCACAGCAGTACCTGAAGCAATATCAAGTCTTTTACCAATAGCTTTTTCACGCTCAAAGTGCAAAAAGCTATTGACTTCAAAAAAATGAAAATGAGAACCCACTTGTATGGGTCTATCACCTTTGTTTAAAACCTTAATACTTAAAGATTCTTTGTTATGGTTAAGCACTATATCTTCATTTGAAAGTATATATTCACCGGGAGTAAATGTACAAGTATCCTCAATAGGATTATGAATAGTAACAAGCTTGGTACCATCTAAAAAACTTGCTTCAACCTGCACTTCATCAATCATACTTGCCACTCCATCCATCACTTCATTGGCTTTTAAAAGCTCTCTTCCATAACTCATAAGCTCTGCAACTGTTTTCTTACCTTCTCTTGCACTTTCCATAATCTCCATACTGATTAAAGCTATGGCTTCAACATAATTAAGCTTTATCTTTTTTTTCTTTCTCTCTTTTGCCACAACACCAGCATAATGTAAAAGCAATTTTTCTATTTCTCTCGGACTTAATCTCACAATAATCTCCATTAATTTAAATAAAATATAACTTAATATAATTTTTTAATATAGTATTTAAAATTTGAATATTATATTAGTTATAAGCCTTCTCTCCGTGTAAATGAATATCAAGACCTTTGTGTTCAATTTCCTCCTCTACTCTCAAGCTTGTAAAAAGTCCTATAATTTTAAAAAAAAGAAAACTCATCGCAGCAGACAAGACTATACAAACACAAATAGCAAAGAGTTGTTCAAAAAACAAAGCAGTGTTTCCGCTTATTAAAAAACCCTCTCCTAAAGCTGTATCAGAAACGACAGCTGGATTAATTTTTGCATTAGCAAAAAGTCCGGTAGCTATGCCTCCCCAAATACCTCCTATGCCGTGCAAAGAAAAAGCATCTAAGGAATCATCTAGTTTTAGCTTGTATTTAATAAAACTCAAACCAAAATAACAAAACACTGAAGCAAAGAAACCTATAAATAAACTTGCAAACACATCAACAAAACCACAAGCTGGTGTAATACCGACAAGTCCGGCAACTAAACCACTTAAACCTCCTAAAATAGTTGGTTTTTTATGTAAAAGCCATTCAAGAAGAACCCAAGTTAAAAAACCCATAGCAGCGCTTATTATACTCACCACAAACGCATTAACAGCAATCATATCAACACCACCGGCACTTCCTGCATTAAAACCAAGCCAACCTATAAAAAGCAAAATTGCCCCTAAAAAAGCATAAGGAATAGAATGAGCGTTTGAATTTTCTTGCCCTCCTTTTCTTGCTCCAACAAGCAAAGCACCAACTAAACCTGCAACTCCAGAGCTAATATGCACAACACCTCCACCTGCAAAATCAAGACTGCCGCGAACGAGTAAGAAACCATCTTCACTCCAAATCATATGTGCTAAAACATCATAAACAAAAGTGCTCCAAAAAAGCAAAAATACAACCAAAACACCAAGTTTAATCCTACCAACTAAAGAACCCGTGATAATAGCACAAGCAATCAAGGCAAACATCATTTGAAAAGCCATAAACAAAATATTTGGTACTCCAGAATCATTCAAACCATCAAGATTTTTTAAGAAAGCATTTTCAAGATTTCCTATAAAAGCAAAACCAGAGTCAGGACCAAAAGAAAGAGTATAACCAAGCACTATCCATTGCAAGGTAATTACCCCAAATACAATAAAACAGTTCATAATAGTGTTTAAAGTATTTTTACTCTTCACCATACCAGAATAAAACATAGCCAAAGACGGAGTCATTAATAAAACAAGCAAAGTGCATAATAAAATAAAGCTTGAATTGATAGCATCCATACTTTTTTCCTTCCTTTCAATAAAATTATAAGAAAATTATATTCAAAATAGTTTAAAAATATATAAATTTAAGAAATAATTTATATATTTTTTATTAGTAATTTAATTTTTTATTTCAAAACATTGAAAAAAAGGGCTAAATAGCTTTTATTTTAAATAATGACAACAGATTTTCAAATCAAAAATACAAAACTAAATGGAAAAGTTGGGAAAAGAAGTAATTGAATGAAGAATTTTTTACAAAACTATATCTAAGATATAAAAAATAAATAGAAGAGTTATAAAATTTTTTTGCTTACAAATTCTAAAATAAAATTCACAAATTCATCACTATCATTTGGACAAGTTATTACTTTATAATTTTTAGAAGCTATTTTTCTGTATTCAATTTCAAGTTCAAAAACAGTCTCTGAACAATCGATGCAAAAAGAAAGAGGATAAATGAGAGCTTCATTGTTAAGTTGGGCTAAAATATCACTTGTATTTGGTCCCAACCATTTCACAGGTCCAAGTTTTGACTGATAAGAAAGTATAATATCATCGAAAAAATTCTTTAAACGTGTTTTAAGAAATTTAAAATGTTCTTGTATATGTTTTTCATACAAATCACCTTTTTTAATAATAGATACAGGTAAAGAGTGTGCAGAAAAAATCAAAGTCTTTTTTTTAGGACTTTGAAAATCTTTATTAGCTTTTAGTATATGCTGTATGATCATTTCATTATACTGCGAGTTTTGATAAAAAACTTCTGTATTAGATAGAGCGAGTTTAAACTGCAACTTCTCAAGACATTTTTGAAAGAGTTCAAGTGCTGAAGTTACAGTGGTACAAGAATGGTGAGGATACAAAGGAAAAAGAATGCATTCATCATCTGTTTTAAAAGAATATTTTTGTAAAAAATCTTGTGCAAAAGGCGGTACATACGAATTTACAAAATCAAACACATACTCATTTGTTGCATCGTTTAGTTTCTTGCAAAGTCTTTCTGTAATCTCATTTAAAGGGGATTTTCCTCCTAAATGGGCATAATTTTTTTGCATAGTTTTTACTCTTGCCCGCGTAATTATCGAAGCTACAATTGTACGCAAAAATGTATTTTTAATCCCTAAAATATAAGGATCATTAAACATATTTTTCAAAAAAAGCTCACATTCGTCTTTATGACTCACTCCGCCCATATTTAAAAACACAACATATTTCATAAAAATTTCTCAAAAGTGGTATAAAAAGTATTAGCTTGAAAACTTGCATTCAAAATCATTGCTTTGTTCATATTGATTTGCATTTAAAAATATTGAACAAAGAACCGATTATAATTAAGTTTTACTGAATTTAAAGTAATTTTGGTATGATATTAGACTTTAATTTAAGGAAGTTGTTTATGGATATTCGAAATGAATTTTTGCATTTTTTCCAATCTAAAGGACACGAAATAACACAGTCAAGCCCTTTAGTTCCAGATGATGCAAGTTTATTATTTACAAATGCAGGAATGGTGCCTTTTAAAAATATTTTCACAGGGGAGGTCCCTTTGCCTAATCCCCCAAGAAAAACAAGCTGCCAAACTTGCATAAGAGCGGGTGGAAAACATAACGACTTAGATAATGTTGGCTATACAGCCAGACACCACACTTTTTTTGAAATGCTTGGGAATTTCAGCTTTGGAGACTATTTTAAAGAAGAAGCTATCGCATATGCTTGGGAATTTATCACTCAAATATTGATGTTTGACAAAAAAAAACTCTATGTTACTGTCCATAAAAATGATAAAGAAGCCTATAAACTTTGGCAAAAACATATAGCAAAAGAAAGAATTTATCAATTTGGCGATAAGGACAATTTTTGGCAAATGGGAGATACAGGACCTTGTGGGCCTTGTAGTGAAATTTTTTATGACCAAGGTGCTGAGCATTTTAAAAGTAGAGAAGATTGTATGGGAGGAGATGGGGATCGTTTTTTAGAAATTTGGAATTTAGTTTTTATGCAATATGAAAGAAGTACTGATGGCATACTTACTCCATTACCAAAACCAAGTATTGATACAGGAATGGGACTTGAAAGGATTGTGGCTCTTAAAGAAGGAAAATTAAGCAATTTTGACAGCTCATTATTTATGCCTTTAATCAATGAAATAGCCGATCTTTGTGCCAAACCATATGTCTATAAAGACGGAGCAAGCTACCGTGTAATAGCTGATCATATCCGCTCAAGCGTATTTTTGCTTGCACAAGGGGTACATTTTGATAAAGAAGGCAGAGGTTATGTTTTAAGACGTATTGTACGTAGAGCTTTGAGACACGGCTATTTATTAGGGTTGAAAGAACCTTTTTTATACAAACTTGTTTTTAAGCTTTGCGAACTGATGGGACAACATTATAGCTATCTTTTTAAAAAGAAAAAACTGATTGAAGAGCAAATACAACTTGAAGAAGAACGTTTCTTAATCACCATAGAAAGAGGTATCGAACTTTTTAACGAAGAATTAAAAAATACAAAAAATATTTTTAGCGCACAAGTAGCTTTTAAACTTTACGATACTTATGGTTTTCCTCTTGATTTAACTACTGATATGCTTAGAGATAAAGGTTTTAAAGTAGATGAAAAAGGTTTTGAGAATTTAATGAATGAACAAAAAACTCGTGCAAAGGCTTCTTGGAAAGGAAGTGGGGATAAAGCGATCAACGGCGATTTTAAAAAATTGCTTGAAGATTTTGGGCAAAATCATTTTAGCGGGTATGAAAATTCTTTTCAAAAGAGTAAAATTCTTGCTCTTTTAGATGAAAATTATAAGATAATTGATTACCTTGACCAAGGAAAGCTCGGTTGGGTTTTTTTAGAAAGCACTCCTTTTTACGCCACAGGTGGTGGGCAAAGTGCTGATACGGGTTATATAGGAGAAAATGAGGTTATCGATACACAAAAATTCTTTGGATTAAATTTAAGTCTTGTAAAAGCTTCGCGTACATTACAAACAAAAACATATGTTGAAGTAAAAATTGACAAAGAAAAAAGAGAGCAAATCGCGCGTCATCATTCTGCAACACATCTTTTACATTATGCCTTACGACATATTCTTGGAAATCATATCACACAAGCAGGTTCCTTAGTTGAAAGCGATAAGTTACGTTTTGACTTTACTCACCCAAAAGCTTTAAGCAAAGATGAACTTGAAAACATTGAAAATATGGTCAATGAAATGATCATACAAAGCAATGACGCTTTGCTTGAAATTATGCCTTTAAAAGAAGCCAAAGAAAGCGGAGCCCTTGCTTTGTTTAATGAAAAATACGACTCCAAAGTGCGAGTTTTAACACTCGGTGCAAGCAAAGAACTTTGCGGAGGTACCCACGTAAAAAACACAGCCCAAATTGGAAGTTTTTATATAACCAAAGAAAGTGGAGTAAGCGCAGGAATCAGACGTATAGAAGCTGTAGTTTCACAAGCAGCTCTTGCATATTTAAAAAAACTAAAAAATGAACTTCTTTGTGCAAAAGATGAATTAAAAACTAATGAACTCTTAGTAGGAATTAAAAAACTAAAAAATGAACTTCTAACACTTAAAAATGAATGCAAAAATTCCCGTAAAGATCCTTTAGTGTCTCACAACAATAAAGGAGTGCAAATTTGTATCCAAAGACTTGACAATGATGAAATTAAGACAAGAATTGATGAATTTAAAAACAGCTTTGAAAAAGCTGTTATTGCACTTATCCAAGTTAAAGATGAAAAAATCACTCTCGCTGTTGGGGTAAAAAATGCTCCTTTTAAGGCTGCTTTATTAGTCAAAGAACTGACTCAAATTCTAGGTGGAAATGGCGGTGGTAAAGATGATTTTGCAACAGGTGGTGGCAAACACTTACACAAGATAGATGAAGCCTTACAGACACTTAGTACCCAAATTGAAAAAGGTTTATAATGCTTATTCTTGCTTCAAGCTCAAATTCTCGTGCAAATTTATTACAAAAAGCTCACATAGCTTTTACACAAGTATTTTTTGACTATGACGAAAATCTTGAAAAAACCCTCAAAGCAGATGAATCTGTACAAAAAATAGTGCTGAATAAAGAAAAACAATTTTGCCAACAAATAAAAGATACAGATGATAAAACTATTCTTTTTGCTGATAGTATAGTAAGTGTTGGTGGTGCTATTCTTACAAAAGCAAAAACAAAAGAAGAAGCTTTATATATGCTAAATTTACAAAGTAATAATTCAGTAGATATTCTAAGTGCATTTTTATTAAAAGCACCGCAAAAAAGAATTTTTTCACTTTCAAAAACAACCTTATTTTTTAAGCAATTCGATGCAAATGAATGCAAAACTTATATTCAAAGCGATCTTTATAAAGGTAAAGCAGGAGCTCTTATGTGTGAGGGTTTTCATAAAAAATACATCATAAAGCAAATTGGCAATACAAGCACCTCTTTAGGACTTGACACTGATACTCTAAAGGCTTATTTATGAAATTTTTGAATTCTGTTGTGTCTTTTCTGTTAGTACTTTTTGTAATAGCAATGCTGTATATATTTTATATTTTCACTCTTGCAGACACACAAGAATATTCCTTTAAAGAATACAAACCACCACTCACAACTCAAATTTTCGATAGAAAAGGCAGACTTGTAGCAAACATCTTTGAACAAAATCGCTTTTATGCCACTTATGAAGAATTCCCTCCGCGTCTTATTGAAGCACTCATAGCCATTGAAGATACAAGTTTTTTTGAACATAATGGCATTAATATCGATGCTATTTTTAGAGCTATAATCAAAATTGTAAAAAGCGGTGGTAAAACTATGGAAGGAGCTTCTACACTTACACAACAATTTATAAAAAACACAGAACTTACTCCTGAACGTACTTTAAGCAGAAAAATTCGCGAAGCTTTACTTGCTTACAAATTAGAAAATATTTTAAGCAAAGAAGAAATTTTAGAGAGGTATTTAAATTTTATTTTTTTTGGACACGGGTATTATGGAGTTAAGACAGCAGCACAGGGATATTTTCACAAAAATCTTAACGAACTCACCCTCAAAGAAATAGCTATGCTTGTAGGTATGCCAAAAGCTCCAAGCAGTTATGATCCCACTAAACATCTTGATCTTTCTATATCAAGAGCAAATAATGTCATACAAAGGCTTTTTACTTTAGGCTGGATTTCAAAAACAGAATACGATACAGCTATCAAAGAAAATCCTCAAATTTATGATGACACTCTTACAAAAAACGTTGCCCCTTATGTAGTTGATGAAGTGCTTAAACAACTAAGCCCTAAAATAAACGATTTAAAGACAGGTGGCTATACTATCATTTTAAATATAGATCTTGATATACAAGAAATGGCACAAAACGCTTTAAAATTTGGCTATGATGAAATTATAAAGCGCGATAAAGAAGCTAACTTAAATACACTCAATGGGGCAATGGTAGTAGCAAATCATCAAAATGGCGATGTGCTTGCTTTAGTTGGTGGGATTGATTATGCAAAAAGTAACTACAATAGAGCTACACAAAGTGCAAGACAACCCGGCAGTGCCTTTAAACCTTTCGTGTATCAAATTGCTCTCAATCTAGGTTATTCGCCTATGAGTGAAGTGGCTGATATTTCAAGAATTTTTGAAAATGACAACTGGAAACCAAAAAATTTAGGAAACAACTTTCAAGGACTTATTACCTTAAAACAAGCTCTTGAGAGATCAAGAAATTTAGCAACAATTAATTTGACTTTAGACATAGGAATTGATGTGGTATATTCAAAACTTAAGACTATGGGTTTTCAAAATATGCCACTTGATTTGTCCATAGTACTTGGAAGTTTTGGAATCTCTCCACTCGAATTTGCCCAATTTTACACGATGTTTGGAAACTACGGAGCTATAAAAGAACTTCAAATTATCAAAGAAGTCCTAGATAAAAATGGAAATTTAGTACTAGAATTTACTTCACAAGAACACAGAATAAGTGAGAGGGAACAAAGTTTTTTAATGCTTGATATGATGAAAGGGGTTGTAGAAAAAGGCACAGGTCGCAATGCAAAAATTGAAGGAATAGAAATAGCGGGTAAAACAGGTACAACAAATAAAAGCGTCGATGCGTGGTTTTGTGGTATCACACCAGAAATAGAAGCTTTAATCTGGTATGGCAATGATAACAACAAACCTATGCGTTCAATCGAAGGAGGAGCAAGAACTGCTGCTCCTGTCTTCAAAGAATTTCTCACTCAATATTTGCAAAAATTCCCAGATACAACAAAAAAATTTGAAGTGCCTGATAAGGTTTATAAAACTCTTTTTAAAGGAAATGTAGAATATTACACACCAAAATCGCCTCTACCAAGACAAAATATGCAGCTAAATGAAAATGAAATGATTTTTTAATCTAATAGTTTTAAAAATCTTTTTATTAGATTTGTCGGTGGAAAAATACAATGAAACTTTTTTGAGTATTTAAAACAAAAGAGCTACAAAGTCTTTTGTAGAATTCAAGTAAACAACTCATAAGTGTCAAACTCCGCTTCATCAAGCATTCCGATGTTTTTAATGTGAATCTTCATAAGCACCCTTTCTTTGCAATGTGTAATTTTAACATATCATTCCTACTCCCAAAAGGCAGAGTTTTTCAAAAGTGCGATGAATTGGGGTTGTTTGCTTTGCAGGACTTTAAAAGATTCTAACAAATAGCAAAACTCCTCCTTGTCTAATCCATACAGCTTGGCAATGGCAATATCTTGCTTTGCTCTTAGTGTATCATAGGCTTTAGGAGTTTTTGGAATCTCTGCTTTGTCTATACCAAACTCTTCTCTTAACTCCTCAAAATTGCTTTCTTTATCATTATAAAGCTGCAAGATTAAAGCATTTTTAGCAACGGACACAATTTCAACCTTGCATAAATATCTCACAAAATCTTTATACATTCTTCAAATACTCTTTTATTTCTTTTTCTAATATTCCCTCTAATATATTCTTTTCCTCCCAAGACGGACAATTATTAACTTTCACATCAAACGCTTTTTGCTCTAAATCCTTTTTTATTTTCTCTAAATATTTTTTGCCCTTAATATTTTCAAAATCTTTAAGTATTTCTTTTTGCCATTTTTTACAATAGCTTAAAATAATATACTTTTCCAATCCTTTTGCATAACCATACTCTAATAATACATTTGTATTATTTGTGCTTATATCAACAATCACAATGTGCGAATCCCTTATACTTTTAAAAATTTCATCAGGAATATTAACATCAGATTTTTGCTCCATAATAGGTATAAGTTCAAAATTGAACAAATTATTTTCACCTTTGATTCTGTTTATGACATTATTAATAGCACTTTTATATACTTTCAAATAATCTTCATTAAATTCCATTGCGACAAAAATAGATCTTGTCTTTCTTATTTCTTCGTCATATTTTATAAAAGATTCATACAAATCACTTATCTTTTTGAAATGCGAAATATCATAGTGGAATTTTCCAACCCACCGCTTAAAATATCTTAATTTCTCTTTTGTTTCATCACAATCTTTAGCTTTTAATCTTAAGAAACATATAATCCCGAGCATTGATTCTTGTGTATTTTCTAAGTTTTTTTCTCCTTTATAAATACCTATGGCTTCTTTTAATATGTTACTTAAATCTTTCTCTTCTTTCTCACTAATCATTTCATTAACAACACTAATTAAAACCTCTTTTTCTTTATCATCAAAATCTTGCCACGATTCTTTTAATGAATCTAATAATGATAAAAATTTATCATTTTCTACAAATTCTTTTAATTCCCTATTATCAGCTTTTGTAATAATATCTAAAGTCTTAATGGCATTTATTGGCAGAGATTTAGAATTTAATAAGTAAAAATATAGATGTTCATAAGAAAAATTTTGAGTTTTGGCAACCAAAATTACACAAAATGAAAGCATTCTGTTGGTCTGAAAAATATTATTTGAAGTAGCTCTCTTTATTTCGTTTTTCTTAAGCCCATCGCTTGCAGCTTTACCCAATACCTCCAAGCGATGATTTCCATCTAGGCGATAAAGTTTTTCTTTTTCTTCATCAATACTAAGAGAGGCTACGCCTATTGCCTCTATCCTAGCTAAAATATTTACATCTTTTGTATCAAGTGCATCAATTAAAAATTTTATAGGCAATTCTTCTGGAGCAATAGTAGCATCATACTCATAGAGCAAAGTAACTTCAGGGAAATATATTTTATCTTGAGTATTTTTTATAAGGTATTCTTCAATCTCTCGTTTGTGATTGGATTCTATTTTTCTTTGATATTCCTCATTTGTTTGTGAGATACTTGCAAGCGTTTGAGAATCTGCAAAGCCTCGTAAAACTTGTATTCCATTATTTACACTCAAAGGCTTTATATTTTTATATTTATCCAAACTAAAATTTAAATTATTGTTATTTAATTTATTTTGGAAACTTGGACTTACAGCTTGTGTTTCTTTGCACTCTCCTAAATATTGCATAATCCCATAAAGCGTGGTCATATTCCCTCCTTTAAACGATAAGTAAGTTTTCTAATTCACTGCTCATAGAATCTCGCAAAGATTGTATCGTTTTTTGATTCGCCTTTATTCTATCTCTTTTAGATTCTACAAAATTTATAATTTCTTGCTGGATTTCAAGCGGTGGTAGAGGGATTTTGATTTGTTTTATAAGAGAGAGACTTAGTTCTTTTTGCTTAGTTGAACCTGTAGCATACTCTTCTATCTTATCTTGTATTAACTCGCTTGAAAAGTAGTGATAAAAGTATTGTGGCAAGATCCTTTGCGTATCAAATCGTATAACGGTGATATGCCCATCAGCTACTGCTATGTTATAGGGATTATCCTTATTTTTATATAGCACAACACGTCCAAGTGTGCCTATACCTGTGGAATTTAATAAAATATCATCATCTTGTAAAAAACGCTCTTTTGCGTAGCTGGCTAGAGAATCTGGATTTATAAATAGAGATTTTTGAATTTCTAAACCACTCCATTGGACACATTTTTGAGCAATGACAGGATATTTTTTTACATTAGAGTAAATGGGTGTTTTACCTCTTTGCATATATATTGTAATATTTTCAATACTTTCAAATAAAATTTGTCCTTTTGTGTGTTGGTTGGCTTGATTATAAGTTATATCCCAACGCTCTAAATCTTTAAAATTCACTACAAATACCTTTTGTGTTTGCGTTTGCTCTTTTTTCTCTAAACCAAGTACTATATATATATATGCCTCAATTTCATTTTTTAGTCTTTTTTCTTCTTCTTGTAAGGCTTTGATTTGATTTTTAATATTCTCTATTTTATTAACAATTTCTTGTTGGATTTCAAGGGGTGGCAGGGGAATGTTTGCATTCAAAAACTTATTCTCATCTAAATAATGTCGCCCTGTCGTGCCACCACTGCAAGATTCGCAAAATTCTATAAAAGAACCCATTGTTGTAAGCAAGGTTAGAAAGTGAGCATTAACTTGTGTTATATCAATATCATAAGTCCAAAAATTGCCGGTAATAACAGCATTATCTACATCATCACTCACTACACCAAAGGCACCATTTCTAGCGTCAATCTTTGAAATAAGAAACTGCCCCTTTTTAATCAGAAATTGATTTTTTGTTCCTATATTAGAACCTTGTAGAATATCCCTCAAAAATACCCCTTGTCCTTTTGTTTTTATAGTTACTCTTTTATATTCCTTATTATCTTGTATGTTAATTGAAGTTTTATTTCTAAATAAAAAATTACCAATTCTAACAAGAGGAAAATTGGAATTGCTAAATACATCACTAGTAAAATTATTACTTCTAAAGTCCCAAAGTTCTAAATCCCTAAACCAAACAATTTGAACCTTACTCATTTTTGCCCCCATAGTTTGCATTCCAAGCAATTTTATGCTCTTGTAAAAATTCTTTAAAATAGCTTGCAATGCCTTTTTGTTTTAAAACTTTTTCATCGTCTTTATTTTCATAGCTATCTATAAGCTCGTTTGGGATATTTTCGCCTGTCTCTCCTGTGCTTGTAATCCCTACATTTTCAGTCTCTGCCATAAAGATAGGATAATCAAAGTCATTTTTTGCTTCCTGCCAAGAATCTTTATGTATCTTTTTTTGTAGCTCTTCTAGGGTTTTTCTCGCTTTCTTTTTATCTTCGGCATTAAATTTAGCGATTTTTTCTTCTTTGCTTTTGTGATAATCAATGATTTCTTGCAATTTATCAAGCTCTTGACTAAATTCTATTTCAAACTTTTCTTTGTGAGTTTGGAGCAAAGTATCCCATTTTTGCTGTGTTTGTGTATCAAATTTTTGCAAAAACAAAATAGAACATTTTACGCTTGCTTTTGCACTATTGAAAGTCTCGCTAGGCAAGGAAATTACGGCTCTAATAAAAGCTCTTCCTTCTACAAATTTGCGCACATATTCAGCATTTGGCGTATTAAATACACCCTCTGGCAAGACTATACCCATTCTCCCTCCGGGCTTTAGCAAATCTAAGCAACGATTAATGAATAAATGCTCGGTTTTATCGCTTTGCAAATCAGGCTTAAGCTTAAAAAGTGAGGCTATGGGCTTGCCGATATTATCTAAAATCTGGCTTTGTGCATTTTCATAAACTTCAATTCCATAGAGTTTATAATATTCTTGAATATATTCTTCAAAACCATCTCTTATAATAAAGCGTCTTCCTTTTTCTAGTTTCTCTCCCTCTTCTGGAAGCCTTAGTTGTGCATCACTTGCTTGAATTACATCGGCTTTTTCTACTTGAGAGCCAAAGGGAGGATTGGTAAGAATCACATCAAAGCGGTTTTCAAAGATTCCATTAATATTTAAAAGTCCATTATGATGATGAATACCCCCGTGCCCATCTCCGTGCATAATCATATTCATTTTAGAAGTTCTTGCCATTCTATCGTTTGCATCTGTGCCAAAAATACAATAATTTGAAAGCTTAAAAAGCCTTGTATTTATGCTTTTTTTATCATTTTGAAGTTCTTTATTTAATTCCTCATATTTTTCATTAAGTTTTAAAGCTTGTTTAGCTGTGAGTTTATCACTTGTCTTATTACCTACTAATCTTTGTTTATACTCTTCATATTGTCTAATAATATCTTTTTGAATATCTTCCCTCACTTTACTAAAGATTCTAATCAAAAACCCACCACTACCACTTGCTGGGTCGCAAGAAATTTCATTTTCTAATGGGTCTATCATCTCTACCATAAATTCAACAATACTTCTAGGCGTAAAAAATTGTCCTATTTCGCCCCTAAAAGTTCTGCCTAGAAATTTCTCAAATGCTATTCCTTTTATGTCCGTTGAGGTTAAAGAGAGATTATAGATTTGCAATTCTTCAATGATTTTAATTGCGGTATGTTCTTTGAGATTTATCTTTTCATCTTTTAAGAAAATTTGGTCTTTTGCAAAATCTTTTTTAGTTCTTTCAAAAAGCCATTCTAAAAAATCTGGGTTATATTCTTTTGCGTTTTCAAAATGTTCTTTTGTGAATTTATTGTCTCTTTTTCCTTTTAAAAGCTCTCGTTCCGCATAAACTTTCATAAACAAAATCTTAGCGATTTCATCAAAAGCTGCTGCTGGGTCAAGCTTTTCAATGTTTCTTATGATATTGTGGCAACGATGAAGCAAATTTGCAAATTCATCTTCTTTAAAAACTACCAAAGAATTAAAGATTTTTTCAATCTCTTTTTCGCTATCCCCATTTTTTGGAATATTTGAAATTTGCTGCCTGTAACCGGGAATCTTATCTCTTTTGACACGCCAAAATTTTGTTTCATAGTTATTATGCGTTACAAAAAACGGAGCTTCGGTCAGTCTAGCATAAAGCTCACCTTGCAAATAATCATTTTCGCCTATTTTTATAGAATCTGCCTTACATTCAACAACTATAAGGGGATTGTCCTTGTTATTTTTTGCTTGATGGTTCTTCCATATCACAATATCAGCCCTAGCTCCGCCGCCACCTCTTTGCTTCGCTCCTATTTCAAGCTCTTCGTCCATTTGCTCTAGGCTATAATTGTATTCATTACATAAGATACACACAAAAGCTTGTCTTACTTTTTCCTCAGGTGTAGCTACAAGATATTCCTTGCGAATGTGAGAATATATTTTCCCCTCTTTGCTGTATTGCAATTCAAGTTCCATTTGCACCTTCCTTAAATAAAATAATCAAAAGCATATTTTTGTAGTCTCATTAGCTTTCATTGGCAATTTGTCGCTTTTCTTTGCTCTTTTTCTATTGCATAATAGGCTTTTTTAGAATCTGTATCGCTAAAAAGCAAGAAATCTGGCTTGTCTAACTTACCTTGAATAATTTTTTCCTCTTGCCTAATGCTGTGCCAACCTAGAATATCTAACACTTTTGCGATAAAATCATCTTCAAATTGGTGTTCATTTTGCTTTGAAAACTTCTCCTTATCATAAAGTGCTTTTATAGAATCTAGGGTAGCTTGTGCTTTTTGCTTATTTTCATCAAACTTATAAATGCGTGGGAAATCCACTTCTAGCGTGTAGGTAGTAAAAAGGTTGTTAGTAAGAAAAGCGAAGTTTGGCATAATTACTCCTTATATTCAGCGTGTATTTCTTTCCATTTTATGGAATCGGCTCTGCTTAGCTTTATTTGAAATGCTGGATATTTTTCTTTATGAAGCTTATATAAAAAAAATCCTATGGCTACAAAAAAATATTCTTTGTTCTTTTGTGGCAAATTTTCAGCATTAGGACTTATGTTAATGCTAAACTTTCTTTTATCCTTTACTAAAATCTGTAAATAAGCATATTCATTTTTTTCTTGTTTAAAAAAATTAAACTTCACTTTTCCATAAAATACAAATAATTCTCCATCATCTTCTTTTCCAAAACTTGCATTTACACTTTTTTCCCTAAGAGATTTTATATTTTTCTTTTTAGTTGGGGGATTTATGTTTAGCAGCAAGGGATTGTCTTGCTCATTTAAACAATTATCTACTACGCTACAATTATTTTTTTCAAGACACAAACGGCGCATTAGAGAATCAAGTCTATTTTTAATTTGGGCAGGGCTTAGCTCTTTAAAATATTCTATTGCAACTTGAGTAGGAACAATTTCATAAGCATAGAAACAACCTTCACTATGTGTAGAAGGTGGTATAGTGCGTAGATATGAATTATCTTGTTTCACAACAAAACCAAGTTTAGCAGTTTTACAATCAGGACAAAACATTTTATTCTCATACAATAAGCGATTATCCTCATTGAGTTTGTCAAACGAAACAATTTTATTTTCTGCACTATAATAAAATTCATCAAACTTTCGTTTATTTGCCATTCTATCTCTTTTCATCATCTACTCTTTGTATGTTAAAAACTAAACAAATTGAGGAATTTCTTTGCCCTTTGAGTCTTAGGATTCTCAAAAAAAAGCTCTGGAGTATTAATCTCAACAATACTTCCTTCATCCATAAAAACGATTCTGTCTGCAACTGCTTTAGCAAATTGCATTTCGTGTGTAACAATAAGCATAGTCATACCCTCTCTTGCTAAAGTAAGAATCACCTCTAAAACCTCTCGAACAATTTCAGGATCAAGTGCGGCTGTAACTTCATCAAAAAGCATTAACTCAGGATTCATACACAGACTTCTTACTATCGCTATCCTCTGTTTTTGCCCACCGCTCAATTCTCTTGGGTGGGCATTTATCTTGTGTAAAAGCCCTACTTTTTCAAGCCAAATTTTTGCCTCATTTAACACTTCATCTTTTTGCCTTTTTTGCACTTTCAAAGGTCCTAAAAGTATATTCTCTTTAACGCTTAAATGTTCAAAAAGCTCATACGATTGAAAAACCATTCCAACCTTTTGACGAATTCGTGTCCATTCTTTAAAATTTTTATCTATTGTTTCTCCGTTTAAGTGTATGCTTCCTCCAGCAATTTGCTCAAGTCCATTAATGCAACGCAACAGCGTGGATTTTCCACAGCCACTAGGTCCTAAAATCACAACAACTTCTTTGTGTCTTACCTCTAAATCAATGTTTTTCAAAGCCTGATGCGTCCCATAAAACTTTTGCAAATTTGTTATCTTCAACATAATATTAGCTCCATTTTTTCTCTAAGTATCGTGAGTATAAAGACACAGGATAGCAAATAAAAAAATATATCATAAAAATTAGTCCATAAATGATAAAAGGTGCAAAATCATTTTTATTGTAGAGTTCTATAATTTGCTGTCCAACTTTAACAAGTTCAACTGCACCAATTAAATACGCAAAAGTTGTACTTTTTATCATACGAGTAAGTAAATTCATACTTGTAGGAGTGAGTCTTCGTAGAGCCTGAGGGATAACAATATGCATAAAAATTTGAAACGAATTCAATCCCAAAGACAGAGCACTTTCATACTGGTGCTTTGGTATGCTTTGTAAAGAAGCACGAACCAAATCCATCATTTCCAAACTCCCCCAAATACTAAATACTATAATTGCCGAAGAAACCGAACTTAAATGCACTCCAAACCATCTTGAAAAACCAAAATACACAATAAAAAGCCAAACTAATAAAGGCATCACACGCACTAATTCAAGCCCGAATCGACATACTACAACAATAAAACGATTCTTTAAACTCATAAAACAGCCCAACACCAAACCTACACATAAGGTAATGGCTATACTTACAAAAGAAATTTCAAGCGTAATAAATAAGCCTTCAAGAAGTCTTTTCAGTGTGAATGTATTGAGTATTTCAAACATAAGAAAACCTTTTTTCAAGCAAAGTTAAAAAAAATGAAACAGGCAATATAATACATAAATAACCCAAAAAAAGTAAAAACAAGAGCTCATCGGTTTTATAACTTAAAGAATTCAAACTTTTCATAGTCGTTAGTAAATCAGGCAA
This sequence comes from Campylobacter sp. MIT 21-1684, assembly GCF_026241315.1. Classification (GTDB taxonomy): domain Bacteria; phylum Campylobacterota; class Campylobacteria; order Campylobacterales; family Campylobacteraceae; genus Campylobacter_D. The sequence goes on along the minus strand of NZ_JAPHNA010000005.1, from coordinate 33,134 downwards.
AGCTATAATACTCACAACAGAAGTTTCTTTAATAAGAAAAATAATATTTGCACTAATGCTTGGCATAGCAATACCTAAAGCTTGAGGTAAAATAATATAACGAAGATTTCCAAAAAGTGTAAAACCCAAAGAAAGCCCTGCTTCAAATTGCTGTTTTCTAACCGCCTCAAAACCTGCCCTTAAACTTTCAGCCATATAGGAACCGCCTAAAAAACTAAGCCCAACAACAGCACAAGCAAAAGAAGGTCTTAAAGTAGGCTCTACACTAAGACAGATATGCTTTAAAAGCGGAATTTGTTCTAAATTGAAGCCAAATTTTGGCAAAGCATAGTAAAGAAAGAAGAGCTGTATCAACAAAGGCGTGTTACGTGAAAATTCTATATAAACACTGCAAAGCTTTTGTACAATTACAAATCTAAAATATCCCATTAAAACACAAAACAAACCTATAATGAAAGAAAATAACACACCAAAAAAGCTAAGTTTTAAAGTGAGCCAAGTTGCTTTTACAAAAGCTGGACTGACTTGAAGCAAAAAATTGTAATCCATTTTTTCAAAAATCCCCATTAAAGCTGTAATATTTTATGCAAAAACAAACAAATTGTACTTATTTTAAGATAAATTAAAGCTGATTTATCTTACATTCAGCAGCCAAAGGAGTAGGTATGAAATACGACACTATTAATAAAGAAAACATTGTAAAACTTATGGAAATTTTCTACACAAAAGTACAGCACGATAAGGACTTGGGAATTATTTTTAACACAGCCATTGGAACAAGCAAAGAAGCTTGGGATGAACATAAAATCAAAATTGGAAATTTTTGGGCTGGATTGCTCTTAGGTGAAGGTGATTATAATGGACATCCATTAAAAAAACATCTTGATTTGCCATATTTTGAAAAAGAGCTCTTTAATGTTTGGTTAAAACTTTTTGAAGAAAGTTTAAAAACTCTCTATAACGAAGAAATTCAAGCACTTATCTTACAACGTGCCCAAATGATAGCCTCGCGTTTTCAAAGCATACTTTACAGATAAATTTAGCTTTGTAAAGCTTTTTTTGCTTGCTTTAAAATGTCTTCATCGCTTGAAAAATTAAAAAATTTAAATTCATTGCCGTGTTGCATAAAACCATCAAGCAAATCCCCACTCAATCTATTTTTCAAATCCAATTCAGCTATTTTAAAACCATCCAAGGTAGAAGCGAATTCCTTTAAACGTTGTGGGATTTCTTTTAATTTTGTATATAAATAACAAGTACTTTTTAGTCCTGTTCTGCCAACCCTGCCACGTAATTGATGTAAAGTTGCAAGCCCTAATCTTTCAGCTCCTACAATCACTATTGTACTTAAGCGGGGCAAGGAAATACCTACTTCTATTACAGTGGTACTGAGTAAAATAGTACCCTCATCGCGAAAACGCATTAAAACCTCATCTTTTTGTTTGTCTTTACCGTGTGTTATAAAGACCTTATCATAATGACTTATCCAATATTTTGAAGCTTGTTCAAGAGACATATAAGGCAAAGTATCGCTTTGATTCACCAAAGGATAGACTATAACAACTTGATGATTTTGCTTGATTTGTTCATCAATTTCTTGCTTAAGCCTTGCAAAATCCTCATTTTGGATACAAATAGTTGCAATCTGCTTTTGAAAAGGCATTTGCTTTATAAAACTAAATTGAACAAGCTCGCTTTGTATCATACTTAAAGTTCTTGGAATAGGCGTAGCTGAAAATTGAATAAAATGGGCACTACATTCACCTTGAGAAAGGGAATGAATTTTCTGCCTTTGATTTGAACCAAAGCGATGTTGTTCATCTATCATTACAAGTACAGCATTATGTTTTTTTAAATGCAAGAGCGCGTGAGTTCCTATTATTAAATTTGCATTTTGTATATGCTTAGTAGAGTCTTTTTCCTTTTTTCCACCTTTAAGAAAAATCATACGAACAAATTCTGGCAAAAGTTTTTTTGCTTCCTCGTATAATTGTTTTGCAAGTATGCTTGTTGGAGCCATTAAAAGTGCTTGTCTAGGATAAACCATCAAAGCAGCACCAAGCAAAACTAAGGTTTTTCCACAGCCGACATCACCCATTATCACACGTCTTTTCGCTTCACTTGAGCTTAAATCAGTTCGAATATCCTCTAAAGCATTAAGCTGATCTTGAGTAGGAGAAAAAGGCAAACTCTCTAACCAAGTTTGAATAGAAAAAAGAGTCAATTTATACGCTTTTGAAGAACTTTTTTTTGCTCGCAATCGTCTTAAAAAATTATAAATTTCTATATATTTTAATTCCTTGCTAAAACACTCTAAATTCTGATGCATTAGAAAACTTTTCGAATCAAAACCTTGCAAAGCTAAGAGCAAAGAGATGTATTTTTGCTCTAAACCGCTTTGTTGCAAATTTTCAAAAGTAACATAACTTTGAATGAGTCTTTGAATTTCACTATCTTTAATGCCTTGTATGTTGTATTTTGGATAAAAACCAATATTTTGAGTAATAATTCTAGGATTGCTAAACTGCCACATATCATTAAACAGAGTGATTTTCGCATTGAAAAGAATTTCTTGACCAAGCTTACAAATCATAGTATGCCATTTGCTTGGATGAAAGAAAACAAAACGCACTGTTTGTTTCCAAGCTTCACAATATGCTAAGCCAAAAAGCTGATTTGGACGGAAATTTACAGAGCTAATTTTTACTTTTTGTGTGCAATTTTCATTTTCTTTTGGCACTTGAGTAAGGGTAAAATTATCAATCTTTTTTGGAAATAGCAAAGCTAAATCAATAACATTTTTGATTTGAAGTTTTTCAAAAAGTACTAAATCGCTCTCTTTAATTTTCATTTACAACGCTTGCAAAATTAAGATGTAACAATTCTTTATGTTTTACAATATATGCATTTAATTCTTCCAAACTCGCCTTTTCTATCAATTGAAGTTCTCTCTTATAGTGTCCAAGTTCTAAACCTTGATAATATTCATTCAAAGCTATATCAAGTCTTTTACTTAAGTTTTCATAACGCAAAGGAGTACTTCCTATAAGGAAATTTTTTGCTTGAGTTAATTCTAACTCACTAACTCCTTTATCAACAAAATCAGTAAAAATATCAACTACAAGTTTTTTTGCTTCTTTAGCACTTTCATTTTTTGTCTGCAAATACCCAAAAACACGTTCGTAAGAATTTGTAACATCAAGCAAAGCATATGCTGAATATGCTAAAGCTCTTTTTACTCGAATTTCTTCTAAAATCCTCGATCCAAATCCTCCTTGTCCTAAAATAAAAAGAGCAATTTTAGCAAGATATAAATCTGCATCGTTTCTCTTTACTATAAAAGGAGAGGCAAAATAAATATAAGCCTGCTCACTCTCTTTTCTTTGTAGCGTTTCATCTTTCTTTTGATGAGTAAAAACATAGTGCTTTTCTGGAATCTTTTTTCCCTCTTGAAGACAATCTAACAATTTTAAGATCTTTTCTACAGCCTCTTTTTCATCCAAATCTCCACCTAAAACAACAATGAGATTACTCAAAGTGAAATGTTTTTCATAAAATTTTCGCAAAGAATCAAGTGAGATTGTAGCAATGCTTTTTTCATCTCCAGTGTTTGGACTTTGAAATTCCTTATATTCAAAAACAGTGCGGTTGAGTAAATTTTTTGCTACATAATCAAAATCATTCTCTCTATTTGCAAGTTCCCCTAAAAGCAAAGTTGTAATTCTTTGTAAAATTTTCTCTTCAAAACGAGGCTTTTGGAGTAAATTTTTTAAAGCATTGAGTGCAAAATTGTAATGTTCTTTTAAGCAAGTAAGATGCAACTGCAAACTTTCAAAACCACTACTTGCTTCTAAACTAATAGCTCTTAGTTCTAACTTTTTGAAAAAATTTTCATCCGTACCTTCATTTAAAAGCTTTGCAAACACTCTAGCAAGCCCTGCTATCTCATCAAAACCTCTTCCGCAATTTTGAAATACCAATTTTAAATTCACAATAGGAAAATCATTATTCTGTTCAAAAAGAAAAGGAATTTTCACTCCTTGCTTTTCTAAATACCTCATCAAAACCTTTCTAAAATTTCATACGCTGTATTACGTTTTGCCGGCTTTTCACCAAGACTTTTAATCAGTCTTATCATCTCATCTTGATTCATTTGATAGCTTGCACCTGCAGCTGAAACGACATTTTCTTCCATCATTGTTGAGCCTAAATCATTGGCTCCAAATTTTAAAGCAAGCTGACCGATTAAAGATCCTTGAGTAACCCACGAACTTTGCAAATTTTTAAAATTATCCAAATAAAGCCTTGCTAAAGCTAAGAGACGCAGATATTTATTCGAACTCTGTTTAAGAATTTGAGGATGTTTTTCAATGAGTTTTGTATTTTGACTTTGAAAAGACCATAAAATAAAAGCTCTAAACCCTGCTGTCTCATCTTGCAAAGCTCTTAAATATTCAAAATGTTCTATCAGTTCCTCATCAGTTTCAAGAGTACCAAACATCATAGTAGCTGTACTTTTCATACCAATTCTATGCGCACTTTTATGCACCTCAAGCCAAGTGGCTGTATCACATTTATTTGGCGCTATAAGATCTCTTACTCTATCACTCAATACTTCAGCTCCAGCACCCGGTATAGAAAATAAACCTTTCATTTGGAGTCTCTGCAATACTTCAGCAATAGAAATTTTTGAAATTTTAGCAATATAACTAATCTCAACAGCCGAAAAACCGTGTAAAGTAATATCAGGATAATGCTCTTTTATCCATTGGACAAGTTCTTCATACCATTCAATCTTAAGCTTTGGATTTACTCCACCTTGAAAAAGAATTTGAGTACCGCCTATAGCTTGTAATTCTTCAATCTTTTTTCCAATCTCTTCAAAACTTAAAATATACGCATCTTTTTCTTTATGATGTCTGTAAAAAGCACAAAAAGAACAATCTATACAACAAACATTCGTATAATTAATATTCCTATCGACCACAAAAGTGGTAATTCTTTCAGGATGTAATTCTAATTTCTTTTGATATGCTAATTCACCAAGCTCTGCCAAAGTAGCATTTTTAAACAAAGAGAGAGCTTCTTTCTTTTGCAATCTTTTCAATCTCATACCTTTTTCGTTTTTTACCGGCAATTATAACACTGAAAGCATAAATTTATGATATAGTTTTGCTTATGAATCACCTCAAACTACTACAAAACAATAAAAACATACGAATACTTAGTTGTGTACAACTTATAGTTTATTTTGGAGCTTGGTTCTCTCAAACAGGAGTTTTCACACTTCTAGTTGAATTAGATGCTCCAACTTGGGCTATTTCAATAAGCGCTATGCTTGCTTTTTTGCCCGGAATTTTACTTGCCCCTGTTAATGGCGTTATCGTCGAAAAAAATAAGCCTAAAAAACTTTTAATCAGTATGGCAAGTATAGAACTCATCAGTATATTTCTCCTTATCTTTGTCGATGATTTAAGTATGCTTTGGTTTTTGTTTTTCTTGATTTTTGCACGCTTATGCGTGGGATCAATTTATTTTCAAGCTGAAATGAGTTTATTAGCAAAAATCCTTCAACCAAATGAACTCAAACTTGCCAATGAAATGCACAGTGTCATTTGGTCGATCTCTTATACTGCTGGTATGGCTTTAGCTGGAATTTTTATTTATTTTTATGGCATACAAACAGCTTTTTTATTTGACTGCTTTTTACTTAGCATTGGAATTATTCTTTTAGCAGGATTGAAAATCCCACATTTTAAAACTATGCTAGAGGACAATTTCTTCTCAATGATACAGGAGGGTTTTTTGTATCTTTGTAACAATAAAAAACTCCTCCATCTTATTTTACTCCACGCTTTTATGGGTTTTACAAGCTATGAAACTCTCGTTGCACTTCTTGCAAAACACGAATACAAAGAACTTTTATCGGCTGCCTTGGTAATAGGCTTTTTAAATGCTATTCGCGCTTGTTCATTGATTCTTGGAACTGTATTTTTAAGCAAGATAACCGATGAACGTATTTTAGGATATTTTTATCTAGGACAAGGTTTAGGAATTATACTTTGGGCTTTTACTCAATACAATTTCTACCTTTCTTTTTTAGGACTTTTTATGACAGGGTTTTTCACTTCTTCACTTTGGGCTTATACTTATACTTTAATACAAAAAAACTGCGATGGAAGGTATTTTGGACGAGTAATTGCTTATACTGATATGGTATTCCTTTGCGTGAGTGCAAGTATTTCTGTGCTTATAGGAGTACTTTTTGAACTGATGATGAGTTTAAAGCTCATCACATTTATGCTTGGAACAATTTTTATCATCGCTGGGATATATTGGGCTTGGTTTTACAAGCATTATCTACAAAATTGAATCATTTTGTTTTTCAAGCTCGGTTTCTTTGGGAATATTTATCGCAACTAAAAAGCAACAAGCTAAAAAGAACATAATATAAATAAAATACCCCCATTCAGCCAAACCAACAAATTGATCAGAGCCATAAGGACCTCCGGCTTTAAACCATAAAGCCACACTTGGGACAGTCCCTCCAAAACAAGCCACTGCTATAGCATAAGGAAAACCTGTACCCAAAGCACGTATTTTTTCGGGAAACAATGTTGCTTTAGCAATCCCTGCTATTGAAGTATAAAAACCCGAAATAATTAAACCCAAAGCTATAAACAAGAAAGCTAAATAGGGACTATTGAGACTTCCTTTAGGACCACTTTCAATAATACCCATCATTAAAGGAAACACTCCAAAAAATCCTAAAACACTAAAAAGCACTAGCATTTTTCTCACTCCTATTTTATCACCAATCATACCCATAAAAGGCTGAATAATCATACCAAAAGCCAAACCGAGCAAGGCGATAATATAAGCAGTGTCTTTATCAAAAAGCGCACTTTTATCTAAAAATGTCTTCATATAAGCTGTGAAATTATAATAACACATACTCCCAGCTGCAGTTAAACCAAAAACCAATAGACAATATTTTCTGTAGTGCCAAAGGGTTTTAAGCGAACCCTTAGATGAGTCTTTTTTATCGAGCTCTCTAGCACTTTCGTGCATAGTGGCTCTTAAAAATAAAGAACCTAACGCCAAAATTCCAGCAAGAATGAAAAGATAACGCCAAGCATCTTCTCTCATTTTCTCTACTCCAAAATAGCTTACTGCAAGCCATACACAACCAAGTGCAACAAACTGGGCTGCGATAAGAGTTACATATTGAAATGATGAGAAGAAACCACGATTTCCTTTGGTAGACATTTCAGAAATATAAGTGGCTACCAATCCTCCTTCGCCTCCGACTGATACACCCTGTATCATACGCGCAAGAGTAAGCAAAAAAGCCGCCCAAAGTCCAATTTTTTCTTGTGAAGGAATAAAGGCTATCATAAAATTACCTAAAGACATAAGCACTATGGCATAAATCATAGTCTTTTGTCTGCCTACTTTATCTGCTAAAGAACCAAAAATCAGACTGCCTATAGGGCGCATAAAAAATCCTATTGCAAAAACGCCAAAACTCTGAATTAATGCTATGACTTCATTTTCAGAATTGAAAAAATGATGGGTGAAATAACTCGCTAGAGAAAGATAAATATAAAAATCAAACCATTCTACGAAATTCCCAGAACTTGCTGCAAAAATAGAACGTACTCTTTGACTTTTTGTAATATGAGAATTTGCTATGGACATAAACACTCCTTTAATTGTTGTTACATATTGTGAAATTTTCACTATATCTAAATAATGAAAATAATTAAAAGAATGTGTTGTATTTTTCTTTACGAAATAGAAGGAAAAGACTAATGAAAACGCTTAATTTTCAACATCACACAAAGATAGTATGGCAAAAATATCTATTACAAATAGTAACATTAATTTACCATTTTTATAAAAAACTTGCTTAAGATTTGAATAAATTTTGCAAATTCTTTAAAGCTTCCTCATTGCTAATAGCAGGTGTGGTGCTTGTCATTTCATTGAGTTCTATTTCATAGCCGCTTAACATAGAAGCAAGCCGTATATTGATACCATTTTTCCCTATTGCTTTACTTTTTTGCTCACTATTTAAAGTGGCGATAGCTTTAGTATCTTCAATTTTTACAGAATTTACAATGGCAGGTGCTAAAGCTCTAGCAATGAGAATTTCGCTCTCATTGCTAAATTCAATACAATCTATATTTTCATTATGAAGCTCTTTGCTTACAGCATTAATCCTTACTCCTTTTACGCCAACAGTTGCACCGACAGGATCAATGTTAGCAGTATTAGCCTGTAAAAGAATTTTTGCTCTCTCTCCGGGAATTCTTGCACATTTTACTACATTCACATAGCCGTCTTTAATTTCTGGTACTTCAGCCTCTAGCAAGCATTCTAAAAATTTAGGACTTGTACGCGAAAGCTCCATTTTTATGCCTTTATTTGAATATACACGGCGAATTACAGACTTGACCACATCACCTACTTGAAATTTTTCACCTTTAATACGATTCTTTCTAGGTAGAAAAGCTCTTAATTCATCAATTTCTATAAAAGTATTCTCTTCATTATCTACACGTACAACAGAACCAAAAACCATTTGACCAACTCTGTTTTTATATTTTTCAAAAATAGTTTCTTCTAAAAGCTTTTGGATATGATATTCAAGCTCTTTATGCAAAACATTTACAGCCGTCCTGCCTAAATTTTCTAATGAACATTCATAAGTAAGCTCATCTCCTATTTCTACATCATCTGCTTCCTGTTGGGCTTTGCTTAAAGCAATAAAACTCTGACTATTTTGTTCAAGTCTTTCATCATCATCGCTTACTATAGTAATTTTTTGATACAGACTTAAATTCTTTGCATCAACAAAAAATTCATATTCTTGTCCATAAATTTTTTTTGCAGTATTAATGAGTGCTATAATAACTTTCTCTTTAACACTTTGCAATTCTAAATTTTTCTCATTAGCAATCGATTCTATAATATCTGCAATTTTTTCCATAATTTAAGCCTTTTTGTTTTTGGGAATTTAACTTGAAAGAATAAAAGCTAAAAATTATACTCTTAATAAGTTTAATTAAAAGTAAAATTTGATAGAATAATAAATTTAATAAAAGTAAAAAAGAAGCTACAAGGATGCTATCATGGATTTAAAATTAGCACGAAACGTATTCGATGAAAAACCTAAAAGTATTAGTTTGGCAAAAATTGAAGAGTTTGTAGAAAAAGACGGACAGAAATTTTTTTATTTTGACAAAGAAAATTCTCATAAAGGATTAATTGCTCTTGTAGAGCATTTTGAAAAAAAAGGTTTAAGTGTATATCATAGGATAATAAAATACGGACTTGGTGAAAACGATTTTATGTATGAGGTTCATATTCTTTGAGTGCAAAAAAACTTTTCATCCAAACCTTAGGTTGTGCTATGAACGTTAGAGATTCAGAACATATAATAGCTGAACTCACACAAAAAGAGCATTATAATCTTACCGAAAATATAAAAGAAGCTGATTTGATACTTATCAATACTTGTTCGGTGAGAGAAAAACCGGTGCATAAGCTTTTTTCAGAAGTTGGCAGCTTTGAAAAAATCAAAAAAAATGATGCTAAAATAGGAGTTTGTGGTTGTACTGCTTCACATCTAGGGGCTGAAATCTTTAAACGTGCTCCCTATGTGGATTTTGTTTTAGGGGCAAGAAATATTTCTAAAATTACTCAAGCGATAAAAACTCCAAAATTTCTTGGAGTAGATATAGAATACGATGAAAGTGAATTTGCCTTCTCTGACTTTAGAAATAGTCCTTACAAAACTTTCATCAATATTTCAATAGGCTGCGACAAACACTGCACTTATTGTATAGTCCCTCACACAAGAGGTGATGAAATTTCCATACCTTTTAATATCATTTTTAAAGAAGCCCAAAAGGCAGTACAAAAAGGTGCTAAAGAAATTTTCTTACTAGGACAAAATGTCAATAATTATGGTAAAAAATTTACAAATCATCATAAAAAAATGGATTTTTCAGATTTACTCAACGAACTTAGTTGTATTCAAGGGCTTGAGCGTATCCGTTTTACAAGCCCTCATCCTTTACATATGGATGATAAATTCTTAGACACCTTTAGTATGAATTCTAAAATTTGTAAGTCTATGCATATGCCTTTGCAAAGCGGTTCAAATCAAATTCTCAAGGCAATGAAAAGAGGGTATACAAGAGAATGGTATCTACAAAGAGCATTAAAACTTCGCTCACTTTGCCCAAACGTAAGCATTTCAACAGATATTATCGTAGCTTTTCCAAATGAAAGCGAAAAAGATTTTCAAGATACTATGGATATGATAGAACAAATTCGCTTTGAACAAATTTTTTCTTTTAAATATTCAAAACGTCCTCTTACAAAAGCTGCTGCTATGCAAGGTCAAATTCCTGATGATATTGCCTCACAAAGACTTTCTTATTTGCAAAAACGTCATTATGAAATTGTCGATGAAATCACTGTAAAAAAAAATGGACAGGAAGTTGAAGTTTTATTCGAAGAACTAAGAGACAATCTAAACATAGCTGGAAGAACAGATGATAATTTTTTAGTTCAAGTGAATGCAAGCGAAGAGCTTTTAGGAAAAATCAAAAAAGTAAAAATCACAAATCCAAAACGTATGGTTCTTTATGGGGAAATCGTTTAAAAATGCTGTTCTTTTAAGGCTTGTTTTTCTGTTGCAATGGATTATTTTTCTTACTTGTTCAAAACAATATCGAGGAGAAAAATTAGACAACAAACCTTATGTGATCTTGTTTTGGCACGGACGTATTGCGTTAATGCCCTTTGCATTTAAACATTATAGAATGCCACAAAAAAAAGCATACGTAATAATTTCACGACACAGAGACGGAGAAAACATAGCAAAAATTATCTCCTTTTACGGACTTCATTCGATTCGAGGCAGCAGCTCAAAAGGTGCAAGTCAAGTTCTTAAAGCGGCATTAAAAATTTTAGATCAAAAAGATGATATAATAATTACACCTGATGGACCAAGAGGTCCTTATCATAGTATTTCTGATGGACCTATTTTGTTAGCACAGAAAAAAAATGTTACAATACGTATTTTAAATTATGAAGCAAATCATTTTTGGAAATTTAAAAGCTGGGACAAGATGATTTTACCTAAACCTTTTAGCAAGTTGGTTTATAGTTTAAGTGAGCCTTTTGATATTTCAAATTTAAAGAAAGATGAGGCAAAGAAATTTCTTCTTGATCAGTTTGAAAATATAGCAAAAACAGATAGTTTTAAGGAATAAAATGTTGTTTTTTCTAAGAAAGTTTTTCCCTCAACTTTTTATTGCTGTAATTTTAGAAGAAAATAAAAAAATTCTTAAAGCTTCAACTTTTCGCAACGGTAAGCTTATAAGTAGTACTGAAAAAAGCTTCGAAAAAAATGAAAATTTGTTTGATTATGTGAAAAATATAAGCAAAAGATTTCTTTTTTACTACACAGGTTTATTTTTAGACGCTAACGAACAGGGTTTAATTCCAAGTAAAAAGACTGAAAATTTTGAAAATTTTGACGTGGGCAAGATCAGTCTTAAAACGTTTGTTCTCAACAATGTCCAAATTTATACTGCAACTGAACACATAGAGTATTTTAGCGATCTTTTTGAAGATTATAACGGGCTTGATTTTATCTATTCCCCTTTTGCTCTTTTATATTTTTGCATACAGAAAGAAAAAACAGATGATAAAACTATACTGTATATTTATAGATATTCACACATTCTTGTGGTTATGATCTGTAAAAATAGTGAAATACTGTATGGAGAATTTAAAACTTTTAAAGTAAATACCGATTCAGAACTTGAGAATTTTAACGATGAAATGAAAGATGAAGAAATAACTATTAAGCAAACAGATGATGAAGAGATGACGCTTGACAGTTTTAATGAAACCAATGAAATATCAGATGATAAATTTGACACTCTTAAACAAGAAGAACTAGTAGAATTTAAAGATGAAAAACTAAAACTTGATGAATTAAATCAGTTAAGCAAAGATATGGAATTTTGCCGTTATATTATCACAAGTATTGAAAAATTTTATAACTTAAAAAATCAGACTTCTTTTATTGACAAAGCAATCATCTTTAGCGACAAAGAGTTCAATGCTAGTGCTATCGAATTCTTAGAAGATGAGACTTTTTTAGAACTTAAAATAAATCAAATTAATACCCTAGAACTTATGATAGAGCTTATGCAAAAGGAAATTTCGCTATGACTTATAGTTTTATACAGCCAAGAAAAAAGCCTATTTTTTCACTTTTTGATAAAATTTGGTTCACTCTTTTTCTATTTGGGATTATTTTTATTTTAAGTGTGTATTTTATGTATGTAATCAAGTTAGAATTCATTTCTGCTTCAATAGAAAACAAAAAACAAGAAGCACTTGTAATCCAAGAGGGAATCACAAATGCGAATGTATCTTATGAAATTATGCTTGCACAAACCCAGATAGCGAATACTTTTAACACTCAAAATGCAGCTCTTAAGGATAGTCTTAAAAATCTTTTCGATATGATTATAAAAACGGATAGTATTACACTCGAAACAATGGAACAAGATTCGAATTCTCTTAAACTTAGTGGAGTTACCCCAACAAAAGAAAAATTTGCTCTGCTTTTAGAAACTCCATTAAGAAGTATTTTTGATGAAAGCAATACAACTTATTATAGACTCAATAATGGTTGGTACCGTTTTATCAATATAAGTCAAAAACATAGCTCAGGAATAAAATAGTGAGAGATAAAAGCTTACAAGAAATAGACATTTTAAAACTGCTTATTTACGGTTTAAGTTTTGTGAGTGTTTGCACGGCTTTGATACTTTTCCTCCTTTTACCCCTACTCAAAACACACAAACAACAAAGTTTAAAAGATAACTCTCAAACTGCTATCTTAGAAAATTTTAGAACAAAACTTCAAGTAAGCAGGGATAAAATTTTTTTACTAAGAAGTGAAAACAACACAAGTTTAGACCAATTTGAAAAAAGTTTTAATCTTAGCAATTTTACGCTCTTTCTACAAAAATACTTTAAAAATCTTGAAATAAAAGAAGAAAAAATAATCAAAAATAAATACCTCAAACATAGTCTCATCATACAAGGACAGATTAACTCTCCAAAAAATTTTTATGATTTTATTGATGCTGCAAAAAATTTTGAAAGTTTTATCAAAATAGACTATCCGCTTATCTTAAAAGCACAAAAAGATGCAATAGCATTTAGTTTTAGAGTAAAAATTTATTCAGCTTTTGACTAATCATCACTTTAGAAAACACAAAAATAGCGATTCTTAGTTTTGCATATCTAAAACCATAACTCTCAAACATCTAATTGAGCGCAATCTTAAATGTTTCACACACATTATTAGCAGAACATAAACAAACTTTCTATAGCTTTACTCTTTACAAGCAATTCATCCTCAAACTTGTTTTATCATCAAAATAGCAAAAGCTTAAACAATAAAATGTTCAATTAGCCTGGCTCTAGCACAAGCTGCTGTGATTATTTTACGATAAAGATTTTCTTTTTTTTCTTACATTTTTTTGAGGACTTTGGGTAAATTCTAAAAGCTCTTGAGTTGTTTTAATATGAGAAGGAAGTTTTTCAAGACAGTATTTAAAAATTTCAGTCGTAGCTAAAGCATCGCTTAAAGCCCTATGATGGATGCTTTTAATCCCTAGATATTCTTTTAGAGTTTCAAGTCCATAATATTGACTCTCTATGCAAAGCCTTGCAAAATTGATGGTACAAACTGAACGGTTTAGCAAGATTCCAAAACCGCATTCATTCATCGCTTTGGAAAGAAAGTTAAAATCAAATTGTGCATTATGAGCTACAAAAATACTGTCTTGCAAAAAAAATCTAAAATCGTGTAAAACCTTAGCTAAGGATGGAGCATTTTGAACCATATTCAGACTGATACCTGTAAGTTCTATGATGTTCTCGGGTATATCCTTAACTTTAACAAGTGTATCAAAACGATCTAATTCTTGAAAATTCTTTATTTTTACAGCGCCGAGTTCCAACAATTTTCCATTTGTCTTGCCTCCGGTAGTTTCAATATCCACTATGCAAAAGACCTCTTCTTTAATCTTTCGTATGCGATTTTTTAAAAACACCATATTATTGTTATGTAACTCCAAGCTCAATCCCATAAGCCTAAGAATTTCTAAATCAATATCTAAATGTGCAAATTCATCTATCTTAGAAAATTCGTTTACCACCCACTCATACGGTTTGCTTTGTTTGCTTAAAACAGCAATGATTTCTTCAACTTCTTGCAAACTCAAAATTGGAGCTTTAAAGATGAAATAGAAGTTTTGTAATCTTGAGAGGAAAAAATATAGCTTCCAGCTACAAGTATATCAGCCCCTGCTTCTTCTAAATTTGGAGCATTTAAACCATTGATCCCTCCATCAACCTCTATAAAAACTTTAGCATTTTGAGTATCGATAAGCTCACGTAACTGCTGAATTTTTCTATATGTTATAGGAAGAAAACTTTGACCTCCGAAACCGGGATTAACACTCATCAAAAGCACCATATCTACAAATTCTATTATATGTTCAATTGACTGTATAGGAGTGTGTGGATTTAATACAACAGCAGGATGAATTCCTTTATTTTTTACATACTCACAAAGTCTTATAGGATGTTCTTCTGCTTCGATATGAAAAGAAAGAAATTTAGGTTGTAAGGGGATAAAAAACTCTACAAACTGCGCTACATTTTTCACCATCAAATGAATATCTAAAGGCACTTCTGTAATAGTTGAAATCTTTTCAAGCACACACGGACCAAAAGTTAAATTTGGAACAAAATGTCCGTCCATTACATCAATATGAAGCAAATCAGCCCCTGCTTCGCTCACTGCTCGAACTTCTTCTTCAAGTCTTAAAAAATTCGCTGATAATAAACTTGGAGCTACATACATAAAAAGCCTTGTGCGATAATTTTCAAAAAAAATTATTCTATCTTTTTCTGTTTAAAAAAGAAATTAAAAATTCTAGAAATCTTTCAGGTTTTCTTTGTTATAATTGAAAAATTTTCAAAAAATATACAAGGATATACTATGGCAAGAATATGTCAAATCACAGGCAAAGGTCCTATGGTTGGTAACAATGTCAGTCACGCAAATAATAAAACAAAAAGACGTTTTTTACCAAATCTCCGCACAGTGCGCATTACTTTAGAAGATGGCACTACCAAAAAAATGAGAATCGCTGCTTCTACACTAAGAATGCTAAGAAAACACAATTCAAAATAAGTCTTAAGGAGAATCTTAAGACTTCAAACTCTCACTATTTTAAGTATTTTATTTTAAAACTAAGCCAAGCAATATTTAAAGTTTTTTTAAGTCCAAATTTTACTTAATAGTGTAAAATTATTGTTTATTATTAGCTATGTTTAAAGGAGTTGTTAATATGTTACACGAGTATAGAAATTTAATGTCTGAGCTAAAAGGTAAGGATGCTCATTTTGATAAATTATTTGAACATCATAATAAACTTGATGATAAAATAAAAGATGCAGAAGAAGGAAGAGTTTTTCTTAGCGATATGGAAATTTCAGCGTTAAAAAAAGAAAAATTGCATACCAAAGATGAGCTTAAACAGTACCTACAAAATTATAAACAATAATCAAGGAAAAACGATGTTTAGTATTAAAAACAATCTAGAACTTCAAAAAATAAAAGAAGAAAATACGAGACTAAAGGAGCAATTTGCACAAATTCATGCTGAAAATTCGCAACTAAAAAATAAAATTGCTCTTCTACAACAAGAAGATACAGAATCAAAACTCAAAACTGAACTTTTAAATGTATTGTTAAATGGAGTTTTGAACAATATTGCTACTGTTCAAAATGATATGCTTGACAATGTCAATAAAGCAGAAATTATCTCAAATTACTCCCAAACTTCCCTCTCTGCTATGGAAGAACTCAATCAAATTGCTAATGTTATCAATGCCTCGCTTAGCGACATTACAGAATCAGCAAATAAAACAAGAGATACTGCAAATACTTTACATAGAAGCGTGGATGAAATTACCAATGTTATTAATTTAATTAAAGATGTATCTGATCAAACCAATCTCCTTGCATTAAATGCAGCTATTGAAGCTGCTAGAGCTGGAGAACACGGACGCGGATTTGCTGTTGTGGCTGATGAAGTTCGAAAACTCGCAGAAAAAACACAAAAAGCTACCACAGAAGTAGAGATGAATATTAATCTTCTCAAACAAAATGCTAATGAAATGAATACCCAAAGTGAGCAAGTAGAAAAAATTTCTATGGACTCTAATGCACATATTATAAGTTTCTCAGAAAAATTTAACAATCTTGTCAATGAAGCACATTCTACAAACAATAATGCAGTAGGAATAGCTTCTGAAGCCTTTGTATCTTTAGCAAAACTTGATCATATAGCTTTTAAAATGAATGGTTATAAAGAGATCTTTGCCAAATCAGGCAAACAACTTGCTGATCATACAAGTTGTCGTCTAGGAAAATGGGTTGCAAGTTCTGGAAAAGAAAGATTTGGACACGTTAAAAGCTTTATTAAGATAAACGAGCCACATCAAAAAGTACACGAAAGTATGAATTCGGCTATTGCAATAGCAAACACAGAAGATTCTAATAACAAAACAACGCAACAACAAATTATACAAAAATGTGAAAATGCTGAAAATGCTTCACTTCAACTTTTCAATGTCTTTAAAGATATGCTTCAAGAAAGTTCAGATAATTAAGATTTAAAAACAGCTTTAAAAATGCTGTTTATAGAAAGAGAAAATTGTACCACAAGGGTACAATTTTTTAATGCAGCTTAGACCAAATAACTTTTTTCCAAGCAATAGCAAAAATACTTAAAACTACGAAGAATATCATAATATAAATTCCTGTACTCTCTCTCTCTTCTTTTTTGCTATCACCAACTTTTTCTATATAAGAGATAACTTTTGCTTGTGCATTTTCATTAAGCCCAACTCTTGGCATAGCCGTTCCGGGAAGAAGTTTTTGCGTATTGTTAATAAAGTCGTGTAAATATTGTCCTCCGCGAGACCTAATCATCATAGAAAGATCAGGAGGAATCGAACCGAGATAATTTTTTAAATCCTCTTGTTTTGATTCGGTGAAAAAATTATCATATTTTATATCGTGACAACGACCACAAGCTTGGATAAAAGCTGATTTTTCTTTCGCAAATCTTGTATCTTTTTCAATAAGGAAATTTTTCTGTTTTTCATCAAACTGTGTATATTTAAGTTCTAATTCTTTTTTAATATTTGAATCTTCGTTGGCTTCAAAGCGAACACTAACTTCCTTAAGGTATGCGATTACATTTGCGATATTTGAATATACAACTTCTTCGCTATCACTGCTATCATCAGTGTTATAAGGTGTCATTAGAAAACCATCTGGAAATTTATGCTCAATTTTCAAGGCAAGAGCTGGCTGCATAATCAAAGCCGCCAAAAACCTTTCATCATACAAACTCCCTGCTGAACTTAAATCCGGTGGAATCACACCCAAAGAAGAATCGGTAATACTAGCTTCTATACCATCCTCTTGTAAGCCGTGACATGCAAAACAATTACTTTGAAAAAATTCTTTTCCTTTACCTGTATCTGCACGACTAAAATCTATTTTATCAACTGCTGCCCAAAGTGCTTCTTCTTTTGCTAAATTTTCTTTAGCTTTATCAAGTTCTTTTTGAGCACTTTCTGCTCTAGAGGAGTCGTTTGAATCTTGGGCTTCTTGAAGAATTAATTCTTTTGCAGTAACTGTTTCTTTTGCGAAATGGATATCTTCTTGTGAAAAATTAAAATTAGCAGGAGTAACGTGAGATTTCATTACAGAATGAGCATAAGGTTCAACTCCCCAATACACAAGCGCTGTAAAAATAACTACAACAAAAAATATTTTCAGCTCTCTCATTGTTTCGCTCCTTTTCTTTCTAAAATTGTAATAACAGGTAAGGCTACTACAAGCAATAATAAAAATATTACAGAAGCATAAAAACCTACCCAAGCATTAATACCTGTTGGAGGCAATTTGCCATAAATTGTTAAAACAATGAGATCGATAAGTAAAAGCCAAAACCAAATAAAAAATAGAGGTCTTTCGTGCGCTGGTTTTACAACATCACTTCTATCAAGCCAAGGAAGTAAGAAAAAGATGACTTGAGCTATACCAAAAGCAGTCAAACCTATATCAAAAGCTTTGATATTTCCTATATCAAAGAAAAAACCTCTTAAAACTTCATAAGACCATAAAAAATACCATTCAGGGTAAATATGTGCTGGAGTTTTGAGTGCATTTGCTGGATCAAAATTAATAGGATCCATTGCAAAATCAAATTTAAAAGAGACAAGATAGAAAAAGAAAATCATAAAAAGACAAATATACATAAAATCTTTTGATAAGAAAGCTGGCCAAAAAGGGATAACTTTAGCTCCTTTTGTATCTCCTGCTAAATATTTTTCAGCTTCTAGGTCAAAATCAAGCTCCTCAGCAATTTCATTATTAACGTGTGGGATTCTTAAAGCATAAAAGTGAAAAGCAATCAAAGTTAAAATGACAATAGGTAATAAACACACGTGGAGCATAAAAAATCTTGTTAATGTCGGATCAGATACAGCATAATCACCTCGTATCCAAACGACAAGTTCAGAACCTATAAAAGGAATTCCTCCAAAAAGATTTGTAATAACTTGCGCTGCCCAATAGCTCATTTGTCCCCAAGGAAGCATATAACCGCTAAAAGCTTCAGCTGAAAAAACAACAAATAAAAGCATACCGCTAATCCAAATCATCTCCCGCCCTTTTTTATAAGAGCCATAATAAATTCCTGTAAGCATATGAATGTATATGATCAAAAAAATTACAGAAGCAGCAACGCCATGCATATGCCGCCAAAGCCAACCATACTCCACTTCTTGCATAATAGTTTTATTCACACTATCAAATGCCAAAGCGGTATCTGGTTTGTAATACATCACAAGTAAAAGTCCTGTAACAAAAAGAATGGCAAAAAGAGTAGTTAAAATAACACCCATAGCCCATAAGAAATTAATTTGTTTTGGTATCCAATACTGAATCATTAAAACATTCAGTAATTTACGTATAGCAAGTCTTTGGTCAAGCCAATCCACTAGTCCATTAGCTTTTTGTATGTGTGCCATTTTAAACCTCCGCAATCATTTTTTTATACTCAGAACCCTCTTCTCCTAAAACAAGTTTGGTTCCGTCAATTTTAAAAGGAGGTATATCAAGCGGTCTTGGTGGTGGTCCAAAAATATTTTTTCCACTCGTGTCAAATTCTCCACCGTGACAGGCGCATTTAAAAAGTTGCTCATTTGGTGCATAAGCTGGGATACAGCCTAAATGAGTGCAAAGTCCTATCACAACCGTATAAGTATCATTCTGCACTACAACATCGCGTTTGCTATCTTTTCCCATATTTGAATCTTTTTTCAATATAAAAATAGGTTTTTTACGCCATTCTATGGTTCTTAGCTCTCCATTTTGCATCCCTGATAAATCTACTGTGGTAAAACCTGCAGCTTTCACACTTGGAAGCGGATCCCAAGTTTTTTTCATCGCAACAAGTGAAAAAACACCACCCACAGCAGCCACAGCGCCAAATGCAAAACCCATAAAACTTCGTCTGCTTTCAGATGTAGCCATTGTCCATTCCTTTCTTTTTGGTTTGTTTTTGCTTTCGTTAATTAAATTTAGCAGTGTATCTAAAATAAAATAAATTTTTTCTTTTTTTAGTATTTTTTAAGCTTTACCTTACTCTGATACTGCTGTACAAAAGGCTGTATAAAAATGCTAGAAAAATGAAAACGAGAGATTATTTTGAAATCTTTTCAGAATTTTCAATCCAATAAAAAAGACTCAAAAAAACATTTAAGCCTTTTTCTTTTGTGTTTTAATATAAATTTGCAATATGTCTAAAGCTGCAGGAGTTATCCCGCTAATTCTACTTGCTGCAAAAAGTGTTAGCGGTTTATATTCTTGTAGTTTTTCAACGACTTCATTGCTTAGTCCGCTTATAGCTTTAAAATCACAATTTTCCGGAATTTTAAGCTCTCTTAAACTTTTCATTTTTTCAACTTGTGCCTTTTGCATACACACATAATGATAGTATTTCGCTTCGCTAAGTACTTCCCTTAAGGCATATTCATCCATATTCTTAAAAATTGGGTCAAGTTTTTTAAGTTTTTCTGTCGTAAAACTTGTTCTTGCAACAATTTTCTGAAGGCTGATAACAGAAGAAATTTTTTCTTCGTTCAATTCTTGTAAAAAAGTATTGTTTTGGATATTAGGTGTAATTTCTTTTGAAAGCAAGAGATTAAAACCTTTTGAAACATTTTCAGATAATTTTTGTATAAAAGCATAATGTTCCTTATCTAAAAGTCCAAAGTCATAACCATATTTTCCAAGTCTTACTATAGCATTTTCTTCTCGCAAAAGGAGTCTAAATTCAGCCCTTGAAGTAAACATTCTATAAGGTTCTTTTGTACCTTTTGTTACTAAATCATCAATCAAAACTCCTATATAAGCCTCGTCGCGTCCTAAAATAAATGGCGATTTTTCCTGTATTGCCAAAACAGCATTAACTCCGGCCATAAAGCCTTGAACTGCCGCTTCCTCATATCCTGTAGTACCATTAATCTGTCCTGCACAGTATAAATTTTTCACTTGTTTTGTTTCAAGACTATGATACAATTGTGTTGGTATAAGGTAATCATATTCAATAGCATAACCAAAACGTGTTATTTTAGCATCTTCAAAACCTTTGATGCTTTGCAGCATTTCTTTTTGTACTTCATAAGGCAAGGAAGTAGAAAAACCATTGATATAATATTCCGTTGCAGCAATCGTTTGGGGTTCTATAAACAAATGATGGCTTTGCTTATCACCAAAGCGGTTAATTTTATCTTCGATAGAAGGACAGTATCTTGGACCAACCCCTTCAATTTGCCCTGTAAAAAGCGGAGCTCTATAAAAATTCTTTTTGATAATTTCGTGTGTTTGTGTGTTTGTCCTTGCTATATAACAAGGAAGTTGCTTTGGTGAAAAATTATTTGTGCGAAAACTAAAAGGCTTAGGCTTTTCATCTCCATATTGAATTTCAAGAACGGAAAAATCTATACTTTTTGCTGACACTCTAGGACAAGTTCCAGTTTTCAATCTTCCTATATGTAATCCTAATTCTTTAAGGTAGTGTCCAAGCCTTACAGAAGCGAGTTCTCCAACTCTTCCAGCTTCAAGCTTGTTCTCACCTATATGAATCAATCCATTTAAAAAAGTTCCTGTTGTAAGAATAATTTTTTTTGCATAATATTCATTTTGGAGATTTGTTTTTACGCCTTTTACTTCATTTCCCTCAACAAGTAAAGCAACAACTTGTTCTTGAGAAATCTCCAAATTTTCAAGCTTTAAAAGTATATTACGAGCGATAATCTTATACTGATCCATATCAATTTGTGCTCTGCTGCCTTGTACAGCAACACCTTTGCTTTCATTAAGTATGCGAAATTGTATCCCTGCTCTATCAGTAATTTCACCCATCAAGCCACCCATTGCATCAAGCTCTTTCACTAAATGTCCTTTTGCGAGTCCTCCAACAGCCGGATTGCAACTTGCAGCACCAATTTGCTCAACAAGCGTTGTTAAAAGCAAGGTCTTTTTTCCCATTCTTGCAGAAACGTGACTTGCTTCAATACCAGCGTGTCCGCCTCCAATGACTATAATATCAAACATTCTCCACCTTTAAGTATTAACGGATTATAGAGTATTTTAATTAAAGTAAAGGTTAAAAGCTCGTTTTCTTTTTTGATAGGATAAAACTCATTGAAAATTGAGTATGAATACACTTACTTTTGTTCTACAAGAAAGTATTGCGTTTTAAATGATTGTACTCAAACTAGTTTCTTTAACTTTTTGCAGCAATTAAAACAGAATTTCTTTACATTCAAAACTTAACAAAATAATCTGCTTTTTTCTTTCATAAACCATAAATAAGAAAAATTAAGCAAGGGTGAATGTATAACATTCTGAATAAAACTCTCAAATTCTTCTACTTTTACATAGACTGCTTCAATTTGTTCTCCATCAACACCTCCCCCTTGTGCAATTTTATCATTCTCATTTACAACAGCAAAATAAAAACTCTGTTTGCTTACTCCAGAACCAAAACCTGTATAAAAATCTCCTATTTTCTCAAAAATCTTAGGGGCATAACCAAGCTCTTCAATACACTCTTCTTTAGCAATTTGCTCTAAAGAAATATTTTTATCTACAAGTCCAGAGCAAAGCTCAATAGTATAACCCATATTTTCATCTTTCTTATAAGTTTTATCGCGGTTTTGGTGGTACCAAAGTGGAATTCTAAATTGACGTACAAAGATAAAGCTTTTAAAAGTTTGGTGATATAAAAGTATAGAAACACTATCTTTAGCTTCAATAAAATCCCAAACACAAGCTTTATTATTGCTTTTATAAGAAAATCTTTTTGGTTTGATATAAATGGAACTATCAAAATACTCTTCCTGTAAATCTGTAAAAGCCATTATTTTTTTCCTTGAATAAAGAAGGTTATAAAAAGGTAGTAAATTTCTGCTTAAAAAACTTTGAAACCAAAAAGCTATAAACTCTTTGGTTTCTTAAAGAAGAAATTCTATGAAACTTAAGTTTTATTTTTTTAAAAATCAGCTCTTAGGGTAAGCCAAACATTTCTGCTCGGAATCATTCTTTGATAATTATTTGTATATGAACTTCTTCCACGTTGCTCATATACAGAATAATCAACAAAATTTTTATCAAGAAGATTGTTTATTACCACTCCCATAGTTATACCATTTTTAAAATGGTAATTTGTCCCTAAATCCACAAGGTGCATATCTTTATAAAAAGCACCCGGACCAATATTAGCACTATGTGCATTATCGGTTGGAGTATCAATTTTTGATACCAATCTTAAATAACTGTCAAATCCCCAGTTCTTATAAGAAACCTTAGCTGCAAGATTATGTCTTGGTACATCATTTAAAGCTTTACCTTTATTAGCACCTGTTCGTTGTTTTGTATCTGTAAAAGCATAATTAAAGTCCAAATAAATACCTTTTGGGATATAAGTACTCAAAAGTGCTTTTGATTTTATAGAAAATTCTACCCCTTTAGATCTTGCCTTATCAACATTTTCATAAATACTACAAGTTTGACCCCCATAAGTTCCACACTCTCCATATCCAAAAGGAAGTTGAGCGGAAGTTTGATAAGTTTGAGAATTAATAGCATTGCTAAAATCAGTCAAAAAGCCTGTTAAAGTCACTGTTGCTAAATGATTCTCTGCTATGGCGGAAATTTCGTAATTCAAAGTTGTCTCTGCTTTTAAACTTCCATTACCGTACAAATCTGTTGTTCCGCTTGTATTATAGTACCCATCATATTTCTGTCCAAGATCTGGGATAGAAAGTCCATTAGCAACTCCTGCCTTTAAAATAAGCCAATCGTTTGGATACGTATTCACAAAAAATCTCGGACTTAAAAATGCTCCATACACTTGAGCATAATTCAACCTTGCACCGAGTGTGGTTGAAAAATAATCATTAATAAAATATTCCCCTTCTGAAAATAAAGCCGCTTGATAAGCATCTTTATCGAAATTCGCATTTCTTTTATACAATCTCTCCCATTGAAAATAAGGACCTGCTTGAAAAATCATTGAGCCGTATTTTATAAAATCAAAATTTTTTGTCCAAGTTGAACCCAAAGCTATAAACTGATCATCAATCAAAGCCTCGTGATTAGGAGTCCCACTACTTGTTCCTATTTTTACATCTCTGTGGGAAAGTCTTTTAGTGTTAGAATATTGAATATAATTATTTATCCTTCCAAAAAGTTCTGAATAATCTCCATCGTGATTGAAAATAAAATTATACTTATGATAATCCCTTATGGCTGTGATTTGATTCCCTGAAGTATTGAGAGAACCTAATCTTTGAAAGCCATAATCTACGTCAAAATAGAAAGAATTTCTCTCATTTAAAAGATAATTAACCCGACCACCAACAGAAAAATTTTTGTATCCTGTTGGAGAATGCGAAGTATAAGGATTATTTTTACCTGCTTGTGTTTGACCGCTAAGATCATATCCTGCTATATCTCTCTTATAAAATTTATTTTTTTCTCCATAATAATATTTTCCTCTAAAATTAAAAGAAATTTTCTCATCAATTGGCGCAAATATATTTCCATTTAAACCATAAACATTCCCCCAAGTGTTATGATGCTGTTGAAGTCTTGTGTCAAATCCTATGCCACCCGTAGCTTTATCTGGATTTTTTTTAGTAATGATATTGATTACTCCACCAAGAGCATCACTTCCATAAATAACACTAGCAGGACCTCTTATAACCTCAACTCTTTCTATCATATTAGCAGGTGGTAGAAAGCCCGAAGTAGAGTCAAATCCATTGCTATCAAAACTTGAAGAAATATTTACTCTCTTTCCATCAATTAATATTAAAGTATATTTACTTGCCATACCTCTTATGTTAATAGTATTTGAACCCGTTTTTCCAACTGAAGTAGATACTCCGGGTACCTCTTGAACTATATCACCCAAATCTCTCATAGGACGATTTAAAATTTCCTCTCCGGTAACAACAGAAATGCTTGCCGGGGCTTCTTTAACATTTTGCTCATATCCAGAAGCACTTACAACCACATCATCAAGATTATAATTAGTTTCTGCTAGAAGTGAATTAAAGCAAACAAGGGAAAGAAATAATTTTCTTTTAACTTTGAAATTGTTCATTCTCCAAACCTTTCTTAAAAATATTTTGATACTTAAAATCAATATTTTGAATTAAACAGAAAACTCACTTAAAAAAATATTAATGAAGCATAGTTTTTATTTATCAAAGATACTCTATTAACATTGAAACAACTCTTTGTAAGATTAATGGAATAAAAAATAATAGTATTTCAATTTTTTAGAAGTTTTATATAGTAGTTGAATTTTGCGGCAAAAAAGACTCAAAAATTCTCTTTAAAAGCTCCTAGTTTTAAAATTTTTTCCATACGATTTGAGACAAGTTCTCTTCTGTCTATACTCTCTAATTCACGAAAAGCTTTTTTAACATATTCTGCTATCGCGATAGCTGCAGCTTGTTTATCGCGATGAGCTCCGTTTATAGGTTCATCAATCACATCATCAATTAAGCCTTGTGCTTTTAAATCATCTGCTGTTACTTTCATCGCTTTAGTAGCAGCCTCACTTTTTGTAGGCTCATTCCACAGTATAGCCGCACATCCTTCAGGAGAGATAACAGAAAAAACTGAATTTTTCATCATAGCAAGTTTATCAGCTACTCCTATAGCTAAAGCTCCTCCACTACCACCTTCTCCTATTACTACGGCAACAGTAGGAATTTTTAAATCACTTAATTCATAAAGATTTTTCGCAATAGCTTCGCTTTGTCCACGTTCTTCTGCACCAATACCGGGATAGGCACCGGGAGTATCAATTAAAAATAAAATAGGAATTTGAAATTTTTCAGCAAGTCTTGCAACTCTTAAGGCCTTACGATACCCTTCAGGATGTGGCATTCCAAAATTTCTAGCAATCTTATCTTTAGTTCCACGTCCCTTTTGTTCTCCAATCACAATAATTTTTTTTTCACCCAAATACCCCATAAAACAAACTATGGAAGGATC
Organism: Campylobacter sp. MIT 21-1684; assembly: GCF_026241315.1. Classification (GTDB taxonomy): domain Bacteria; phylum Campylobacterota; class Campylobacteria; order Campylobacterales; family Campylobacteraceae; genus Campylobacter_D. Next base: position 7,354 of record NZ_JAPHNA010000005.1, on the reverse strand, counting down.
ATCTCTAAAAGCTCTATCACCGTGAATCTCGTAAGAATTACTTAAAAAAAGCTCTATATAATCTAAAGCATAAGGTCTATCCGGATGTCTGGCAAGTTGTAATCTTTGAAAATCACTTAAATTTTTATAAGTTTTGGTAATTTCTTTTTCAAGATTTTTTCTCAGAATGATAACAGCATCGGCATCGCCTTTAATTTGTGCATTTACAATGTCTTCATCAATTTGTTGAATATTTTTCTCAAAATCTAAATATGAAGCCATTTTATTCCACTTTTCTAAAAAGAACGCAACCGTTTGTACCGCCAAAACCAAAAGAATTACTCATTACAACTTCCAAATTTATTTCTCTAGCTTGATTTGCCACATAATCAAGATCACATTCTTCATCTTTAACAAATTGATTTATAGTAGGAGGAACAATATTATTTTGTAAAGCCATAAGACTAATAACTGCCTCAATAGTTCCTGCAGCACCTAAACAATGTCCAATCTGTCCTTTAGTAGAACTTACAACCGGAATAGAATCAGCAAAAAGAGTTTTTATAGCTGCAGTTTCATTTTTATCATTAATCGGTGTAGAAGTACCGTGTGCATTAATATAATCTACTTTTAAATTTCCTGCCATTTGTAAAGCTTTTTGCATAGCTCTTAACGGCCCTTCTAATGTTGGCGAAGTAATATGATACGCATCTGCACTCTCGCCAAAACCTATAAGCTCAGCATAAATTCTTACTCCCCTTTGTTTTGCTTGCTCATATTCTTCTAGCACTAAAGCTCCAGAACCTTCACCCATTACAAAACCATCTCTTTCCTTATCAAAAGGTCTTGAAGCAAACTCTGGTTCATCGTTTCTTGTAGATAAAGCTTTCATAGAAGCAAAACCACCTATACCCACAGGACAAATTGCCGATTCTGAACCAACTACAAGCATTTTATTTGCACTTCCTAAAACTATACTTTTATAAGCTTCTCCTATGGCGTGAGTCCCAGCAGCACAAGCAGTAACACAAGAAAGATTTGGTCCTTTGAGTCCGTGTTGAATAGAAATCAAACCTCCAAGCATATTGATGAGAGCTGAAGGGATAAAAAAAGGTGAAATTTTTCTAGGTCCTCGTTGTTCAGAAACAATAGAATTTTTTTCTATATTTGGCAAACCGCCTATGCCTGAAGCCGAAACTATACCAAAGTCATTTTTATCTATTGCAGTATCAAATTTCGCATCTTCTATCGCCTCTTTCGCAGCTTGAATACCCAACTGAATAAAGCGGTCTATCTTTTTCACTTCTTTTGGATCAATTATTTTTAAAGGATCAAAATTCTTAACTTCAGCAGCAATTTGTACAGGAAAATCGCTTGCATCAAATAAAGTAATTTTATTAATCCCGCTTTTCCCTTCACAAATTCTTTTAAAAGAACTCTCCTTTTCTAATCCAAGGGCATTAATCATACCCATACCTGTAACTACAACTCTTTTCAAAAATAAGCCTTTAAATAATTTAAGCTTTCTTAAGATTTTCAATATATTTTACAACATCTTCGATTTTGATAAGTTTTTCAGCATCACTATCTGGAATTTCTACTTCAAATTTTTCTTCTAAAGCCATAATAAGCTCCACAACATCTAAAGAATCAGCACCCAAATCTTCAATAATCTTTGACTCTAATTTTACAGCGTCTGCATCGATACTTAATTGCTCCACTACTACAGCTTTTACATCATCAAAAGTTGCCATTTACTTCTCCTTCAAAATTAAAAAATAAAAAGTATTTTACTATAAAAAACTTAAACTATTTATAGAAAGTTTTGCTATACTTTGATTAAGAAAATGCAATGCAAAAATATACAAATAATAAAGGATTGTAAGTATGCTTTTTAAAGATTTAATAGAAAAAAATTCAGCACAGTGGGATAATTATATACACCATGCTTTTGTCAAAAAACTTCAAGATGGTTCCTTACCAAAAGAAGTGTTTTTATTTTATCTCAAACAAGACTATCTTTTCCTTCTTCATTACGCTAAAGCTTATGCCACTTTAGCTTTAAACGCGACAAATGCAAATGAACTCCGCTTTGCAATGAAATTTCAAAATGCCATTATCAATGGTGAAATTGAGCTTCATAAAAACATTTTACAATTAGGCATTGACACAAAAGAACTTAGCATTAAAGACGAAAGTCTCACCACAATAGCTTATACGCGTTATGTTTTAAATGTTGGACAAAGTGGAGATTTTTTAGATATGCTTATAGCTCTTAGTGCCTGTGCTATAGGATATGGATATATAGGAACTGAAATGATAGCAAGCATAGATGAAAAAACATTACACCATCATCCTTATAAAGAATGGATTTTAACTTATTCGAGTCAAGAATTTCAAACAGAAATCAAAGAATTTGAAGATTTTGTAAATAGCTATCAAAGGCAAATCAATACAACAAAATTCAACAGGCTTAACGAGATTTTTTACACAGCGGTGCGTTTAGAAACGGCTTTTTGGGAACACAGTATGAAAATGCAAATGGATTTCTAAGTCTCTCTATAACTAAAATCGCTTTCCTTGGAAATTTTCAAACTGAAAGAATTATCACGAATTAAAATTATAAAAAATATTTTCATTGTAAGAGATGAGTAAAAATTCTTTATAGCTGTATTTCTAGTTTAAAAAAATATTTTTTCAATCTCAAAAAATTTTTACATATAAAGACCACCATTAATTTTAAGAACATCGCCTGTAATATATGAAGCATAATCACTTAACAAAAATGCTACACAATATGCTATTTCTTCAGGTTCTGCGAAACGTCCAAGTGGTATATTTTTTTGATAATTTTGCTTTACTTCATCACTTAAAACTTCTGTCATATCACTCTTAATGAAACCCGGTGTTACACAATTAAAACGGATATTGCGACTCGCACCTTCCTTGGCGAAAGATTTTGTCATTGCTATCATAGCACCTTTACTTGCAGAATAATTCACCTGCCCAATATTGCCCATTTCACCAACTATTGAAGAAATATTTACAACACCACCAAACCTTTTTTTACTCATAGCTTTTAAAGCCTCTCTACACCCTAAAAACGCTGAATTTAAATTCGTATCAACAACAGAATTAAAATCATCAAGCTTCATTCGAAGAGCAAGTTTATCATTTGTTATACCGGCATTATTGACTAGATAGTTTAATTCTCCATCACAATCAAGAATAGTCTTAACACCAGCTTCAAATTCACTTTCTTGACTCGCATCAAAAGCTATTACAGCAGCTTTCCCACCATTAAGTACAATACTTTTTTTTAAAGAATCTGCAAGAGCTGGATTTGAACGATAATTTATCCACACTTTTAAACCAAAATTTGCTAATACTTTAGCAATAGACGCACCTATACCCTTACTTGAACCTGTAATTAAAACATTTTTTCCACTAAACCGCATTTTTACCTTTCAAATTTCTTATTATTGTAACACAAGAATATTAAAACAAAGCCTCATTCATTTCTTGTGCTGGTTCGAGTCCTAAAATTTTCAGTACACTAGCAGCTACATTGCTAAGCCCCATTCCTTCTTTGAGCTTACTTACTCTTTGCGCCTCAACAAAAACAAAAACATCAAAATTTGTATGATTTGTAAGTATATTGCCTTTTTCATCTTGCATAGCCTCGCAGTTTCCGTGATCGCTTGTGATTATAAAAGCATATCCATTTTTTCTTGCTTCGCTAACAAGCTCACCCAAACAAGTATCCACTGTTTCAACAGCTTTAACCGTTGCATCAAAATTACCGGTATGTCCTACCATATCACCATTTGCAAAATTTACAACTATAAAATCCTCACCTTTTCTTATACCTTGTTTTACAACCTCAAGCACTTCAAAAGCACTCATTTGAGGTTTTTCATCATAGGTACGAATTTTAGGGCTTGGTATTAAAACCCTTGTTTCATTTTCAAGTACCTGCTCTTTGCCACCATTAAAGAAAAATGTAACGTGGGCATATTTTTCTGTTTCAGCTGTATGGAGTTGTCTAAGTCCTGCCTGAGAAACAAGTTCAGCTAAAGTATTTTCTAATTTTTCTTTTTCAAATAAAACAGGCAATGCGAAAGTCTCATCATACTCACTCATTGTAAGGATATTTTTATAAATTCTATCACGTTGAAATTCATTAAAATCTTTTTTGTTAAGTGCTTGGACTATTTCTTTCATTCTATCGTTACGAAAATTAATAAAAATCAAACCCTCATCAGTCCCAATTCCTTGAAATTTCTTACTTCTCACAGGTTTCAAAAATTCATCTGTGATCTGACGTGCGTATGAATCTTCAATAAAATTAGCAAAATCTTCACTCACAACACAATCCCCTATCAAGCATTTATAATATTCTTCAATTCTCTCCCATCTCCTATCCCTATCCATTGCATAAAAGCGTCCGCAAAGCGAAGCAAATTCTACTCCTAATCTCTTTGTTAGCTCTTGCAAATTTTTTACAAAAGTTAATGCTGTTGTAGGAGGAACATCTCTACCGTCTGTAATGGCATGAGCAAAAACTTCATTTCCATTTTGAACACAAATTTCAAGCAAAGCATTAAAATGCATATCCATAGAATGTACCCCGCCATTGCTATAAAGCCCTATAATATGTACTTTTTTACATTTCTGAAGCAAAGTGTGCAAATTGGAATTTTTTTTCAATTCGCCATTTTCAATGGCTGCATTTATCCGTACCAAATTTTGATATATAACACGACCACTCCCTATACACATATGCCCTACCTCGCTATTACCAATTTGATTTTTAGGCAAACCAACTGCCAAACCACTTGTTTTTAACAAAGTATTAGGTACTTGACTAAAAAGCTTTTCATAATGCGGTTTTTTTGCTGCAAAAAAAGCATTAAATTCACTTTTTTCATTACAGCCTATACCGTCAGTAATTACTAAAATACATTTTTGACTCATTGTATTCCTTATAAGAATTTTTTTTGCTAGATTTTACTAGAATTAAACTTTATAAAAACAAAAAAGGCTCTATTTTGTACTACCTTTCGGATTTAAGCAATTATGCTTTTTTTAGTTATATCAGCGTGCGAGCAGGATTTGCTTTTTTCATTGCTTTATGCTTGTCTTTATTTTTTATGTCAAAATTTATCGCTTGGGCAAAAACAAGAAAAGCAAATCAACCTATCTATGAATTTGCCCCAGAAACACATCAAGTAAAATCAAAAACTCCTACTATGGGAGGTCTTGTTTTTATAGGTTGTGCTGTATTGACAAGTATAATTTGTGTGCGACTTGATAATATTTTCTCCATTACAGCGCTTTTATGTCTTGTTCTTTTTTGTGCAATAGGACTTATAGACGATTTAGGAAAAGTCTTAAAAAAAGACAATCACTCAGGTTTAAGTCCGAAAATGAAATTAATACTTCAAATTCTTGCAGGAATTCTTTGTACTTTTCCACTTTTTTTAAGTGAAAAACTAAGCACCGAGCTTTATATGCCCTTTTACAAACATCCACTTTTTGATATGGGAATTTTCGCTATTTTCTTTTGGATTTTAGTATTAATCTCAAGTTCAAACGCTGTTAATCTGACTGATGGTTTGGACGGTTTAGCCACAGTTCCAAGTATTTTTTCTCTAACAACTCTTGGAATATTTCTTTATTTAAGCGGAAATGTAAATTATAGTGAATATTTACTCCTGCCTAAAATTCAAGGACTCGGAGAAGTTGTTGTAATTTGCGGAGCTCTAATAGGATCTTTAATGGGCTTTTTGTGGTATAACTGCTATCCTGCACAAATCTTTATGGGAGATAGCGGTAGTCTTGCACTTGGTGGATTTATAGGATTTTTAGCAATTATTAGTAAAAATGAATTTCTTTTACTCCTTATAGGTTTTATTTTTGTTCTAGAAACTGTTTCAGTTATTTTACAAGTTGGGAGCTTTAAAATCTGGCACAAAAGAGTTTTTAAAATGGCACCAATCCATCATCATTTTGAAAAAGCAGGTTGGGTAGAAAACAAAATCATAGTACGTTTTTGGATGATAGCTTTTCTTGCAAACCTCCTTGCACTTGCTTCTATAAAATTGCGATAATGAAAAAATCACTTTTTGGATACGGCAAAACAACACGAAGTCTGGCTGAAATTTTTGGTAAAAAAATAGGTGGTTTTAACATCTATGATGACAATTTTTTAAAGCCAAGTGAAGATAATTTTGGTAATAAACTTCTACCTCCAAATGAATTTGACCCTAATGCAAGTGAGCTTGAAATTCCAAGTCCGGGATTTCCACCAACGCATTTTCTCGTTCAAAAAGCAAAAAATCTACAAAGCGAATATGACTTCTTCTATGATGCTATGCCAAAAAGCATTTGGATAAGTGGAACAAATGGTAAAACAACAACGACACAAATGACTGCTCATCTGCTCTCACATATAGAAATTGCAATGGGCGGTAATATCGGAATCCCTTTAGCACAACTTAACCTTAACGCAAAACTTTGGATACTTGAAACTTCATCTTTCACATTGCATTATACAAAACTAGCAAAACCTGAAATTTATGCTCTTTTACCTATAGGTGCTGATCACCTTTCTTGGCACGGAAACTTTGAAAAATACGTACAAGCAAAATTGAGTGTTTTAGAAAGATTAAATGAATGCGACATAGCAATTATACCTCAAACACACAAAGATTTTCTTGATTGCAAAGCTTATATTATAAGTTATAAAAACGAATTTGATTTAGCTAAAAAAATGGGTATAAATATTGAAAAAATAAGATTTCAAACTCCTTTTTTACTCGATGCCACTATGGCTTTGAGTATAGAAAAAATTTTGCTTGATACTACAAGCTACGATATTCTAAACAATTTCACCATAGAAGAAAACAAACTTGAAGAACTCTACGATAAACAAGGCAGACTTTGGGTTAATGATACAAAAGCAACCAATGAAGATGCAGTGAAAGCTGCTCTCAATCGTTATAAAACTAAAAATATCCATCTTATTTTAGGAGGAGATGACAAAGGAGTTGATTTAAACGGCTTATTTTATTTTCTAAAAAATTTTAAAATTCATCTCTATCTTATCGGAAAAAGTGCTGATAGTATGATTGTTCTAGCACAAAAACACCAAATACAAGCTTCAAAATGTGAAATTCTTTCAAAAGCAGTCAAAGAAATTTCCAAAATTCTCCAAAAAACTGACATAGCTTTGCTTAGTCCAGCTTGTTCAAGTTTAGATCAGTTTTCATCATATATACAACGCGGGGAACTCTTCAAACAATACATCAATCAATTAGAAAAATAATCTTTTTTCAAAAATCAATCCAAAATCAAAATTTAAAGAGTTCTC
>NZ_JAPHNA010000049.1 GCF_026241315.1 Campylobacter sp. MIT 21-1684 | reverse complement strand
AAAGGATAACCTATGAATCATAACTCTTACCTCTCCTTAACACTCAATAGCACTTCTTCTACTCCCCTCTCCTTTACTATCACTAAAGCCCATATCAAAGAGAGTTTAGAATCTCCTTTTTGCATTACTTGTGAGGGATATAGAGAAAGCTTAGAAGAGCATCCTTTTACTTTAGAATCCTTTGCTTCTTTAGAGAGAAACAAAGAGAATGCTTTAAACTCTTTTCCACATAAAGAGAGTGCTTTGAACTTTCACCCTAATGCTTTAATCAATCAAGAAGCAAGCTTTAGAATTACTAATCCCTACCCTCAAAGTTCTCACACTTTAGATTTTACAAACAATGTCCTAGAAACTCTAAAAGAAAGCAATCAAACAAATAAAGATTCTCAAAACTCTAAAGAATCTTTAGACTCTTTAGAGAAAGCAAAAGAATATCAAGGCATACTCTTTAGTGTAGAGTATCTAGGATTGAATGCTAATAGCAGTGCTAATGTTTTGCATAGAGGCAGTCGTACTCCTTCTTTCAATCATAAGCATTTCTTTCAATTTACTCTGTATTCTCCTCTTTATAGAATGTCTTTGAATAAGGCAAATAGAATCTATACCAATAAGAGTGTTGTAGAAGTGATACAAATCATACTAGCCTTTTATGAACACGATATAATAAAACCTTTCAATTTCTCTGGCATTACTCTAAGCTATCCAAAGCTAGAACTCATTTCTCAATATGAGGAGAGTGATTTAGACTTTATAACAAGGTTAGCCCATAATAATGGCATATACTTTTGTGATGTTGGAGGAAGTATATGCTTTTATGACAGAGCACAAAGACACTCATCAAGCAGAGAGCTTCCTTTTAATCCTAATATCAATAATACTTTAAATGAACCTTGTATCTCTAGTGTGTATAAGCAGCAAACCTTAAGAGCTAATGCTTTTACTCAAAGCACTCAGAATGCTTTCAATCCTTTTGCCTTACAAAGTCTCACTCAAAACACTGAAGGCTTTGAAGAAGAGAGTGATGCTAATTGGCATAGTTATAGCAGTGAATACTCTTTTACTCAAAGCAGTGATTTAAAAACCCCTGTGTCTTTACAAGAAAAAAGAGTACAAGTACTCAAACAGAGTCTCAAAGCACAGAGTAATATCTATGATCTCACTCTCAATGAAAACATTACTCTAAACTTCTCTTCAAGTTTTAAAGACAATAAAGAGAATCTAAGAGAATTTATTATTATAGCAATGGAGCAAGTTCTTCTCAATGAAGCCCTCTTAGAGAATAGTTTTAATTCTAATGACAATCGTATAAAGAAAGAGAATGCAAAGTCTATGAAAGAAAATGTTACTTCTTTCATAGAACAGAGAAGTAAAAAGAGTGAGAGTTTGAATCCTCAAACTACTTCTAA
>NZ_JAPHNA010000048.1 GCF_026241315.1 Campylobacter sp. MIT 21-1684 | reverse complement strand
TTTAGGAGGACATTTAGCACAGGCTTTTTGTTTCTTTCATACAACACAATCCCTTCACAAACTCTATACTTTTAATGCACCCGGATTTGCAGGAGCATTAGCCAGTGTATTGACTATCTTTTTAAGAGTCATAAGAATACTTGTTAAACTTCTTCTTAGAAGTGTAGAAAAGCTTTTGAATGCTTTTGGTTTTACACGAAGAATTATTGATAAAAGTATAAAGACTTGTAATGAGAGTTTAGAAAACTGTATAGAATATACCCATACTCTAAAAAAAGAAATAGGAGAAGAAGAGATTGAAGCTCTTGCTTTAAAAGCTAAGAAACTTTCTAAAGCACATACAAGTATAGAAGTACATCACATAGAAACAATACAAAACCCTCTACCAACAGAAGAATCTTTTCTTAGAGAATGGAAACAAAGTTCAGAATCTTCACTCTCTGTTATTTCTGATTTGGGGTATAAATATGGATTGAATATACAGGATAAGTTTGATTATAAAAATACACAAAGATTGCATTTACTTTATATAGGAGGATTAGAAACAAGCTATATAAAAACAAGCCATTTCTTAGAAAGCATACTACAAATAGCCTATTTTTATCATTATCTTGTACAATCCAATCACTCTTTTAATCAAAGCATAGAAGAAGCCTTAGACTATCTTAATGCTTATTCTAAGAAACTTATGTATTTGATCTGTAATAATAGACTTTCTAAAGAAGTTAATAAGAGACTTACAAACTCTCTTACAGAAGAGAATTATCTGAGTATCTTTCAAAAAGAGATTCTGCATATCTTTACCCATAATCCTAAAAAAATGGCACAAGAGTATCAGTATGATTTTAATGGTAAAAGTGAGACAATACACACAGAGTCTCTCAAAAAAGAGGAAGTTAATAAAAAGAATATTATGGATACCTTTTTGCTTTTCCTTAGTCTTGGAATCTTTACTAAGATTATAGAAAGAAACGATATGCAAGAATTACCAAAAGAAGTATCAATGAATCAGTATAGAATGCTTTATAAGGCTTTGCCTTTTTGTATAGAGGATAAAGACAAACAAGAGCTACTAGAAAAAGAGAATCTTTATAAAACTTATACTTATAAATCTCATTTTGCTACTACTGCCTTGGCTAAGAATAATGAAGAGTTTTTTAAAGCTAAACAAAAACAAGCAATCAATTTACTTTATGATGAACAATGCACAAGTAGGTATCTTAGAGAAACACAGAAGAGAGGAATTCATTTTAATTCTATGGCTTCTACACTCTATGCAGATACACAGACTAAAGAACTCTTTCTTTTTGCTAACGATAAAGACTATATTGATTGCAATACAATCTATGAATACATCAAACAAGAATTAAAGCTCCAAGAAAGCCTAGAAGAATTACAAAGTTATACACCCTCTCTCTTTTTAGAT
>NZ_JAPHNA010000047.1 GCF_026241315.1 Campylobacter sp. MIT 21-1684 | reverse complement strand
ATAAAACCATTGAACAAGTGCGTGAATATGTTGGAGCTGATACCTTAAGTTTTCTCAGCATACAAGAACTCATACAAAGCATAGGAGATGAAAGGCTCTACTCTCTTGTAAGTTTTGATGGCAAGTACTTCATTCATTAGATATTTTTATTTATCAAACATTTAAGTGGATCTTTTTACGCAGTCTAGAAGCAAAAAAGAGTAGAAAAGAATTAATCCTACTTTATTAATAAGAAAAATTTCATTCATTAAAGTAATTTTTTTCATTTAGTAAATATTTAAGTAAATCTTTTTTTTTTTTTGTAGAATAACTTTTTCAAAATTTTGTAATAAGGAATATAAAATGAGTTTTGGATTTTCTCGTATGAGTATAGGGGCAAAAATAACTCTTGTTGTATCGAGTGTTATTGTATTGTTTATGATTATTATGATGTTTGTCATCATCAATAGAGTTACTGCAAGTCAAAATATGCTTATTAATGACTTAATAAAATCTGCAGCTTCGAATGTTGCTAAAATTTCTAATGCGATTTTTGATGAAACTTATGTTTCTGTTGAAAGTGCTCAAGCGAATATAGAAGATGATATAACTCATGATAGTGATGTGATTACCATTAGAAATGAAGTTATAGCGATGGTTGATTCAAGTAGGTATGCCCATTTTGGTTATGTGTATTTGAATCAAAAAGGTATGGAGGAAAATCCTCACTTCTCAACAAATAAGGCAGAAAATTCTCAATATAAACTGAGAGATGGTGGTTTTATGATTTTTGTAAGAGATAATGATGTTTCTACACAAAAAGATTTGACTGTACTCCCGGCTAGTGAAACTGTAATGAGATTTGGTAGTGTACAAAAAGCTTTACAGACAGGACAACCTACTATTGGTAATCCTAGCTATCAAACTATAGATGGGAAAACATATTTTTGTACAGGAATAAACATACCTCTTAGAAATTCTCGTGGAGAAATTATAGGACTTATAGGATTGGTTGTTGATTTAAAGAATTTGAACTCTATTCTTCAAAATCATAATTTATCATATTTCGACAATGATTATAGGGTTTTACTCTCTGAATCACATATTATTGCTTCTCACGCTAATGGGGAACTAATTGGTAAGACTTTTGATGAAATTAATCCGGGAACTCATGCTAAAACTTTGTTATCTCATGTAAAAAATAAAGAAAATGGGGTTTATGAATATGAAAATTATTCAGGAGTGAAAGCTACAACAGGAATTGAAACATTTGAAGTTGGATACAACACAGGGATTTATTGGACAGCTATGATAATAGCTCCAACTGATTCTATCTATGCACCTATAAAACAACTTCGCTTTGTTATCATAGTTTGTATTTTAATCTCTTTATTCTTTTTGGTTGTATTTATTTTGTATTATATTAAAAGAAATCTTTCACAACGAATTGTTCATATTTTGGACCATTTGCAATCATTCTTTAAATACATTAGACAC
>NZ_JAPHNA010000046.1 GCF_026241315.1 Campylobacter sp. MIT 21-1684 | reverse complement strand
CAATATGCTGAACTGTGTTGGGCAAGTTATAGTGAGGGGTTGAATGAGGGTATGTTTAAAAATGAAGAAAGAAAATGGGGATTAAAAAATAAATCAGAATATTATACAGAAGATGATATTAAGGCATTAGAAAAGAATAATATTGAACTCCCAACCTACCACCAAGCTCTTACCGAATCTTCTTGTTTTATTTTTGATAAATATAATGTCAGCTTTGATAATGGGCAGGCAAATGAATTTATCAAACGTTATGAAGTCTTAGCCTTTACTCAAGATGATGATACGGGTTTTTCTGCTACTTTGTTTAATGATACTAAAAATGATGAGATAATTTTAGCTTTTAGAGGTATTGATATATTTAGGATTAATTGGAATCTTGTGAATGCTATAAAGTCTGGAGTAAAAATTTTTAGAGGCAAAGTTTCTATAAATTACTATTTAAGTATGCTTCAATTTTATGATGAAAAATTAAAATCTATTATCAATAATAAAAAAATTGTAGTTACAGGACATGTTTTTGGTGGGTATCTAGCTCAACTTTTTGCTTTATCTTTTCCTCAATATGTCCATAAAGTTTATACTTTTAATGCAGTAGGCATTACTTCTAATGAAATAACAAATTATGTTGATAAGACTAGTGAGATTGTTAATGAGGTAACTAAACAGATTGCTTTTGACTTTAGTATATATGATAGCAATATTGATGAATTTAGGAGCATTGTTGTTACTGATAGAATAAAAAATGTTATTAGCTTAGATAACGGCTTGCTTGTTTGCGATGATAAAACGATTCAAAATGAAATCCCAAAATATCTCCAAAGAGATTTTATAATAACACAACACAATTCTTATAATTATCAAACAGCACGAACAGGGGCTGCAAAATTGTTTAACGAAATTCACAAAGCACCAATAGGACATAATGTTTTTGTAAAAGTGAGAATAGATGATTTTTTGCCACATACTATTGATACAGAAGTTTTTACACTAAACCAAGATTTAAGCATAGCAGTTCAAAATCTTATTAACTATTTACCAAATAGCCATAAAGAATTGCCACAACTTTTACAACAAAGTGAAATTTATAGAATATGCACTATTGATATAATGAATACAGAAACAATACTGACACAATTTGGTAATCATTTACACCCTACCGAGACAATTATAATCAAACTTAATTTTCTTAAAATGCAAACTAAATTTGATGATTTTCAAAGAGGAAGATTAGCTAAAATTGCATTTAAAGGTCTAAAAGTAAGTTCTATTGCGAACTGTTTTGTTTATTTAATTTCAATTGATAATATTTATAAGGAGATTATAGCACAATCAAGAATTAAAGATGAAAGTTTCCTTATAAATTGTTATTGGTGTAATTGGGAAAACTTGCTTTGACAATCATATTAAAGGATTGATAATGATACATCAAAATTTATATTATGAGTTTGAATATATAAATGAAATAAGCGAAAATGGTTTAGTTGATAATTTTTTCAATCTTAGAAAACAAGATAAAAATTTTTATTTTAAAGAGGTTGCTTTAGATAGTATAGATTCTCTTACCAAAGATTCTCCCATTCATTTACTGAGAGCCCTATATACTTGCAAACCATTTGCTATTTGCAAAGAAAACGATGAAAGTTTTTTAGATAAAAAAAACGCAAGTAAAATTTTAGGTTATAAATCAGATTTTGCAAATATCTTTATTTTTAACAAATCTTCTCTCACCAATGAATACCTCCAAGCAAGAAAAGATTTGTATAAATCTCTAATAAACCTAAGAGAGGAGAGAAAACAAGACTATAAAGAGGAACAAGAGAGAATTTCACAATTAGGCTATGAAGAATATCAAGAAGAATTAAGAGAAAAACAATTAAGAGACAAACAAAGACAAGAACAAAGAACAAAACAAATCAGTTTTAATTCAAACAAGACCTCTAAAGACTCTCATCTTATCTTAGAATCCCAAGACAAAAGCATTCAAATCATATTCTTAGATAAAGTATATTCTAAAGACTTAGAAAATCTAAATGCTCAAGATTCTAAACCATTCTCTGTTTCAATGTCTAACCTTATCCATATCCACAACAATAAAATAGATATATTCACTAAAGATAAAACTTATATAGATATACAATCTTTATTAGAAGACTATCAAGACTATGGTATTACACAAGAATCTCTCAACTCTCCTCCTACTCAAATCTTTTTCTAC
>NZ_JAPHNA010000045.1 GCF_026241315.1 Campylobacter sp. MIT 21-1684 | reverse complement strand
ATGGGGAGAATGAGAAGAAAGATACAGGAGAGGATTTAAGTGAAATTCAAGTTGTAGGGAAAGATATAGATATAAGCCTTGTATCAGAGTATTCTAGGAATATCTTAAGACGCATTGCAAAAAATTCAGGTTACAATAAAGTAGTGATTAGTAGCACAGCAAGGACACCTAGACGGCAAGCAGAAATTATGTATGATAATATTATTAATAGAGGAATGCAGGAGCAAAGAAAAACTTATAAACTATTTGGGCAAAAAGTTTTAGATATTTATGAAACTCAAAAGAAAGCAAATAAGAATAAGGAAGAAATTATACAAGCAATGACAAATAAAATTAATGAGCTTGGAGCTTCTAATGTATCAAAGCATTGTGCTGATTTCTCTACTCAAAATGTAGTGGATATTCCTTATTCATCTTTGGGCAAAAATAAAGAGAAATTTAAAAGTGAAGCCATTAAACTATTAGGTAGAACAAATGTCTTAGATGAAAATAATTGCTATCATATTGTAATACACCAACAACATTTAAAGGAGAAATAAATATGTATAAATATATAAAAAATGTTTTTATGACTATGATATTGTGTTTTAGTTTAGAAGCAAAAGACTTTATAGTGAATTGTGATAAATGTGTAATTGAGGTAAGTTTTACCGACGAAGAAGTGGAGCAATTCAAAAAAGAAAAGGGAGAAGATGACTTTTATGTCGCAGCAGATGATGCGAATTATTATGGCTATATGTTAAGAGAATATCTTAAGGCAAATGGTATAGAATCTAAGCATATTTCGCGTCTTGAGACACATTATACAAAGCTTGTGTTTCCAAATGAAAGTATAGATATTGCAAGACTTCATTGGATTTATGAATATTACTTATATCAAAAAGGCAAAAAACCTTATAAACTTATGGATATTTCAGCTCCACAAGACGAAATCAATGCTTATTTTAGCATTAAAAATCCAAAGCATTATAAAGAATGAAGGATAGTAATATAGATTAGGTTTGGATAATTGGTTAGAAGATGAGAATGTAACAGAGTTTGTTCTATTAAGTGGGGGAGTGTATGATGGGGAGAATGAGAGGAAAGAGAAGAAAGATACAGGAGAGGATTTAAGTGAAATTCAAGTTGTAGGGAAAGATATAGATATAAGCCTTGTATCAGAGTATTCTAGGAATATCTTAAGACGCATTGGCAAGGATTCTAACAATCCCGTCATTACAATTACAGATATAGCAAGAACACCGCCAGACCAAGCGAGAGAAATGTATAAAATGTGCAATCAAAAAGATGGTATAAGTAAGGCAAGACAAACCTACAAACTCCAAGTGCATTCAGTCATTGATATTTATGAGAATCTTAACCGACAAAACAAATCAGAAAATGAAATCAAAAATGCAATGGAACAAGAAATTAGACGATTGATTCCTAAAGGATATTTTCAACATTGTCAAGACTATAAGGTTAAAAACACTTTTGATGTTTCTGTGTGGAGACTGAAAAACTCTGCAAATTTCTTTAAAGTTGCTAGACAATATGAAAACACTCATCAAGGATTTAAAATAATTGATGAGAGGAGAAATGCAGAGAAATGCTATCATATAGAAATCACTCAACCTTAAAGGAGAAAGAATGTTTAGAGTTGTTTTATTAATCCTAGTAGCACTTAGTCTTAATGCAGGATTTTACGAAGAAAAACCAAAACCAGCAACACAAAATTGTAAAGTTATTTGTGAGAAATGTGGATTTTTTGTAAGTCAAACCAATGATTATTTAGATGAATACAAGGCTTCTTATGAAAATGAAGATGATTTTTATATTGTGATGGACGATTGGATTCATTATCTCTTTAAGACAGAGGACTATTTGAAAGTCAATGGGATTGAAGCAAATCTCTATGGAGAGGACATAAAAGAATGCCCAACTCTAACCTTTGGAGAGTATTCCTTAGAAGTTAGCAAGATTGATAGCTATTTTATCTTTATCCTCTATGAAAAAGGTAAAAAACCCTATGTGATTCAAGATATTGTGCTATCAGAAGATGAAATCAATACCTATTTTAACATCACAAATCCAAAGTATTATAAAGAAAGAAAAGGTGAGTATTATAGAAGTGAATAGTATTATAAAGAAAGAAAGGAGATTTCTTCAATCCTTTCAATACTCTAAAGACACTAAAGAATACAAAGAATCTACTCATTCTAAAGATACTTCTTTACAATCTATAAGTATTACT
>NZ_JAPHNA010000044.1 GCF_026241315.1 Campylobacter sp. MIT 21-1684 | reverse complement strand
AAGCATCACCATAATATGATTCTTTACACCTCTTGCAATAAATAAAGTAAGCATAAGACTTAGTATGCCAAATACAAAAGAAGAGAAACTAATGAAATACAGATTAACACCTAAAAGTAAAGCTAAAACAGCACCAAAAGCACAACCACTTGTTACACCTAAAATATCAGGTGAAGCTAAAGCATTTTTAAATAAAGCTTGAAAGCTTGCCCCACTTACTCCCAAAGCAGCTCCAACAAAAACAGATAAAAGAGCTCTTGGAAATCTGTTTTCAAACAAAATAAATTCACTCATTGTTGTGTCATAGAGTTGGGCTTTAAGCTTGAATTTCACAAGGAATAAAGAAACAATTTCTTCTAAAGAAATTTCATACCTTCCAAGTGTTAAAGAAAACAACAAAGCCACAACAAGCAAACAAAAAAAGCCAAAATATTTCATCAATACTTATACCCAAAACGGACAAAGAAATTTCTCCCCGGTTCTAATAAAGGGTTGGTAAGACTTCTTGCATAAGCTATGTTTTCAGCTGTTGCAGGATTTCTTGCTTTGGTATTAAACACATTCTCTATACCTAGAGTAAGAGACATATCTTTCATTGAAGGTTTAAAATATCCTAAATCAAGATGAGTATATACATTGCTTAATGTATATGATTTTGTTTTTCTTTCTTCCTTTACATTGATACGAGTTTTGCCTTTGTAAGCCTTTTGCACAAGTTCTATATCTCCCCAATCAAAAGTATAATCAGCACTGAATTTTCCATAAAGAGGTGCTATATAACTTAGAGGTCTGTTGTTGCTCTCATCTTGTCCATAAGTAGCACTTATATTAGAAGCTAGAGTAAGTCTTGAAAGCTGTATCGCACCTTCAAATTCAAGCCCTCTAATATTTGCCTTACCTATATTAATATACTGCCTGAAGAAAGAAGTTCCATCGCTCATTAAATCAGAAAGGCTTATCATATCACTATACTGAGTGTAAAATCCTGCTAGAGCAAAGGAAGCATTCTCACTTTCAAAACGCGTTCCTAGTTCTAAACTCTGGGAATATTCAGACTTTAAATTTGTATTGGCAATAGTTGGTTCACTTGCATTCCCTCCCGGTGTTGTTTGCATCATTTGTCCAACTGATGGTGCTTTAAAATTATGGCTTAGATTTGTAAAGACAGAGAAAAATTCATTAAGATGATACACAGCACCTAAACTTCCTGTTAGGGCTTTATTTGTTATATTGCCTGCATTATCAAGATTGAAAGTGTCTTGAGGGCTTTCATTATAGTATCTTTTCTTTCCTATTCTTGCAAGGACATAGTCTCCTCTTAAAGAAGCAGAGAGTAAAAGGGATTCTGTGAAACTGTAATCATCTTTTATAAAGCTTGAAAAAGTGTGGGTTTGGGAGGGTCTGCGTGTAGTTTTAGGTTCAGACCCTAATTTTTGACTCCAACGACTCGGTAATATACTTGCTAAATATTCTATTCCGTAGATAATATTATGTTTTTGAAAATTGTTTTTTAGAGTGAATTTTGAGCCGAAAAAATTTTCATTGTTAAGGTTTTGGTGTATATAAGAACCATTAAGAGCTCTCCTGTCGGTATAAATATCCGTATCCCAATGCCTCCAATAGACATAAGCATTGTATGAATCAGCAAAGGAGAGATTCTCTCCTTCAAGTCCAGCTCTTAGATAGTATTCTAGTATGGGGTTTTCCTCCATAAGTACTCCATAAGAACTTCCCGGAACTGCTCCAAATCCTCCAGCACGATAAGAATGTATTTTTGAAAATTTACCTTGCAAATAATATCTTGTACCCTCATCATTCATATACCCCACATTAAAATCAAGTCCTAAAGCATTGTATTTTGAATTCTTAGCTATACCTAAAGGGGTATGATAATCTCTAGCCTTTCTTAAAGCAAGTCCAAAAAGAACATCAAAGCCTTTCCCTCCACCTAAAGCTTCAAGTCTTGTTGCAAACATAGAATTCACACTAGAGTATTCTAAAGATTTTATTCTAGTGTGTATATCAAATTCTTTTTTATGAACATCTCCTTTATATCTTCTGGATTTAAAATTAATCACTCCATTCATAGCATCAGAACCATATAAAGAAGATGCTGGACCTCTTATGATTTCAACTGAATCAATAGAGTTTGGATCAAAGGTGTTGAATTCCAAAGTATTTCGTCCAGCTACTCGCACTCCATCAACAGTTACGATAGAACGTGAAAGATTTGAATTTAATCCTCTAAGAGAAATTTGCCCATTAATACCTCCATTTCTTTGAAAAACAATACCGGGAGTATTATCTAAGATATTTAAAATAGATCCCGTCCCTGATTTTTCAAGTTCTTTTTCTTTTATAATACTTACACTTCTGCTTTGATTTTCTAAAGAAAAATCAAAAATATCAAGTTCTTTTAATCCTTGTATTTGTACTTCATCTAAAAGATAGTTTTGTGTTTCTTCTGAAGAAGCTACTCTTACAAAAGAGATAAGAATAAAGAATAAGACAATATATTTCATAGTTGTTCCTT
>NZ_JAPHNA010000043.1 GCF_026241315.1 Campylobacter sp. MIT 21-1684 | reverse complement strand
GAGCTAAACATTGATAATGTTTTTAAGAAGCAATTAGGATTAAGAAGTATTACAAGCCTTTCTTTGCTAAGTACAGGCAATGCAAACTCTTATTCACTCTATCCAAATATTTTCATTAGTGGAGATCCAACAGTATGGAATGATACTAAGCAACTAACTTTAAATCAAATGTTTATCTACACACTCCACCCAAAACTAGATATACTCATTTCAACTAATGGGAATTATGCGAGAAAAGAATATAATAATTTCTTTACGAATGCTTACTCTAGTGAAAACAATTTCAATTTTAACTCTCTGTGGTTAGGTTTTATCTATACCGCAGAAGCAATAGCTGACTTTGTCCCACAAATCACATTCCAAACAGCATTAGTCCATAGAGAAAAAGCCATTAATGAAAATACAAACTTCTATTTCAAATCCCAAAACCTGCAAGGCGCATTAAGAGGATATAACGACCCTGTTGTGTATGGCATTTATGTCGGTGTTAACTACAATCAAAAACGCAATTTTTCCTTTGCAAAAATAGAATACGGCAATAGTTTCTATCTAGGAGGCGACCTCTCTATAATCCTAAGCCCTAAAATCACTTTAGACTTAGGAGCAGAACAACGTTTTCAAACTGAACAAAAAATTAATGGAAATCAAAACTCGCAGCTACGCTCTATCCCTACTATCTCTCTAGGTTCAACATACAGCCTCAACTCTAGCACAGCAATTTCTGTTAATAGTAGTTTTGGAGGAAGCTCTGCTGCACCTGATGCACTCTTTGGGATAAGTTTGTGGAAGAAGTTTTAAGGGATAAAATTAACAAAATACTAGAAGCACAAAAATTTAAAAAATGGACCAGAAACTAGTTATTCTTTTTAAAGCTTTCTTGTCGTTTTTCAGATGAATTACTACGATTTTAAGGCATAAAAAGTAGCCATCAACATTGATAAGGAAATAAATTTATAGCTTATGCTTTTATATCCACTTTTTTTGTTTTAGAAGCTATAAATTCTCTTAAAAAATTTGGATTTACTAAAATATTTAAGCCAATGCTTGTTTTAGAACTAATAAAATAGTGCAACTCTTTGTAATTAGAATTTGAACTTGACTTTTGATTGAAAAGAATATCTAATATTTCTTTCATTAGCTCCATTTTAGCAAGGTCTAAATTCTTATTAGAATTCTTATCTTTATAAGTTTGGCTCTTACTCTCCGTTTGTATAGACTTGAACGATTTTTTAGAGTTTTCTTCTTTGTTTCGAGTGTTTGTGCCTGAAAATGAAGCCATATTGTTTTGATGATTTTTCATTGCTTCATCGCTTTGAGCTTTCATTTTAAGCCATTCTTGTTTAAATCCCTCTACATCTGTAAATGTATCACCTAAAGTGAGTTCTTTGATTAAATTTTTTCCAATTTCATTTTCATTTTGTCCGTAAAGTATAGGATTTTCTTTCATAAAATTTATCAATTCTCTTCTTTCTTTAGCACCAAAATTCTCATCAAATCCAGCCAACTTTCCACTAACTGTCGTCTCGCCTCGCAAAAATGACACACCATTAGCCAAAAACGCCATCAAAACTCCGCCCTTAGAGATAGAACCATCTGCGTTTTTATAGGCATTTTCTCCTAAATTAATATGACGACTCGATTCAAAAATATCATTATTTTTATCAACAAAATCCAAACCAATACTAAGACTTGGAAAACTTAAGCAATCTAGTAGATTATTAAATAGACTTTCTTCTGTGTAACTGATATTTATATATTCTTCTTTGGTATAAATCTTTGTAAGCTCTAAACTTTTGTCATTGTATTGAAAATATTGTGGGAAATTTTCTAAGTCTTTTTGTGTAAAATTTCCACTAATTTGTGGTGTGAGTTGTGAAAAAACTTTATACGCCCTGCCTAAACTTTTCACAATATCAATATCTACAAAAATACTTAAATTATTTTTAAAGTCTTCCATTAAATTTTCAGCACCCCTTGCATAGATTTTAAACTCTTTTGGTATTCCTGCTACTTCGTTAAAACCACTTGTGAAATAGCCTTCACTATCCACGTCATAGCCTAAAATTCGGTTTATAGCTTTTGATGTATCTTGGACAACAAGAGAAGTATTATTTTTTGAAATAATATCTTTGTTTTTTGTGTTATTATCGACAGCTATGTGAATATTGTTTTGATATGAATTTATATTGTTTATCATTTTTTATCTAAAAATAAAATTCTTAATAAACTCTCAATCCACCAAAATATCTATCAAATTGATTTTTATATGAATTGCTTAATTGTCTAATGATTAGGTTATTATTAAGCACTTGGCTAGATAATTGATGAATACGACCACTAGGATCTAACATAATAGCTGAATAGGTAAAATAATTATACCTTTGCCCATTTCTATTTATAGACCAATTATTTTGAACCAAGAAGCCTAAATAATAATTAGATTGTTTTGGATCTTGCTCTAAAGTTGCTGTTCTCCAAGCACTTAATTCCCCAACTGTAAGTCTTTTACTGAATGCTCCAGCTTTGTGATTAGCGATGGCAAGGCAGGTATTGCCAATACATCGAGTTGATACAGGATACCAA
>NZ_JAPHNA010000042.1 GCF_026241315.1 Campylobacter sp. MIT 21-1684 | reverse complement strand
TCTCACAACCTTCTTTTTATGAAACTTCTACTTTGCTAATAACCTTACTTTTAAAAGAATCTTTTAAACCTTAACTTTATAAAGAACTAAGCCTTAACTTCTTAAAGAACTTTTATACAAAGCTCTCAAAAGTTTCTATCAACTTATATAAAAAAGCAGATACAAGATTAATAAAAAGCATTCTTAGAGCTTCTTTGAGAAAAGAGTACAATAAACTTTCTTACCACCAGTATGCAAATTTTCCAAACACTCTATGGGTATAGCTTCGTTTTGCTGCTATTGCTTGATAGGAGAGTGTGTAATTAAAATTCTTAGCTATTTCAAGATTAATACCAGCATTTCCATAAGCTAAAAGAGGTGCAAACTGAACAAAGTCTTTAAAATTTTCTCCATAGATTCTTGCTCGTGTATTGAGTGTGTCTCTTAAATATGCTTTTGCTCCAAATTCAAAAGAAAGAGTAAAAGGATAAAAATCGTATTTAAATTGAGTAGCAGTATTGAGATAGAGTAAATTCACTAGCAAGCTCTTGTAGTAAATATCAGGATTATAATCCATAGAAAAACCTTTCATAAAGGCTCCTTCATATCCAAGACCTAGGATAAAGGTTAAATCCCTTTTCTTTTCATTATTGAAAAAATCAATAGCCAAATCCATATCAGCAGAATAGGCATACATAGAACTCTCTCCAACACCCCTTTCATTTTCTATTTCATTCTTTGCTAAAGAGCTTTTCACTTGAGTTTTTAAATGATACACAAAACGTCCACGTTGTGCTAAAAACTTTACATAATAAGCTCCAATATAATACGCTTTGGTGTGAAGAAAGAGGTTAAAATTATCCAATCCGCTAAAATCAGCAAATTTATATTGAGAATAATCATGGGAGAGAAAAGCTCCTAAGGAATCGCCATTAGAGAATAAATGGGTAAAACCTGTTAGAAAACCTTTATCGTGTCCAAAGAGCTCTCCATTACTTTGTTTTAATTCAAGGTATTTGTATGAAAAATATGGCAAGAAAAAGAAATTCTCTTTCTTCCTTCCATACAATTCAGAATGCACTAAAAGAGAATCAATAAATAAGGATTTCTTCATTAAGTAATCAAGAAAACTTTGATTGGCTATTGCTCCTGATCCATCACTTACATCAACTCCTATTCTAAAAGTATTCGGGGCACTCCCTTGTTCTATATTGTATAAGGATTCATAGCCTATTACATTAGCAAGACTTAAACCAGCCCCGTTATTAACAATATCAGTTCCATACCCCCCCCCTATAGCTGAAAGAGCGCCGTTATCGTTTTTGAGTACAAGATTTGCAAAATTATAATTCCTACCAAAGGAAAAATTCTCTTTAGGATTGATGATTAAACTTGGAGTGTCAAAGAGAATATTAGAAGCTTTATTTCCTGCTACAACTAAGTGTCCATTGGCAGGAGTTTGAAAAACAAGATTTGCGTTGTTTTGACTAGCATTGTACATTGTATTGCTTTGGTTGATATTTAAAAGAATAGAACTTTCTTTAATAGTAATACTTCCATTATCATTTTTAAAATGGAATTTCTCAGCATTACTTGCATTGTCTTTCCATACTATCTTTCTGTCTGTATTGTTTGGGTCATTTGTCCAAGAAGCATCATAAGAAAGAGTGCCATTAGTATTTGTTATACTTCCTTTAAATATTCCCTCATTATAGATGCTAGCATTGCCATTAGCATTGCTGAAATCTGTAATTGTTCCAAAGTTTCTTAGATTTAAAGTTCCATTTGACTTAGTGAATTTTGATATCTCTTTTGAATTGTTTAGAGTAAGATTTCCATTGTTTTGTGAAAGTGTTGTTATTGTGCCTTCATTTTTAAGTGTAGCTCTGCCTTGAGAGAGAGTAAAAGTGGTGATAGTGCCACTATTGTTAAGATTTGAGCTCCCAGCTGTTTGAGTAAAAGTGCTTAGAGTTCCTTCATTGTCTGCTTGAGTGATAGTGCCACTATTGTTTAGAGTTGTAATAATACCTCTGTTAATAAGGGTGCTAAGAGTGCCTTGATTGGTTAGGGTATCAAGCTTTCCTGTATTGGTGAGGCTAGTAGTAGTACCAGCATTTATATAAGTATTGAGAGTATTGAAACTTGTATTGGTTAAATTGCTTACATTCTTTTTATTAGTCAGTGTACCGTGCAATGAAGCATAGTTTAGTATAGTAGCATCAGCACTATTAAGAGTAATATTTCCTTGAATCATATTGTTGTTTTGCAGGCGGAAGGAGTTGTTGTTTATAGTAATGTCTTTAGTAGCTTGAATAGTACCTGAGTTTTCAATTTCTAAAACAGCTAAGTTAATGGCATCAGTATTGCTAAATGTAGCTCCTTTTGGTACTAGTATTTTCTTTTCTATCTTTCCATTTCCACTATAGTTTAAAGTACCAGAGTCAAGTGCAAGAGTTTCTATTGTGCCTTGATTGCTTAAGGTGCTAGTGGTTTGAGAATTAAAAGTACTAATAGTTCCTTGTGCTTGATTGGTAATAGTATTGTTAGTACCCGCAGAATTGAGAGTAATAATCTTAGCTTGATTGCTGATGGTAGCCCCACTACCACTAGAAGTTAAAGTGTTTATAGTTC
>NZ_JAPHNA010000041.1 GCF_026241315.1 Campylobacter sp. MIT 21-1684 | reverse complement strand
GAGAGTTGCATTTATATCCCAAGAATTCCAATCTTTAGGATTGCTCCAAAGTATTTTAGAGTAATCCTCTTTTTTACTATAATCATATAAATAATTTTGATATTGATAAAAAAATATTTCTTTAAAATATTTCCAAGCTTCCAATGGAGAATCAAAGGAGTGCGACAAACTTTTTTCTTCATCTTTGCAAGTAAAGTCTATCAAATTACCCAAGAAACACTCCCCAATTATCCCTATATATTCACTTGCATAGCTAGGTTGCGGGTCGTTTTCAAAAAGGCTTTTACTTAAAATATCAAGTGGATAAATATCATATTGTCCCATAAAGCCCTCATCAATTTCAAAATCAGATTGCACTTCTTGCAAAATGCAATATTCAAAATATTCTAAAATATCTATTTTCGTAATATGTGGGTTGGTTAAGAGTATTTTTAAATCTAATGCTTGCTCTCCTAAAATAACTGCTATTTTTTTATTTATACCCGTTTTATAAATAGAATTAAACAGGAATGCATCAATACTTTCTAGTGCTTTGTATTTCATTTTCTCATCGTCTCCAAATTATGAATTATCTTTTCTTTTTTATTGATATCTATGGCTCTTCCACCTGTTTGAGAATTAGAGCGAATACCTATGGAAGTACCATCATCTAAAAGATATTCTAACACATTTACCTTTTCTTCTTTTCCAGTTTTTTTCACTCTAATTGTTTGCTTATGCTCTCCATTATATTTTGCATTGTTTATAAATTTTTTGACCAATTTATTAAAAGATTGCTATCCTTTCGACTTAACAAAATATCAATGCTATCTTTATTGTTTGTATCAGGTGTTGTGTTAAATCTACTTAGAATCATATAGTCATCATTTCCGCTCTGTTTATCCAGTAAAGAATAAAATCTGCATCCAGTGCCACAACTATGAGGTATTATTGAATATTTACCTGCAAAATTAATCTTTAAATCCACTAACTTACCATTTATATCTCTGCATTCTGTGTTTGCACACTTGTACTCTTGTGAGATTTTATGTTTTCCTTGATATATTTGCGCAGGATATTTGCTGAAGTCATTTAAAAGATTATTTGCATTTAATAAAACACAACACAGCAATATTAAACTTAATACTTTCATTATTTTAACCCTTTATCATAAAAATTCAGCGAAGTCTTCATTATTCATTGCAAGATTAGAAATACCTTGCAATTCTTCTTCTAAATGTTTATTATAATATTTCATAAAATCTTCTTTTATAGTGTATTGAAACTTTGCATTTATATCAAAGCTTACTTGTGTATTGTGTTTGGCTTTTGATGTGAAAGAGAGAGGAGAAATACTCATTGGGAATTTTCTTTTATTATGAGTTTGCCTGAGGGATTGATAAATAACAGCATAGTTGTTTGTTCCTTAAATACTTTATTTTACAGCTCGTTTACCCTTTTCAAAATCTTTTGCATTTTTGGCTGATTATTATATTTTTCTTGCAAAATATTGTAAGTTTGTGGGAGTGGCTTACAATATTGTTCTATTTTTTCATCAAGTTCTTTTTGTCTTGCTTTATCATATCCATATTCACCACGAAAATAGTTACAAGCACAAGCATTTTGTATGTATGTTTGTATATCTTGCGGGTAAAGCATTTTGGATTCTATAATGCCTTGCACATTTGTATTTATTTGCTTTAAGAATATATCATAACTTTTATAAGTGCAAATTCTTTCTCCATTTTCAAAAGCATTAAGACTTATTGTTACTTCATTTTCATTGTGCCATAGCACCTTAAAGTTTTTATAGCCATAAATTTCACTTTCTTTATCATCAAGCATTTGCGTAATATTTTCCATAGCCTTAATATTCTGTGGGAGATAATAGCCCTCTGAAAAACTATTTTTTATCTGTCTGTATGCTTCTGTGATATTTGTATCTTCAAAACTTTTTTCTTTTTCTATTAGCGCAAATAAGCTATTGTAACAAAAGAGTATAGTGAATATATAATGCATTTATGTTCCTATTTTCCATTGAATGACCAATGTGGGTCATCAGGTGGATTTTTTACCAACTTATAGACTCCATAAGTTGCTCCAATATTGTGGAGTTCTTTACATTTAGCACCATTATTTGCTATTAATATATATTCTTTTCCCGTTTTATCTTTTATCTTTATTGTTTTTGTCCAAGTAATTGTCATATCAATAGCTTTGCCTAAAATATGATTTGATGTAAGAGAAGCTTTATCCCTCATACCATAAGCTTTAACCATCTCCAATGCTTTTTCTCTTGAAATTTTCTCTGAATAATTACCGCTAGAATCTGTATGTATCCAATTAATTGGGATATTTTCTTTTTGTGTTTCGATTTGAGCTTGTTGAGGAGTAATATCTTTTGAAACACTTATACGCCACGCATAGTGCATAAGGATAGCTCTTTTTTTAGACCTTCTAGTAGAAGTAACAACAACATTTGCGCCAGCATTCCTTAAAATGTTAATAAAAGTAGCTACATTTTTTCTGAAGTCAAAATCTAAATCATTTAATAGGTTCTCTTCACTTTGCCCCTCTTTTTCTTTATACTCTTTTACCCATTCTTTACCACTTAAACGAAGATTCTCCTCCC
>NZ_JAPHNA010000040.1 GCF_026241315.1 Campylobacter sp. MIT 21-1684 | reverse complement strand
GGTGGGTTGAGAATCATCTAATCCAATGTTGGATTGAGAATCTAAGGTGCCAAAGAAGTATTGAGAGAAAGGATTATTAGATTCTGTGCCACCTGTGAGTTCTATGCCACAAAGATAAATCTTTGAATGAATTGTGTCTTTGTTTTTGGATTCTAATTCTTGTATATCAATGATTTGATTATTATAAGCAAAGATTGTTTTTTTTGTTTTGGTTGTTTTAGACATTTTCTAGCTCTTTTGGTTGAAATTGTTTATTTATCTTTGAAAGTTTGTGATAGCTTTTGCTCCAATATTTATCACTTTGTATTCCTGCTAAAACATTCAAATAAAATTCATTTGCAGCACTCTGATAACTCTCTGAAACTTTACCATAATCATATTTATGATATAACATTCTTGATAAGATTTTATCTTTGGGGATAAAGATAAAGGGATAAAATTTGCTAATGGAGCAATTATTTGCTAGGATATTTAAATTAAAATTCTCTACTATAATAGGATTATAATCATTTTCTGCCTTTAGGAATTTGATTTTATTTGCTTGTTTATCCCAATAGATAAGCTCAAAATCACCTTTGATGGTATTGTTACATTTTTGAATTATCTTTTCTAAAAGAGTATTCAGTCTCTCGTATATACTTTTTAGTTGTGCTTGTATCTTATAAAACTTCTTAATACTTTCATAATATCTTTGATTGTCTATATCCCTTTTGCAAAATCCTTGTATTTGTTTTTCTAAAGCACTTTCATCAACATAACAAATATAATTATTATCAATCATACTTCTAGTCCATTGCCTAAAAGCTTTTGCTCCTTTAATGCTTTTAAGATTCTCATCTATATTTTGGAATTTGAGGAAGGTGTTATTATAAAACTTTAAGTAATGGAATGTACTAAGCAAAGAATCTCTAGCAGAGATATTATCAGGTATCCATTCTTTTACATCTATTACTTCTATACCGATAGAATCTAGTTTGTTTAATACCCAAGTGGTGCAGTTGTTGTTAAATACATTATAAGTAAAATCATCATTTATACTTGCTTCACTTCTTGGAGTAATTGCTTTTGTGGTTTCATAATCATTTTTTATATCTTGTAACAATTTATCGTATTGTTCTTGTGAAACTTCTAAAGTGCAACGATTTTTAAAAGTTTGGTTGCTTCTTAGTTTTTTGATTTTATAGGTATTTGTTTTTACATCATTATCCATTATATAGTGATTATTGTTAAATACTTTTCCTGCAGCTCGTTTAAATAAACCAATACTTTCTCCAGCTGCTCCAAATCCCCAAAAGCCATCATTAAAATCATTTATCTCTACACTTTCATACCATTTTTTATCAAAGTCTTTCCAATCAGCTTTTTTAAGTTTTTCTTCTCTTATTTGTTTGTCTTGTTTGTCTAAATCATCAGGGTGAGTATGACTTAAACCTAAAAAGGCGTGGGTGAATCCTTGCCAATCAGTTATCGGGTCAATATAGATAGTTACATAATGTTTCATTTCATCAATCCTCCTAACATTTCAAATAATTTAATTGAAAGAAATACAAACGCCATACCAAAACAAAAAGTCATAAAAATTCTCCATTTTTTCAAGATTAAACAAATTAATGTAAAAATAATAAAAGCTACTGCCAAAATATAAATTATCTCTCTAAAATAATAACTAAAATACATATCTATCCAAATAAATGCTATAACCAATGAAAATGAAAATATATTCACAATATAAAATAAATTAAATATAAAGATAAAAAACATAAAGAACAGAATAACATACTGATTATTATCGTTAGAAAAATATAGATATAACATAGGGACAATAAATAATCCAACACTACACACAAACCACGCAATCTGTCCGCTTGTAATAGAATCTAGTCCTTTAGATTCTAGCTTTGCTTTGAGTGTTGAATAGAGAGGAATATACAAGCTATATTCCTTTAATAGATTCCAAGAGTTCTTCATACTGCTCTTGTGAGATTTCAAATACGCAACGATTATTACTTTGAAAGGTAGATGAACTGCGTATGTCGGTCTTTTTGTATGGACTATCGTTAAACTGCTCAACATTTTCATATGGTTCGTGATTGTATTGATTATTCTCAAAGACTTTACCCCAATGATTAGTAGCAGATTCCACAGGTGCAAAGCCAAAGAAACCATCATTACATTCATTTATCTCCACACTTTCATACCATTTTTTATCAAAATCTTTCCAATCAGCTTTTTTAAGTTTTTCTTCTCTTATTTGTTTATCTTGTTTGTCTAAGTCATCAGGGTGAATATGACTTAAACCTAAAAAGGCGTGAGGGATATTAGCTTTCATTGGGTGGATATAAATTGTTATGAAATATTGCATTAAAAACTCCTATCTTCCGTGACTAAAAAAATAACACGCGAATACACTATAACATATCGTAAAGATAAACGATAAAAATAAACTCGATTTGTGTATTTTATAAAAGAAATTGATTACAGAAAGTGAAATCATACTTTCCAAAACAAACCAAAAAGTAATCTGCGGTTCAATCCAACTTATATCAAAAAACCATTGTATTGGATATGAATTAACAATCCATTGTATTGGGTATAAACCAAAAAACCATTGTATTGGGTAGAAAAATACAAATGGAGATATTGTTAAAATACCAAAACACAAAAAACAATCTAAAATAAATTTATCCCATTTGAATGACTCTTTTTTCATCGTAGTGTTTCCTTTGGGATATACTGATTATCCTCAAAAATCCCTTTGCTTGGTTTTTGTTCTCTTTGTATT
>NZ_JAPHNA010000004.1 GCF_026241315.1 Campylobacter sp. MIT 21-1684 | reverse complement strand
CAACTGATAAATATCAAAAAAGACAAAAACTTAGAATTTGAGAAAATTAAAAACAAAGACAGTTATTTCAAACTTGTTCCATTATGGAACAAGTTTGAGGGGAATTAAAATAAAAACAGATCTTAAAATCAAACTGAAATTTTGAATATTTGTGTTTTAATGTTATAGAAATATATAATTTTGATTTTTTATACATTAAATCTAAAGTGTATTATATCTCCATCAACAACTTCATAATCTTTACCTTCTAAACGGAGTTTTCCAGCTTCTTTTGCTCCATTTTCACCTTTGTAGGCAATAAAATCTTTAAAACTGATAACTTCTGCCCTAATAAAGCCTCTTTCAAAATCATTATGAATAACGCTTGCTGCTTTTGGAGCTTTGTAACCTTTTTTTATTGTCCAAGAATGTACTTCAGTTATTCCAGCTGTGAAGTAGTTAATAAGTCCAAGTTTAGAAAAAGAGGTACGTATAATTTGCTCAAGTCCGCTTTCTTTTACCCCTAAGGAATTCAAAAATTCAATGCCTTCATCTATACTAAGACTTAATAATTCTTCTTCTATTTTAGCACAAAGTTTAATTACTTCGTGATCGTGTTTTGTTGCATATGTTTTGAGTTTTTTGACATAATCATTATCTTCATTGATGCTTTCTTCATCAACATTTGCCCCATAAATAACTTCTTTTGCTGAAAGTAAACGTAATTCTTTGATTAAAGCTTGATATTTTTCATCTTTTTTTTCAAAAGTATTTGCGCTGAAACCTTGATTAAGATGATGTAATAAAGAATCTATCAATTCTAATTTTTCTTTCGCTTCTTTAGCATTTGTTCGAGCTTCCTTTGCAAGTTTTTCTTTCCTTTTGCTTAGTTGTTCTATATCTGCTAAAATAAGCTCTGTATTAATAATTTCAACATCTCTCAAAGGATCCACATTTCCCTCAATATGAGTGATATTTTTTTCATCAAAACAACGTACCAAATGTAAAATTATTTCACTCTCTCGTATATTTGAAAGAAATTTATTTCCTAAGCCCTCACCCTTACTTGCTCCACGCACTAATCCTGCAATATCGACAAATTCAATAAAGGAATGGATTATTTTTTGAGGTTTTACAATTTTAGCCAACTCATCAAGACGTGTATCAGGTACTTTAACCATAGCTTTATTTGGCTCTATCGTGCAAAAAGGGTAGTTTGCACTTTGAGCGTTTTGAGCTTTAGTTAATGCGTTGAAAGTTGTTGATTTGCCAACATTTGGCAAACCTACTATACCAACACAAAGACTCATTGAGATTTCTTTAAAAGATGAAATAAAAAGGTAAGACACATTCTCACACCAGCTCCACCAGCCCCAAAAGCCGTATAGCCCCAGTTTTTTTCTGTATAGGCAGGTCCTGCTATGTCAAGATGAAGCCATTTGTCTTTATATTCTTTACGAATAAATTTTTCTAAAAAAAGTCCAGCTGTAAGAGCTCCACCATATCGACTTGAACTTGTGTTGCTTATATCCGCAATATTTGACTTAATAAGCTCTTTTAAATAAGGATTAAAGTGCAAGATAGTAGTATATTCTCCACTCTTTTTGCTACTTTGGTAAAATTCATTTTGCAGATCCTCATTCACACCCATAATCGCAGTTGTATATTCGCCAAGTCCTATTACACAAGCACCTGTTAAAGTTGCCATATCGATAAGCAAGTCAGGTTTTAAATCCTGTGCGTAGGAGAGACAGTCAGCCAAAACAAGCCTCCCTTCAGCATCTGTGTTTCTCACTTCAATACTAACACCTTCTCGAGAAATGAGAACATCATCAGGCTTATAAGCATTGCCCCCTATCATATTTTCAGTTGCTCCTATAATGCAATGTACTTCAAGATCCATAGTAAGTTCTGATACAGCTTTCATAATTCCTAAAGCAGCAGCCCCACCGCTCTTATCAGCTTTCATCGTAAGCATATAATCGCTTGGTTTTAAACTTAATCCTCCACTATCATAGGTTAATCCTTTACCTACAAAAACAACACGTTTTTTTGCATTTTTGCCTTTATAGCTTAGATGAATGAGTCTTGGAGGGTGAATGGAAGCACGGTTAACAGCTAAAAAAGCAGCCATTTTCTGCTTATGAAGGAAGTTTTCATCATAAATTTTACACGTTATATTCTTGTTTGTCTTTGCAAGATTTTGTGCGTCCTGTGCCATTGTAA
The DNA here is from genome assembly GCF_026241315.1 of Campylobacter sp. MIT 21-1684. Taxonomy (GTDB): domain Bacteria; phylum Campylobacterota; class Campylobacteria; order Campylobacterales; family Campylobacteraceae; genus Campylobacter_D. The sequence continues at coordinate 95,789 of NZ_JAPHNA010000004.1, read as the reverse complement.
GTGGGGTGTAGAGTTCCGGAATTTCATTGACTATATCTTTAGTGTAATTGGTAGCATTTGCAAAAATTTCTCCCCTTTCGATTCCTAGTCGTGCTTCTTTTATATCAAAAACTTTTTGTGAAAATTCTTCAGTAGAAATGAAAAATTTTTCTAAGGTAGATGTTTTTTTTTCACTTTTATATCTGTCGAATTTATAGGCGCCAAAAAGTACACCTTCAACTAAAGAAGCGAAACTTCTTACAACACATTTGCCAACAACGCTTGCAGTTTTTACACTCTTGATGTTGAGTTTTTCAAGGATTTTATAGGCAGTATAAAAAGTAAGTCTTATTTCTTCATATTCAACATTTTTAAGCTCTATAAAGAGTTTTTTATTTGTTATATCAAGACAAGCGCCTTCGCCTTTAAAATTGTTTATTTTAAAAAAATCTTTTTCTTTGGAGAATTGTTTTAGCTTTTCTTTTTGTACAAAAACAATCTCAAAATCTGCTTTAATAGCATTGAGTTTTTTGTTGCTTAATTCAAATTTCATTGTTTTTTCCTTTCTTTTAATATCGTTTTTTCCATCTGTTTAAAGCTAAAAAATAAGAGTGATAAAAAAGCCAAGATAAGAATAAGAGCAAGATACCAATGTTTTTTCGCCCAAAATAAAAAATCTTGTATTAAAGAACCAAAATACCAAGTTAAGAGTATGGTAATGCTTGCCCATATCCAAGCACTCAAAAGATTAATAAAGGCAAATTTCTTTGCACTGTAACGTGTAATACCTATGCTCATCGGTATAATTGTACGAAAACCATACATATAACGTTGAATAAAGATGATAGGCCAACCAAATTTTTGTAAAAGTAAGTGTCCTACTGCAAATTTGCGCCTTTGTGTATGGAGTTTTTTTTGGATATATTTTTTATTATATCTTCCTATGTAAAAATAAATTTGATCACCTACAAAACCACCAAGTCCAGCTATAAAAATAGCAAGGGCTAAATGCATTTTGCCATCGTGTACAGCAAGTCCTGCAAAAATAAGTCCAAGTTCGCCTTCTAAGATGCTCCAAAAGAATAATATAACATATCCCCATTTTTCAACGTGTTGATTCCATATATTTATAATAAAAGCTTCAAGAGAAAAATCATTTTGAATAAGTCCGTATATAATATAAGCTATAAGAGCTATTAAGATAAGAAAAATAAATATCTTACACCATTTTTTCATTCAAAACTCCTTAAAATTTTAAAATACTGTATACAGGGACAAAGAGACTTAATTTTTTTTCTCCACCTAAATTTTCAAGATTCATCAAAAAACAGACTTCAACACATTCTCCTCCTGCTTTTTTGATGAGTTCATAAGAGGCCAAGGCTGTTCCTCCTGTGGCAATAAGATCATCTACAAGTAAAACTTTTGCCTTATTTTTACCTTTGAAAGCATCTTGGTGAATTTGTATTGAGTCTTTACCATATTCAAGTTCATACTCACAGCTAAAGGTAGATGATGGAAGTTTGCCCGGTTTTCGCAGCGGAACAAAAGGCAGTTTTAAACTCGCACAAATCATAGCAGCGAAAATAAAACCTCTACTCTCTGTACCAACTACAAAGTCCAAATTCACATTTTTATAGCGGTTTGTGAGATGGGCAAGTAAAAGCTCTAAAGCTTTTTTGTCATTAAGCAGAGTGGTAATATCTCTAAATAAAATACCTTTTTTTGGAAAGTCAGGTATAACTCGTATGCTGTTGGTAAGGTATCGGCGTTCTTCAGCTGTAAGTTCTTTCATAGTAAGGCCTCTATTTTTGCTTCTAATTCTTTAATTCTTTGTCGCAATTTATCGTTTTCTAATCTGTATTGAGAATTTCGAGTCCTTAGTGAGGTAAGATCGGTTTTGATTTTATTAAGTTCTTCAGTTAATATATCGATATTTCCAAGACTTCTTTGAAGTTGAACTTGAAGTTTTCTAATGATAATTTCTGTATCATCTAGATTGTTTTTTATAAAATCTTTTGAAATTTTTTCTTTATTAAGTAAGGTTCTATAATAAAGCAACATAACGATTAAATAAAGAGTGGCACAAATAAGTATTGTTAAAATTAACCAATTTGCTAGCATTGTAAATTAACCTCAATTTTTTGAATTCTCTGTATATGCCTTCCTTGTTCAAAAGGTGTTTGGATAAAATGTGAAATAATATCAATAGCCAATTCAACACCTATTAATCTTCCGCCTAAAGCTAATACATTTGCATCATTATGTTTTCTTGCAAGTTTTGCACTCAAACTTTCATTGCATAGAGCACAACGAATATGTGGATGTCTGTTTGCAGCCATACAAACGCCTATACCTGAACCGCAAATAAGAATTCCAAAGCTTGTATCATCTATTTTTGAAGCTAATAAATGAGCATAGTCCGGATAATCGCAGCTTTGAGTAGAATTGACACCAAGGTCAGTGAAAGTAATATGTTCTTTTTGAAAAAAAAGACAAATTTTCTGTTTGAGTTCAAATCCTGCGTGATCATTAGCGATATAAATAATCTTTCTTAACATTATATTAAAGTGTATCCAAAAATAAATTTTTTAAGTTTATATTCTATCATAATAAAATTATAAAAATAGCCTTTTATCTAAAATTATAGAGTAAATTTTATTTTGTTTGTGTTATACTTCTGTTTTGACTTTTTTCAAGCACTTTAGAATTTAAATTTTCAAAGGCAAACTAATGAAGCTTATATTAATAGGTTCATCGACCGGGGGTCCTAATCAGCTTAAATTTCTTTTAAATGATGTGGATATTAAAAGTTCTTGCGTCGTGATTGCTCAACATATGAGTGCCGGGTTTATTCCTTCTTTTATTGGACAGTTTAATAAAGAAGCTTTAAGCGAGGTATCTTTGCTTGGAAACAAAGAATTACTAAGCAATAAAATTTATGTTTGTCAGAAAAACACTATTTTAACTGGAAATTTGAGTATTATGGCTAGTTGGAAAGATGTAGTTACGACTTTTAATCCTAATGTGGATTTGCTTTTTGAATCAGCTCTTTCACTTGTTGCTACAAATAAAATTCTTGCTATTCTTTTAACAGGAATGGGTGATGATGGAGCGAAGAGTCTTTTTAAACTTTACAAGGCAGGAGTAAAATGCTTGTGTGAAAATGAACAGGATTCTGTAGTTTATGGTATGCCAAAACGGGCTAAAGAGATAAATCCCTATCTGAAAACTATGGGCTTAGAAGAAATCAAAAAAGAGATTATACATTTCATAGAAGAATAACCAAAATTTAATATATTAAATAAAGTGGGGGGGGGGATTGAATTTTATGGAAAATAAAATTAGTGAATTAGAATTAAATGAATTTATTAAAATTGTAACTGAAATTAGCGGTATTGATTTGAATGAAAAAAGAAATATTTTGATGCTTAAATTACCCAATTTTATTAGCAAATTACATTTTCAAAATTTTGCCGAATTTGTAAATAAAATTCGACTCAATAAACAGCTAAGACAGGAAGTTTTAGATTTTGTAACTATTGGAGAGACCTATTTTCTAAGAGAGCTCTCTCAACTTCAAGACATTGTTGTATATGCGAAAAGTTTAGAAAAAAAAGTTGGAATTTTAAGTGCTCCCTGTTCAAGTGGAGAGGAAGTGTATTCTTTAGCTTTACTTGGAGCAAAAAATTGTTTTAAGGATATGTATATCTTAGGGATTGATATTAATTCAAATGCTATTGAAAAAGCAAGAATGGGTAAATATCAAGGCAGAACTCTACAACGTTTAAGTGAATCCGAAAAGAAGAAGTTTTTTGTTGAGGAAAATGGGGTTTTTAGCATTAATAAAAATGAAATATGCGTGTGTAAATTTGATATGTGTAATGTTTTGGAGGATAAGTTTTTAAAACTTGGGCAATTTGATATTGTCATTTCTAGAAATATGATTATTTATTTTGATTACAATTCTAGAGTAAAATTGATGGAGTATTTTTATAGAGTTTTGTCAAATAAAGGTCGTTTGTACGTTGGCAATGCAGATATTATTCCTGAAACCAAATTTTTTAAAAAAGTTTTTTCAGGTGGTAGCTCATATTATGAGAAAATGTAACTTTAATATAATGTTTTTTAAATTGTAACTTAATGAAACAAAATATTAAATTTTGTACAATTTTTAATTTTATTATAATGAAGTTGGAAACTCTAACTTTATAATTAACAGTAAGACTTTAAACTATAAAGTATTATTGAAAGGGAAATTTTGATTGAGTTAAAAAACGTCAGTAAATATTATGGCAAACATCAGGTGTTGAAAGATATTAATCTGTGTGTTAAAGATGGTGAAAAACTTGTTATTATTGGTCCTTCTGGAAGTGGCAAAAGTACAACTATAAGATGTATGAATGGTCTTGAAGAAGTCAGCTCTGGAGAAGTAGTTGTAAATGGTTTAAAGCTTACGCATAAAAACAAAATAGAAATTTGTAGAAAATACTGTGCTATGGTTTTTCAACATTTCAATCTCTATCCTCATATGAGTGTTTTGCATAATCTTACTTTAGCTCCTATAAAACTTCAAAAGAAAAGCAAAAAAGAAGCTGAAGAGATAGCATACCATTATCTTAAGGTTGTAGGGCTTGTTGATAAGGCAAATGTATATCCTGCTACTTTGTCCGGAGGGCAACAGCAACGTGTTGCTATAGCAAGGAGTTTGTGTACAAAAAAGCCTTATATTCTTTTTGACGAACCCACTTCAGCTCTTGATCCTGAAACTATACAAGAGGTTTTAGATGTGATGAAACAAATTTCAAAACAAAGCAATACAACTATGGTTGTTGTAACACACGAAATGGGCTTTGCGAAGGAAGTGGCGGATAGAATTCTTTTTATGGAAGATGGGAGTATTGTTGAAGAAAATAAACCAAAAGATTTTTTTTCATCTCCAAAAACAGAAAGAGCTAAACTTTTTCTAGGAAAAATTTTAAAAAATTAAATTCAATTCTAAAAAGGAGGAAAATATGGTTTGCAAAAATATTGCATTGAAATTGACAGCGTTATTTTTTGGTCTTTGTATGACTTTTAGTAATGTCTTTGGCTCTAAGATTGATGATATTAAAGCTAGAGGACAACTTGTTGTAGGTGTAAAAAATGATGTTCCTCATTATGCTTTGCTTGATCAAGCCACAGGAGAGATTAAAGGATTTGAAATTGATGTGGCTAAGAGTTTAGCCAAAAGCATATTTGATGATGAAAATAAAATCAAACTTATTCCTGTAAATGCAAAAACACGAGGTCCTTTGCTTGATAATGGAACTGTTGATGTTGTTATTGCAACTTTTACTATTACACCTGAAAGAAAAAGAATTTATAATTTTTCAGAACCTTATTATCAGGATGCTATAGGTTTGCTTGTTTTAAAGGAAAAAGGATATAAGTCTTTAGCAGATATGAAAAAAGCAAATATAGGAGTAGCTCAAGCTGCTACAACAAAAAAAGCTCTCACTCAAGCTGCTAAAAAAGAAGGTGTAGAAATAAAATTTACCGAGTTTCCTGATTATCCAAGTATTAAAGCAGCACTTGATGCAAAAAGAGTAGATGCTTTTTCTGTTGATAAATCTATATTGTTAGGATATGTCGATGCTCAAAGTGAAATTTTACCCGATTCTTTTGATCCACAAAGCTATGGGATTGTAAGCAAAAAAGGAGATGAAGATTTTGCAAATTATATTAATACTTTTGTTCAACAAAATAAGCAAAATATTGATGAATTAGCAAAAAAATGGGGATTATAAAATGAATGAAAGTGTTGGTTTTGTTGAGTATTTAAGACAGCTTCTTATTTTTTTAGGAATTTATGATGAAAATAGCATTAATCCTTTTGCTTTATGGAAATTTCTTGATGCTTTACAAGATTGGAAAGCCTTTTTACAAGGTTTTCTTTACACTTTGGAAGTAAGTTTTTTTGCTTTAGCTATTGCTATTATCTTTGGTACTATTGGAGGGATAATGGCGACAAGTAAAATAAAAATCATCAAAGCTTACACTCGGACTTATGTAGAGGTTTTTCAAAATACTCCTTTGGTTATACAAATTTTTTTCTTGTATTTCGGTTTGCCTCGTTTAGGAGTTAATCTTGATATTTATACTATAGGTGTTTTAGGCATAGGAGCTTATCACGGTGCTTATATCAGTGAAGTTGTTAGAGGCGGGATATTGGCTGTACCTAGAGGTCAGTTTGAAGCTTCTGCTGCTCAAGGTTTTACTTATGTTCAACAGATGCGATATATTATTATACCTCAAACTATAAAAATTATTTTGCCGCCGATGACAAATCAAATGGTAAATTTAATCAAAAATACTTCTGTGCTTTTGATAATAGGAGGTGTTGAACTTATGGGCACAGCAGATAGCTATGCAGCCGAATACGGAAATTATGCTCCATCTTATATCTTTGCGGCAATTTTATATTTTATAATTTGCTACCCTTTGGCGTATTTTGCAAAATTTTATGAAGAAAAGCTTAAGAAAACACATTTATTACGGTGAGATTTATATGGAAAATGTTTTAAACATTCAGAATTTTGATTTTTTACTACAAGGTTTGGCTTTGACTTTTAAAATTTTTCTAGCTACTTGTATTCTTTCTATCTTTTTTGGGACATTTTTAGCTATTACTAAAAATTATGGCGACAAAATAAGCAGGTTTTTTACTTCTTGTTATATAGATATTTTTCGCAATACTCCTCTTTTACTTTGGATGCTTGCTGCTTGTTTTGTTTTGCCAAGTTTTTTTGGTAGAGCTGAACCTGCTTTTTGGGGGACAATAGGTTTTTCTTTATATACAAGTTCTGTTATGGCCGAAATTATTAGAGGAGGTTTAAATTCTATCCCTAAAGGACAATTTGAAGCAGCATATTCTCAAGGCTTTGGAAAATTTTTTACTCTTTTTTACATCATTTTACCTCAAGCTTTTAGAAAAATTATCCCTTCTTTGCTTTCACAAATTGTTACAACTTTTAAAGATACCGCATATTTAGCAGGAATGCAGATCGCCGAACTTACTTATAAGTCAAAAATTCTCCTTGCTCAACTTAAGAGTTTTGAGGAAATTTTACTAATGATAGCTTTAGTGGCTGGAATTTATTTTATTATTTGTTTCTCTTTATCTATGAGTGTGCGTTATTATGCCAAAAAAACAGCTTATATTTTATAAAATCGTAATTTAGAGTGAGGTTATTTAATGCGTGGTTATAAAATTTTTTCAGGTTCTTCCAATGTTGAGCTTGCAAAGCAGATTTCAAAATACCTTTCTTTGCCTTTAAGTGATGCTGGAGTGAAACGTTTTAGCGATGGAGAGATTAGTGTTCAAATAGACGAAAGTGTACGTGGTAAAGATGTGTTTATTATACAAAGCACCTGTGCTCCTACAAATGACAATTTAATAGAACTTCTTATCCTTACAGATGCATTAAGACGTTCTAGTGCTAATTCTATCACAGCTATTGTCCCGTATTTTGGTTATGCAAGACAAGATAGAAAGGCTAATCCTAGAGTACCAATTACTGCTAAACTTGTGGCAAATTTAATAGAAGCATCAGGAATTGACCGTGTAGCTACTATAGATTTACACGCTGGACAAATTCAAGGCTTTTTTGATATTCCTGTGGATAATCTCTATGGAAGTATTATCTTTAATAATTATATCAAGGACAAACATTTAAGGAATGCTATCATAGCTAGTCCTGATATAGGAGGTGTTGCAAGAGCAAGAAGTATTGCAAAATCTTTAGACCTTGATATTGTAATAGTCGATAAACGTAGAGAAAGAGCAAATGAAAGTGAAGTGATGAATATTATTGGTGATGTTCAAGGAAAAGATGTTATTTTGGTTGATGATATTATCGACACTGCCGGAACAATAGTCAAAGCAGCCACAGCTTTCAAAAACAAAGGCGCAAATTCTGTTATGGCTTGTTGCACTCATCCTGTTTTAAGTGGAATGGCATATGAGAGAATAGCAAGTGGAGCTTTAGATGAACTTGTTGTTACTGATACTATTCCTTTAAAAGAAAAATTGTCTAATATTAAAGTCTTAAGCGTAGCTCCTGTATTTGCTGAAGTTATTAGACGTGTGTATCACAATGAAAGTGTCAATTCTTTATTCATATAATTATTCGTTTATTTGTTACCTTTTGTAAAACAAAATTTACTTTTTATTGGTTTTCTAATTCTTTTCTTTAAGAATTTGTTATGATTAGGAACTTTTAAATAATAAGGGGTTTGTAATGAGCAATGCTATCATAACCAAAATTTTGTGGTTTTTTGTAGCACTTTTGGGTGCATTTTGTTTTACTTATTTGGCTTTGCAAAATGGAGAATCTGTTTCAGCAGTTTATCTAGTCGTTGCTGCTTTGTGTATTTATATGATAGGATATAGATTTTACGGTCGTTTTGTAGCATACAAAGTTTTAGAGCTTGATAAGACAAGAGCCACACCGGCTCTTTTGCACAATGATGGACGTGATTTTGTACCTACAAATAAAATAGTTTTATTTGGACATCATTTTGCAGCTATTGCTGGGGCTGGTCCTTTAGTAGGTCCTATTCTTGCAGCACAAATGGGCTATTTGCCTTCTATGCTTTGGATTTTAGTAGGCGGTGTTTTTGCTGGTGCTGTACATGATTTTGTTGTTCTTTTTATCTCTACTCGTCGAAAGGGCAGATCTTTAGGCGAAATGATTAAAGATGAAATGGGGAATTTTACAGGCGGCGTTGCTATGGTTGCAATTTTTGGCATTATGCTTATTATTATTGCTATTTTATCTATGGTTGTTGTTAAAGCTTTAGCAGAGTCTCCTTGGGGTTTATTTACCATTGCTATGACCATTCCCATTGCTATTTTTATGGGAATTTATATGCGTTTTATTCGACCCGGAAAGATTGGTGAAGCATCTATTATCGGTTTTATTTTTCTTCTTTTGTCTATACATTATGGAGCAGAAGTGGCTTTACATCCTTATTGGAAAGAATTTTTTACTCTTGATGCTCCAACTTTAGCAATCATTATGATGATATACGGTTTTGTTGCGGCAATTTTACCTGTTTGGTTTTTGCTCGCGCCTAGGGATTATCTTTCTACATTTTTGAAAATTGGTGTTATTGTTGTGATGGCTGTGGCTATTGTTTTAGTTGCACCGGATTTACAAATGCCAAAAGCAAATACTCAATATTTTGATGGTAGTGGTCCTGTTTTTGCTGGTACAATTTTTCCTTTTTTATTTATCACTATAGCTTGCGGTGCTATTAGTGGTTTTCACGCACTCATTTCAAGTGGAACAACACCTAAAATGTTAGAAAATGAAACACACGCTTTAGCTGTAGGGTATGGTTCTATGCTTATGGAGAGTGCTGTAGCTATTATGGCTTTAATTTGTGCTTGTATTTTGCATCCCGGTTTATATTTTGCAATCAATTCTTCTGCAACTTTAATAGGCGCAGATGTAATGAGTGCTGCTGCAACTATTTCAACTTGGGGTTTTAGCATCAGTCCGGAAGAAATCGCTACTTTAACCACTAATATAGGAGAGCAAACTATACTTTCAAGAACAGGAGGAGCACCAACCTTTGCTATAGGTGTAGCTTTAATTTTACACGAACTTTTTGGTGGAGTTGATTTAATGGGCTTTTGGTACCATTTTGCGATTTTATTTGAAGCTCTGTTTATTTTAACAGCTGTTGATGCTGGGACAAGAGCGTGCAGATTTATGGTTCAAGATATTTTAGGGAATATATATAAACCTTTAGGTGATATTCATAGTATTAGCGCAGGAATCTTAGCCACAGCCTTAAGTGTTGGTGGTTGGGGGTATTTTCTTTATCAAGGAGCAATTGATCCAAAAGGTGGTATTTATACTCTTTGGCCTCTCTTTGGTGTAAGCAATCAAATGTTAGCAGGTATGGCTTTGCTTTTGGTAACAACTGTTTTGGTAAAAATGGGTAAAGCTAAATATACTTGGATAACTTTATTTCCAGCTATTTTTGTTCTTATAGCTACTCTTTATGGAGGTATTCAAAAGGTTCTCCCTTATAAGGAGGGCGATACAATTTCAAATGCAGTTTCTCATATTGCTGCTTTTACTATACAAAAAGAAAAAATAAAAACTTTAAAAACTGCATTGTTTTCTGCGAGCAGTGAAATTGAAAAAGAACAGATTGAAAAACAAATATATGCAGCTTCCCAAGCCAAATTTGCAAACATTCTTGATGCAGTGCTATGTGTATTTTTTATGATAACTACCTTGTTTGTTATATTTTCTTGTATAGGTATTTGTCTAGGAAAAATTACAATCCCATTAAAGGAAGATCCTTATGTTAGCATTAAATAAAATAATTTCGACAATGAAACTGCATTATGAAAGAGCTGAAAGATTCTTTCATCCTTTAGTCGGGTTGTCAAGTTATGATAAGTATTTAGAACATATGAAAGAAAAACATCCCAAAAGAATTCCTCAGAGTAGGTCAGAATTTTTTAAAGAATGTTTGGAGAGAAAATACAATAGTGGCGGTTTTAATAAATGCTGTTAATTTAATTTTATTGTTGTGAAAAATTCACGGATTCAAGAATCCGTGAATTTTTTTTAATTCATCGCTAATAGTCTTCTTTTTTCCGTGTTTATCAACACTGACATATGTTACTAAAGCTGAAGTTACATTAATACAAGAAGTACAACCAAATCCATCGACTCTTTGTGCATTCACTTCAACTTCAACACTAATCGAGGTATTTCCAACTTTTAGAATTTTTGCATAACACGAGACTATATCTCCAACATAAACAGGTTCTTTAAAAACAACCCTATCCATAGAAATGGTTACAACCCTTTCAGGTGAGAGTTCTCTTGCAGCTATTGCTCCAGAAAGATCGATTTGTGATAAAATCCATCCACCAAAAATGTTACCAGCCGGATTTGTATCTCCGGGCATTGCAACAATCTTTAATTTTGGTTCACCCATATTTTTCATCACTTTACTCCTTGTTAAAAAAAGTAATTATAATTAAAATTTTCAAATGTAAAGAGGGCTCAATGAATAATTTTAAAGAATTGTCAAAAATGGTTGCGGTTCGAAATAAAAAGTTTGCTTCAATGTATGATATTTTAGAAAACAATTTAAGCAATGAATGCATAGATAACTTAATTAAAATAAGCACTTTAAAACCTGAAAAAAATGTTATTTTAGCAGCTTTACGACGTTTGATTGATTTAAAAGAAGAAAATTTTGTAAAAGAATTGGAAAAGAAACATTTAAAAGAAGAACAAATCATTCATATAAAACATCTTTTATATGATGAAGTATGCAGATTTTATGAAAAAGAGCATCAAGAATTTATCAATGAGATAAAAGAAAAGAAAGTTTTGAATGAATTTTATCAGACCTTGATACAAGGAGTTCATAACATAGGTCTTGTAATGAATGCCTTTGAGAAGGTTTGGACTAGGGAGATTATAGAAAAGAATAATAAAATTTTAGATTCCATTTTTCCTAGTTTAGATGAGGCTTTACAATTTTTGAGTGAGAATGGTTTGTATCAAAGAGAACAAAATGGTCAAATGTGCGAAAGAAGTTACGGAGTTTTGGTAAGAATTGGCAATCTTTGGAGGTTTGTTTCGTATGCAGTATTTTTTGAAAATGAAATTTTAAAACTTGAATTTGCTTTTGATTCAATGCTTAATTCTTTGAGAAATCTTGCTTGTAATGAAGATGAATTAGCTTATATAGAGTATTTTACTAAACTTAAGGCAGCTTTTTGTGAAAAAGAAAATGATAGAGTTATAGCCGCTTGGCAAGAGGCTGAACTTGCTTGGTTGAAAGTAAAATCACCTTTGCAAGTCGGTCATCCTTTGGAGTATTATGAGGACAGTTACACTCACGCTGTGGCTTTAGAATGGGATTTAAGACTTCAAGATGAAAGGAATTTTGATTCTGCTTTGTTTATCAAGGAGATGAAAGAAAGCTTTTTAAGCGTATGCAAGCATATTGATATTGAAAATGTGCAGCTGCAAGATGAAGTGTGTATGAATATAGAAAGAACGCAGCTTTATATCTGCAATCCTGTCATTTTTTATGGTGCTGAGCTTAAAGGTTTGTTTTCGGCACAAGTTGTTCCAAATGATGAATTTGTCAGTAAGCAGGCAGGTAAAAAAATTTTTGCTTTTTTAAATTTTGTCTATGAAAATACTAAAAGTAAGCCTTTTATGCAGATTGCAACAGAAGTGTTTGATAAAGAATTTCTAACTTATGGTAGAGAGATTCTTTTTCATCGTAAGGAAATTTGGAAAAAAGTGTATGAAATTTCAACTTTAGGACATGAATTTGGACATATTTTCTTTACAGGTGAGAATACAGAAAAAAATATGAATAAAAGCGGTTTTTTTAAAAATATCGAGGAGTATAAGGCTACTGTAGGCGGACTTATTCATTTTTTTTATCACGAGAAAGAAGAGCTTAGATTGCCTGTTTTTCACGATCTTATTAAAAGAGCGGTTGGTCTTATTGCGTGGCAGAGAGTTGATGAGGTAAAAGCGTATTATACAGAAGGACTCATACATTTGACTTTATTGTTTGAAAGTGGAGCTTTATCTTTTCAACAGGGGAGTTTGAAAGTAGATTTTTCCTTGTGTGCTTATGAGAAATTTAAGAATGCAACTTTGCAAAATTATTATCAATTAGCAAAACATTATATTTTACAGCTTGATGCTAAGGATTTTTTAAGTCGTTTTTGTGTTTTAGAGAATGGATTGTTTTTACCAATTTTACCTGAATGTAAGGCTTTTGTGGAATTTTACTATGATTTATATGAAAAGATTGGCAACAAGCTAGATGAAAGTGGTGAATTTGAAAAATATAAAAAGACAAAGCAATAAAAAAATCTTAAAAAAGCTGTTTTATACTTGAAATTACTTTATAAATATGTTAGAATAACACATTTTAATAAAATTAAAGGAGCTTTTATGACTAAAGCGGATTTCATTTCAAAGGTCGCTCAAAATGCTGGGCTAACGAAAAAAGATGCTACCTCTGCTACTGATGCAGTGATTGAGACTATTACTGAAGTGTTAGCTAAAGGTGATACTATTAGTTTTATTGGTTTTGGAACTTTTTCAACAGCAGAAAGAGCCGCACGAGAAGCTAGAGTGCCAAGCACTGGTAAAACCGTTAAAGTTCCTGCGACTAGAGTTGCCAAATTCAAAGTAGGAAAAAACCTTAAAGAAGCTGTTGCTAATAAAGGTAAAAAGAAAAAATGACTTTTAAAGCTAGATTGAATTCTAGCTATTCTTCAAGCGATTCTGATTGTATATCTAGTTTTTGTAAAAATTAATAGATTATTAACAATAGCTCTAATAAGGATTTTTATGAGTATTTATAAAAGAGTAAGCGAATTAATAGGGAATACTCCAATACTTCAATTGGAAAAATATGGTGCGAATGTGTTTGCTAAATGTGAATTTTTAAATCCTAGTCATTCTATTAAAGACAGAGCTGCCTTTGAGATGTTAAAAGTAGCTTTAGATGAAGGTAGAATTAATCAAGATACAGTTGTTGTTGAAGCAACAAGTGGCAATATGGGAATTTCTTTGGCAATGATTTGTGCTGATTTAGGCCTTACTTTAATAATTACTATGCCAGAATCTATGAGTATAGAAAGACGTAAAATGATGACACTTTTTGGTGCTATCATAGAACTTACTCCAGCAAGTTTAGGGATGAAAGGCGCCTTAGATAAAGCAAATGAAATTCTAGCTCAAACGCCAAATTCTTTTATGCCATCTCAATTTGATAATTTGGCGAATAAAAATGCTCATAAAAGAACTACTGCGCAAGAAATTATACGGGATTTAGAGACAATAGATATTTTTGTAGCCGGTTTTGGTACAGGTGGAACTATTAGCGGTGTCGGTGAAGTTTTAAAAGAAAGATTGAAAGATGTAAGTATTATCGCTGTTGAACCTTTTGCTTCGCCACTTTTAAGTAAAGGAGAGGCTGGTCCTCATAAAATTCAAGGTATAGGGGCGAATTTTATTCCCGGAATTTTAAATAAAGAAATTATTGATGAGGTAATAACCGTAAGCAATGAAGATGCTATTCAGACAGCAAAAGAGCTTGCACAAAGTGGACTCATGGTAGGAATTTCAAGCGGAGCAAATGTTTATGCTGCAAGCTCTTTAGCTGAAAAATTTCCACAAAAAAGAATACTCACTATGCTCAATGATACTGCAGAACGTTATCTTTCTACCGATCTTTTTGCTTTTTGATTTATTTCAAAAAGCTTTTAAGTTCATTATAAAGTTCTTCTGGATTTAAATCGTTAATACTTTTGACAAATTTTCCTTTCTCATCGAACAAATAAAGCTCATTTGAATGAGCAATAGAATAAGACATAGCTGAATCTTTTAAATTGATTTTTTGATATGATACATTGTATTTTTTAGTAATTTTTTCTAATTCTTCTTCATTGTGGGCTATTAAAGCTGCGCTTTGGGGGTAAAAATATCTAAGCCATTCATTTGTCTTTTCTATATCGCCATCTCTAAGAGGATCTAAAGAGATAAAAAGCACATAAGCTTTTTCGCTGTGTATTTTTTTTAATTCTTTGCCAAGTAAAGCAAGAGTAGCAGGGCATACATCAGGACAAAAAGTATAACCAAAATATACAATAAGTTTTTTTCCTGCAAAATCTTTCAGTGTGGTTTGTTCTTTGAATTCAGATCTTAAGGAAAAATCATATTCTTTGTGATTTAAAAGAAAAAAGCTTATAATGATTAGAGCTGTAAGGAATATAAATGCTAAGATATTTTTCATTTTCGTAATTCAAAATCAAAAGAAAAAAGAATTTGCTGTTGTTGTTTTAATTCAGCCCTAAAACGCATAGAATCAAGCGTACAGGCTGCTAAAGCCATTTTACCTTCATAGTCTGTTTTGTTGATTTTGTTGAGTTTTGGTTTGATAGTTCCCATAAACATATTTAAGCCATAGATTTGAAGTTCTAAATCTTCATAATCTCCAAAATTTTTAATACTAAAATGTGTTACTTCTAGACTTTGTAAAGGCTTTGGAGAAAAAGATACTATAACTTTCTTGCCTTGAAAATCAAAAGCACAATCTTGCTTGTTTAAATCGCAAGATAAAGGTTGTGAAATATCGATATTTTCAAAAAGTCCTTTTGTATCTTTTAAAGCATAAAATTCAAAAAAAATATATGTAGCAATAAGAGCGAGACTAAAAATAAAGAAAAAAAGCAATTTTTTATTCAAGGCTTCTATTCTTTCACTGGAATATTTTCAAGCTTTATGCTTTCGTTGGTATCAAAGAAAAGTGTAACAGTGTTTTTTGTATTTTTATCTATTCTTTGGTGAATATTAAAAAGCATAATATGATCTCCACCAGATTTCAATTCTCTGCTTGAATTGGCTTTTATTACGATTTCTGGTACCGGGGTCATTACCATTGTATTATTTTTATGTATATGTGTATGTAATTCTGTAGCTTGGGCAAGATCTGTTTGAACATTAACAAGGGCTATATCTTTATTGCTTTTATTGTGAATAGTGAGAAAGATAGCTGTATTTTTTGCATTTGGTGGAGTTTTTTTGATAGAAGCATTTTGTATTTCGATATCTTGCGCAAAAAGAGTGAGAACGCAAACAAAATAGAGTAAAAACATTTTTTTCATTTTAGAATATTCCTTTACCTTAATAATTAATAATCATTATAAAGTTTTTTTGCTTTTAATTTCCTTTAAAATTATAAATCCTTTTTTAAGGAAAAAATAATATAATCAAAGTTTAATGTGAATTAAAATTATCTCTAGTTGTTTAAGGAAAAATATTGCTAAAAAAAATTATAGTAGTTTGTTTGATATTGGTCTGTACTCTTAAAGCTTCAAGTTTTGTTCAAATTTATCTTAATGAAGGTTTAAATGCTGTTGGCGTAGCTATTGAAAAAGAGCTTGCAAATAAAGATTTCTGGATAAAAGAATTGGGTGATAAAGATATTTCGTTTGGGTATTATAGCAATGATGTTGTTATAGTTCTTACAAATAAAACAGATAAGATACTTGGTGTATATTCCTATAAAGATGGAATTGTTACAAAAGAATTTGAACAAAAAGAGATTATTACAGGCTTAATGGGTGATAAACAAGTTGAAGGTGATTTGAAAACACCCATTGGTTTTTATGAGTTAGGACGTAAATTTAATCCCGGAGATCCTTATTATGGACCTTTTGCCTTTGCTACCACATATCCAAATTTATTTGATAAGGTTCAAGGTAAAACAGGTGGTGGTATTTGGATTCACGGCTACCCTTTAGATGGTTCAAGAATTGATGAATTTAAAACACGAGGCTGCATCGCATTATTTAATGATAATTTGCAAGATTTTGCTCGGATTGTAGAAAATAAAAAAGTTTATGTAATGACAGAAGAGAAAGAGAAAGTTAGGGCAAAAAAAGAAGATATTGCTTTGTTATTGGCTAGTCTTTTTGCTTGGAAACACGCTTGGACAGTAAGTGATATATCTAATTATTTAAGTTTTTATGATGAAGAAAAATTTAAACGTTTTGACAAAACTAGTTTTGCTCAATTTGCCTCAACTAAACGTTCCATTTTTTCTCGTAAAGAACAAAAAAGTATCAAATTTTCAAATATTAGCATCAGTCCTTATCCAAACTCAAATGGCGAGCTTATGTATAGGATTTCATTTTATGAAGATTATTATACAAAAAACTATCAATTCCGTGGCGATAAATTTCTTTATATAAGAATTAATAATGAAGGAAAAATGAAAATTGTAGCAGAACAATAATGTCTTTAATCAAACTTCACAAAGCTTCTTATGAATTTAATCTTGAAAAAATTGCTTCTAAAGCAGGCGGTTTTAATAAACTTATTTGTATTTTTAAAGACAATGCTTATGGACACGGTGCAAGACTCTTGGCGCCTGTAGCGAAAGAAAAAGGAATTTCTTTTATAGCTGTAAAAAATGAGCACGAAGCAAGAGAACTTGAAGATATTTTTGATTCTATTCTTATACTTTCGCACAGACCAAATGCAAATGAAAATCCACGATTTATCTATGCCTTAAATGAACCTTCAAAGATTAATGAGTATAAAAAAGGCACACGAATCCATCTTAAAATTGACACAGGAATGCACCGTAATGGTATTTACATAGAAGATTTACCAGAATTTTATAAAATTTTTAAACAAAAAGCTTTACAATTAGAAGGAGCTTTTACTCATTTTGCTAGTGCTGATGAATTGGATGGAAGTTTTTTCGTGCAGTATAAGAAGTTTCAAGAAGCTAAAGAGTTAATTAGGGGTTTGACTCGGAAACAACTTTTGTTTCACTCTTATAATTCTTCTGCTTTATTTAGAAATCCTTCCTTTCCGCAAGATGAGCTTTGTAGGGTTGGGCTTTCGCAGTTTGGATATACAGATGAAAGTTTGAAAAAAGTTTTACATCTTTATGCTCATAAGCTTAGTCAAAGAACACTCAAAAAAGGACAAAGTGTAGGTTATGGTCAAAGTTTTAGTGCGTCCAAAAAGCTTCAAATTGCTACTTATGATTTAGGTTATGCTGATGGATTGTTGCGTTACAATGGAGTAGGGGATTTGTACTTAGCAAATGGAAAAAAAATACTTGGTAGAATTTCTATGGATAGTTTTTCTTGTGAAGATGGAGGAGAAGAACTTTGTGTTTTTAACGATGCAAATATTTGGGCTAAGTTTTTTCAAACGATACCTTATGAAATATTAGTAAAACTTCATCCACAACTTCCTAGAATTCTTGTATAAATTATGTTTCATATCGTTCTTGTTCATCCTAGAATCCCACAAAATACAGGTAGTATAGGAAGAATGTGTTTTAATGCCGGTTTTACACTTCATATTGTAAAACCTAGTGTTTTTGATTTATCTCAAAAGGCTGTACAAAGAGCAGGGCTTGATTATTGGAGAAAGCTAAAACCTGTGATTTGGGAGAATTTAGAGAGCTTTTTACAGGCAAATTTACAGCACCAAAATCGTTTTTTCTTTGCAACGACAAAGGGTACAAAGCCATATTTTAAAGCTGAATTTCAAAAAGGAGATTTTTTATTTTTTGGAAGTGAGAGTTATGGTTTGCCCAAACATTTGCTTGATTTAAATTGGGATAATACTCTTATTATTCCGATGAAATCCTGTGGAAGAAGTTTGAATTTAGCGACAAGTGTAGGTGTTATTTCTTATGAAGCTTTAAGGCAGAATTTTGCTTTTTTTACCCCATAATAATATGTCTTAGTGATTGAGAATTTTATTGAGAAATTCTTTTAATCTTTCATCCTTTGGATTTTCAAAAATCTCATTTGGTTTCGCATCTATCGCGATTCTTCCTTTATCCATAAAAAACACACGGTTTGCAACATTTTTTGCAAAACCCATCTCGTGAGTAACTACAAGCATAGTTAAACCTTCATTTGCAAGATTTCTGATAATATTAAGTACTTCGCCTATCATTTCAGGATCAAGTGCTGAAGTTGGTTCGTCAAATAAAATAATATCAGGATTCATCATTAATACTCTTGCAATTGCTATCCTTTGTTTTTGACCCCCTGAAAGTTTATGAGGCATAACTTCTTCCTTTTCACTCAAGCCGACTTTTTGAAGAAGAAATTTTGCTTTTTCAAAAGCTTCTTGCTTTGTCAAAATTTTTGTTTTTATTGGCGCTAAACAGAGATTTTCTAAGACATTTTTATTATGAAAAAGATTAAAATGTTGAAACACCATAGAGACTTTTTGACGTATTTTGTTAATATCAGTACTTTTATCAAGTATATTAGTATTGTTGATGATAATTTCACCGCAGTCGGCTACTTCTAAGCGGTTTATACAACGCAAAAAAGTGCTTTTACCACTTCCACTTGGTCCTATAATCGCTAAAACATCGCCTTTATGAATGTGTGTATTGATATTTTGCAAGACTTCTAAATTCTCATATCTTTTATATATGTTTTTTATTTTAATCATTTTTAGCAAGTCTCGTTTCTATATGTTTTGCACAAAAGCTTAAGAATTTTACACTAGCGTAATAAACAAGTCCTGTGAAAATAATAGGATTAGGATTGTAAAGTATGGCTTGAAAACTTTTACTTTGCATAGTGATGTCAATTACACTAATAAAGCCAACTACAGAAGTTTCCTTAAAAAGCAAGATAAATTCATTTGAAAGAGCTGGAAGTATATTTTTAATAGCTTGTGGCAGAATAATTTCTTTCATAGAAGTACTGTAATTTAATCCCATAGCCCTAGCTGATTCCATCTGTCCTTCATCAACACTGTTGATTCCACTTCGTACAATTTCAGCGATATAAGCAGAGCTATTTAGCCCAAGTGCTAAAATAGCAGCGTAGAGATTGTCAAGAAAGGTGAAGAAAACAAAAGCAAATATCATAAGTTGTAAAATAACAGGTGTGCCTCGTATAATATCAATATATTCATCGATACAAAAATTCAATATTCGAATTTGAATACAACGCAAAAGAGCCAAGAAAAATCCAAGTACTAATCCGATCAAAGCAGCACAAAAGCTTAATAGTAAGGTTATAAGGTAGCTTTTGACATAGGCCGCAGCATTTTCAGTATAAGCGTAATGTACAGTTTCACCAGTTTTAACAGTTATAATTTCATAGGGAAAAGAAAAATAACCCCATAAGAAAAGAATGAGAAAAAAAACAATGATTTTTATATTTTTTTCACTCAAAATGCAACCTTAATAGTGGTATAAATCTTGAATTTTATACAAATATCTTTGCTTTTTCTTTAAAAATTTATGTTTTTGTGTTAGACTTTAAAGAAAGGGAGTTTATGAAGATTTTAAATTGTATAATGATTGTATTTTTTGTATGTTTAATGATGTTTTTAATTATAGGTTTTAACAGGCAGATGATTCAAAAAGCAAAAGAACGTGAGAAAAAATATAAAAAATTGAATAAAGGAGATGATAATGAGTAAAAAAGTTTTAATTCCTTTGGCACAAGGTTTTGAAGAGGCTGAATTTATAGGTATTGCTGATGTATTAAAGAGAGCAGCACATTTAAGTAACGCTTTAGAAGTAGTTATTGCTTCTTTAGATAAAGAGCTTGCAGTACAAGGGGCAAATGGTATTACAATACAAGCAGAATGCGTTCTTGATTCTTTACAGCTTGAAAGTTTTGATGCCATTGCTTTACCGGGAGGCTTTGAGGGTATGAATGCTCTTAAAAAGAATGCAATCATTCTAAATACCATTAAACAACTGCACTCCCAAGGAAAAATTGTTGCTGCTATTTGTGCTTCCCCTATAGTTTTGAATGAAGCAGGTGTTTTAGAGGGAGAATTCTCTTGCTATCCAAGTTGTGAAAATGGTCTTAATGGTACAAGAGTGGAAAAAGCCGTTGTTGTTAATAAAAATGTGATTACTTCAGCAGGTCCTGCAACAGCTATTTTATTTGGATTAGAACTTGTAAAAAAGCTTTGTGGCGATGAAGTGTATCAAACTTTATACAACGGTATGCTTGTACCTTTATCGAAACAAGGATAGTTATTTAATTTTTAAGGTTGTTTGTATGATGAAAGAAAAGGATATTGTCTTTGTCAATGGAGAATTTCTAAGGAGTACAGAAGCTACAATTAGTGTTTTTGATAGAGGCTTCCTTTTTGGCGATGGTGTTTATGAAGTACTACCTATTGTAGAAGGCAAAATCATTGATAGAGAAGAATTTTGGGAGAGGTTTAAACGAAGTCTCAAAGCTATTTCTCTTGAGATTCCCTATAAAGAAGATGAATTTGAAGAACTTATAAACCATTTGCTTGTCAAAAATTCTCTACAAGAAGGGGGTGTTTATATACAAATTACTCGAGGTATAGCTTCAAGAGAATTTGCTTTTTTAAAAGGTTTAAAACCTAGTATTTTCATTTTTGTCTTTGAATGCGATATTTTAAACAACAAAGCTGAAAAAAATGGTTTAAGTATAATAAGCGTACCTGATTTGCGTTGGAAGAGGCGAGATATTAAGACTATTTCACTTATAGCACAGTGTTATGCTAAACAAAAAGCTTTAGAAGCTGGTGCTGATGAGGCGTTTATGATAGAGAATGGTAAAGTAACTGAAGGTACAAGTTCTTCAGCTTTTATCATTAAAGACAAAACTCTCATTACAAAAGCTTTATCAAATGAAATTTTAGGTGGAATTCGTAGAAAAAATATACTTATTTTTGCCAAAGAACTTAATTTAAAGATATGTCAAAGAGCTTTCAGTATGAATGAAGTATATGAGGCTGATGAGGTTTTTATTTCAGCAGCTACTTTTTTACTCTTACCTGTTGTTAAAGCAGATTCAAGACTTATCAATGGTGGAAAAATAGGCGAATTTGTTCCAAAACTTCGCAAAAAGTATAAACAGAAAATTCTTGACGAAATTAAAACTCACTCTTTTTAAAATTTTCTAAATATCTTTCAATTTCCATTTTTTCTGTATCATTTAATGAGATAATAGAAACTTCTGCTAGTTTGCTAAGCAACAAATCTTCATTTTTAATTTCTTTTTTGCCTATCTCTAAACTTGTAAGAGCACTTTGTGAGAGAAGCAGTCTCTCATCTTTGCTTTTTCGAAGTCCCCAAATGCTGTGAAAGACACTATTTTGTCCTTGTATTTGTCCAACATAAAGCATAATATGCCCTTTCAAATAGAGCAAACTTAAATAAGGTTTTGCAAATTTGCTTAGAAATTCTTGTTTTTGAGTATTGTTGAGCAAACTTATATCAAAATGTGCGAAAGCATTTTTTTGGGGGAGGGAATTTCTAGGCAAGAAAAGTCCAAATCCAGAAAAAAGTTCTCGTAAAAGCAAAGAACAGTCTCGTTCAAAACTATAACCACCCCAACCATAAGGTAATCCTAAGGTTTGTGAAATTTGATTCTTAAGATTTGTACTATTAAACTGAAGAGGAAATTTTGCGGCACTATTTTTTGCAATGCGGAATTTATTTTTTCCTATTTTTCCATAAAAATAATGTTTGTCTTCTTTATAATATGGGTATAAGCTTCCTATTCTTGTTTCAAAGAAGAAAGTCCCATCTTCTTTGAAAACAGGTAATTTTTCTTTCAGAGGGGTGAGAAAGTGTAAATTTTCGTAAATCTTTACTCTTTCTTCACTGAAAAATTCTATATTTTGACTTTCGATAAAACCAAAACCGCTCTCACTCTGTACAAAAACATATTTTTTATCTTTGCTGTAATGAGAAATAAGGACAGCAGAGCCTATGTTAGCAATACTATCATTTGCATAGTCAAAAGGAATCCCTTCATTTTCTTTAAAAGGATCTTTTAAAATCGCCATTTGTGTTGGAAAATTTTTTAAGAGGCTATTTTGTATTACAAGAGCTTTTTTGTTGATTGTGCCTAATTGACTTACATTAGCATTTGCAATTTGTTTTTCAAACCAAGACAAAGGAATTCTTTGTTTGTTAAAAAAATAGTATTCATTTTTAGGATTTTTATAGATATCAAAAGACCAAAAAAATTCTTTAGCTTTTATATTTTTAAAACTGCTATGCCAAGGACTAAAGAAATGCTTCTTATAAGCTTTTTCATCAAAATGTACAGTGTCGCTTAATTGTGGTAAAAGCGTCGTATTTTGTTCAAATTCTAATGTTGCGTAATGAGAAATTTCATTTATTTCTTTACTATATGTTGTATTTTTTACAGCACAAGCACTTAGGACAAGTAATGAGAGGTAAATAAAAAAACGCATAGTAAAACCTTTAGATAATTAAAATGTTATAATTATACGACAAGGAAGTATAATGCTTGATAAATTGGAAAAAACTTTAAGGCATAATAACGTTTTTTTAAGTGGAGGAGCCGGGGTTGGTAAAAGTTTTTTAACTACCAAGCTCATTCGTTCGTATAAGAATAAAGGTAAAAATGTTATTGCTTTGGGTTCTACTGCTTTAAGTGCTTTTAATATTAATGGAGCAACTCTCCACAGTTTTTTTTGTTTAGGATTTTGTACTAACGCAACAGAGCTTGCTTCTTATGATAAAAAACAAAAAGAAAAGCTTGTTAAACTGAATGCAATTTTAAAAAAACTTGAACTTATTGTTATTGATGAGATTTCTATGGTGAGTGCGTTTGTTTTTGATATGATAGCCTTAAGACTTAAAAATTCTTTATTTAGCGGTACAATTTTACTTGTAGGTGATTTTTATCAACTTCCTCCTGTTATAAAAGAAAAGAGTGAGAATTTATTTTCAAGCTCTTATTATGCTTTTTCCTCTTTGTTTTGGGAAGAATTACAATGTGTCAATTTTGAACTTAGCTCTCCAAAAAGGACTGAAGATATGGAATTTTATAAACAGTTATCCTTTTTACGCAAGGGGGTTGCAAGTCAAAAAACTGTACAATATTTTGAAAATTTAGTAATCAATTCTGAAGAATTAGAACAATTAAGCGATCATTTTATTTTACTCTGTGGTGTTAATAAGAAAGTCAATTTTATAAACAATCAAAAACTCTCTGCTTTAAAAGGTGAGTTGTTTTCTTTTGAAGCTGAATGCAAAAAAGAAAAGGAGAATTTGAATGATTTAAGTTTGCAATCTTGGATTAAGGGTTTAAATGTGCTTGAAGTTTTACATCTTAAAATTGGAGCAAGAATAATATTTTGTTTAAATAATAAAGAACAAAATTATTATAATGGAGAGCAAGGTGTTGTTGATTCTGTTTTAGAAAATGATGGAGAGATTTGTATTCAAATTACAAAAAGTAATGGAGTAAAAATTGTACTTAAACCTTATGTTTTTACAATGCAAGAATTAATTAACAATGATGATACTTTAACAAATACTATTCTTGCAACTTTTAAGCAATTTCCTATTAAACTTGCTTATGCCATAACTATTCACAAAGCTCAAGGAATGAGTATTCAAAATCTTGTATGCGATATAGATAATGTTTTTGAAAACGCACAGCTTTATGTTGCTCTTTCTCGTGCGCTTAGACCTCAAGGATTGAAAATTTACTGTTCTAGAGGAAAGAATTTTAGAGAGTATTTTGGTAGTATTTTAAAATTTGATGAAACTGTTTCTCGTTTTTACAGGGAGAATCTTTTTCTGAATTTAGAATACAATTAAGGAGAAATAATGAAGAAAATATTTGTGTTTTTATTCCCTATGATTTTAAATGCAAATAGTTTAGAAATTAGCAAACTAAGAACGGACTTATATTCTAAGAGTACAACACATACTCTAAAAAAAGTTGAGCTTTCTTTAGAATTTGAAGGTGATAGTCTTGTTCCAAATGAAAAGAAAATTATTGATAGTGTTTATACTGTTATATCAGGTTTTTTTTATGAAGATCTTTTTACAGAACGTGGTAAAAATAATTTTAAAAATACTTTGGAAAAATTTATAGAAAAGAAATATAAATTGCAAATAGATAATATTTATATTTTATCTTTGAGTGGTGTAGAAAAATTTGACATAGAAGAATTGAAACGTTTTTTGCAAAGTACTGATGTTAAAGAGAAAAATACAAGTGCCATCATCGAAAATACTATTAATAATTTAGAAATTCCAAAAGTACAAATACCACAAGTCGATATGCTTTTTACTGGAGAAAAGCAAGAAAATGATGATCTTAATATAGAAAATTTAAACGTTCCTAAAATGACATTTGATATTGAGGAGAAGACAAAAGGAGCTTTAACAGAAAAAGCAGAGAGCAATCTTTCAAAGTTTCAATCTTTGAATAAACAAGAAGTTGAAAAACAAAGCAAAAATAATTTAAATGCACCATTCCAAATAGAATTTGATGATGAAAATACAAGTTTATGAATTCTTTGAATGTATAAACTTAATACACTTTGTCATAATTTTTTGGGAATTGAGGTACAAAAATATTCTCATTTATAGGAAAATCTTTCTTTTGATTTGAAAGGTTGATGGTAATTATATTATCAAATTCATCATTATAATTTATGCTTTGAATTTGTTCTTTGTTTAAAATTATTGTATAGGTTTTATCTTCATAATGTGCTATTAATTTGTTTTTGTCAATCATTGTGGCTTCTTTGAAAATTTCATTTAAATTTGGAATATTTTGCAAGGTGGAAAATATGACTTGTTCTAAGTCGTGTTCAACTATGGTAATATGGTGTTGATTGATATAAATCTCTTTTTTTGTTGGACTTGTGTAACTCCAAAATGCTTTTTGTTTGGTTAAAACAAAGGAACCTCTATATGACAAGGTAGAATTTTTTGTTTTGATTGTTTGAGTAAAATCGCTTGAAAAGGTATTGAAATCAAAAGCGAAAAGTTGTATAGAGAGAGTAAAAAAAAACACGATTTTTTTCATACTTTTCTTTTTTTCCTTATGTAAAGTTGGACAGAAATTCTAGCTAAATTAATTAAATAATCGTTATAATAAAAGCTTTAAAATCAATTTTGACAAAATATAAAAGGTTGTGTAATGTTTTTAAGCACCTTAAAAGCAGTATTTGGGACGAAAAATGAACGCGAGTTGAAAAAATATACTAAAAGAGTTGAGCTGATTAATGCTTTAGAAAAGAAATACAGCATTTTGAGTGACGAAGATCTTCAAGCAGAATTTGCAAAACTTAAAAATCAAATTCAAAATGAAGAAAAAAATGAAGATGAAGTTTTAAATGATGTTTTTGCCATAGTGAGAGAAGTTGGAAAACGGACTTTAAATATGCGTCATTTTGATGTACAGCTTATTGGCGGTATGGTATTGCACGATGGCAAGATTGCTGAAATGAAAACAGGAGAAGGAAAAACGCTTGTAGCAACTTTACCTGTGGTTTTAAATGCTATGAGTGGAAAAGGGGTGCATATTGTAACTGTAAATGATTATTTGGCAAAAAGAGACTCTGAACAAATGAGCGCTATTTATAATTTTTTGGGCTTTTCAGTTGGTGTTGTGCTTTCTTCTCAAAATAGCGATATGCTTCATAAGCAAGCTTATGAATGTGATATTACCTATGGAACAAATAATGAGTTCGGTTTTGATTATTTGCGTGATAATATGAAGTTTTCCTCAAAAGAAAAAACTCAAAAAGAGCACCATTTTGTTATAGTGGATGAGGTTGATAGTATTTTAATTGATGAAGCAAGGACACCACTTGTTATTAGCGGTTCTACAAGCCGTACTTTGGATGGCTACATTAAAGCAAATGAGGTGG
Organism: Campylobacter sp. MIT 21-1684; assembly: GCF_026241315.1. Taxonomy (GTDB): domain Bacteria; phylum Campylobacterota; class Campylobacteria; order Campylobacterales; family Campylobacteraceae; genus Campylobacter_D. The sequence goes on along the minus strand of NZ_JAPHNA010000004.1, from coordinate 69,540 downwards.
CTAAACAAATGAAACGAGGTGAAGTAGTTGAATCTAAACCTACAGGTGATTTTATTGTTGATGAAAAAAGTCGTACCATTTTAATCACTGAAGAAGGTATAGCCAAAGCTGAAAAGCTTTATGGAGTAGAAAATTTATACAGCCTTGATAATGCAATTTTAGCACATCAGCTTGATCAAGCTTTAAAGGCTCATACTTTGTTTGAAAAAGATGTGCATTATGTCTTACGAAATAATGAAGTTATCATTGTAGATGAATTTACGGGTAGATTAAGCGAAGGTAGACGTTTTAGCGACGGCTTACATCAAGCTTTAGAGGCGAAAGAAAATGTAAAAATTCAAGAAGAAAGTCAAACTTTAGCTGATATTACTTTTCAAAATTATTTTAGAATGTATAAAAAACTCGCAGGTATGACAGGAACAGCTCAAACAGAAGCAAGTGAATTTTCACAAATTTATAATCTTGATGTTGTTTCTATTCCTACCAATGTACCCATTAAAAGAATAGATAAAGATGATTTAATTTATAAAACACAAAATGAGAAATTTAAAGCTGTAATCGAAGAGATAAAGAAAGCAAATTCGAAAGGACAGCCTGTTTTAGTAGGAACAGCAAGTATAGAACGAAGTGAAGTGTTTCATACTATGCTTGTTAAAGAGAAAATTCCTCATCACGTCTTAAATGCAAAAAATCACGAACAAGAAGCCCTTGTTATAGCTGATGCTGGAAAAAAAGGTGCTGTTACCATAGCTACAAATATGGCAGGACGCGGGGTGGATATAAAAATTGATGATGAAGTAAGAAAATTAGGTGGGCTTTATATCATAGGCACAGAAAGACACGAAAGCAGACGTATTGATAACCAGTTACGTGGTCGTTCAGGACGTCAAGGCGATCCCGGTATAAGTCGTTTTTACCTTAGTCTTGAAGACAATCTTTTGAGGATTTTTGGAGGCGATAGGATTAAAAGTATTATGGATAGACTTGGAATTAAAGAAGGTGAAAGCATAGAGTCAAGCATAGTAACACGAGCAGTACAAAATGCACAAAAGAAAGTAGAGAGTTTGCATTTTGAAAGTAGAAAACATTTACTTGAATATGATGATGTAGCAAATGAACAAAGAAAAACGATCTATCGTTACCGCAATGAACTTTTAGATGAAAAATATAATATAGGAGCGAAAATTTCTCAAAATATTAGCGAGTATGTCGAAAATATAATAAGTGAATACTTCTCTGATGAAAATGTAGCAGAGTTTGATTTTGAAAATTTAAAGGTAAAAATTCTTTATGAATGTTCTACCGAATTACAATCAAGTGATTTTAAAAATTTAGATAGAATGCAAATCGAACAAAAATTAAAAGAAATTTTGATGTCTTCTTATAAAAAGAAAATGCAAAATGTTCCAGAAAATGAGCTTTGCAACTTAGAACGTATTTTGTATTTGCAGGTTCTTGATACTGCTTGGAGAGAACATTTATATCAAATGGATATTTTAAAGACAGGTATAGGGCTTCGTGGATACAATCAAAAAGATCCTTTGGTAGAGTATAAAAAGGAAAGTTACAATCTTTTTTTAGATCTTGTTAATCGCATAAAATTCGACAGTGTTAAAGTGCTTTTTAGCGTACAAATGCAACAAAATCAAACTGATGATTTTCAGCAAAAAGCTTTGCAGAAAAATGAAAGGTTTTTACAAAGCACTATTGAATTAAGAGACGATAAAAATGTTTTAGCAGAAACCCCATTGAAAAAAGTTCCAAGAAATTCTCCTTGCCCGTGTGGTAGTGGGAAAAAATTTAAAGAATGTCACGGAAAAGGTGGTCCAAAACAAGGGATTTTAGCTTGAGTGTTTGTCGGTATTTGCTTTTTAAATATTTGCGTTTTGACAAAGAACAACCTTTTATCAATCTCTCTATGATTTTGGCTTTTTTAGGAGTTTGCGTAGGACTTTGTGTTTTGCTTGTTGCAATGGCTATTATGAATGGTTTTGATAAAGAATTTCAGAAGAGATTTTTTGTAATGAGCTATCCTATCACTATTTTGCCTAAATTTTATACATCTATAAATGAAAATTTATTACATCAGCTTAAAACACATTTTCCTAATCTTTTTTTTAGTCCTTATCAAAGTACTCAAGTAGCAATAAGAGGAGAAAATCGTTTTGATGGAGCTGTAGTTTTTGGTGTCAATTTTCAAGATGAAATTCTTGTAAATGAAGTACTTAGCAAAGCTTTAAAAGAACAAAATATCAGTTCTTTTGATATAGTAATAGGTTCAGTACTTGCTGATGAGCTTGATTTAAAAGAAGGAGATAAACTTTCTCTCATCTTTGCGAATTTAAATCCTAGCGGGTTTTCTTTAATGCCTCAGAGCAAACGTTTTGATGTTAAAGCTCAATTTACTTCAGGTCTTGCTTTTTATGATAAGGCTTATATGTATGTTGATATAAACACTCTAAACAAAGTTCTTCATTCTTCTTATAAATACGATGGAATTCACATTTTCAGCAAGGATGCTTTTAGTGATGTGAAAGCTTTAAAACAATTTTTACAAGATGATTATATTGTTGTGGGATGGTGGGAACAAAATAAAAATATCTTTTCAGCTTTAGAGCTTGAAAAAAGAGCACTTTTTATAGTATTAATGCTTATTATTATTGTAGCAAGCTTGAATATAGTGAGTTCTTTATTGATGATAGTGATGAACAGGCGGAATGAAATTGCTCTTTTACTTGCACTTGGTGCAAGTAAAAACGAGATTAAGAAAAGTTTTTTTACATTAGGAATGCTTATTGGCGGAAGCGGAGTATTACTTGGCATAGTTTTAGCTTTTATAATTCTTTGGATTTTAGGAAATTTTGATATTATCAGTTTGCCTGCTGATGTGTATGGTATAAGCAAATTGCCTCTTGATTTATCGTTATTTGATTTTTTATTAGCTGTAATAGGTGCTTTATGTATCATAGCCTTGTCTTCTTTTTATCCTGCGAAAAAGGCAGCGGAATTAAATATTTTAGACACTTTGAGAAATGAGTAGCGATTCTTGTGAAATCTTATTTTCCTTGAAATTAAAAATACAGTTTCTTTCTATAACGCCATCAAGCCCTATTTTGTAAGCTTTATGGAGATTTTTTATCTTTTTTACTAGCAAGAGGGTTTTGCTATCAAAAAGATAAAATTCAGCTGCTTTTGCCCCAAACTTGGCAAGTTTCTTATCGTTAAAGAGAAGAAACTTTGCCCCTAAAGCATTGCTTAAAAAAATATCGTCAGTGTTTTGTATAAGGACTGCAAAATCAAAGCCTTTGGCTTGAGAATTGTGAATTAATTTTGTGTCATAAAAAAAACATAGCACTGTTTTTTTGTTTGTAAAATGTCTCGAAAAATTAAAAGAATCTATCCATAAAAATTCCAGCATTGTTGATTTATCGTATATAAGCATTGTTCTTCCTTATAAATTAAGATTTATATTGTAACAAAACATTATATTGATTTCGTATGAATTTTCATCGCGTGTTTTAGGTTGAGACTTATAAGTTCTTTGTTGTAAATAAAAAATATAGCTCAAACTTGACAATAAAAATGTATTTTGGCATAATCACTCTTTTATTTTTGTCTCGTTAGCTCAGCTGGTAGAGCATCTCCCTTTTAAGGAGGGGGCCGTTGGTTCGAATCCAACACGGGACACCAAATTCGGTCGCTTAGCTCAGTTGGTAGAGCGCCACCCTTACAAGGTGGATGTCATAAGTTCGAGTCTTATAGCGACCACCACTATCAAGAGCATATACTGACATTTTTGTTGCGGCGGTAGTTCAGCTGGTTAGAATATCGGCCTGTCACGCCGGAGGTCGCGGGTTCGAGCCCCGTCCGCCGCGCCACATATTAAATTACTAATTGGTTTATGTTTGTCAAGAAAATAAGTTTATTTTTTTATCAATTTTGTCTCGTTAGCTCAGCTGGTAGAGCATCTCCCTTTTAAGGAGGGGGCCGTTGGTTCGAATCCAACACGGGACACCAAAAATATTTGCACGACCCTTTCGTCTAGTGGTTCAGGACAACACTTTCTCTGTGTGGAAACAGAGGTTCAAATCCTCTAAGGGTCGCCATCTTAGTATAATGGTATTGCTTTTTAACACGAATAGCAAGTTTTGAATTCATATGCTGTAGGACGGGCTTCTACTGGCCATACCTGTGTTTCAAATTTTAAGTGTTGATAATGGTCGATAAACAAATCGCTCATCACAGGCTTAAGATAAGAATTATATCGTATCAGTGCTTCAAGACTTCCTCTAAGAGTGTGCGGTAATTGCTCTATACCTTTTTCACGGACTTCGTCTAAGGTAAGATGAAATAAATTTTCATCCATTGGACCTACAGGTATATCTTTATTTTTAATCCCATCAAGTCCTGCCATCAAAAGACTTACAAAAGCCAAATAAGGATTTGAAGTGCTATCTGGAAATCTAATTTCTATACGAGCAGAATTCTTGCTTATTCCATAAGGCACACGACAACTCGCACTTCTATTTTGACACGAATAGGTAAGTATGCAAGGTGCTTCAAAACCCGGAACTATTCTTTTATATGAATTAGAACTAGGATTTGTAAAGGCTGCAACGCTTCTTGCATTTTTCAATATCCCACCTATGTAGTGGATAGCTGTTTGGCTTAAAGAACCATATCCTTCTTTATCGTAAAATAAATTTACTCCATCTTTCCATAGACTCATATGCACGTGCATTCCATTACCATTGTCGCCATACAGCGGCTTGGGCATAAAAGTCGCAGTTTTTCCGTTAAGATGAGCAACCATTTTTACAATGTATTTGTAAATTTGCACGTTGTCAGCAGCTTCAACTAAGGTGTCAAAATTGACTCCAATTTCTGATTGACCTTGTGCTACTTCGTGGTGATTAACAAAGGTTTTTATACCTACTTTTTCAAGAGTTTGAACCATTTCTGCACGAATATCTACTAAAGAATCTATTGGTTGGACAGGAAAATATCCTCCCTTGTTTCTTGGACGGTGGCCTGTATTGTAGCTTTCGCTGAAATCTTTGTTATCATTCCATTCTCCTTCTTCTGTATCCACCTCGTATTTTGAACAATTTGCTGTATCGATAATTTTCACACTATCAAAAACAAAGAATTCATTTTCTGGTCCAAAATATGCTGTGTCAGCTATACCACTATTTTTAAGATATTGCACAGCTTTTTTGGCTATACTTCTTGGACATTTTTCATACATTTGCCCTTTGTAAATGTCATAAACATCGCAAAAAACTATAATAGTAGGATCTGCTGTAAAAGGATCTAAAAAAGCACTTTTAACATCTGGTTTTAACACCATATCTGATTTTTCTATTGGTTGCCAACCTTCTATGGAACTTCCATCAAAAGGAATGCCATTTTCAAAGGTTTCTTCATTGATAACATTAAGATTGTAAGTCATATGATGCCAAACTCCTGTCATATCGGTAAAACGAAAATCAACAAAAAATACTTCATTTTCTTTACAGAATTTAAAAAATTCATCAACATTAGAAACGAACTTACCCATTTTTTTACTCCTTTTTTTTAAAATTTATGAAATTGTATCATAAATTTTTTAATTTATTTTTAATTAATATTTTTTTATTAAGTTATTTAAATTTTTATTTTTGAGAGTTATCTCTTTTTTGTTGAAAAAAGAATTAAAGAAAGTTTTTAGCCTTGCATTTAATTAAAGGAAATAGAAAATTCTTTATTGCAGTTTTAAGTTATTTTTATTATAATGAAAACATTTAAAAATATAAAGAAATTAGAATAAAGGACATTAATGACTCAAGAAGAGCTTGATAGTTTGATGAATGGTGGTGTTGATTTAAATTCACTTCAAACAGAGACTGCAGAAGATAATCAGGATGATAACAACTTAACTCTTCAGGAAGTTAGTATGAGCGATTATAAAGACAATCCTACTATGGTTTGGCCACCACCACCACCGAATCAAGAACATAAAGTTGTCCATCAACTTGATGATGTAACAAAGGATAGTGAAAAAAAAGCTACTGAAATAATGGATAAGCTTGAGAGTATCAATATTTTTTTTGCAGATTCTGAAGCATTGGTCGGTGAACTTAATCAAGTGTTTGATGAAAATATAGAAATTTTTTCTAAACTTAATGAGAAATTTCCAAATGTTGAAAGTTTTAGCAGGATTTTAGACTTAAATAAAAATATTAAAAAGAAAAGTAAGGAAGTGATTGATAATTTGCAAAGCGGACAAGATGAAGTGATGATGACAATGGATGCAATGCAATATCAAGATATTCATCGACAAAAAATTGAAAGAGTTATCAATGTTATGAGAGCTTTAAGCCGTTATATGAATTCTTTGTTTGAAGGTAAAATCGATGATAGTAAACGAGTGAGTTCTGCTGTGTTTATTGAGGGTGATACTGATACTGATACTGTAAGTAATGATGAAATTGAAGCTTTGATTGCAAGTTTAGGGCAGAAATGATCATTCCAGAGCTTGTTGCACCTGCTGGAAATTTTACTAAATTAAAAATAGCTTTAGCGTATGGGGCTGATGCTGTTTATGCTGGAGTAAATAACTTTTCTCTTCGTTCACGCACATCAAGAGAATTTAATTACGAAAGTTTTGAAGAGGCTATACAATACACTCACAAAAAAGGAAAAAAGCTTTACGTTACTCTTAATGGATTTCATTTGAGTGCTCAAATAGAGGGTTTAAAAAAGCATATTTTAAGACTTAGAGCAATGAAACCGGATGCTTTTATTGTAGCTTCTGTTGGCGTAATGGAATTAGTGCGTGAGCTGGCTCCTGAAATTGCTTTACACGTTTCCACTCAAGCAAATGTTCTTAATTTTCTTGATGCAAAAGTATACCAATCTATGGGAGCAAAGCGTATAGTTATTGCTAGGGAATTAGGCTTGAAAGATGCTAAAGATTTAAAAGAAAATTGTGAAGTGCAATTAGAAGCTTTTGTACACGGTTCTATGTGTTTTGCTTATTCTGGTCGTTGTTTGATAAGTTCTGTACAAAGTGGAAGAATGAGCAATCGCGGTTCGTGTGCTAACGATTGTCGGTTTAATTATGAACTCTATGCAAGTAATCCTGAAAATGGTACTTTATTTCGCATAGAAGAATATGAAAGCGGTAGTCATATTTTTAATTCTAAAGATTTAAATTTGTGTTCTTATATAGAAAAAATTATGGCGCAAAATTGTATTAGTGCCTTTAAGATTGAAGGTCGCACAAAGAGTGAATATTATGTAGCACTTACTACTCGCACTTATAAAATGGCAATTGAAGATGTTCTTTCTGGAAAATTTGAAGCACAAAAATATGAAAAAGAGATTTACACTTTGAAAAATAGAGGTTTTACAGAAGGTTATCTTGTGAATCGTGCTTTTGAAAAGCTTGATACTCAGAATTTTAAAACAAGTATGGAAGAAGGTTCGCATCAAGTTCAGGCTTTTAGCGAAGATGGATTTTTTTTAAAATGTAAAGGCAAAATTGTACCTTATGTACCTTATGAGCTTTTTTCTCCACTTGGAACGAAATATCCTTGTTGCGAAAATCATTTGGGCAAAATTTATGAAAAAGACGGGAAAACTTTTTTGGAATTCAAAAAACTTTTTACAAAAAATAAAAAAGAGATGAGCGTGATTCATAGCGGCAATGAAAATGAGATAGAAATGCCTTGTAAGATAGAAGAATTTAGTTTTTTGAGAAAAGAACTTTGCTAAAGGAAAAATGATGGAATTCGTATCTATTGTAATGGGAAGTAAAAGCGATTATGAAATAATGAGTGAGTGTGTTAAAGTATTTAAAAATTTTGGAGTTAAATATGAGCTTGTTATCACTTCAGCACACCGAAGCCCAAAAAGAACAAAAGAATACCTTGAAAATGCAGAAAAAAAAGGAGCAAAGGTTTTTATAGCCGCGGCTGGTATGGCAGCGCATTTGGCTGGTGTTTGTGCAGCCTACACTCTTAAACCTGTACTTGGTGTACCGATGAGCGGGAGCAATCTAGCGAGTATGGATTCTTTATTTTCGACTGTGCAAATGCCAAGTGGCATTCCTGTAGGTACTTTAGCCATAGGGAAGGCAGGTGCTATCAATGCAGCCTATTTAGCATTGCAAATTCTTGCCTTAAATAATGAAAAATTAGCTCAAGCATTAAAACAGGACCGGCAAGAAAATGAAAAAAAGATTGAAAAAGATTCAAAGCAAGTAGAAGTTTTGTTATAAAGGATATAAATGCAAGCATATTTAGAACTTCAAGAATTTTGCAAATTAGTTCATTTGAACGAAGATGTTGTTAAAGGGATGATGGCAAATGGAGCACTGAATTTTAAAGAGGAAGAAGGTAAAATTTATATAGAAGCTAATCAAGGTACTTTTTCAATTGTTCCAAGTGCAGCAAAATCGCAAAACACTTTAGTGAATTCTATGACTTTAGCTGGTGAAAGTTTTGTTGAAAAAACAATAGGGACAATTTTAAATTTACACGAAAAGGTTTTAGATGCTAAAGATGAAACCTTAGAAGCTTTAAAAAATGAAAATAAATTCTTAAAAGATGCTTTATATTCTATGCAAGAATTATACGATGAGGGAAGAACTACTGCAGAAACTTTGAATATTGAGCTTAAACACGCTCGTGAAGAGATAGAATTTCTTAAACGTAAATATAAATTAATGTGGAATAAAACCATTGATGTTTTTGGTAAAGAATCTCGATTAGAACAAAATGATGCATTAGAAAATAATGAAAAAAGCAAAGAAGAGTAATATAGATGACCTTTTCACAAATGATATTAAATTTGCAAAATTATTGGCAAGAACAAGGTTGTGCTATTATGCAGCCTTACGATATGCCGGCTGGGGCAGGTACTTTTCATCCTGCAACTTTTTTGAGAAGTTTAGGAAAAAAAGCTTGGGCAAGTGCGTATGTTGCACCAAGCAGAAGACCTACAGATGGGAGATATGGAGAAAATCCTAATCGTTTGGGGATGTACTATCAATTTCAGGTGCTCATTAAACCTAGTCCTGATGCTATACAAGAACTTTATCTTAAGAGTCTTCAACAGCTTGGTTTTGATTTGAAAAATCACGATGTTCGTTTTGTTGAAGACAATTGGGAGAGTCCGAGTTTAGGTGCTTGGGGTTTAGGTTGGGAAGTATGGCTTGATGGTATGGAAGTAACACAATTTACTTATTTTCAACAAGTTGGAGGTTTGGCAGTAGAGCAGGTTAGTGTGGAGATCACTTATGGGCTTGAGCGAATTGCAATGTATTTGCAAAATGTTGAAAATGTATATGATATTATTTGGAGTGAATATAAAGGAGAGAAGATAAGCTATGCAGATGTGCATAGGCAAAGTGAGTATGAATTTAGTAAATATAATTTTGAGTTGAGTGATGTTTCTATGTTACATTCACAATTTGAAAATGCATATAAAGAATGTAAGAGAATTTTAGAGCAAGGATTAGCACTTCCTGCTTATGATTACTGTATGCTTGCTGCCCATACTTTTAATTTGCTTGATGCTAGAGGGGTGATTTCTGTTGCTCAAAGACAAGAATATATGTTAAAAATACGAGAACTTTCTAAAACTTGTGCTCAAACTTATAAGAATACATTGAATGAAATTAATTGAAGTTTATGAATTTTTAAATACATTAAGTCCTTTTGAAACTCAGGCGAATTGGGATAATAGTGGGCTTTTGTTAGGCAATAGCAATGATGAAATTGAAAAGATTTATATAAGTCTTGATCTTAGTAAAAAACTTGTTGATGAATTTGAACCGAATTCTCTTTGTATCACCCATCATCCTTTACTTTTTAAAGCTCTAAAGAATTTAAGAGGAGAGCAGTATCCTGTGGGAATAATAAAGGATATGTTGCTAAAAAATATTTCTTTGATTTCTTTGCATACGAATTACGATTTAAGTCATCTTAATGCCTATGTTGTTTCCGAAATTTTAGGTTTTCAATCTTATACACAAGAAAAATTTTTGATTTATATAGATGTAGATATGTGTTTTTCGAAATTATGTGAATTGGTAAAGAAAAGTTTTAATATGCAATTTTTAAGAGTAAGCTATTGTGGAAAAAAAAATCTTAGACGTATCGCGGTTTGTGTTGGTAGTGGCGGTGATTTACTACAAGAAGTTAATGCTGATTGTTTTTTGACAGGAGATTTAAAGTATCATCAGGCTTTTGAGGCTATTGAAAATCAATTAAATCTTATCGATATAGGGCATTTTGAATCTGAAAACTATTTTGCTCAAAGTCTTGCAAGAAATTTGCAAAATTTATCGCTAGAGGTTATAATAAGAAATTCTAAAAATCCATTTAATTATGTTTAAGGAAAATAAATGAATAAATATCTTGAGCAATTGGTGCTTTTGTCCAAAATAGACCAAGAAATTGATAGTTTTGAACCTAAAATTGAGACCATAAGTAAAGTTTTAAAAGACGCAGAAAATAAAATTCTTAAAATTGATATTCAATTAAGCGATTTGGATAATGAAATTAAAGACACCCAGCAGCAAAAAATTCAAAACAATACTCATATTACAGAATTTTCGACTAAGATCAAGGAGCTTTCAAAAAAAAGTACTATGGTAAAAACTGAAAAAGAAGCCAATGCTCTAAAAATAGAAGAAGATATAGCAAGAGAGCAGTTAGACGCAGCAAATGATGAGATTGTCAGGCTTGATAAAATTTTAGACAGCAAAGAGGCTTTTAAAAAAGAACTCTTAGATGAAAAAGCAAAAGAAGTGCAGCAAATGGAGAGTGTTAAAATTGATATTCAAACTCAAATACAAACCATAGAAAAAGAGAGAATGGGTGTTTATGATAGAAAAACACAATTAATAGCTGAAATGAATCAAAGAGTTTTGAGTTTTTATGAAAAAATTCGCAAATGGGCGAAAAATACAGCTGTTGTCCCTGTGAAAAAACAGGCTTGTTATGGATGTTTTATGAAAATTTATGATAAAACTCATCTTTCTATAATACGAGGCGAAGAAATCGTTACTTGTCCGCATTGTGGAAGGATACTTTATAAAGTCCAAGAATAAATTTGCTTTTTCTTTATTATATCATTGTTGTAATAGTATGGTTTTTTGCCGCTCCTTTCATCTTTCTTCTTTCTTTTGCAAAGGTGAAATATAAAAATAGCTTAAAGGCTCGTTTCTTTCTTTATAGAAATATAAAACAACAGCTTGCCGCAGTACATTTTCACATTTGTTCTTTGGGTGAAGCAAAAAGTATTGAAAAATTAGTACTTTGTTTTGATTCTCGAGTGAGCACTATTACACAAACAGGTTTTGATTATGCTTGTATGTTTTGTAAAAAGGTTAATTTTTTAGCTTTTGAACCTTTTCTTCCTTTTTGGTTAAAGCCTTGTAAAGTTTTGGTACTTTTTGAAGCAGAGTATTGGTTAATGCTTGTTTTTTGCGCTAAAGTTAAAGGTGCGAAAGTCATTCTTGTGAATGCAAGAATTACAGAAAAATCTTATAAAAATTATAAAAGATTTGCTTTTTTTTATAGAAAAGTGTTTTTTTATATTGATGAGGTATTTGCTCAAAGTGAAAAAGATAAAGAAAGGCTTTTAGAGCTTGGTGCGAAAAATGTACATGTTTTTTGTAATATAAAAGCAAGTTTAGAGCCAAAACTTACAAGGAAATTGCAAAAACTTTGTTCAAAACTTATTCTTTTTGCAAATACCCACAATAACGAAGAAGAACTTTTGCTTAAAAATATTAGTTTGCTTGAGAATGAAAAATTGCTTATAGCACCGAGACATCCTGAGCGTTTTGTAGAGGTTAAAGAATTGTTATCAAGCAAAGGCATAGGTTTTAGCACAGTAAGTGATTTTTCTTTCGATAATGGAATAGAAGAACTCTTTAAAAATCAAATCGTCTTGCTTGATGTTTTGGGAGAGCTTGTGAATTTTTATTCTATTAGTGATGTAGTAGTACTTGGCGGTTCTTTTGTGAAAGGTATAGGAGGACACAATCCTGTCGAAGCGGCTTTTTTTAAAAATAGCATTATAAGTGGAAAATATATTGATAACCAAAAAACACTTTTTTCTCAAGTAGAAAATATTATTTTCTGTGAAAATATACAAGAATTTGATGAATTAGTTCATAGGCAAAATAATCAAGCCATAGTTAAGCAAAAAAAAGATTTACAACCGATCATTCAAGCTATCCAGAAAGGTGTGTATGCAGGAAAAAGCTTATAAACTTTTAGCATTTCAAGAAAGAATTTCTCATAAGAAAGCAAAAGATATGATTGATAAGGGTTGTGTTTTTTCACAAGGAAGAAAAATTATTCTTGCAAGAACTTTGATGGATAAAAAGAGCAAATTTGAAGTATTACAAATAAAAAAAGCTCATATACTATTTGAAGATAATAGAATTCTTGCTATAAATAAACCTTATAATTGCATTAGTGAAGATTTAGAAAAACTCTATAAGGCTAAGTTGCTTCACCGTTTGGATAAGCAGACAAGTGGAGTGCTTGTATTGTGCAAAGATGATGCAATTCGTAAAAAGTGTATAGAAGAATTTAGAGAACAAAGGGTTTTTAAAAGCTATATCGCAGTACTTGATGGAGTATTAGCTGAACAGATTACTATTAATGAGCCTTTATTGACTATGAAAATAAAAGGTGGTGCTTATACTAAAGTATCCAAACAAGGACTCCAAGCACTTAGTATTATTACACCGTTAATGGTTATTGGAAAAAAAACTCTTGCAAAAGTAGTAATACAAACAGGCAGAACGCATCAGATTAGAGTACATACAGCTTTTATTAAACATGGAATTATAGGAGATGAAAAATATGCCAAAATTTCAGCTCGTAGAATGTATTTACATAGCTATGAAATACGGTTTTTAGAATATTCTTTTAAAGCCCATTTAGACGAAACTTTTTCTCAAATGGGCTTTGAAATAAAAAATCTAGATTTTAAAGGCATTTAAGCAAAGCTTTTATATAATAATTGGTTTTATAATTTTAAGTAAGAAAGGCGAAAGTAGTGTTTGAAGTTATCAGCGAATCTTTTAAATCAGCAGTAAATAAACTTCGTTTTGTTGATGATGAAAAAGCCTTAAAAAATGCTTTGGAGACTTTAAAAAAAGCACTTTTGAAAGCTGATGTGTATCACAAAGTTGTAAAAGAGCTTTTAGTTTTGATTGAAGAGGAAGTAAGAAAGAATGGTATAGGACAAAAACATTTTCTTAATTCTATAAAGTCGAATTTGGAAAATGTTTTACGTATCAAAGGTTCAAATCAAGGTTTTGTCTTTGCCCAAAAACCTCCTACTGTGGTGTTAATGACGGGTTTGCAAGGTGGAGGTAAGACAACAAGTACTGTAAAACTTGCAAATTATTTAAAACTTCGAGGTAAAAGAGTACTGATAGCTGCTTGCGATTTACAACGTTTAGCTGCTGTTGAACAGTTGAAACAGCTTTGTGAGCTTAATGAATTAGAGCTGTTTTGGCTTGAAAGTGAAAAAAAGCCCCTAAAAGTAGCACAAGCAGCTTTGCAAAAAGCCAAAAGTTCTTTATTTGATGTTTTGCTTGTTGATACTGCCGGTCGTTTAGCTATAGATGCAATGTTAATGGATGAACTCAAGGACTTAAAAGATTCTCTGCAACCAGATGAAATTTTCTATATTGCTGACGCAATGAGTGGGCAAGATGGTGTAAAAACTGCAGGGAGTTTTAATGAAGCCTTAGGTATTAGCGGGGTGATTTTATCTAAATTTGATGCTGATACTAAAGGTGGCATAGCTCTTAGCATAGCAAGACAACTTGGCATTCCTTTACGTTTTATAGGTGTTGGTGAAAAGATTGCTGATTTAGAAGCTTTTCTTCCAGAAAGAATAGTAAGCAGGATTATGGGGGAAGGCGATTTGGCTACTTTAGCTGAAAAAACAGCTACAATTATTGATGAAAAAGAAGCTAAGAAACTTAGTCAGAAGATTAAGAAAGGTGAATTTAATTTTAATGATTTTCTTGTTCAAATGGAAAGTGTAAAAAAGCTTGGCAGTATGAAATCTTTATTGACTATGATACCCGGGCTTTCTAATGTAGCTTCGCAAGTTAAAGACTTAGATCTTGATAATTCTAAAGAAATAGTACGTATCAAAGCGATGATATCATCAATGACTCCAAAAGAAAGAGAGATGCCAAGTTTGCTTAATAATGCTAGAAAACGTCGTATAGCACAAGGTGCAGGGCTTTCTCAAGTAGAAGTCAATCGTTTTTTAAAACAGTTTGGTAGTGCTGCTAAACTTGCGAGAAAATTTTCAGGACAAAAAGGAATGGAGAGTTTAATGCAAATGATGAATCAAGCTCGCAAGCAGTTTTAAATTTTATTTATGGATATTATGTATTTAGAGATAAAATTTAAAACTTTAAGGAGTAAAAATGACAGTAATTAGACTTACAAGAATGGGAAGAACTAAAAGACCGTTTTATCGTATCGTAGTAACTGATAGCAGAAAACGTCGCGATGGAGGTTGGATAGAAAGCATAGGGTATTATAATCCTATGGTTGAACCCGAAGTTATTCGTTTTGATTCTAAACGTTTAGAATATTGGAAGAGCGTAGGTGCAAAACTTAGCGATAAAGTTTCCTCTCTTACTAGTAAATAAATTATGGTAGAAAATTTTTTAAAAGAATATGCTAAGCTTATCGCAGATTATCCTGAGAAGATTCAAGTAGAAAAAGTTTGTTTAGATGAGAATTTTGCAGAACTTATCATTTATGCAGATAAGGTTGACACAGGAAAATTTATAGGAAAAAATGGTAAGATGATACAAGCTATTAAGAGTGTTCTTTCTGCCTATAAAAATAAAGATACAATGAATTATCGTATTACGGTTAAAATATTTGAGTGAAGAGCAATTTGTTTGTGTTGCAAAACTTGGCAAAAGTATCGGTTTAAAAGGTTATATACGACTTCATAATCTTAGCGACTTTCCTTCGCAATTTAAGAAAGATGCTGTTTTTTTTACGAGTTTTCATTCTGTTTGCGACATTGATTTTTCCAAAAAGCTTACTATCAAACATTATAATAGTTTCAATAAAATAGTTTTATTTGAAAATTATAATAGTAGAGAAAAAGTAAAAGAATTAACTAATATTTACCTCTATCAAAGCATAGAATATACTCGCAATACTTGCATACTTAAAAAAGATGAGTATTTCTATTTTGATATTTTAGGTTGTGAGCTTTGGGTTTTTATGTCTGATTTGAAGTTGCAAAAAATAGGCAAAGTAAAAGATATTATAGAAAATACCATGGGCTATCTTTTTGAAATTCAAACCGATGAAAATATGATAAAAAAAGGATTTGCAAAAATTTTTTATGTACCATATCTTGATAAATTTGTTAAGAAAATAGAGATAGAAAAATCTAGGATTTTTTGTACTATCGATGTTTTTTTTATTTTGGAAAATTCATGAAATTCAGTTTTGTCTCTTTGTTTCCGAACCTACTTCGTTTCTATTTTGAAGATTCAATACTTGCTAAGGCTTTAAAAAAAAATCTTTTTGAGCTTGAATTTTATAATCCTAGAACATTCTCGCAACAAAATTGTCAAAAAGTTGATAACTATAAAATAGGTGGCGGAGCCGGGCTTGTACTTCAAACACAACCTTTATTTGATGCTTTAGAATACATTCAACAACAAGATGAAAATTCTCATTTTATTTTTTTGAATCCAAGTGCAAAGAGTTTTAAGCAGCAAGATGCAAAACGTTTAAGTCGCAAGAAGCATATTGTTTTTGTATGCGGGAGATATGAGGGTATTGATGAGAGAGTGTTAGAGTATTTTGCTAATGAAATTTTTAGTATAGGTGATTTTATTGTAACAGGAGGAGAACTCCCAGCTCTTGTGCTTTGTGATGCGATTGTACGTAATCTTGATGGGGTGTTGGGCAATAGTGCAAGTCTTATAGAAGAAAGTTTTGAGTGCGATCTTCTTGAAGCTCCTTCTTTTACAAAACCCTTTCTTTATGAAAGAAATTCGCAACAGTTTAGCACACCTTCAGTCTTTTTAAAGGGTAATCACGCTAAAATTTCAGCTTTAAAAACTATTTTAGCGTCGTATAAAACACAATTTTTTAGACCAGATTTGTTTTTAAAATACAGACGTAGAAAATAAGGATGAAGCAATGAAAAATAAATATATAGAACAGTTTGAAGCAAAACAAATAAAAGAAAAAAATATTCCGCATTTTAGAGCAGGAGATATTTTAAAACTTGCTATTCGTATTCAAGAAGGTGATAAAACGCGTATTCAGCATTTTGAAGGCGTTTGTATTATAAGACGTGGTAATGGAGTAAGTGCCACATTTACTGTACGAAAAATAGGTGCAAATAATATCGGGGTTGAAAGAATTTTTCCTCTTTATAGTGAAAGTTTGGAAAATATTAGTGTTTTACGAAGAGGTCGCGTACGTCGTGCAAGACTCTTTTATCTTAGAGAAAGACGAGGTAAGGCTGCACGTATTAAGGAACTTAAAAAATAATCTTTATTTGAATTCATAAAGTAATGGACATATGATGAATTGGACGAAGGATTCTTGGAAAAAATTTCCCATTAGACAGCAACCGACTTACCCAAATTCACAAGAACTCGAAAAAGTTTTACACAGACTCAATAAGCTTCCTCCTTTAGTTTTTGCCGGTGAAGTGAGAAATTTGAAAAAGGCACTTGCAAGAGTTTCCCAAAAAGATGCTTTTGTTTTGCAAGGTGGAGATTGTGCTGAAAGTTTTGAGAATTTTGGCGCAGTGAATATACGAGATATGTTTAAAATTCTTCTTCAAATGGCAATAGTTTTAACTTTTGCAGGTGGCTGTCCTGTTGTTAAAATTGGACGTATAGCAGGACAGTTTGCTAAACCTCGAAGCAGCGATTTTGAAGAACTTGATGGAAAAAAACTTCCAAGTTATCGTGGTGATATTATCAATGGTTTTAAATTTGATGAACAAGCACGTATTCCAGATCCTCAAAGAATGTTAGAAGCGTATTATCAAAGTGCAACAACCTTAAATTTACTGCGTGGTTTTGCTCGTGGTGGTTTGGCTGATTTACACGAGGTACATCGTTGGAATTTGGGTTTTCTTACGAAGAGCGAATTTCACAGGCAGTATAGTGATCTTAGTGAAAAAATTTCTCAAGCTCTTGCTTTTATGGAAGCTTGTGGTATAAATACGAACAATACTCCTAGTTTAAGAGAGGTTACGGTTTATACTTCACACGAAGCTTTATTGCTGCCTTATGAGCAAACTTTAACACGTGAGGATAGTTTAAGTGGAGAAGTTTATGACTGTTCGGCTCATATGTTATGGATAGGAGAGAGGACTCGTAATATTGATGAGGCTCACGTGCATTTTTTAAGCGGAGTTAAAAATCCTTTAGGTGTAAAGATAGGACCTAATGCAAGTGCTGATGAAATCATAGCTTTAGCAAATGCTTTAAATCCAAATAATGAAGAAGGTAGGCTCACTTTTATTATACGTATGGGAGTTGAATTGATTGCTTCAAATTTACCCAAAATTTTTTCTCGTTTGAAAAGCGAAGGATTGAATTTGATATATAGCATAGATCCTATGCACGGCAATACAACAAAAATGGGGAATTTTAAAACAAGAGAATTTAATAAAATTATGCAAGAAGTGCAAACTTTTTTTGAAGTTGCAATGAGTGAAGGGGTATATCCCGGTGGAGTACATCTAGAAATGACAGGACAGGATGTAACAGAATGTACAGGCGGGGCAAGTAATATTACTGCACAGAGTCTTGAAAAAAGATATGAAACGCAGTGTGATCCAAGATTAAACGCAGATCAAGCTTTAGAGCTTGCTTTTTTAATTGCTGATTTAGTTAAAAGAGCAAGAAAATGAAAATGTATGGAATAAAAAATTGCAATAGTGTGCAAAAAGCTATACAGGCTTTAAACAACAAGGGTTTTGTCTTTGATTTTCTTGATATTAAAAAACTTGATGAAGATACTTTGAATTCGTGGCTTGAAAAAAGAAAAGTACAAGACTTTATTAATAGTGGAGGAATGACAGCTAGGAAACTTGGTTTAAATAAAAAAAAGATTGAAGGTTTGGATGAAAATGAACTAAAAAATCTTGTTTTGAATAATCCAAGTCTCATTAAAAGACCTGTTATATTTTTTGAAGACGTAATTTTTATTTCTAAAGAGTATGAGAATTTTTTGTACAATTAATCCAAATTGTTGCTAGCAGATATAAAATTTTAATTTTGCAAATTCAAAATTAAGTGTTTTTATTTTTTAAAAACAATGCTAATAGATTTGTTACACTGAAAAATATAAGTGAAATTGTTATAAGAGTAAAAGATTGTAATATAAAAATTGAATTTTTATTCAAAAATTCTAATCATTTCAAATCAATCATTTGAGTTATCTGCAAAAATTGACTTAAAGTATAGAATTTCGCAGTTTTAAATAAGATCTTCTTCGTTCTTAATTTTCATACTGCAGGTAATTAAAGAGCTAAAATATTGAATGTATAAGTTGCACTAAAAAGAGAAAAGTCAAGAAATTTTCAAATTTCTGTAAGCAGATTAAGGCTAGTGTGTCATAATTTTAAAAGTACTCAATGAATTTGAAATTGAAGGAATGCTATGAAAATTTTTTTTTCTTTTTTTCTGTTTTCAGCATTATTTGTTTCTTGTAGTAGTACTTCATTGATACAACATCAAGATATACGTTTTCCTAAGAATCAACTTTTAAAAATTGAAAAGATTATTATAAATGCTACAACTTATCACGTACAAAATATGCAGGAAACACCTTATATAAGTTTTGAAGATGAAAAATTTTATGGTTTTGGCGGTTGTAATCGTTTCTTTGGATTTTATAAATTTGATGGAGAAATTTTAGAAATAGACAACGAAACTCTTGGTTCTACGAAAATGTTATGTAAAGATTCAATGGAATTTGAAGATATGTTTTTGACTCATTTTAAAGGAAAATTTCGACTTTCAGAACATCACGATTTCTTTTTGCTTGAAAACGACACGTTAAAAATATTTTTACAATAACTTTCTATTATTTTTCTTGACAAAATGATTAAAAATGTTACAATTAGATTTTATTATCAAAAAAGGTATGTAAATGATAAAATCTATTCCGGAGTGGAGAGAACAAGAATGTTTAATACTTTCTTTGCCTCATAAAAATACCGATTGGAAGCCATATTTAAAAGAAATTCTGCAAGCTTATGAGGAATTTATTGATGCTGTAAGTGTTTTTCAAAAAGTGCTGTTGATAGCACCGGATAAAAAAGATTTTAAACCTTTTTTACATTTTAGAAATGTGGAATTTTTCGAGTGTCCTACAAATGATACTTGGATACGTGATTTTGGTGCTATTGATGTTTTTGTAGATGATAAAATACAAGCGTTGGATTTTACTTTTAATGCTTGGGGAGATAAATTTCAGAGCACTTTAGATAATGCTGTTAATGCGCGCTTGTTTAAAGAGAAATTTAAAGAAAAATTGCAGACAGTCCATTTTGTTTTAGAAGGTGGAAGTGTTGATTTTAATGGCAATGGAGTAATGCTTAGTACTACACAATGCCTTTTAAATGCTAATCGTAACCCTTCTTTTAATAAAAAACAAATTGAAGAAAAATTGCAGCAGTTTTTTGGTTTAAAACATATCATTTGGCTTGAAAATGGTTTTATAAGAGGAGATGATACTGATTGCCATATCGATATTTTAGCAAGATTTATTAATGAAAAAACTATAGCTTTTTGTATTTGTGAAGATGAACAAGATGAGCATTTTAAGCCCTTGCAGGCGATGAAGCAAGAACTTTTGCAAACAGAATTTGAACTTGTTGAACTCCCTCTTCCTAAACCTTTATATTATAAAGAAAAGAGACTTGGTGCAAGTTATGCAAATTTTGTTTTTGTTAATAATGCTCTTATTGTACCATTTTATAAAGATGAAAATGATGAGAAAGTGCGTCAAAGACTGCAAAAAAAATTGCCTAATCATAAAGTTGTAGGTGTTGATGCGAGAGTGTTTTTAAGACAAAATGGCTCACTTCATTGCTCTTGTCAAAATCGTTTTAAAAGGTCCTAGTAATGAAATTAGAGAAAAAAGCGACAATTATAGCGAGTATATGTGCTTTGTTGTTAGCATTGGTAAAATTTTTTATAGGTTTGGCAAGTGGTTCAGTTGCAATACTTTCAAGTGCTTTAGATTCTATGATGGATCTTGTTATTTCTTTATTTAATTTTTTAGCTCTTAGAAAATCATCACAGAAACCCAATGCTTCTTATAATTTTGGTTTTAGCAAGATTGAAGCTTTAGTAGGATTGCTTGAAGGTTGTTTTATTGCGATAATTAGTATTTTTATTTTTTTTCAAAGCATTCAAAAGATGTATAAATATGAAGAAATTTCAGATATTAACTCTGGAATGTTTGTAATGTTTTTTTCCCTTGTTTGCACTTTGATTCTTGTCCTTTTCTTAACTTATGTAGCAAAAAAGACAAACAGTCTTATTGTTGAGAGCGATTGTTTGCATTATAAAACTGATCTTTTGACAAATTGTTGCACCCTTCTTGCTTTGATTGTTATTTATTTTACGCAGTGGCATTTTATTGATGCTATTTTTGGTATTGCTGCGAGTTTTTATATTGCTTTTAGTGCTTGTTCTATTGTAAAAAAATCCCTCCCTTTTCTTATGGATAAAGCACTTGAAAGCGAAAAGGTAAAACAAATTTATACTCTTATTAAAAATCATAAAGATGTTTTGTCCTTTCACGATTTAAAAACTCGTAAAACTCCAAATATCAACTACCTTAGTGTTCATTTGGTTTTTTGTCCTATAATATCTTTATTTCACGCACATAAAATTTCAGATGAGATAGAGCAAAATATAAGAGAGAAATTCTGTAATGAAAAATGGGAATTTCAGATACATTTAGATCCCTATGATGATCAAGAAGTGGAGAGAGAAAAACAATGAAAATCGCCCTTGTACAGCAAAAATATCTTGGAAGTAAAGAAAAGACTATTGTTCGAACTTGCCAATTCATTCAAAAAGCTGTCAAAGATGGCGCAGAACTTGTTTGCCTTGGGGAATTACATCAAAATGAGTATTTTTGTCAAAGTGAGAATACTGCTTTTTTTGACCTTGCAAACGAGTATGAAAAGGATGTGGAATTTTGGTCTAAGGTAGCAAAACAGCACCGTGTTATTTTGCTTGTTAGCTTGTTTGAAAAAAGAAGTGCAGGACTATATCATAATAGCGCTCTTGTTTTTGAAAAAGATGGGAGTATAGCCGGTAAATACCGTAAAATGCACATACCTGATGATCCTTGTTTTTATGAAAAATTTTATTTTACACCGGGAGATTTAGGTTTTGAACCCATAAATACAAGTCTTGGAAAACTCGGTGTACTTATTTGTTGGGATCAATGGTATCCAGAAGCAGCTCGACTTATGGCTTTAAAAGGAGCTCAAATTCTTATCTATCCTACAGCAATAGGTTGGTTTGATGAAGATGATTCTGAAGAAAAACAAAGACAGCTTGAAGCTTGGCTTAGTGTGCAAAAAGGACACGCTATAGCAAATGGTTTGTATGTAGTAGCAATTAATAGAATTGGTTTTGAGAAAGATTTAAGTGGTGTTGCTTGTGGAATAAGATTTTGGGGAAATTCCTTTGTTTTTGGACCACAAGGAGAGGAACTTTTTCGTGCGGGAAGTGAAAATGAACTTTGTGAAGTTGTAGAACTTGATTTAAAACGAATTGAAAAAGTGCGTCAGTGTTGGCCTTTTTTGCGTGATAGACGTATTGAATATTTTGATGAGCTTTCAAAAAGATTTATTGATTAGTGTGTTTTGATGATAACTTTCTTTTGTGCTATTTTTCAGCTTTCGTTTGAAGTGCTTTAGAATTTTGTACCCATTTTTTGGACTGTTTGAAAAGTGATTTGTGAGATAAAATAAAAAATCGAAACAACATACAAAATTCATCTTTATAAAAATGTTATTTTTGATACTTAGATGGGAATTGATAGAAAAGAAATAAATCGCAGGGTTATGTTTCTTATGGTATAGAATTTCATTTAGATTCTTCTTTGGTTAAAAAAGTTAGTGATTTGAGAGATGAACTTGATGAGTTTTTAAAATAAGATTTAAGCTTATATAGTTTAAAACTAAATATCTTTATTTCAAAAACACGATAAATTTGTTAAAGAATTTGAATGGCTATGGGCGATAATATCAAGTTAAACTTATTAATGAAAAAGATTTTCAACCTATACGAGGCGAAAGTCAAAATACACAAACTTATTAAGAGAAAGATATAAATGGATTTTTAAAGAAACTTTTGAAAAATGAATTGAAAAAATAATAGAGTTACAAATTCTTTTTTACATTAAAACAAATGATGATAATACCGATAAAGATGATTTTTAATAGCTAGTATTAAGCGTAAGAATACAGATGCTAAAACTTACAATATTGCAAAATATTTTGTTTTTGTATTCTATGTTTTAAAACGTTCATTTTTAGTATGAAACTGTTTTACTAATTTCTAACATAATCCTAGTGAAAACTAAAAAGTTTCATCTTGCATTGACACAAGTTCTTTAGACTAAGCTTGAATTATTCTTTGTTGTATTGTGATATAATAAAACAATTTATAAAAGGATAAAAAATAGATAAAATAGCTTTATTTAAAGTTTTAAAAGAGAAAAGAAATTGTAAAGAATCTCTATTGGAATTAGGATACAGTTGTATAGATAGACTTGATGAAATAGAATTTTTTGAATTATCCAGTCCTATTATTCTTTATACACAAAATGCTGAATTTTTTTATTTAGATTTTAAGAAAAAAGAGGATTTTAATAAAGATACAATTAAATTTGCTTTCAAAAAAGAACTTGTTATCATCAATACCCCATTCTGTTTTGTTGCAAAAAAAGATAAGAATTGCGATATACAAATATTTTATACAAAACAAATTTCTAAATTAAAACACATTTGTTCTATTGAAGATATTAAAGATTTCATCTTACATTCAAATGAGTATTATTTAGGATATGAAAAACGTTATAAAAAAATATATGAAAATGGAGTTAGTACTTGGGAGAGTAGGCTTGCTAATGAATCTTTAGTAGCAATTTATAAAAATTTTGAATCGTACTTTAAAAATAAAAAAGTTATTGATTTGGGTTGTGGAGAAGGAAGGGACAGTATATTTTTAAAGAAAAACGATGTAGATGTTACTAGTATTGATATATCCACTAGTGCTTTAGAAAAGGCAAGAAGTTTTGCAAAAGAACAAAATTTAGATATTGACTTTATAGAAAGCAATGTTCTTTTTTTGAATGCCTTTGAAAATGAAAGTTTTGACACGGCAATTAATATGGGTTGTTTGCATATGATAGTCAATGCAGAAGAAAGAAAACAACATATCAAAAATGTATATAGAATACTAAAACAAGGAGGAATATTTATAATTGATCATTGTCAAAGAAATTGGAGAAAAGGATTTTTTTCACTGCCACCGCATTTATATAACAAAGAGAAAATGATTGTTGGAAGTGAAATAAAACGTAGGGTAAGGACGAACACAGGAGAAAAGTTGATGAATTTAGAAGTTCTGCCTTATATGGAAAAAGAAAAGGAAAAACTTATAGAAGAATTTTCTTCTTTTGGTTTTAGCAAAATTTATACTTTAGATACCGAGACTCAGGCATTTGGGGATTCTGTACTTCTTGTTTTCAAAAAGGATTAAAAAAATGAAAAAATTTATACTTTTGCTTGGTGCAAATCAATACTTAAGAGAAAGAGCTTTGGCTGGAGCAAGAAAAGCCACAGATGCAGAAGTTTTTATTGCAGATAAACAAGGAATCTTTAATAAAAATAGATATTTTGATGGTTGTTTGTTATGTGATGCAAATGATACTTTAGCACTAATAAAAGCTGTAAAAGCTCAAATTCAAAAAGCTTATCAATTTTTAGGTGCCATTCCTTTAAATGATTGGACTTTAGAAAGTGCAAATGAGCTTAATGAATATTTTTCTTTGCCTTTTCTTTCTAAACAGGCAGTAGAGAATTCGCGAAATAAATATAAAATGAAATTACAATTTGAAAAATTTAAACTCCCTAGTGCTAGGTTTTTCTTACTTGAAGATGAAAAAGAACTTGATGAGGCCATAGCACATATAGGTTTTCCTTTGATCATTAAGCCTTATGATTTTGGAGGAAGTGGAGGTGTTAGTGTAGCTTATAATAAACAAGAAGCTCAAAATGCTTTAAAGCAAGCTAAGGAGCTTATTGCTACACATAAAGAAGGTTTCAAAATAAAGGGTGATAAATATTTAATTGAAGAATATATTAATTCTACTGAAGAAGTTTCAGTAGAAGTGCTTTGTTTGAAAAATTCCTACAAAAGCTTAAGTGTTACTGAAAAATACCTTTCAAATGAACCTTATTTTAGTGAAATGGCACATTTAATTCCAAGTCATAGAAATAATAATTCCCTTCTTAATGACTTAGCACATAAAGCTTGTAAAGCTTTAGGTATTGATAGAGGTCTTGCTCATATAGAAATTAAAATTAAAGATAATAAAATGTATCTCATAGAAGTTGGAGCAAGAACAGGAGGCGATGGCATAATGGATCAACTTGAAAATGCTTTTGAGTTTAATCCCTATTTTTTACATATCGCTTCTTACTTAGGCAAGGATTTGACAAATTTTGAAGTGCCAGAAGCAAAAAGAACTTCAAGTATTGCTTTTTTAAAAGCTAAAAAAGGCAGAATTAAAAAAATCAATGCTTTGGAAAAACTTTCTTTACCTAAAGAGCTTACAAGTATAAAAATAACCACAAATGTAGGAAATTTAAGCACTGATGCTAAGGATTGGAGTGCAAGGGAAGGAGTGGTGGAATTTGTTTGGGAAAATCATTTCTTTCAAGATAAAACAACTTTGCCTATTGATTTAGCAAATTTTTTAAGCGAACAAATTTTTGAGCTTGAGTGATGTATCTTTATGTATTCCTCTCTGCACTTTATCGTTTAAGTTGCGGAGCTTTAATTCTTGCTATTAATTGGCTAATGCTTGTAGAAAACAATACTCCTTTCTATCTTGCTGTTTTAGTTGCACTTACTTTTGTTCCGGCTATACTTGTACCTTTATTTTATAAAAATAAAAAGCAGTTAAGCGGATTAAAGCTTACAAGTTATGCTCTTTTAGCCTCTTTTTTTGTTTCTTTCTTGTTATTTTTTGCTCATAATCATATTGTAATTCTTTGTTTAAATACTACTCTTTGGTTCTTCTTTTTCATTATGGAATCGAGTTGGGAAATGTGGTTTGTAGCTTTGGCTAAAAAGTATTCCCAGCAGAAAATTCTTCAATTCAGTTCCTTTTCTATGAGTGTAAATCAAATAAGTTTAATGTTAGGACCTGTTGTAGCAGCTTTTATCTTTAAACATAATCCTAAAGAAGTTATTTTGATGAGTTCCTTGATTTTTTTATTTTTATTTTTTAGCACTTTCTTTTTATCTCATAAAGAAGAGATAGCAAATGAGGAATTAAAAGAAGAATTGAAAAGAGATACAAAAATACAATTAACAGGACTAGAGTGTGCTTTGATTTTTATATGGCCAACTTTGGCACTTTTCAATTTTATGCTTCCTGTGCAAGTTGCTTATCATAAAGGTGATATGATAGAAGTTGGAATTTTAGATGCTGCTATGGGATTAGGTATGATATTTTCTAGTATTTTGCTTGCTAAAAAAATGTTTTATCAGCTTTTTATTCAGTATAAAATGAGTGTAGTATTTCTTATAGTAGCTATTGTTTTTTGGAGCTTTTTAGAAAATTTTATTTTTAAAATAGTTTCTGTTTTTATATTGGGACTTTGTTTTAATATAAGTAGAATATTTATTAGAAGTGTTTTAGCACAAAAATATGAAGCTTATATTGTCGGAACTTTGGTTTCTAAGGCAAATTCATATTCTTTTTTTCTTATCGTTATCAGTCTTTTAATCTTTTATGACAAGGTAAGTATAAATTATATTATTCCTTTTGCTTTTGCAATTTTAATCTCTTTATTGCTTCCTCTTAAAACAAAAAATGGATAAAGACTTGTATTACTTTATGGAACAAAACTTTCAACTAGTCTTTGTACAAGCAAATTCCATCCATCAACGAGTACGAAAATGAGAAGTTTAAAAGGCAGAGAGATCATTACAGGCGGTAACATCATCATACCCATAGCCATTAATACAGAGCTTACAACCATATCAATGACTAAAAAAGGGAGATAAATCAGAAAACCTATTTCAAATGCAGTTTTAAATTCTGAAATCATAAAGGCTGGAACAAGTACACTAAGTGGAACATCATCGATAGTTTGAGGATTGGGCAAGTTGCGGATACGGTAAAAGAGTGCTAAATCTTTTTCTCTTGTATTTTTAAGCATAAAATCTTTAAACGGTTTTGCTGCTCGTATGAAAGCGTCCTCATATCCTATTTCTTCTGCTAAATAGGGCTTAATACCTTCATTATAAGATTTTGTTGCTACAGGCTCCATAATAAAAAAAGTTAAAATAAGTGCTAGACTTACTAAAATAGTATTTGGTGGCATACTTTGAGTCCCCATAGCTTGTCGTAAAAAAGAAAAAACTATGATAAGTCTTAAAAAAGAAGTCATTGCAAAAATAATACTTGGAGCAAGAGCAAGTATGGTTAATACTATTACAATATTAAGCGTTGTTACAAGTTGTGTAGGAGTGTTTGGGGCGCTAAGGCTTAAATTGACTGTTGGTATAGTTACTTCTGCTCCAAACATTAAACTAACATTTATTAAAATAAGAAAAAAAACTTTTTTCACAATAAAACCTTGTTGAAAATTACGAAGCTTATTGTATCTAAAAATGATTTTAGCTTTTCTTAGCTGTAAAAAATTAATATTAAAATGTTAAAATTATGAAAAATAAAATGGTTATAAGCAATGAAGACTTCTATTATTATCTTAGCAGCTGGTCTTGGCACAAGAATGAAATCTGAAAAGCCAAAAGTTTTGCAGGAGCTTTGTCAAAAGAGTATGATTTTACATATTTTGGAAAAAGCCTTTAGTTTGAGTAATGATGTTACTGTGGCAGTATCGCACCAAAAAGAAAAAATTAAAGAAGAAATTTGCAAATATTTTCCACAAACTCGATTTGTAGAACAGGATTTGATTCATTTCCCCGGTACCGCAGGTGCTTTAAGAAACTACCAGGCTCTTAATGAAAAAGTACTGATACTTTGTGGAGATATGCCTTTAGTTGAACTTTCAAGTCTTAAGAAGTTACTTACTAGTGATTCGCCTTTAAATGTGGCAGTTTTTCAAACAAATGAGCCAAAAAATTACGGCAGAGTGATACTTGAAGGTGAAAATGTTAAAAAAATAATCGAAGCGAAAGATGCGAATGCAATGCAAAAACAAATTACTCTATGTAATGCAGGTGTTTATGTTCTCACAAGGACAGTTTTGGCAGAAAATCTGCCATTAATCACACAAAACAATACAACATCAGAGTATTACCTCACTGATATAATAGAGCTTGTAGGTAAAAAAAGATTGAAAGTGAAAGCTGTCTTTGTTGATGAAAATGAATTTATGGGTATCAACGATAAATTTGAATTAAGCAAAGCTGAGAATTTTTTACAAGAAAAATTAAAAAAGTATTGGTCAGAACAAGGAGTTATTTTTCATCTGCCTCATACAAGTTTTATTTCTTGCGATGTAGAATTTATCGGCGAATGTGAGGTGTATGAAAATGTACGTATTGAAGGAAAAAGTACAATTATTAATTCAATCATTAAAAGTTCCAGTGTGATTGAGAATTCTTTTGTTGAAGATAGTGATATTGGTCCATTGGCACATTTAAGACCGGGATGTGAGCTTAGAAAGACACATATAGGAAATTTTGTTGAATGTAAAAAAGCCAAGCTTACAGGTGTTAAAGCCGGACATTTAAGTTATTTGGGTGATTGTGAGATAGGAGAGGGGACAAATATAGGTTGTGGGTGCATTACTTGTAATTATGATGGGATAAAAAAACACAAGACAGTTATAGGAAAAAATGTTTTTGTGGGTTCTGATGTACAATTTATAGCTCCTGTAAATATCGCTAATAGATGTGTTATAGCAGCTGGAAGTACTGTAACTTGCGATGTGGCAGAAGGATCGCTTTTTATTAATAGGGCTGAAAAAAAAATTATCTCTAATTATTTTGATAAGAAATTTAAAAAATGAAAACCATACTTATAGCTGTAAGTGGGAGTATAGCATTTTATAAAGCCTATGAACTTCTCTCCTTCTTTAAAAAAGAAAATTTTAGAGTAAAAGTATTGTTAAGCAATGGGGTTTTAAAATTTGCAAGCAAGATGAGTTTTGAAGCTTTGGCAGATGAAGTACTGTGCGAGGAAAATGAATCTTGGTTTAACACAAAGAATCACATAGCTTTTACAAAGGATGTTGATGTAGTACTTTTTGCCCCAGCAACTATAAATTCAATCAATAAACTCGCATTAGGCATAAGCGATACACTTTTCATACAAACACTTATTGCTTCAAAAGCCCCCCTTTTAGTAGCTCCAGCAGCAAATACGACAATGTTTTTTCATTTTAGCACTCAAAATTCTTTACATTTGCTTGAAAAAAATGGTGCTATTGTTATCCCTCCAATCTCTAAGATTCTTGCTTGTAAAGATGAAGGTGTAGGAGCTATGGCTGAAATTTCTAGCATTGTTTCTTTGGTTAAGAGAAAGCTTTTAAAAGAAGATTTTTGGTCGAATAAGACTATTGTTGTTACAGGCGGTCCAACGCGAGAAAAAATTGATGATGTTCGTTGTCTGACTAACTTTTCAAGCGGAAAGATGGCAAAAGCTATCGCTGATGCTTTTTATTATTTGGGTGCTAAAACTATATTTTTAAGCTCTGTCTTTTTTAACACGCCTTATGAGCTTTACTCTTTTCAAGATTCAAAAGAATTAAAAAGTCTTTTAAAGAAACATCTTAAAAAGGCTGATTTTTGGATAATGGCAGCTGCGGTAAGTGATTTTGTACCAGAGTATCAAGAAGGGAAAATTAAGAAGAATGCTTATAGCAATGGTTTGAATTTGTATTTACAACCTAATGAAGATTTATTAACTAAGATTCCTTTTAAAGGAAAAAAAATAGGTTTTAAAATGGAAGTTGAAAAAACCAATGCTTTACAAAATGCTAAAAATTCTCTTTCGCAAAAAAAACTTGATATGGTATGTTTAAATATTTTGGGTCAAAAAAATCATTTTGGAAGTGATGAAAATGAGCTTTACTGTATTACCCATACTAGCTCTCAAAAAACGGGTTTCAAAAGTAAAGAGAAACTTGGTTTTGAACTTGCAAAAATGTGTGAAAAATTATGATTAATGCAACTTTACCTCTACAAATGAAGGTTTTAGAAAAATCCTCTCTATGGCATTATACCTTGCAGTTAAATCATAAAAAAGTCCGTACAAAAAGTATGGTAGAGCTTGAAGTTGGTGCTCAATATCTGGCAGAATTATATACATATAAAGGTGGCGTAGTGCATTTCAAGCATCTTGTAAAATGCCCCAAATTACATTTTTTTGAAGAAGGTTTAGCTCTTATAGTTGGGATTTTAGAAGAGAATCTTGATTTTAAAAATACTATAATCAGCGAACTTATAAAATGTACAAATCAAGAAAAATATCAGATTTTTAAAGAAATGCTTTTTGCGAGTTTTGAAAATATTTATCATATACCTTTTGTCTTTGAAAACAAAGCTTGTGTTTTTCAAATGAAAAAAAATGAGCAAGTTTTAGAGCTTTATTTATACTTCAGTGTATTTGGAGCTTTGAAGATACTTTATGAAACAAATTCTGTGTCTGTTTTTTCTCCTTTTCCAAAAGTGTGCCATTTTTTAAGCAAACATTTACAATATAAGGTTTTGCAACAAGATAATATCAAACCTTTATTTGAATTTGGGGCTTTATTTGATTTTAAAGGTTGATGATGAATGAACTAAAACATCTCGCAGTCGTTATGGATGGGAATAGACGATGGGCGAAAGCTAAAGGCTTTTTAGCAAAATTTGGCTATTCTAAAGGGGTAAAGACTATGCAAAAACTTATCGAAGTTTGTATAGAAGAGGGCATTTTGCAATTAACGCTTTTTGCTTTTAGTACCGAAAATTGGAAAAGACCTAAAGAAGAAATAGCTTTTATTTTTGAACTTTTAGACCGTTGTTTAGACGAGGCATTGGAAGAATTTGAAAAAAATGGAGTACGTTTTTTGGCTATCGGGGATTTAACGAGACTTCAAAGTGCAATTTGTGAAAAAATTGCTTTTTTGGAAAAAAAGACTCAATACTGTTCTAAATTATGTGTGAATTTAGCCATTAGCTATGGATCAAGAGATGAAATAGTACGTTCTGTCAAACAGGTAATAGAAAAGGGTTTGCCAATCAACGAAAATACTATTACTGAAAATTTGGATCTGCCTTTAGATGTGGATTTGATGCTTCGAGTTGGAGCTGCTAAACGTCTTTCAAATTTTTTGCTTTGGCAAAGCTCCTATGCTGAAATTTGCTTTAGTGAAACTCTCTTTCCCGGACTTACTAAAAGAGAATTTAAGAAAATTATACGAGAATTCAGATTAAGAGAGAGAAATTTTGGCAAGTGAGTTTTTAAAAGAAAATTTTTTCATTTTTTCCATACTTTTAACTGTCTTTGGTTTGTGTTTGGGATCATTTTGTGTTAGTTTTGCAAGCAGAATTTGTAATAATAAGGCACTTTTTTCCCAACGTTCTTTTTGTTTTGTATGTGGAAAGACTTTACAGATTTATGAACTCATTCCTTTTTTTTCTTATCTTTTTTTAAAGGCAAAATGCAGACATTGTGGCAGTACAATTCCTTTTTTCAATTTTTTAGGAGAGGTTTTTGGTGGAGTTTTGGTTTGGTTTGCTTTTTTAGCTTTTTGGCTTGACTGCATAGAATTTAGCATTTGGAATTTTATTTTTTTTCTTTTCTTTCTTTTTGCTCTTTTTTTACTTTCTCTTATTGATTGGCAACTTAAGGCTGTGCCACAATTTTTACTTTGGACTGTATTTTTTTTCGCCTTGTGTTTAGCGTTTGATACGGACGAATTTGCTTATTTTTTTCTTTTTGAAAATTGTAATGGAGGTTTTTTCTCAAATGCTTTTTTTTTCGCAGGTTTTGTGTTTTTACTAAAAAATAGTGTAGCTTTTGTAAAAAATATCAATACAAAACACATCCAAGAAAATTTAGGCGATGCTGATATTATTGTTTTAGCTTCTTTTGCAGGACTTTTGGGTATAAAATCTGCCTTTGTTATTTTTGTTCTTGCAGGAATTTTTTCCCTTCCTTTTTTTCTTTGGAAAAATGAAAAGGAACTCGCTTTTTTACCTTTTCTTTCTTTTGCATTTTTAGTATATTTGTTTTTTCCCTATAAGGATATATTGTGAAACTTATTTTCAGATATATTTTAAATCATTTTCTAAGCACCTATATTTCTCTCTTTCTTGTTCTTTTCGGTATAGTTTCTATGGTGTTTTTTATTCAGCTTGCCCGATTAACCTCTAGTATAGAAATCAGTTTTTTAGACTTGTTAAAATTGTACGGGTTTATGCTTCCTCGAATTCTCATTTTTACTTTACCTATTAGTTTTTTTATTGCTCTTGCTTTAACTTTGTTTCGTCTTTCTAAGGAAAATGAAAGCATAGTACTTTTTACACTTGGTTTTTCACCTAAAATTTTAGCGCGTTTCTTTTTACAAATCGCAGGTTTTGTAAGTGCTTTAATGCTTTTTATAGCTCTTGTTATGGTGCCTATAGTATTTGAACTTCAGGATAATTTCATCACTTTTAAAAAAACGCAAGTGCAATTCAACTATAAAACAGGGGAATTTGGTCAAAAATTTCTCAATTGGATTGTTTTTATAGAAAAACAAGAAAATAATACTTATCAAAATATTATTATGTATCATCCAAAAAGCCAAGAAGGTGATAAAGAACAACTTATTATAGCAAAACAGGCTTTGGCACAAAGGAATGAACACGGTTTTGCCTTTAAGCTTTTGGAAGGAAAAATGTATAATTTTGAAAATGATGGAAATGTTTTTATGGGAGAATTTGACACTTTCATTGTTAATACACAGATTAACGATGGTGATTTAACTATTAAAAAATTTTATGAATACTGGAATGATATTCATACAAATAAAAAAAGAGCACAAGAATTTGTTATTTATGTTACTATTGCGCTCTTTCCACTTGCAAGCGCACTTTTTGCCCTTTCTTTTGGTATAGTAACATACCGTTATGAAAAAGGTTTTATTTATTTTGGAATGTTTGGCGTTGTGTCTGTATATTTTGGACTTTTAAGTGTCTTTTATACCCCTCCTTTTCTTGCTTGCACGGTTATTTTCTTTTGTACTTTTATAGCTTCTGTGTTGTGTTTTAAGAAAATGATTTTAAGTCGCTACTAATGAAGATTAAGCTTACTTTTGCTTATAATGGTTCTGTTTTTATGGGTTCTGCTACTCAACCACACAAACAAAGTGTGCAAGATGTCTTACAAAATGCTTTGGCGCACTTAGGAATTACTTCGCCATTATTGTTTGCTTCGCGTACAGATAAGGGTGTTCACGCAAGTGGAGCTGTTGCAAGTGTAGAATGTAAAGAGCATTTTAATGACTTTCTTATCCTTAAAAAACAAATCAATAAATTTGCCCATCCTTATATTCATATAAAAAATATTGAACGTGTAAGCGATAATTTTGAAGTACGTTTTTGTGCCAAAGCCAGAGAGTACCGTTATATTTTTTGCCATCAAACTTTTAATCCATTTTTAGCTCCTTTTGTTTTTTTCTATCCTGCTTTTGATACAGACAAAGCGAACAAGCTGTTGCAATATTTTGTTGGCGAACACGATTTTAAGTATTTTTCCAAAACAAAAAGCAATGCAAAAACAAGCAAAAGGCATATTTTTTTTGCTCAAGCTTATAGTAAAAACGGATTTAGTGTTTTTAGATTGAGAGCTAATGGTTTTTTAAGGGCTCAAGTTAGACTTACTGTATCAAGCATTTTAGCAGTGTTAGAATCAAGATTACATCAAGAGCAGCTTTTAGAGCAAATTTTGGCACAAAAGTGTTATTTCCGTACTTTAGCTCCGCCAAATGGTTTGTATTTAACAAGAATAATTTATTAAAGTTCATAAAAATTATACCCGTGTTTTGTAAGTAAGGCTCGTACTTTATTTTGATGTTCTTGCCCTTTTGTTTCAAGTACAATGGAAATCATAGCATCGCCATAATCAAGTTTAGTAGAAAATCTATCGTAGTCAATTTTCACTATATTGACATTTGCAGCTTTTAAACTATCAGTCAATTGAAGCAAAGCCCCGGGTTTATCAACAAGAGTAACATTAATTTGCATCTTACGATGAGCTTTGAAAAGCCCTTTTTCTATAATGATATTAAGCATTTGCACATCAATATTCCCACCGCTAAGTACCAAAGCAACTTTTTTACTTTTATGAGTTGCAATTTTTTTATGAATGAGAGCTGCCACACCTACAGCCCCTGCACCTTCTACAATAATCTTATGTTTTTCAAGCAAGAAAAGTACAGCATTAGCTATCTCTTCATCATCAACTTGTACAAATTCATCAACACATTTAAGTATAATGTCAAGATTTTTTGGATTTGTATCTCTTACAGCTATACCATCGGCTATAGTTCTAACATTCTGTGAATTTTTTACTTTTTTTGCTTTAAAACTTTCAAACATCGCTGGTGCACCCAGAGCACTTACACCTATTATTTTTATATTAGGATTAATCTGTTTTGCTGCACTTGCTATGCCACAAATGAGACCTCCGCCCCCAACAGGAACAATGACAGTATCTAAATCGCTTACGCATTCAAGCATTTCAAGCATTAAAGTACCTTGTCCAGCCATTACAAATTCATCTTCAAAAGGGTGAATGAAAACAAGATTTTCCTCCTTAGCACAGGCAATTGCAAAGGCATAGGCTTCATCGAAATTATCACCTTTGAGTATCACTTTGGCACCTAAATTTTTTGTAGATAAAACTTTAAGCAAAGGAGTTGATTCAGGCATTACAATAACAGCTTTTATTCCAAAACTTTTCGCGCTAATTGCTACTCCCTGTGCGTGATTTCCAGCACTTGCAGCAATGACTCCGTTGTGCTTTTCTGTTTTGTTTAAATTGGCAATTTTGTTATAAGCACCACGTATTTTGTATGCACCAGTAATTTGTAAATTTTCACTTTTAAGATAAATCTCACTTTTGCAAAAATCACTTAGAATTTGTGAATAGGTAAAAGGCGTTTTATTGATAAAATTTGCTATTGTTTGTTTTGCTTGGTAGATTTTGTTGAGTTCTAGCATAATTTTTTCCTTTGTTTGTAAAGAGGTAATTCTCTTTGCATACATTTATCTTGTACAAAATTAATTCCAAGAAATTCACATTCTTTTGCGACTTCATCGTTAGAAATTCCAAGCTGAAGCCAGAAATTTTTAATTTTTTTTCTCTTAATTTGCTCTAAAGCTTCTTTTGCAAATTCGCTTTTGCGAAAAAGTACCACAGTATCAACTTGTTCTGAAATTTCATCAAGATTCCTATATACTTTTTCGCCTAAAATTTCTTCACATTTTGGATAAACGGGAAAAATTTGGAATCCATTTTCTTGTAAAAACTGTGCTACAAGAAAAGAAGCCTTATGTTCGTCAGGACTAAGTCCTATTACGGCTATCTTTGTAGTGGTTTCAAAAATTCTGTCTATAATATCCATCTTTTTCCTTTCTATATTTTTTAAATCATAGCTTTGTTTTGCTTAATATTGAGTTTTTTAAAGATTAATATTTTTTAAGTACAACCGCGCATTCTAAATGAGTAGTATTGTGAAATTGGTCAAAAAAAGCTATATTAACAACAGTGTGTGTTTTCTTTAGAATTTCTAAGTCTTTTTTGAGACTTAAAGGATTACAAGAAAGGTAAAGAATATTTTTATAATCTTGTACAAGAGTTTTCACGCTTTCACTAAGACCACATCTTGGAGGATCTATAAGAATATGGGTGAAATTAAATTCATCTAAATGTATCTCTTTGAGACGAAAAAACTTTCTTTCTTTATAAAAAGCTTTTTTCAAATCTTCGCTTGAAAGTCTTGCAAAAGTAATATTTGAAATAGTATTTAAATTGCAATTTTCAATAGCAAAAGAAATGTTTATTTTTGAAAGTTCGCTTGCTAAAATCTTTCGAAAAAATGGAGCTAAAGCAAGGGTAAAATTTCCATAACCACAATAAAGCTCAAGCATATCGCATTTTTCTTCATTTTGTACTTGTTTTATCATCCATTCTATCATTGTTTGATTCATAGAAGTGTTTGGTTGTATGAAACAGTCATTATTAAAAACATAAAAAAATTTTTTTCCAAAAATTTCAAGACATTGTTTGAGTATTTCTTTGCCAAAAACCAACTTCTTTCCTTTGCTTCTTGCGATTATATTAATTTTTAAGTCATCGTTAAGATTTTTTAATTCTTGCGATATAAGGTCGATGTTTTTGTGATATAGTAGAGTAACGCTGCATTCTGTATTTGTTGTTAGAAATTCGATACCAAAAAGCTTTTGTCGAAGTTTTTCATTTGAATTGAAAACACCTAAAAGCAGAGGCATTAGTGCGGAAATTTTTTTATCAACAAAATCCAAAGTATCAATTATGATTTTCTTTTTATTATGAAACATAGCATATGCTAGAGCTTGATCAGAATGATAAAAACTAAGTTCAGCTCTTGTTCGGTAATGTTTGTTTTTACAAGGATATAACTCATAAACACCTGTGTAAAATTCTTTAAAAAGGTCTTTAGCAAAGGAGACTTTTTTTTTAAAATCAGTAAAAGGACATAATTTTGAAAAATCCAAGTTTTCACTCACATTTTTTTCCTATTATGCGAAGCAAAAAGACAATAAAAAGACAATTGAGTGGTAAAACAATCCAAACGCTTAACCCTAGAGATACAGGAATATACCCACTAAAAAGTGAAAGAATGCAGATGAAAAGAGCGTAAGGAATTTGAGTACGTACGTGTTCCATATGATCGCATTTGCCGCTCATAGAAGAAAGGATAACATTATCAGCAATAGGAGAGCAGTGGTTGCCAAAAATTGCCCCTGTTAAAACGCAACTTATATTTACTACCATATAATGATGTAAAGTATTTGAATCCATACCACTATCCTTACCAATGGTATGTGCTAAAGGCACAACTAAGGGCATTAAAATACCCATAGTTCCATAACTTGTGCCTATAGCAAAAGAGATTACAGATGCTAAGGCAAAAATCAGAGCAGGAAGAATAAATTCTTGGATTTTATCAGCCAAAAGTCCTGTGATAAATAAAGAAGTTCCTAAATCCTTTACTACGCTTGAAAGCGACCAAGCAAATAAAAGCAAAACTATGGTTAAAATCATTGTTTTCCAGCCATAAATCCAAGTTTCAATAGCTTCTTTTATTGTGAAAATTTTCCGTTTAACTCCTAAAAAAATAGCTACAATAGCAGCAAATAAAGCTGCTTGAAAAAGTACCACAGAAGAGTCAGTTTTGCCGAAAGTTAAACGTAATGTTTCAAAAGAAAAAGGGTTGTTTTTTGCGAATTCAAGCTCTTTATCTTTTAAACTCTCTAAACCATTTAAATAAAAACCTATAATAGAAAGAAAGATAAGTGTTAAAATAGGTACTATGGCATCAAAAGAATGTATTTTTATGTTTTCTTTTGGGGCTAAAAATTGATCTTCAATTTCTGTAGTGTCGATTTTGCCAGATTTTTGCAATGGCGCAACTTGCCCTGTACTCCTTGCTCTCAATTCCGCTTTATACATAGGTCCAAATTCTCTCCTCATAACAGCAGTCATTAGAACAAAAAAGAGCATAAAGATATTATAAAAACGATAAGGTATGGTTTGTAGAAAAATCCCAAAAGCACTTATATCGCTTATCCCTATATTTTCATATGCTGTTTTGATTAAGGAAACCTCAAACCCAATCCAAGTTGAAATAACAGCGATTCCAGCAACCGGTGCAGCTGTAGAATCTATAATGAAAGCAAATTTTTCGCGAGAAATTTTAAATTTATCTGCCAATGGTCTCATAATAGGACCTACTATCAATAAATTTGCATAATCGTCAAAAAAAATTAAGAGCCCTAAAAACCAAGTATTAATTTGAACACTAAGGGCTGATTTTGCTTTTTTTGCAAAATTTAATGCTAGAGCTTTTGCACCGCCCATCTTTGTAACAAGCGCAACAAGCCCACCTATGCAAAGAATTTGTAAAATGATACCTGCATTAACAGAATCAGAAGCTGAAACTAAAATATAAGAGACAATTTTAGAAAAAGATTCAACTGCTGTATTGTAAATATTAATAAGAGTTATTTGGGTAGAGTGAAAGATGTTTGAAGCAAGGCTGAGAAGAAAAGTTCCACTTAGAACACCCATAAAAAGCGATAGGATAACATCTTTTGTAATAAAAGCTAGGAGAATGGCAATACAAGGCGGAATCAAAGTGTAAAAACCAAATAATTGAGCATTTTCTTGTGGGTTAGCAAAGCTAAAGAGAGGTAAAAAACAGAGAAAGATATATTTCATTGATTTTTCTCTATGTGAAAACCATTCCAAGTTTGGGTAATTGGCATAAGTTCTATTTCATTAACATTGATATGTTCTGGCAATTGGATAAGAGACAATACCACTTGAGCGATGTCTTGCGCACTGATAAATTGTGTATTTTCATATAAAGAATCAGCCTTCTTACTATCACCTTTAAACCGTACTTGAGAAAATTCCGTCTTGCAAAGACCAGGTGCTAGAGTAGTAACTTTAATGTTAGTCCCTCTTAAATCATTTCTCAAGGCTCGAGAAAATTGTCCGACAAAAGCTTTTGTTCCACAATATACATTACCGCCAAAATAAGGATTTCTTGCAGCAACTGAACCGAGATTAAAAATAAAAGCATTTTTTTGCAAACGCAACAAAGGAATAACAGCTCTTGCAATATACAAAAATCCCTTAATATTTGTATCAACCATAGTATTAATATCTTCAAGACTTAATTTATCAAATTCATCAACGCCTAAAGCCAAACCAGCATTATTGAAAAGTATATGAATATCTTTAAATTCATTAGGTAGTGTTTCTATTGCTTGAAAAACTTCTTTTTGTTTTCTTATATCTAAACAAATTGGAAAAATTTTTTCTTTATAATTTTTGACAAGCTCATCTAATCTTTCCTTGCGTCTTGCTATGGCAATTACTTGGTAGCCCGCTTGAATAAAAGCTTCTGCACAAGCCTTTCCAAAGCCAGAGCTTGCACCAGTTACTAGTGCTGTTTTCATTCTAAATTTCCTTTATAGTATAAGTGTTCATTTGCTTTTAACCCTAAACTTCGCAAATAGTTTGCATTTTCTTTTTGTCCTGCTGCAAGAGCAAAATCAAGTGCATTAAAACCAAGATCATCAACTTCAAACAATTTAGCCCCTTGAAAAATAAGCATTTGTAAAATTTCCACATCTCCATAGGCTGCAGCGTGCATTAAAATATTTTTTGAGGTGTGCTCTAATGCACAAAATGTTATAAAATAAGGAGTATCAGCACCTATATTTGCACTCAAAGCTAATTTTTCATTGTTATTGATATATTTTTGATTTACATTTACTCCTCTTTCTAAGATCAAAGCAATAATGTCTTTACGTTGCAATTCTATGGCATAAAATAATGGAGTTTTCCCAAAAGCATTCGTGCTATTTACATTTGCTCCTTTTTCAAGTAAAAATTTTGTGTTTTCATAGTTTTCAAGTCCATAAAAAATAGCATTTTCATACCCTTCATTTATTTTTGCTCCAAAATTCACAAGAAGCTCTATAATTTCTTTTTTTCTTTGATTTAAAAGAGCTGCTTGTAAGGCTAGTGTAAGTTCATCTCTATTTGGATTATTTGCATAGATAAAATCTTGTACGCGTGCAAGATCATAGTTTTTATTGGCTATAAATTTTGAAAAAGCACTAATATCTTTTTTAATTCTTGTATCTCCAACAGCCCAATTAAGAAATTCGTTTAAAGTGTTAGTTGTATAATAAATATTAGTTGCTTGATCAAAGTTAAAATGAGTTTGAAAATACTGCTCTAAAGGCTCTAGGGCTTTATTATATTCACTCCAAAATTCTTGATAAAGTTTGAAATTTCCTATACTTTGGTATGCCCAATATCTAAAATAAGACCTTAAAATATCATATTTTTTTTCTTGCGCTTTAGAATCTTCAAGTTTTTTATAAGAACTTGGATTAATAGCAATTTGCAAAAGCAAAGCATTAAATTCAGCAAGTTTAGGAATATAAGAAATGCCTCCGCAAGAACTATTGCCACCGTGAATTTTGTTTGCTAATTTATAGAGTTTTCGTGTTATATCTTGATTCTTTAAAGAATTTTTGCAATCTGATATAATATGAAATAAATTTATATCGTGGGAATCAAGTTTTTTTTCGAAAAAATTTTCCTTGTGAGTCTCAATAAACTCACAAGTTACAGTTTCTTGCCCTGCAAGCCAAAGAGCAAAGAAAGAAAGAAAAAACAGAATTTTCATTCGCACCTTTTGTTATAAGTTAATTTTCAAGCTTAAAATTCTCTATTTCGTTAAAATTTAAATATTTATAAATATTTGCTTTGTGTGAATCATTAAGTTTATCGCTTACTATTTGTAAATACTCTTCTTTATTAGGAATTTTGCCTAAAATTGCACTTACAGCAGCAAGTTCTGCACTGCCTAGATATACTTTTGCACCCATACCCATTCTATTATCAAAATTTCTTGTTGAAGTTGAAAAAACTACAGCATTATCATCAACTCGAGCTTGATTTCCCATACACAAAGAACAGCCCGGAACTTCTATTCTTGCTCCAGCAGAACCAAAGATATTATAGTACCCTTCTTTTGTCAGTTGCGCTTTATCCATTTTTGTAGGCGGAACAACCCAAAGTCTTGTTTTAAGCATACCCTTATCTTTTAAAATTTCTCCCAAAGCTCTATAATGTCCTATATTTGTCATACAAGAACCTACGAAAACTTCGTCAATATTTTTTGGACGTTTTTCGTCTTGCAAAATTTCGCTTAAAGTTGCTACATCATCAGGGTCATTTGGACAAGCTAAAATAGGTTCTTTGATATCATTTAAGTTAATTTCAATTATATAAGAATATTTCGCATCTTTATCAGCTCTTAAAAGAGTAGGATTTTTAAGCCATTCCTCCATTTTTTTAGCTCTACGCGCAAGAGTAGCTTTATCTTCATAACCTGATTCTATCATTGCATTTATAAGACTTATGTTTGATTTGATGTATTCACTTACACTTTCTATGCTTAAATCAACGCTACAAGCTGCAGCACTTCTTTCAGCACTTGCATCACTAAGTTCAAAAGCTTGTTCAACTTTTAAATTTGGCAAACCTTCGATTTCTAAGATTTTACCAGCAAAAATATTTTTTTTATTTTTCTTCTCTACTGTAAGCTGCCCTTGTTTGATAGCATAATAAGGGATAGCATTTACCAAATCCCTCAAAGTAATACCTGCTTGAAGCTCCCCGCTAAATCTTACTAAAACGCTTTCAGGAACATTTAAAGGCATAGAACCTGTTACAGCAGCAAAAGCAACAAGTCCACTTCCTGCTGGAAAAGAGATACCTATTGGAAATCTCGTGTGAGAATCTCCGCCTGTACCGACAGTATCAGGCAAAACAAAACGATTAAGCCAAGAGTGAATAACTCCATCGCCTGGTTTTAAACTTACCCCACCGCGACTTGTCATAAAACCGGGTAAGCTTTTATGTAAGTTTGAATCGCTAACTTTAGGATAGGCAGCAGTGTGACAAAAGCTTTGCATTACAAAATCAGCATTAAATCCAAGACTTGCTAGTTCTTTAATTTCATCACGTGTCATAGGTCCTGTGGTATCTTGTGAGCCAACAGTAAGCGTTATAGGCTCTATATACATACCCGGACGCACGCCTTCAATTCCACAGGCACGTCCAAGCATTTTTTGTGCAAGTGTATAACCACCTTTATCTTCTTTTGGTTGTTCGGGTTTAACAAAGATTTTTTCAGGTTCGAGTCCTAGAAATTCTCTTGCTTTTGCACAAAGCCCTCTGCCTATTATAAGAGGTATTCTTCCTCCGGCTCTTACTTCATCTAAAAGAGTGTTTGGAGTAAGTGTAAATTCAGCTATAACTGAACCATTTTTAACAATTTTTCCAGAATAAGGATGTATTTCAAATTCATCTCCCATTTCAAGTTTTGTTACATCGCAAATAATTGGCAAAGCTCCACTATCTTGAGCTGTGTTAAAGAAAATAGGAGCTATTGTAGATCCTAATATTATACCTCCACTATGTTTGTTTGGCACACCTTCGATTTCTTTTCCTAAATGCCATTGTATAGAATTGATCGCTGATTTTCTACTTGAACCTGTACCTACAACATCACCCACATATACAACTTCTTTTCCACTTTGTTTTAATTTTTTAATCATATCAAGCGAACCCGCTTGTCTCACTTTCAGCATAGCATTAGCGTGTAAAGGAATATCACTCCTTGTGAAAGCATCTCCTGCCGGACTTAAATCATCAGTGTTTGTTTCTCCTGCGACTTTGAAAACAACACATTGTATTCGTTCTGGCAGCTTTTCTCTTTTAACAAACCATTCCGCATTTGCCCAACTTTGGAGTACTTCTTTTGCATATTTATTATTTTTACTTAATTCTGCAATGGTATGAAAATTATCGTGTACGAAAATAATATTTTTCAGTACATTGGCAGCATCTTGTGCTGTATCTTCTTGTTTTAAAGCATCAATTAAAACTTTAACATTATAACCACCTAACATTGTTTCAAGCATTTTTAAAGCTCGTTTTTTATCGATATTTGGGGCTTGAAATGCACCCTTTAAAATACCATCTAAAAACTCACATTTTACTAAAGCAGCATCATCAACTCCGGGATTAACACGATTTTGTAAAAGATTTGCCAACTCTTCATCATCGTTTATTTGTAAGAGATTGCAAAGCTCTTTTGTTTGTTCAGCATTCAAAGCTAAAGCTGGAATACTTAACGCCGCTCTTTCTTGAACTAGTTTAGCGTATTCTTCTTTAAAGGACATTTTCTCTCCTTGTGTATAATTTTTTCAATTATAGCCTTTTAAAGGATAAAAAATGTTTAAAATTTATTATAAATCTCCAATTTGTTACTTATCTTTACATAGCAATGGAAATTCCCTTACTGAACTTTCTTTTTGTCAAAAAACAGGAGAAGTAAAGAGTTGTGAAGTATTAGAGCAAGCTAAAGCTGAGCTTGAGCTTTATTTTTCAGGAAGATTGCAAGAATTTAAAACACCTCTTTTGTTACAAGGAACTGTATTTGAGAGAAAAGTGTATAAAGCTTTACAAGAAATTCCCTATGGTCAAACAGCAACATATAAAGAAATAGCTGAAAAAATAGGATATAAGAATGCTTATCGTGCTGTTGGGAATGCAAATTCAAAAAACAAACTTCCTCTTTTTATACCTTGTCATAGAATCGTTGCAAGTAATGGCATAGGCGGGTATAGTGGAGGTTTAAATTATAAAACTTTTTTATTAAAGCTTGAAAAGTATTGCTGTCAATTCAAATCAGACTTGAGCTAAGAGCAATACTTTGTTCTTTAAAAGAATTTTCTTTATTTAAATAAAGAAAATTCTTTTTGTTGCGCAGAGAATTCATTGAAAAATTCCTCTCTGTTTTCAAGCAGAATAAGAAGATAACGAAAGTCTTTTAATTTTCTTAAATCGTTCAAAGTTTGATAAGAAAAATCACACGATAAAGAATTTTTTTTTGCACTTTTAAAACCTTTTATATCGTGACAAGCTTTTTGCCAGTAGAGGAAATCATTTTCTTTAAAAACTATGATAAAAGCCCTAGAGCTTTTTCCAAATTCTGTTAATTCCATTTTTCCATTAATAAAACAAACATTAAAAAAATCAAGTTTATTAGAGTCAAAATGTAAAGGCATTTTTTTTTGCTCAAAAAAAGCAACAAAATGAGCAAAAATTTCAGCGTATATAAAAGGAAGATGCAAATTTTTAAAATAAGAATTTTCGCAAAGTAGATTTGTAAAGAAAAGGCTTGAATGATTTAAAATTTCGAAGCAAGATGAAGGAAGTCTTTCATAGTATGCTCCTAATTGTAAAAGATAACTTTCTTCATCATAACAAAAGATTGCTTTTTGTTTTGCTTTAAGTAAAAGATTAAAATCTAAACAGACATCACCTTGTAATTTTTGTAAAGAAAAAGCTTTTGAAAAATTAAGACTTTCTGTATCAAGTTTTAAAAAACACAGTTCTTTTTCTTCGGATATAAAACGCAAGAGTCTTGTAAGAGAATTTTTTAAATTCTTGCTTTTTAGATAAAACACTTCTTTATCTTTGACAGCGAGTTCT
Organism: Campylobacter sp. MIT 21-1684; assembly: GCF_026241315.1. Classification (GTDB taxonomy): domain Bacteria; phylum Campylobacterota; class Campylobacteria; order Campylobacterales; family Campylobacteraceae; genus Campylobacter_D. The sequence continues at coordinate 25,870 of NZ_JAPHNA010000004.1, read as the reverse complement.
TTTTCAGAAATTATTGCAAAAGCACCTTGTTGCAAAGCTTTATCAAGATCTTCTTCATTTTGGCAAAAAAATGCATAGCCGTGTTTTAATTCTTTTAATTCAAGTGCAAATCCTCCAACACTTGAAACAGAACCTTTATTTGTGATTTGCGTATTTAAAAGTTCATTAAGATTGCTAATGTTCATCATTAGCTTATAAGAGAGCCATTCTCAACAAGTTGTTCTGGAGTGATTAAAACAAGTTTTTTGCCATTTTGTACCGAAAGTATCATTCCATCACTTTCATATCCGAAAATTTTTGCTTTTTTAAGATTGCTAAGCACACATACTTGTTTTCCAATAAGTTCGTGCGGTTTGTAAAATTTTCCTATACCTGAAATCACTTGTCGCAATTCATTTTGATCAAGTTGAAGTTCAAATTTTAAAAGCTTTTCGCTTCCTTCTATTTTTTGGCAGTCTTTGACTAAAGCGACTTTAATTTGAAGTTTCGTAAAATCGTCAAGGGAAACCTTTGTTTCTTGCTTTTCTTTTTGTTTGTTTTCTTCTAAAAGAGCTTTTTCTATCTTTGCAAATAAGCATTCACAAGTACTTGTTTGAAAATTATACAATCCTTTTTTCAATAAGAGTTCTTCATAGCTTTTATTTGAAATTGTAAAATTTAATGCTTTTGCTATTTTTTCACAGCTTTTTGGCAAAACAGGACTCAATAAAATGCTTGTTTTTGCTAAAATATTCGCACATAAGGCAATCAAAGCATTTGCTTTTTCATATTCTTTATTGTTTATTAAATTCCAAGGCTCATATTTGCTAATACTTAAATTTGCTATGCTTAAAGCCTTGAAGAGTTCTTCTAAATAACGATTTGGTTGGATATTCTCCAAGAATTCCTCTGCTAAGTGTAAATGCTGGTGTGTATCATTAAGTTCATTTTGAAAAAATAATTCAACTTGTTCACTTGTAATAGATGTTTTGTTATATTTTTGACTCATACCTATAATACGATTTAATAAATTTCCAAATTCATTACTCAATTCAGCATTAATCCGACCAATAAGCATCTTTTCGCTAAAATCTCCATCATTTCCAAAAGGCACTTCTCTAAGCAAAAAATATCGAAAACTCTCTAAACCATACGCATTGGCAATTTCTTTAGGCTTTATAACATTGCCTTTTGATTTACTCATTTTTTCTCCATCTTTCGTCCACCATCCGTGTGCAGCGATATATTTTGGAAGAGGCAAGTTAGCACTCATTAAAAAAGCTGGCCAATAAATAGCGTGAAAACGCAAGATGTCTTTTCCAACAAAATGAATATGAGCTGGCCAAAATTGAGCATTGTATCCATTAGTACCATAATCAAGTGAGCTAATATAAATAAAAAGTGCATCAAGCCATACATAAATAATATGTTTATCATCTTTGATTTCTTTTGGAAGTTCAATTCCCCAATCAAAACTTGTACGTGTTATAGACAAATCTTTAAGTCCGCTTTGAACAAAATTAATTAATTCATTTTTTTTATTTTTTGGTAGGATAGGATCTTTCTCTTCATACCATTGAAGAATTTTTTTTTCGTATTTTGAGAGTTTAAAAAAATAACTTTCTTCTTTTAAAAGTGTAGTCTGTTTTCCGCAGTCAGGGCAGGTATTATCTTTAAGCTGAGTTGTTGTAAAAAAGCTTTCACAAGAAATACAATAAAATCCTTCATATTCATCTTTATAAATATCACCTTTTTGCCACATTGTTAAAAACATAGTTTTTACAAAATCAATATGTCTTAAATCTGTTGTTCTTGCGTAAATATCATAGCTTATTTCAAATTCATCCCATAGTTTCTTAAAATCATTACTTATTTTATCAGCGTATTCTTTAGGAGTATAGTTCTTTGCTTTAGCGGCTTGTTCTATTTTTTGTCCGTGTTCATCTGTACCTGTTAGCAGTATTGTTTTATGCCCTTGAAGGCGGTAAAACCGTGCTAAAGTGTCAGCTATAATAGTCGTATAAGCGTGTCCTAAGTGTGGAACATCATTAACATAATAAATTGGAGTAGTGATATAACGCATAATTTTCCTTTAAAAATCAAATCCGCCCTCAGTTTTGCCTTTAGACATACTATTATAAACAGCATCAACATAATTTTTACGTGTTTGGCAGTCAAAAATTTCATCGCAATTATAGCAAGTTTTATGTTTTAAATTTTGACATTCAAGTAAGAATTCTTTTCTCTTATCCAATTCTTGTTCAAATTCATCTCTTTGTTGTTTTATTTCAGTCATTTATAAGCCTTTAAAAGTTGTGCAATTTCTTTTTTTGAACCAAAGAAGCAAGGGGTAGTAGCGTGAATTTGTTCAAATTCGAGTTCAAGCAAAGAGCTGTTATAGCCATTAGTGCTTTTTCCACCAGCTTTTTCTATAATATAAGCTAAAGGAAAAACTTCAAAAAAAGCCCTTAACTTACCATTCGGTGCATCTTGTGTTGCAGGATAGCTAAAGATCCCTCCTCCTTTGAGTAAGATTTGATGTGTATCACTTACCATTGCTCCAGAATAACGAAGTCTATATTCTTCAGCAAAAAGAGTTTTTATAAAATTAGAGTGTTTGTTATCCCAAAATTTTTGTGTACCGCCAGTAGCATTAATTCTGCCTTGTTCTTGCATTCGAAGTTCTTTAATGAAAACAAAATTTTTTGTATTGTTTAAACGATAAAGTTTTGGGTTTTCTTCACAAATGACAAGCTCAAGTCTTGGACCATAGATGCTATATAAGGCAAGTTTGAGATTTTTTGCACTCATTGTTTCTTCATAAATGGCAAAAATTGATCCTATTGCAAAATTCACTTCCATTAAACTTGAACCATCAAGAGGATCATAGGCTACGATAAATTTTGCTTTAGGATTTAATTCCAAACTTTCAGTTTTTTCTTCACTTACAAGAGCTTTAATGCTTTGACATTGACTTAATGTTTGGGTAATAATTCCATCACTTAAAACATCAAATTTGAGTTGGGTATCGCCTGTGGCATTTATATTTTTGCTATAACTTGTATCTGGAAATTGAAGTTCTTTAGATATTTGCAGTATAGCTTTTTTTATATGAGTAAGTATATTGTGCATTTAAATTTCTCCTTGTATATTTTTTGCATTTTGAAGTACATACTCGCATAAATTGTGTATGTCGTTTAAATCAAGCCAAGTAAGATTCTTATCAACAATTTTTTTATGGCTTGCTACAGCTTGAGAGAAAGCAAAATAACTCTTATCTATTTCGTTATAAAAAACGCAGATACGAGGGAGTTTGAGTTCTTTTAATCCTTCTACTAAGCATATATCAAAATCACCAGCAAGTTTTAGTGCTTTTAACACATCTCTTTCTTTATGTGAAAAAAAAGTTGTACGTGTCGGACTAAGTACTATTGTTTCTGCTCCTGTTTCAAAGAAAAGAAAGCTATCTTTGCCCTTATGATCAAATTGAGCTTTATCAGATGGGTCGTGTTTAATAAGAACTACTTTAAGTTTCTTTTTTATCAATTCATTGGCTATTGCAGTGATTAAGGTAGTTTTTCCGGAATTTGAAGGTCCGCTAAAAGCCATAATCAGTTTTTTCATACTATTATTCCTTAACATTATAGAAAGAAAATTATAATATCTTAAAGCAAAAATAGAGTTAAAGAGTTGCAATATTTAAAATGGGGATTAATATATGAGAATGTTTCTTTTGTTAGCGGGTTTCTTTCTTTTTAATGCGTGTTCTTTAAAACAAGATCAATTGATTGAAACTGATTTACAGGCGCAAACTTTAATGTTTTCGCAAAAATATAAAATTTCCGCAAAAGATTTGAATGCTGTTGTAACTTTAAGCTATCTTAATCCTGTTTTAGAAAAACAAAATTCAAATGATGTTTTGGTTCTTGTCCTTACTCCAAAATCTTTTATGATACAGCATTTAGAGGTTTTTATCAATCAAAGACAAGCGCAGATAGAAGGATTGAAAGAAAATAATATGCTTTTGCAGTATCTTTTTAAGAATAAATTTTCACAATATTTTAAAATTACAAGTCCAACGAAACAAAATGAAACAGAAATAAAAGCTCAAATTTGCCTTAATTTTTTACCTTGTTTTGAATTGCACTTTCAAAAATATCCGAAATCTTTATACTATCGTTCAGTAGATGTCGATACACAATATAATTAGCTAAAACTTTTTTTCCATAAATTCTAGTTTCTCGATAAGGCACAAGTTCCATTGATAAAAAGGGTTCAAATTTCCCTTCTTTAAACATATCCTTACGTGCCAACATTCTGTTCGTAAAGCCTATACCTCCATTGTAGGCATAAGCGATAAAGAGAGGAGATTTTAAACGACTTTCAAGATAATCTAAATGATGGTTGGCAAAAAAATAAGCAATATTAGGTTGAAACATAAAATCTTGGTCAAACTGAGCAATTTTAAGTTCATTTTTTCCTATATGATTAGCTAAAAAAGGCATAAATTGCATCATTCCGAGCGCATAAGAAGTCGAAATAGCTGTTGGAATAAAACGGCTTTCTTGTCTTGCTATAGCCAAAATAAGTGCTTGACGTGCGCTATCATAATTTTTAATGTGTTCGAAATAAGGCATTATAAAATAATGTTTTTTAAATTTCGAGAGTCTTTCCAAAATATATGTATAGATTGGCAAGGTCTCTTGCGTGTTAAATTCATTCGCAAGTTTTTGAAGTTTTGTTTCATCGGCATTTTGTATATCTTTAGCAAGTTTTTGCCACGCAAAAGGGTCTTGCATATTAAAAGTACTTTTTTCTTTGCTTGGTTTAACATTGATTGTTTGAGGAAAATCCGCATTTGTTAATTCTCTAGCGTAAAGAGTGTAGATGTTTATTGAAGGACTTTTTGTCAAACTTTGTAAGTCTTTTGGGTCTTTTTTAAGAAACCACTGCCAAAACAAAGCATTGTCTTTATCATTTTGATTTTGCAAACTGTGTGCAGCTCTTTTGAAGAAATGGTATGCTAAATCTTCTCTATCATAAACAAGAGCATTTACTCCTAAGTAAAAAGCAGTTTCTTCTTTTGTAGAATTTGAATCTATTTGCAAAAAAGAAGTTCGCAATTTAGGACTTTCTTGTTTAAGAATTATATTTTGCGCAAATTCTTTAAAAGCTGTACTCTTTGAGAGTTTGTTAATAAATTGTGCATCGAGTTCGAAATCTTTTAATTGGAAATACTTATAGAGTTTTAAAAAACCAGCTATATCTTCTTTTTCAACTATGAAAGCCATAGGATTTGTTGTATTAAAGGCGAGTAATAAATTGCTCAAATCAGTTCTTTTTGATTCAAATTTCTTCACAAGTTTGTTTCTAGTTTGTGTGTTAAGACTTGAGATGAAAGCGATAGAATTGAGTCTTATAGCTTGACAAGTGGTGTTTGCATCTAAAATATTTTCTTTTGTGTAGAGATAACACGGAGCAAATTCTGGATTTATATAAGCTTTGGGTTTGACAATCTTTTCAACCTCTGTCTTAATTTTTCCAACATAACGAAAAATATGTGAATGAAGACTTTGAATTTCTTGTTTGCTTAGATTGTTTTCTTCTAGCAACCTGTAGATATAATAATCTTTTGCCAAAGAATTATCTTGTTTTTTGAGTTTTTCTATATCGTAAGATTGGGCTTTTAAACAGCCAAATAGCAAAAGAAAGCTTAATAGGAAAAAAAAATTCATAGTACCATTCCTACAAAATTCCCAAGCAAAATGCTACAAAATTGTAAAATTAAAACAATAATTAAAGGCGCAAGATCTATGTTGCCTATGCGAGTCGGAATTTTATGTATTAAGGCATATGCAGGAGCACTTAGTTTATAAAGAATTTGTACGATAGGGTTATAAGGATCAGGATTGACCCAGCTCAAAAGAGCACTAATAATAATAATCCAAGTATAAATACTAATGAGTATTTGTAAGATTTGTACTAGAGACAGAATAAGAGAATCAAATAGTAGCATTGTTACATCCTTGCAAGTTCTTTGATAAATTTTTTAATGTAAGGATACAGCTCACTCACATCAGGTCCATTTGTTGAACCTGTAAGTATAATTCGCAAAGGCATAAAAAATTTTTTTCCTTTAAGTCCTGATTCTTGCATAAGAGTATTTTTAAAATTGTCATATTTTTCATCCAGATCCATATCACTTAAAATTTTTTTTAAGAGTTGGCATTCTTGTTTCAATTCTTTGAAGTCTTTTTCTGAAAATATTGTCTGTAATTTTTCTTTTAGTTCTACTATGGTGCTTGCTTCTTGGATATAAAATTTCGCTAAATCTGCAACATCTTTTTTATAGCCAAGTAAAGCATTGAGTTTTTCATTGTCAAGCATTTTGATATGTTCTCTATTGATTTGTAAGAGTTTTTTTAGATTAAAACGAGCTGGGGATTTAGAGATATTTGAAATTTCAAACCAAGTTAAAGCTTCATTAAGTGTAAAAATTTCACAAGGTGTTTTATTGCCCAAGAGGAGTAAATAATTTGTAATAGCACTTGGCAAGATTCCATTTTCTAAGAGCCATCTGACACTAGAATGGGTTTCTCTTTTGCTCATTTTTACTCCTTGTTCATTTAAAATGATGGGTAAATGTGCATATTTAATCGTTTTTTCATAATTTAAACTGCTGCGAATGTGCTCTTGTTTTGGAGTATTGGAAACGTGGTCTTCACCACGTATAATGCAAGTAATATTTTCTAGCATATCATCAACAGCACAAGCAAAATTGTAAGTAGGTGTTTTATCTTCTCTCATAATAACAAAAGAATCGATATTTTCAGGTTCAAAATGAAGTTCGCCTTTGATATAATCTTGAAATTTTATAGCAGTTTCAGGTTTTTTAATGCGAATGCTAAACGCTTTTTCGTTCATTACAATTTCATTAGCATCTAAATTTTCGCACGTCCCGTCGTAACGATAAGCTTTGTTATGTTTTTTTGCAAATTCTTTTTTCGCTTTAAGTTCATCTTGGGTGCAAAAACAAGCAAAGGCTTTTTTTTCACTTACAAGTTGTAAAGCCATTTGTCTGTGAAATTTGAGATTATCACTTTGTATGTATAAATATTGCCAAGAAAGTCCAAAAAGCTGCAAAAGATCTTGAATCTCTTTCTCTTTGCCTTCTATATTTCTTGCTTTATCTGTATCTTCAATACGTAAAATAAAATTTGTATTTTCTTTTTTAGCACAAAGATAATTAATGAGAGCTGTTCGTAAATTTCCTATATGCATATCCCCTGTGGGAGATGGAGCAAAACGATACATTATTAACCTTAACAATGAATTTTTATTGCATTATAGCAAAGAAATTTTAGATAGAATATTTATTTTTTTTTGCTATAATGGTTTTATGATATTTTTATTTTTTTCTCTAGTTGTATTATTGATTTTTGCTTTGGCAAACGTTTATATCTATAAAAGATTAGTACGAAAATTTATACTTTTTAGATATATCAATACGCTTTTTGCTCTCGTTTTAACTTTGCTTTTTTTTGCTCAAGCGCTGTTTTTGCTTTTGCGCAGAGATGAGTATTTAAGTGATGAAATTTATAGTATATTAGCTTTATTATATGCACCGACTTATTGTTTCTTTTTTCTTGTTGTTATGCTTGATACCGCAAGATTGATACGATTTTTATTTTACAAAACATCTTTGCAAATCCATATGGCTTTGCGTGTGTTTTTTGAAGTTGCCATTCTTCTATGTGGAATTTTCTTAACTTATGCAAGCATTCATAATGCCTTGAGGATACCAGAAGTAAAAAATGTAGAACTCTCTCTTGATAACTTAGACAGAACTTTAAAAATTGCATTGCTAAGTGATATTCATTTAGGTAAAAATTTGCACGAAGATTTTTTAAATGGACTTATTGCAAAAGTTAATGAACAAAATGTTGATATGGTATTAATACCGGGCGATTTAATAGATACAAATCCTAAGAATCTAGAAGGTTATATCTCAAAACTTGATGATTTTCATTCTACTTATGGTACTTTTTATGCTGTTGGGAATCACGAATACTATCAAGGTATTAATGAAGTTTTAAACTTGCTAAGAACACGTACTAATATCAATATTTTACTTAATGAAACCAAAGATTTAGGTTTTATGAATATAGCTGGATTAGGTGATTTGGAAGGTTTAAGGAAAGGGCTTTTTGCCCCAGATGTAGCAAGAATCAAAGCAGGAATTGATTTTTCAAAGCCAAGTATAGTATTAGCTCATCAACCAAAAACTGCTTTATTATATGATTTAAGCGATTTTGATTTGATTGTCAGCGGACATACACACGGCGGACAAATTTTCCCTTTTATGTTTCTTGTAAAGCTTAATCAAGGTTTTTTACACGGGCTTTATAAACTTGGTGAATATACGCAACTTTATGTAACAAGTGGAGCTGGGTTTTGGGGACCTAGTATACGTAGCTTTGCTGATAATGAAATCGTAATTTTAAATGTAAAAAGTAAAAAATGAATTTTATTAAAATAAGTTCGAATCTTTTTGGATTACTATCATCTATTAAGTTTCCAAAATTGATTCAAAATTTCTTGAATAAGAGCTATATTAAATTCTTCCATATCGATATGAGTGAATTTAAAGATCCAAGCGAATATGAAAGTTTAAATGCCTTGTTTGCAAGGGCTTTACAAGAAGAACGTGTTTTAGAAGAAGGGATTATCAGTCCTTGTGATGGAAAAGTCTTGCAATCTGGGAGTGCTTTTATGGCTGATAATGAATTGTTCGCTTTTGCTATTAAAGGACATACTTATAGCTTAGAAACACTCTTAAAAGGGAGTTTTGAAAGTCAAGAGCTTCAAAATGGACTTGATTATCTTAATATTTACCTTGCTCCTAAAGATTATCATCGTTATCATGCACCTTGTGATTTAGAGATACTGAGTGCAACCTATACAGATGGTGCTTTGTATAGTGTCAATGAAAAATATATCTGTACCATTAGCAATTTATATGCAAAAAATGAGAGAGTGAGTTTAAAATGTAGAAGTATAAAAGGTTTGTTTTGGCTTGTTTTTATTGGGGCAAGAAATGTAGGCAAAATGCGTTTTCATTTTGATACAAGCATACAAACTAATGCAAAAAAAAATCATAATTTTACAACAAAGTACGACAATTTACTTTTTCAAAAAGGACAAGAACTTGGGTATTTTGAACTTGGTTCTACTGTGGTATTTATTGCTCAAAAAGGACAGATGCTTTTTAAAGAGTTTGCAAATAACGAGTTGAAATTTGGTGCAAAAATTGCAGAATTTATAGAGATACATTAAGAAAATATTTCACATTTAATTCACATAAACAACATATACTTCCTTATCATTTTTTAAGGAGTTTTTATGAAATTAGTTTTTTTAATTTTTGCATTGAGTTTGCTTGCCTTTGCTAATCCTCTTTTAAATACTCAAAATGCTACTAGCAATGCAACTACCCAACAAAATCCTCCAGTAACTTCATATCAGCAAGTTCCTGCTTATCCGCAAAATTATGCTTTGCCACCAAAAATTATGCAACAGATAAATTCAATGTATCCGGGTGTTTTTATAAAAGATATTGATTGGAAAGCTTATGGTTATGAAGTTGAACTCAGTAATTATATGGAGTTATTTTTTGACAGACAAGGGAATTTACTTGGTCAAAAATTTGATGATTAATATAATTTAATTTCTTATTTGGCTGTTTTATTTGCCATTTGATAAATAAAAGCAAAGATTTCAGCCACTGCTTTATACATATTTGGCGGAATTTCATCTCCAAGATCAAGCTTGCTAAGTATTTCTATTAAATCTTCATCTTCTTTAATCGGTACTCCGTGTTCTTTAGCCAAAGAAATAATCTTAGCAGCATTTTCTCCTTTAGCATTTGCCAAAACTTTGGGAGCTGAATTCTTTTCTTTTTGATAGCCTAAAGCAACTGCCTTTTTAATTGATTTTTTGAGTTTTTTCATACCTTTTTATCCATTCCCATTTCAAGATCGTAGTTCCTTAAATTTCTTTTCTCAAATTTATTTCGTATAATATCTCCAACAAAAAAATTGCTGCTCAATAAACCAACTTTATTCATAGCTCTTTTAAGTTTATGGGCATTTTCATAAATATTCTTTCTAAAATCTTTATTTTCAGCCATTATGTTTATATCGATGTATTTTTCATTGTTAAGAGAAAGGAGGATTTCAAGCTCTCCAAGTTTTGCAAATTGAAGCTTGATTTGAGTAAAAAATTTATCTTTTTTCCCTCGTTTAAAAATTATTTTTGAATCATTTAAATCATCCCAAAAAAATGGCAGATAGGTATTTACTGAATCATTAGCAAGTGAAAGAAGTTGATTGAGTTCAATTTGTGCAAGAAGTCTGTTGGCTTGATTATATACAGCTTCATTACCTTCATTTTTTGCGATATTTGAAATTTGTAAAAGAGTAGATTTAATATCATTTTGAAGTTCCGCGTGGATGTCATTTTCAGTTTTTAGTTTGATTTGATTAATGTCTTTAAACGAGAGTTCAAGTTTACGGTTAAGGTGTTTTAATTCTTCAAGATTGAGTTTTGCATTTTGTGTTTCTGGTTCGAGTTCTTTGAGGCTTTGATTGAGTTTTTTAGCAAGTGTGCTTAAATCTTTGCTTAAAATTTGTGCTTCGTTAAAATCTAAATCCCCATCGCTAAAAGCAAAATTTTTTGGAATATTTTCTTTTGGAATTTCTTGTTCTTTTTGGGTAAATTGATTTGCAGTAGGATTTGAAACTGCGGAATTTTTGGCAGTTTGAGTATGTGTTTTTTCTATTGTGTGTTCATTTTTGCTTTCATTTATTTTGTTGTTCACTTCTTTAGGAGAATCTTTTTTGTTTTCTTTTATTTGTTCTTTTGTGTTTGTACTATCTTTTTGCATTTCTTGGAGAGATTTTTTTTGCTGTTTATCATCTTCTTGATGTATTTCATTTTTATAAGTTTGAGTATCTGTATCAGATATTTTTTCATTAGTATGAGTTTTTTCTGTTGATGCTTGAGTTGCAATGTGTTTTTGTGGTTTTTCTTCAGATTTCATAGTGGGAGGTTTTTGAAAAGAAGGTTGTTTTTGTAAGATGTTTTTTATAGTATTTTCAAGTTTTTCTAAAGCATTTATGCTTTGATTGAGAATCTTTGTATTTTCGATGATTAGATTTTGCGGTCTATTAAGTGTTTTTAAGACTTCATTTTTTAAAGCGTTTATTTCTTTTGAAATTGTGTTTGCAATAGTTGCAATCTTTTCTTGGGCTTGACTTGGATTTTTATGAATGTAGTTTTTAAAATTCTCTATTTTTGAAGCAAATTTTAAGAGGCTTTTCAAAGAACTTTGATCAAGAATGTGTTTGTTTTCATTTTTATTGTTTTTAACAATATCATTAAGCTTATTAAGACTTTCTTTAGGACTTAAATTTGCAAAAGCGAGTTGGGAAATTTCATTTGATATTTTTTCATTGCTTAAAGATTTGATTGTGCTTATGAGTGAATAAAAACTTTTTGGAAGTATTTCTTGATTAAGAGCCTCTTTAAGTTTTGTTTCAAAAAACATACCTGAATTTTTTAATAAAGGGGCAAATCTTTCAGTTTGCATTTGGCTTACAGGTTTTATGATTTGATTTAGCCGTTCTAAAATTTGACTAAAAATATCATTTTTTGCAAGCTCTGTGCTAAGAATTTTCAGTTCATTTGTAAAATTTGGAGCAAAATTAACATCTTTGCCTTGTTGAAGTACGGGTGAATTGAAATTTTTTCCAGAATGTATCTGCTCAAGTAGTTTGCTTACAAGTTCTTTCAATTTTTCTTCTGATTTGTTTTGAGTGAAATTTTCTACAATATCTTTTGCTAAGTTTTCTTTTGCAAGTCCTAAATTTTGTTTTAAAGCTGTGGCAAGCGTTTCCTTTGAGGTGGGCTTATTTTTATCTTTTGAAGTATTGACTTCATTTTGAATTTCTTTTCGTGTGGAGGCAATTTGACTTGTAAGTTGAGTATTAATCATCTAGCATTACCATAGCTCTTTTTTTAAACTTTTTGTTTAAAATATTTGGTTTGTTAAGAGCAAAAAGGATTAAAAATCCTAAAGTCAAAAGATAAAACCAGGTAAAACCTTTTGCTCCAAAATAATGCATTAAAACAGCCAAAATTAAAGGTGCAATAAAGGAACCCAAAGAATAACAAAAAAGTATGCCGCGACCAACTTCTACAGCTTCATTTTTCTCTTCTAGCATATCATTAGCCCGTGCTAATGCTAAAGCATATAAACATAAAATTCCAATTCCAAGAAAAAAAGCCAATATATATTGAAAATAGAGACTTGGATTTAAAAAGATAAAACAAAGCATTGTGATAAATCCTATAATACAACAACAAATAATAGCAAATTTGCGACCTAATGTATCAGAAACTATACCTATGATCGTTTGAGCTAAAAAGCCCCCAACCATAGTACAAAACATAAAATATGACACTTCTTTTGAGTTAAAATCCTGCAATAGTATAAATAAAGAAGCCATAGAAAAGAAACCATTCATCAGCATTCCTGCTACAAAACTTGTAATTATAGCTAAAGGCGCAAGATTAAAGACTTTAGGAATAGAAATAGTACTTAGGCTTGGAAGTTTTGGTTCTTTGATTTTAATGAGATTTAAAGGCAAAGAAGAAAGTAAAATTAAACTTGCGCTGAGTATAAAGAGGTTTTGCTTATTTAAATCAAGTGCTATAATGAGTAATCCTACTCCAAAAGAAAGGTAAAAAACTATCTCATAAAAACTTAGAACTCTTGAACGTACAGCATTTTTTGCCTTATCATTAAGCCACGATTCTATAATCATTAAAAGTCCATAATAACAAATACCTATAAAAAATCTTAACAAAGCCCAAAAAAGAAGATTTTCATTTAAAATATGAAGCATAGTTGAAATTCCAAACACTGCCCCAAAAAGTCCAAAAGAACGTATGTGTCCTATGCGAGAGATTATCCTATGTGCGCTTATGGTACCAACAAGTGCTCCTATAAAAAAGCACGAGCTTACTATACCTACATCTAAGGAACTCTGTGTATTTTCTTTGAGTATCACACCGGTAGAACTTACTATAAGAGCATTTCCTATGAACAAAAAAGACATACTAAGAAATAAAGAGGTCATCGACCTAATGATTCTTCTTGGACTCATATTTCACATATAATAGAAAAATAAAAATACAAACAAGCAGACTCGAAATTCCGCACAAATATCCAAAAACATTTAACAAACCCCTGTGTTGCAAAAATAAAAAAGAAACAGCTAAAAGTCCGTAAGCACACAATTTAAAAAAAGCAAAAAAGAAAGAAAAATGACGCCATTTTTCACTTAAACTTAGAGTTAAATCGTCATTTATTTTTCGGAAATAAACAATTTTTGGAAAAAATTGATATTTTTTTACAAAAATCATTAGAGGTGCTTGCGTTATATTATACCGTTTTGCTTGAAGAAGCACATTTTTTTTATAATGCAAATATGAACAAAATACTATAAGCAATACATTGAAAAAAGCTGTTTCATAGCTTAAAAAAACAGCTAAAGTTAAGTCGGTGAAAAACCATAAAAGGGTAAAAAATATTTGTATGCAACAAAGAATAATAAAAAAACAGCTTTTATGTTCCATTGTTTTTCTTATCATCTTCATACTGGTTATACTGCTCATAGCTTTTTACTTGTGCTTTATAGGCTTTGTAAATATTAAGTATAGCCCCAGCCACTCCCCAAAATACTCCAAGCCAAAAAAGACTAGGGTAGGGAGTAAATTTTTTTAATAAAAGTCCAATTCCTATCCCAAGAAGAACAGCTACAACGATTGAAATACCTAGACTTAGGCTTTCAGCAGCTTCAAGGCTTTTACGGATGAAATTGTGTTTCTTGCTTGAGGGTGCATTGTTTTTATCCACTTTTATTCCTTATAATTGTTTGAAGCTTTCGTATGCTGCTTGGAGAGTTTTGTCTATTATTTTTTCATTCATTGTAGCACAGATAAAGCCTGTTTCAAATTGAGAAGGTGCAAGATAGATTCCATTTTGCAACATATTTTGATGAAAACAAGAAAAAAGTTTAAGATCTGATTTGAGAGCATCTTGATAATTGCATACTGGTTTTTCTGTGAAAAAATATCCAAACATAGAACCAACAAAACAACTTTGAAAAGGGATACCTTTTTCAAAAGCTAAAGTGTAGAGTTCTTGAGTAAGTTTTTTTGCAAGTTCTGCAAGTTTTTTATATAAATTTTTTGTTTTTTTTGCCTTGCTAATGCTTACAATTCCAGCTGCCATAGCAAGAGGATTGCCACTAAGAGTTCCAGCCTGATACACTTCGCCTAAAGGACTTAACATATCCATAATTTTAGCTTTTGCTGCAAAGGCTGCAGCGGGCAATCCTCCCCCTATAACTTTACCAAAAGTAACTATATCAGCTTTTATATGATTTATCCCAAAAGATCCTAAGTACGAAGCTCGAAATCCACTCATTACTTCATCAAATATTAAAAGAGTACCGTGTTTTTTGCAGAGTTTTGCAAGTTTTGTTAAAAAATCCTGTTTTGCAGGTATAAGCCCCATATTTCCAGCAATAGGTTCGATAATAACGCAAGCTATTTCTTCCTTGTATTTTTGAAATAAGTTTTCAACGCTTTCAAAATCATTATATGTTGCAATGAGAGTTTGTTTTGCTGTCTCTTGTAAGACTCCTAATGAGCTTGGGGTATTAAAAGTCGTAGCCCCACTCCCAGCACTTACAAGTAAAGAATCAGAGTGTCCATGATAACATCCTTCAAATTTTACAATTTTTTCTCTTCTAGTAAATCCTCTGGCTAAGCGAATAGCACTCATAGTTGCTTCTGTGCCACTACTTACAAAACGAATTTTGTCAAGATGCGGAAAATCTTTTAAAATAAGTTCTGCAAGTTTTGTTTCAAGTAGAGTTGGTGCTCCAAAGCTTGCTCCTTTTTTTAAAGCATTATAGCAAGCTTTTTGTATATCTTTATCGCAGTGTCCAAAAAGCAAAGGTCCCCAGCTTTGCACATAATCTATATACTTTTTTCCTTCTATATCCACAAGGAAGGAACCTTTGCCATAATCCATAAATTTTGGTTTTCCTGAAACATTTGCAAAAGCTCTTACTGGAGAATTTACACCTCCTGCTATGAAGTTAATGGCTTGTTTAAAAGCTTTTTCATTGGTCATTTTTTCCCCTTATTAAATTGTTGAATATAATTATATAAAGCTAAAATCTCATTGTCTGTTAATGAGTAATTAGGCATAATAGTTTTAGAATCCTTATATTGAAGTAAAGAATTTTTAAATCTTTCAAAACCTACATTTTGTATGCTTGGAATAATATAAGGCGTTTTAACTCCTTGTTTTGTATAATATCCTAAGATTTGTTCACCACCGTCATTTCCGTGGCATTTTTTGCAACTAATACCTCTTGGATTTTCATAAAGCATTTTAGAATATTCTTTAAAGGTGATAAAATCAGCTCCAAAAAGTTGAATAAAAAAGAACAGCATAAGGAAGCTCAATTTCATTTTTTGCCTTGTTAATAAAGTTTCATTATCATACACTTTTTACTTTAAAAAAGCGATAAATTCTTATAAGGAAACGAATGACCTTACTTGATGGCAAAAATCTTAGTGCAAAAATAAAAAATACAATAAAAGAAAAAAATAAGCAATTAAAAACACAAGGCATTCAAACCTGCCTCGCAGTCATTTTGGTGGGTAATGATAGTGCGAGCAATTTTTATGTTAATGCAAAAGCAAAAGCCTGTGAAGAGTGTAATATAAAGTCTTTAGTATATAAACTTGATGAAAACACAACGCAAAAAGAACTCTTAGCTCTTATTAATACTTTAAACTACGATGATACAGTTCAAGGGATTTTAGTGCAACTCCCTTTACCGGCACACATTAATAAAAATCTCATACTTGAAAGTATCAACAGCTCTAAAGATGTTGATGGTTTTCATCCTATTAATGTAGGATATTTAAATTTAGGACTTGAAAGCGGTTTTTTGCCTTGTACCCCACTAGGAGTAATGAAACTTTTAAAAGCTTATAATATCCATTTAGAAGGTTTAAATGCTGTTGTTATAGGTGCTTCAAACATAGTAGGTCGTCCTATGGCAACTTTGCTTTTAAATGCTGGTGCAAGTGTGAGTGTGTGCCATAACAGAACAAAAGATTTACAACTCTATACTCAAAAAGCTGATATTATTATCGTTGCGACTGGTTGTGCAAAATTGCTCAAAGCTGATATGGTGAAAGAAGGTGTAATTGTTGTAGATGTTGGTATTAATAGGATTGATGATAAAATTGTTGGAGATGTAGATTTTGAAGAAGTCTCAAAAAAAGCAAGTTTCATTACTCCTGTTCCCGGTGGTGTAGGTCCTATGACTATTGCAGTGCTTTTAGAAAATACTCTAAAATCAGCCAAAAATAGAGTTTTATCTTTTTAGAGAGTGAAGTAGTATGAGTTTTCTTAAAAGAATATATCGTTTTTCTCAGTCTTGGACAGGTTCTCTTCTTTTCGTTTTTTTAATCATCTTCTTTTTTATGCAAGCTTTTACTATCCCTACAGGTTCTATGAAAAACACTTTACTTGTTGGTGATTTTTTGTTTGTAAAGAAATTTAGTTATGGTATTCCTATACCACATATTCCTATCGTTGAATTGCCTGTTTTGCCGGATTTTAATAACAATGGACACCTTATAAAGGCACAAGGTCCTCAAAGAGGAGATATAGTTGTTTTTAGAAATCCGCTTAATACAAAAGAACATTATGTTAAACGTTGCGTTGCTGTTGGAAATGATAAGGTAGTTTATGCAAATAAAACTTTATATGTAAGAATGAATGAAGGCGATGATTTTATGCAAGAGCATTATAAAAATGACTTGGTGCAACTTGGAGGTGAGCTCTATGTAAGGGAACCTTTTAAGCAAAAAGGTATTCATTATGATGAAAAACGAGATATAGAAAGCAATATTCTATTTTATTTAAGCAAAAATGACTTTGCTATGTCACCTATTTTTTTTAAAGAACTTGGTAATATAGGATTTAGCGGTGGCAATGCTTATATTTTTGAAGTTCCAGAAGATGAATATTTTATGGTTGGAGATAATCGGGATTATTCTTATGATAGCCGTTTTTGGGGCTCTGTACCTTATAGTTTAATTGTAGGTTCGCCTTGGTTTGTTTATTTTTCTGTAGATTCAAATATAAATGTCCGTTGGGAAAGAATAGGACGTTTTGTGGATACTTTAGAAAGTGATGAAAGATATATACACGAATACAGTGATGAGGATACATTAAGCTGATTTTTTGTTTGAAAAGGTTGATGAAAACCTTTTCAAGTTCAAATCAAAAATGGGGGGGGGTATTAAACTTTGGCAAATAAGGGTATTCTTTTGTGATCTTTGCAATAAAAATATCAATTTTAAAATGAATATCTTGTTCTTTGAGTTTTGCCATAAGTTTTATACTTTCATCTACATCTGTTTCATTAACTTTGTTATGCGGAGTAAATATTTTTTCTATAAAATGAAACATATAAGCATTTTTTTTCATATCTTGAGGAGCAAGATGTGGAGTTTTTAGATAATGAACACTTTGTATAATTACAGGTTGAGAATGCCAATATTTGAGTAGAAATTCTAAAAATTCAATATGATCTATGTCCAAAAATTTCTTTTCCACTTCTAATATATCTGAAAAATTTCTCTTTATTAATTCTTCATAAAATTCTTTATGTAAATTATTAAAAATAAGAATTTGAGAGAACATTATCAACCCTAATCTAAGCAACATTAGACAGGGTAAAAAAATATGATTTCTTTTATCTTCTTCAAGCAACCAAGACGAAAGAAAATGCAATTCTTTTGAACATTCTTGTAAAAAACTTTCTCCATCTAAACCATAAGGTGATAAATCACAAATACATTTAAAAGAACTTTGGCTTTTATTTCCTTTGCTATCACGAGGAAAAATATCAAATTTAAAATTATTGCTAATAAAATCTGCAACTAGAATATTTTTCACACTAATTGATCCTAAAAGAGAAAAAATTCTATCTAAATCAATATTATCTTGAAAATTATATAAAGAAGAATTAGCCATTTCAAGGACAATTTTCTTATCGTGTTCATTTTCTTGAACAATTTTTTTCATTGTATTGCTCGGCATATAGGTACCGTGCATTTCAAAATACCTATTAAATTCAACCACACTTTTTGGTAGCGGCGGAAGAGTTTTAATAGCTTCTAACACAAAATCTTTCATTACAAAGATACCTTTCTTAGAAATTTATCTTAAATTTTTAATTTGTTTAAAAAATGTAGAGGATTTTAATGAAAAGTTGAAAAATTTTCACTTAAAATTATTTTATAAAAGATTATAATTTCAATTTGATGTATAAAAATATTAAGTTTTTAAATATATTTAGAGTAAATATTTATTAATTAATAAATATTTTTAATTTTTTATTTAAGAACACGACTTTAGTGTTATTTGTTGAATGTAACTCAACTATAATATACGAAAATTATGCCAAAAAACACTACAAATATTTTTTCAAAATTATATTTAAAGAAACTTGATATAATCGATATTGTATCATTAGTCAAAATTTTAGGAAAATGAATGAAAAATACGGTTACAGAAGCATTTATTTATGAAAGTCAAGGACTAAAAAATGAGGCTTTGGAAATTTATAAAAGCATTTTAAAAGAGGATCCAAGCAATCAAAATGCCATTGATGCAGTGCGTCGTCTTAGCGGACTTCGGTCTAAACATAAAGATTTAAACATTCAAATGCTTGATTTTTTCATTACTATGAAAAATGAAGAAGAAATTAATGAATTTAAAAGGTGGTTGATAAAAATATGAATTTAGAAGATTTAGCAAAAAAAACTATTAGTGAAATCAATAACGAAATAGAGCAAAAGCAAGAGTTTCCTTTTGAAAAGCAAAAAGAACAGGACGATACAGAAGCAAATGATGGGGATTTAAACGAACAACAAATGATTAACAAACAAACAAACGAAGAAATTCAAAATCATATAGAAAGCAATAAGCTTGAGCAAAAAATCTATGAATTTCACATTGAAGGAAAAGAATCTCTCCAAAATGGCTGCAATCTTCTAGATATTCAAGATAATAAAAATGTTACTCTTAATGAAGATATTTTTTTAAAAAATCTTAGAGAGCGTATTTTAGTACTTTTTGAAGGTTTAAATACAATTAAAAAAGATGAACTCGAAACAAAACTTGAGATCACAATTAATTTTTTAGAGTTTCTTCTTGCTAATATCGAAGATAGACTTAAAAAATAATCCAAAAATTGTTTTTATAGCTAATTTATTAAAGCCTTATACTCAAAGAGCTTATTTAGTTGGTGGTAGTGTAAGGGATATTTTACTAGGTTTGAACATTTGTGATTATGATATAGAAATTTATGATATAGATCCTGATACTTTTAACCAGCTTATGAATAAAATTGGAGCCACAGGTGTTGGAAAAAGTTTTTTTGTATACAGATTGAAAGAATTTGATCTTGCCCTTGCAAGAAGTGAAAATAAAATAGGATATGGACATAAAGGTTTTGAGGTGCAAATTTGCACAGAAGAAAAAAGAGCTGCAAAAAGACGTGATTTTACAATCAATGCTCTAATGATCAATATCTTTACAAACGAATTTTTAGACTTTTATGGAGGGGTAAGAGATTTAGAAAGCAGAATTTTAAGACATATAGATAGTGAAAGTTTTCAACAGGATAGTCTTAGGGTTTTAAGAGCACTTAGTTTTGTTGCTCGTTTTAATCTTCATATAGATCCAAAGAGTTTGCAATTAATGAAAAGTATGGATATAAGCGATTTAAGCAAAGAAAGAATTAATTCAGAGCTCTATAAATTCTTTCAAGCCCAGTATCTGTCTTTAGGTTTTTTTTATTTGCAAAAATTGAATTTAGAAAAGCAAATTTTTTATTATGAAAATTCTCAAGTCAATGAGGAGTTTTATATTTTGCTTGAAAATGCTAGACAATTTATTAAAGACGAAGGATTGTTTTTATATCTTTATTTGAATTATTTTCATTTAGACAAAAAACTTTTTTTTGCAAATACAAGATTAAAAAAAGAATTGTTAAAAAAAACGCAACAGCCGTATTTTAAAGATTTTATCAGTGATGATGAACTAGCTTTTATAGCTCTTCATATGCCTTTAAAAAAATGGCTTGGCTTGTGGAATGCAGAACGAGTAGAAAAAGCTAAAAAAATAGGACTTTTTGAATGTAAATTTGAAAGTAAAATTACAGGAGAGCATATAAAAAAACAAGGTTTTTCTAGTAAGATGATAGGTTTAGAACTTGAAAATGCAAGAAAAAATGAACTCAAAGAATATCTAAAAAAGGTGAAAAATGATACTTAAAATTCATACTAAAGATGAAAAAGGTTTAATTTATAAAATTTCTGATGTGATTTTTCAATACCATATTAATATCCTTAAAAATGATGAATTTGTTGGCGAGGATTTTTTTTTCTTTCGAGCAATTTTAGATGGACAATTTGATAAAAACGCTTTCTTAAAGACTCTTAAAGAAAGATTAGGAAATGAAGCTTTTATAGAATTACACGAAAAGAGAAAAAAAGATATTGTTGTTTTTGCAACAAAAGAAAGTCATTGTTTAGGAGATTTGCTTATAAGACATTATAATGATGAACTTGGAGCTACTATTAAAGCAGTTATTTCAAATTATGATACCTTAAGGGCTTTAGTAGAAAAATTCGATATAGCTTACCATTGTATTCATACAGAAAACAGAATGAAAGAAGAGCAAGAAAGAGCCGTTTTAAAATGCCTTTCAAATTATAATTTTGATTATTTAGTTTTAGCAAAATATATGAGAATTTTATCACCTGATTTTGTACAACGTTTTGAAAATAAGATTATTAACATTCATCACTCTTTTCTTCCTGCATTTATAGGAGCTAACCCATATAAACAAGCTTTTGAAAGGGGAGTGAAAATCATAGGAGCAACAGCACATTTTGTTAATAATGAGCTTGATGAAGGACCTATTATTACACAAGCAGTTTTACCAGTAAGCCACGAAGATAGTTGGCAGGAAATGCAACAAGCCGGAAGAAGTATAGAAAGAAATGTATTGTCAAAAGCACTTGATTTAGTTTTTGAAGAGAAAATCTTTATTTATAAAAATAAAACTATAGTGTTTTGAAGTTTACAATTTATTAGCTTTGATAAGTCGGCTTAAATGTTGAGCGATTAGAGTTGCTTGTTCTTGATTAGAGCTTAGTTTTTGCATTTTTTTAGCAAATTCTTGTAATCTTGGATCCTTAAGTGTTTTCTGACTCAAATCGAAAGTTTTTATTTGTTGTTCTTTTTTTGGCTTTTTTTTCTTAAAAAACATTTTTCATCCTTAAAAAAATATCTGTTAAAAGATTAGCAAATTTAAAATTATTTTTACCCGAATAAAACACAAAATTTAGTTAAGTTTCATTTCATTACTATTAGGTTAAAATCGCAAAAACTTTGTAAAAGGAAAAGAATGGTTTTAATTGGAATTTTATGCCTTTATAGCGTGCTTTGTGCTTACATTTCTTTAAAGCAAATTTCTTTTTTGCAGAATGAAAAAGAAAAACAGGCTGAAATTTTACAAGAACAAGAATACAAGAAAGCCGCTGACATTGCCATAGAAAATGAAAAATTTAAACTTTTTTCAAATTTTTACACCCTTTGTATTAATATAGCTTGGATAAGTTTTGGTTTTGTCTTTTTAAAAGAAATATTTATCGATGAAAATTCTCGTTTTGAAAATACCTTATTCTTGCTCGCATTTGTGCTTATAGGAGCTGTTTTAAATGTACCATTAAGTTTTTATCAAACATTGATAAAAGACAAAGTTCAAGGATTTTCAAATACAAGTTTGACTCTTTTTCTAAAAGATATGTTAAAAACTCTAGCTTTAACCGTAATTTTTGGTTTTTGTATTATCTATGTTTTACTTCTTTGCTATGATTTTTCTGGTTCTTTTTGGTGGATAGTGGCTTCTGTCTTTGCTTTTTGTGTTATTTTGATTGCAAACCTTATTTACCCGACACTTATAGCCCCGCTTTTTAATAAAATGCAAAAACTTGATGATGAAAATTTGCTTGAAAAAATAAGCAACTTAATGCAACAATGCGGTTTTAATACAAATGGAGTTTATGTCATTGATGCCAGCAAGAGAGATAAACGTTTAAATGCTTATTTTGGAGGACTTTTTAAAAATAAAAGAGTGGTGCTTTTTGATACGCTTATCAAGGCTTTGAATGAGAAAGAATTGCTTGCTGTTTTAGGACACGAGCTTGGACATTTTGTGCATAAAGATATTATAAAAGCTTTATTTAATGGAGCGTTGATGGTTTTTCTTTTATTTTTTATTTTTGCTTTTTTGCCAGATTTTATTTATCAAGAAAGTTCTTTAGAGGATGTAAAAGCGGGAGTCTTTGCACTTTTACTTCTTTTTGGAAATATTTTTACTTTTTGTTTCTCTCCTTTTCTTAATGCTTTAAGCCGAAAAAATGAATTCAATGCTGACCAACATGGTGCAAAGGTTACAAGTAAAGAAGATATGAAAAATGCCCTCATCGCTCTTGCTAGAGAAAATAAAGCTTTTATAAAAACAAGTAAAATATATACTTTCTTTTATCTTTCACATCCAAGTATTTATGAAAGACTGAAAGCTTTAACTTGACTATTAAACAGGTTGTAAAATCGGCTCAACAAAGATTAAAAGGCTATGAAAATGAAGCTATTTTTTTGCTTTGTGAATACTTGCAAAAAAATAGAACCTGGCTTTTTCTTAATGAAGATTTAGACATTGATGAAAAACCTTATTTTCAACTTGTAAATCGTTTTAAAAACGGTGAACCATTTGAATATATTTTTGAAAAAGCCACTTTTTGGGGTTTAGAATTTTTTATAAAAAAAAGGGTTTTAATTCCTCGTTATGATAGTGAAATCCTACTCTCCAAAATAATAAAACTTTATGAAAAATATCCTTGTAAAAAGATTTTGGAGATAGGCTTTGGAAGTGGGATTTTAAGTATTATTTTTGCTAAAATTTTTAATTGCAAGATTACAGCGTGTGATATTAATCCTACTGCTTTAGAGGTTGCGAAAATGAATGCAAAATTGCATAAAGTAGAACATTTGATAGAGTTTAAGCTGTGTAATTTTGAACTTATACAGGAAGACTTTGAACTCATTTTTTCCAATCCGCCTTATATAAAAAATGACTATAAACTTGATATTTGGGTGCAAAATGAACCACAAGATTCTCTTTTTGGAGGCGAACTTGGGTATGAAATTTTAGAAAAAATCATACTTTTTGCTAGAAATAAAAATGTTAGATTTCTAGCTTGCGAATTTGGTTATGATCAAAAAGAAATTGTACATAAAATTTTATGTACAAATAATTTTAAATCTCATTTTTTTAAAGATGAAAGGAATTTTGATAGAGTTTTTGTGGCAATCGCAAAGAATGAAATTTTTAATGAAAAAATTTTTTAAGGAGAAAAAACAATGAAAGCTATTAATTTATTTTTACTTGCTGCTATGATAGGTGTGGAGCTTATCTTAGGGATTGTTGTTGCACCTGTTATTTTTTATCCACAAGATCTAATCGGTGAGGGTGTTTTAAGTCGTTTTCAAAGTGGTTTGATGATGAGTAAAATATTTACTCAAATGAGTTTTGTTCTTGTGGTTGTGTCGGTATTACATTTTCTTTTTGAATTGTATTCATTTTTTAAAAATACTCACAAATTTCAACTTCGATTTTCGACTTTAATGCTTTCAATTCTTATTTTGCTCTTAAGCTTGGTTTTTACTTTTTATTTTATTCCAACTATACTTTCTTTACAAAGCTTAGGCGAAAATATGGTTGCAAGCAGTGAATTTCAATCTATTCATTCGGCAAGTGAAGTGGTAATAAAAATACTCGCTATGCTTCAGGTGTTTTTGTATTTTTTAAGCTTTAAATACTATAATAATTCAAAATAATATTAAGCAAGGATTAGTGATGAAGATTAATGAAGCAAATATGATGCAGCAAAATTATTATCTTAACAATGCTCAAAAGGCAAGTGATAAAGCTTTAGGAAATATCGCAGCGACAAGAGCTATTAGCGGTATTGATAGTGCCGATTTAGGAATTGCAGATTCTTTGAGAATGCAGTCAAGCACAATAGATCAAGGAATAGCTAATGCCTATGATGCAATCGGTGTTTTACAGATAGCAGACTCTGCTTTAGCGGGTATTTCTGAAAGTGCTGATAAATTGAATCAACTTTCTGTAAAATTAAACAATGCTGCTTTAAGTGATGCTCAAAAAGATATGCTAAGAACTGAAGCTGAACGACTTCAAACATCTATTGAAGATTCTTTTAATAATACAAATTACAATGGTAAAAATGTATTTCAAACTATGGATTTTGTTGTAGGTAGTGGAATGGAGACTTCAAATTTAAACGCTCTTTCTGCAAACAGCTTAAGTATTGACAATCAAGATAGCATTACAAGTTTTATGGATCAGCTTTCTTCTCTTAGATCTGAAATAGGCTCTGGCATAAATGCTATTACTTCAAATATTAACGCTAGTGTACAAAATAGTATTAACACAAAAGCTGCTGAGAATAATTTACTTAATAATGATATTGCTCAAAATATTAATGATTTTAATGCGAATTATCTCAAACAAAATGCTAATGCTTTTATTGCAGCGCAGTCCAATATGGCTTTGCAAAATAACATAGCAGCTTTACTTCAATAAAATATCTAAAAAACCTAAATTTTTTAAAAGGTTTTTTAATTTTTATAACTTTTTAATAAAATACTTCCTAAACGTACCATATTTGAACCGCATTTTATAGCTAATTCGAAATCATTACTCATACCCATAGAGCAAATTCTTGCTCCATATTTTTGAAACTTTTGAAAGAATAAAAAGGTTGTTTCAAAACTTTTTGCAATTTCACTTTCTTTATCACTATGAGAGCCTATGCTCATTACTCCGCAAAGATTGAGTTTGGGGCATTCTTCTTTAATTTGTAAGTATTCATCTTCTGCACGAGAACTTTCAATACCACTTTTTGTTTTTTCATTCGCTGTATTGATTTCAAGAAGGGTATCAAGGGTGTAATTGAGTCTCTCATTGACTGCTTTAGCTATTTTTAAACTATTACAAGAATGCCATAAAACGGGTTTTTGTTTAAGTAAAAGATTAATTTTATTTCTTTGTAAAGTACCTATAAAATGCCATTGTATTTTTTCATTTTGTATCATTTCTTTTTTATTGGCTAAAGCCTGAACTTGATTTTCTCCAAAATCTGTAATGCCTTGGAGGTACAATTCTTTTATAATATCTAAATCAATGTGCTTGCTTGCAGCAACTAAACGAACATTTTTTGTTTTATCCAGAATTTGTTCTAATGTCATTTTTACTTCCTGTTACTCATTTTGATAAAGATCTTACTATTGATGATTGTAATGTAACTATCCCATCCTCATACCTGAATTTTAGAATTTTTACTTGAAAATGAAATTAAAAATAGTCAAGATTTTTCTAAAAAATCGAAGTGATACTTTTGATGAAGATGAACATTGTAATTTTCCAAGAATTCTTTACCTTAAATTATGATTTAAGCTTTAAAATTATGTTAAAATCGCCTATTCTTAAAAAATAAGGAAAAAATATATTGAAAAGTTACTTAGTATTGTAATTTAGAGTGTTCTAAATTGAGAGATTCTAAAGCA
>NZ_JAPHNA010000039.1 GCF_026241315.1 Campylobacter sp. MIT 21-1684 | reverse complement strand
AGAATTGCTTGCAGGTGGAGATAAACCTAGTCAAATTTCTCATATTCAAACAGATTATTTCAGATTTCCTATTTATACAAATGGTATTAAAGACAATGGATTATATGGCTTTACGAATCAGCCCAATATAGAAAAACCAGCCATAACAATATCTGGGCGTGGCACAATAGGATTTATATGCTTAAGATATGAGCCATTTTACCCAATTATCCGTCTTTTAGTTGCGATTCCAAATTCAAGCGCAACATTAGAATATTTAGCTTATGCGTTAAATCCCATGATACCAAAATCAAGTGGAACAAGTATCCCACAATTAACAATACCTATGATAAAAGATATTCTTATCCCCCTGCCACCTTTAGCGGAGCAGGTATTTATTGTTTCACAGCTTGACGCTCTTTTTACTCTTACCAAAGGTTTAAAATGTGAGTAGTTTAAACATTCTTAAGATATTTGTATCTATAATTGTCTCTACAAAACTTCACAAGAAAATCAAGGAAAAGGCAATGAAAACAGCGATTAATATAAGGCTTGATAAGGATTTAATACAAACGCTTGACTATACTGCAAAGGAAATGAATCTCACACGCACCGCATTAATAGAACGAGCAATTATCGCATATCAAGACAGAATGGACGAAATGATAAGTGATAAAATCATAGATGAGATTAAAGAGGGAAAAAGAAAAACGATTCCCTATGATGAGTTCAAAAAGCAATTAGGCTGGGATTGATGTATCGCTTAGAGATTGCGGATTATGCAAAAAGCATTATTGCTCGGCAAAATCCAAAAAATCAAAAACTTTTGCAATCAAAGCTTGATGACTTACAACAGGGTAATTTTAGTGGAGATAAAGCCATCAAAGGTCGCCATAAAGGCAAATTTAGAAAAAGAGCGGGGGATTTTAGGATTATTTATCTCAAAAGTGAAGAAGTGTTGCTTATCTGTGTAATCCATATAGGGCATAGAAAAAATGTGTATGTGTAAAGTTTATTTCTTAATTCGCTATCTTTTGATACAATTTGCAAACTTACTTTATTGAAATGATAGGAAATGGCAAAAGCAATCCAAATAATCATCAATCCACACCGATTAGAATATTTACTCCATCTTTTTAATCGCACAAAACAATCTTTACAAGAAATCATTGGTCAAAATATTGACTTTGATAAACCATTAAATAAAACAACATTAAAAGCCATTGATACAATTTTTCAAGTAGGCTTAGATTTTTATACCAATCCTTCTCCCATAGATACACACAAATCAAGTATTTTATTTAGAAAAGATAATCTTAAAAAGAGCTTAGATATTGGAGATATTCAGTTTATTACGCAATATGAAAAAGAAATTAATTATATCAATAGCTTGGCAAAGCTTGGGGATTTTCAATTTACTATGCGCAAACTTAAAAGTTTTACATTACAAGATTCTCCATTTGAAGCCGCTATGCAAATGCAATTTTTACTCCCTACAAAAAAGCTATCTGATAAACAATTTTTAGAATCTTTGATTAACAATCTTGCAGAGCAAAATATTTTAGTTTTGGAGAATATAGAATCCCATAATAAAAAATACAAAAGCAATTTATGTGGATTCTTTATTGAGCCAAATGTGATTGTGTTAAAACAACAGGGGCGAAAGAGGGAAATTTTCACTCTAGCACACGAATTAGGACATTATCTTTTAAAAAACGAAAATATTGATGAAAATATCTTTGTGCAAAACCCAAATAATGAGGAAAATTGGTGTAACCAATTCGCCTTTGCTTTGCTACTTGGTGAG
The DNA here is from genome assembly GCF_026241315.1 of Campylobacter sp. MIT 21-1684. Classification (GTDB taxonomy): domain Bacteria; phylum Campylobacterota; class Campylobacteria; order Campylobacterales; family Campylobacteraceae; genus Campylobacter_D. The sequence goes on along the minus strand of NZ_JAPHNA010000039.1, from coordinate 1,448 downwards.
AATTTTAATGAGCTAGAAAATATCCCCTCAAATGCAATAAACCTTGAAAATAAAGTAATACAAAACCTATCGGAGAGGAAGCATATAAGCAGACTTGCTTTATTCTATCATTTTGCTCGCACAAATAAAATACAATGGGTAAAATACAAACAGCTCAAAGAAAATTTAAATGATGAATATATGCAGAAAAAACAAAAAAATAAAAACAATCAAGACAATACAATATTTAAAGCACCTATTCCCGTTCTCTCGCCCTTGCAAAAAGATATTTTTATCAATGCGTTTTTAGAGGGAGTAGTCAGCGAATATACGATACTCACTCATTTTAAAAGACATATAGAAAACAATAATTTAGAGAGATTTCTCTATGAGTAAAGTTCTTTTTGATACAAGTTCTTTGCTGCAGTTTGTGAGATATTATCTGCCTTTTGATGTAAAAGAGGAGTTGCAAGATTTTTTGATTGAGGGATTTAAGCAAAAAGAATTTTTATTACTCAAAGAAGTAGAGAATGAATGCAAAAGAGTTTCACAAGGATTAGTCTTTGAAAAGCTTTTAAAACCTCACAATATTTCGGTAATGCCATTTAACGAAATAATTACAGACAAGTTACACAGAGAAATAGATAATGACTTTATAATTTCATTAAAGAAAGATAAATTAGAACAACAAGAGTATGAAAGTCAAAAACAAACATTTATACAAAGTGCCGATTTTAGGCTTATTCATTATGCGATACAAAATCCGCAATGCACCATCATAACAGAGGAAAGTTTAGCGGGAAATGACAATAAATTGTTTAAGAAGATTCCAAAAATATGTGAGATAAAAGGCATAAAATGCCTTAGTTTGCCAAAATTTATTCAAGAGAAATTAAAGTTATCTTTTGTATTGCATATCAAAGGGAGATTACCGATTTTATAAATATTACTCACATTTTAAACCCTTAGTGAGTGTAAAAAGTGTATCTAAAGTATGAGTGATATATTCTTGTTCTTTTAGAGGTGGGAGGGGGATTCGTAAATTTAAAAATAGTTGCCTATCCAAATGTGGAATTGCCGCACCTTTTTTGTTTCCTTTAAATAAATCCTTGTAAGACAGGAGTAGATAATCCATAAATTCTATTTTTACTATTGCAGAGAAATCAAGTTTCTTTAAAGTGCTTCCTAAAAAGCCATTTTCGTTAGCAATAAAGATTTCTCCAGAATTTTCTCCGTCCATTAAAATTAGCCTATCTTTTGCAAAAACCATATTACCATTACTCACTAAGATTTTGTTGGTTTTATTTCTCAAATATTTTACATCTAAAATAGGAAGTTGGGTTTGTTTCTCAAGGGGGACAAGGGGTTCTACTTGCGAAGCGTCCCCCTTATCCCCCTTAGAATCCCCCAAACCCCTAGCACGCTGATTTTCTCTTACATTAAAATTTATTGGTAGTCCATTTACTATC
>NZ_JAPHNA010000038.1 GCF_026241315.1 Campylobacter sp. MIT 21-1684 | reverse complement strand
ATGAAAACGATTTAGCTGATGACGATTTTATTGCGGTAGAAGAGCAAGAGAAAGAACTTGATTTTGATGATTTACCTCAAGATGCTGAATTCTTAGGACAAAAAGATGAAAAACAAGATGAAGAATTTAAAGACATTATACCTGTACTAGAAGAAGAACAAAAACTTGAAAATGAAAATTCCAAACTTAATTTAAGCGCTCAAGAGCAAATACAACAAGAACTCACTCAACTTGATGAACTTGAGCACAACATTCCACAAGAAAATACAGAAATTTTAGAAAGTTTCAAAAAAACACCTATTCTAGATGAAGAAGAGCTTGGCATTCACAATGAAGAACTTATAGTACCAAATTTTCACAATAATGATTTTGATGACCTTGAAGAAAACGATATTAAAAGAGCTCTAGGAGAAGAAATTCGAGAAGAAACTCAACAAGAAACTTCCGATTTTACACTAGGGCAAAATGAACAAAATAATGAAATTGTCAATGAACTTTCCCAAAGCATAGCAGGAGCTATCACTTCAAGCATCAAAGATGAAACTTTAAAAGCTGCTTTAAAAGGTATGAATATGAATATTCACATTAATATAAGTTTTAATGAGGATAAACATTGAAAACTTTCATTTTATTGCTTTCAGGTCCAAGCGGTTCTGGAAAATCAACTTTATTAAGAAAGCTTTTTGATGAATTTGAGAATGAGCTTTACTTTTCCATCTCTTCAACGACAAGAACAAAAAGAGCTGATGAAGTAGATGGTGTGCATTATCACTTCATTACCCATAAAGAATTTAAAGAAAGTATCAATAAGGGAGATTTTTTAGAATGGGCAAAAGTGCACGAAAACTACTATGGCACCTCACTTAAGAATGTTCAACAAGCTTTAAACAATGGCAAAACAGTTATTTTTGATATTGACACACAGGGCTTTCATATAACAAAACATAAACTCAAGGAAAGAATTGTTACTGTTTTTATTACTACAAAAAATAAAAAAGAGCTAGAAAAAAGACTTCTTAAGCGAAATACCGATACAATAAAAGACTTACAAAAAAGATTAGAAAACGCAAATACAGAAATGGCAGAACTTGAAAAGTATGATTATCTCATTATTAATGAAGATTTACAACAAAGCTATGAAGCTTTAAAATCTATTTTCATAGTGCAAAAATTACGGACTCAAAATCAAGATATAGAGCAAATTAAAAACTTATGGAATAAAGGAGAATAAAATGCATATGCCAAGCGGAACTCAATGGCTTATTATCTTACTTATTATCGTTTTGCTTTTTGGAGCAAAAAAAATCCCAGAACTTGCTAAAGGTTTAGGAAAAGGTATTAAAACTTTCAAAGATGAAATGAATACTGATGAGCAAGTAAAAAACACTCAAAAAATTAGTGAAAAACCAAATGAAACAACTGTAAAAACTGAGCAAAACGCCGATTTCAATGAGAATAAAAAAGTCTAAGCTTGAAAAACGATATTTATAAGCAACTTTCTAAAGTTTTAGGTAGAGATTTTATACTTGAAAACCCTAAAGATAAAAATTTAGCTCATTTTGCCACACCTTTAGCTTTTTCTTTAGCAAAAGAAATTAAAAAATCTCCAATACTCATAGCCCAAGAGCTTGTTTTTAAAACTCAAAACGATTTTTATTTTGAAAAAGTACAAGCTGTCAATGGATACTTAAATTTTCGTCTTTCTAAAGCTTTCCTTAATACTCTTGCAACAAAAGCTTTGCAAAATCCAAATACTTTTGCAAAAGCAAACCCTAAAGAACAAAGTTTTTTACTTGAATACGTTAGTGCAAATCCAACAGGTCCTCTGCATATAGGACATGCAAGAGGGGCTATTTTTGGTGATACTTTAGCTCGAGTTGCAAAACATTTAGGGTATAAATTCGATACAGAATACTATGTTAATGATGCAGGTAATCAAATCCATCTTTTGGGACTTTCTTTGTTTCTTGCGATAAAAGAACTGTGCAATGAAACAGTTTCTTATCCACAAGAATACTATAAAGGCGAATACATTAAAGAACTAGCTAAAGAAGCTTTAACTCATTTTGAAAAAGACTTTTTCATCGAAGCTAATCTTCCTATTTTAGCTTCTTGGGCTAAAGATAAAATGCTTGCTCTTATTAAATACGATCTAGCACAAGCAAAAATTCAAATCGATAGCTACGTCAATGAAAGTTTCTATTATAAGCATTTAGATTCTGTATTACAGAATCTCTATACACAAAAAGCAAGCTACAAAAAAGATGGTAAAATTTGGCTTGCTTCCTCAAAACTTGGTGATGAAAAAGATAGAGTTATTATACGAGAAGATGGTCGTGGAACCTATCTAGCGGCTGATATAGTATATCATAATGACAAAATGAGCAGAGCTTATGATAAGTGTATTAATATTTGGGGAGCTGACCATCACGGCTATATTCTTAGAATGAAAGCAGCTATGCAATTTCTAGGTTTTGACCCAAATAAACTAGAAATCATATTAGCTCAAATGGTATCTTTACTTAAAGATAAAGAACCTTATAAAATGAGCAAAAGAGCTGGAAATTTCATCTTAATGAGTGAAATCATAGATGAAGTTGGAAGTGACTCTTTAAGATTTTTATTTTTAAGCAAGAGATGTGATACACATTTAGAATTTGACATTAATGATCTAAAAAAGCAAGATAACTCCAACCCTGTTTTTTACATAAACTACGCTCACGCAAGGATTCATCAAGTCTTTGTAAAAGCAAAAAAAGAATACAAAGATATTATCGGTGCTAATTTAAATTCTTTAAATGAAGAAGGTATTAATTTGCTCTTTGAAGCTTTAAATTTATCTTCTGTACTAAATGATGCATTTGAAACAAGATCCTTGCAAAAAATTACAGATTATCTAAAAAATCTCGCGGCACTCTTTCATAAATTCTATAATGAAAACAAAGTCCTTGGAGCACAGAATGAAGATGCTCTTTTAAAGCTTTTTGCTGTCGTTGCCTTAAGCATTAAAACAGCTTTCAATCTACTTGGTATTGAAGCAAAAAATACAATGGAACATTAAATTTTTTATCAAATACTACAAGCCTCTATGACAACCAAGATAACGCTTTGTCCTCTTTATAGAATGTCCTCTAAGTAAAGAAAATAAATCAAATCTATACTTCCGAATTGAAACTCACAGCAACGCAAGATTTCTTTTTCGCCCATAGTTGAAAATTTTTTAAGTCGTTTTAATCACTGTTTCCATTTCATTATAATACGCTATCAATACCACTACACTATTTTAATCCTCTACAATTTTCAAACTTCGATCTCAAACATACCATAACCTAAAATTGGCATTTTAATATTATTAAAAATTACAAATTTCATATTTATCCTTGTGTATCAAATTTTCTCACGCGACATTTACATTTTACAGCTTCTATTTAGAATCTTTTTCATATTGTGCATTCCGTTTAGGCTCTGCTAGCTCAAAGCAAAAGCATTAAAGTCTGTTAAACTTGTAGCGATTTAGAAAATA
>NZ_JAPHNA010000037.1 GCF_026241315.1 Campylobacter sp. MIT 21-1684 | reverse complement strand
CTTAACCTATGCTGCAAAGCTAAATGTCTTTTTAAAAAGTAAAATTGTTAAATTTATTGATATTTGTATTAAATGCTGTGGGTAAGTTTATTCTTTAATTTTATATATTTTAAATCAAATTACCCTTATAAAATTTTAAGCAACTTGAAGTATAATTTTAGCTTTACTTTGTAACTTCAAATAAATTATTAAAGATGTAAATATTATAGATTAGTTTTATTTATATTTTATAATTTTTGAAAAAGCTATAAGGCTGTTCTTTTTACTTAATCATTGTTCAAGTCACAAGCAAGTTTTTAAAAACAATTTTACTGAACTTGTTATTTTTTAAGTCTTTTATTTTTCTGTTTTTAGAGAAACAAATCTTTATCATTGTTTTCAAGCAATAAGTTTCTTTTTACTTTAAAGATTTATAAAAACATCATTTAAGCTTCACAACTTAAACTTTCCGTCTTAGAATAAAAGCTTATAAAACTTTAACAAGGAAGTGATGCGTTTTAGAAGAAAAACAAAAAAAGGTAAGCTACGAAGAGCGAATGGTGGATGCCTTGACTGGTAAAGGCGATGAAGGACGTACTAGACTGCGATAAGCTAGGGGGAGCTGTCAAGAAGCTTTGATCCCTAGATTTCCGAATGGGGCAACCCAATACATAGCAATATGTATTACCTTATAAGGAGCGAACGAGGAGAATTGAAACATCTTAGTATCCTCAGGAAAAGAAATCAAAAGAGATTACGTCAGTAGCGGCGAGCGAAAGCGTAAGAGGGCAAACCCAGTGCTTGCACTGGGGGTTGTAGGACTGCATTGTGTAGAAGAGAGTTTAGCAGAATATTCTGGAAAGGATAATCATAGAGGGTGATAGTCCCGTATGCGAAAAACAAACTTCGCTAGCAGTATCCTGAGTAGGGCGGGACACGAGAAATCCTGTCTGAATCCGGGTCGACCACGATCCAACCCTAAATACTACTACCAGATCGATAGCGAACAAGTACCGTGAGGGAAAGGTGAAAAGAACCGCGGTGAGCGGAGTGAAACAGAACCTGAAACCATTTGCTTACAATCATTCAGAGCACGATACTGCATTCCTTAGAGAATTTAGCTAGGGCTTTTGCTTTTGGACGCTTTTTAAGGAGTTTGAAAAAATTTCAATCGGCAGAGGTCTTGCCTCAATCTATTTTTTCTGCACAGCCTCAAAAATCGTCTCAAATTCAAAAAGCCTTGTTTTAGGTTTTTAGTCTTAAAATTCTAGTTTTATAACTAAAAGCAAGAGTAAATTTTCTAAGGAGTGTAGTCGTGTGATGGACTGCCTTTTGCATAATGAACCTGCGAGTTGTGGTGTCTGGCAAGGTTAAGTAAACCGAAGCCGTAGCGAAAGCGAGTCTGAATAGGGCGCTTAGTCAGATGCTGCAGACCCGAAACGAAGTGATCTATCTATGAGCAGCTTGAAGCTAGTGTAAGAACTAGTGGAGGAGCGAACCCGCTAGCGTTGAAAAGCTATGGGATGACTTGTGGATAGGGGTGAAAGGCCAATCAAACTTCGTGATAGCTGGTTCTCTCCGAAATATATTTAGGTATAGCGTTGTGAAGTAGTATAAGGGGGTAGAGCACTGAATGGGCTAGGGCATACACCAATGTACCAAACCCTATCAAACTCCGAATACCTTATATGCAATCACAGCAGTCAGGCGGCGAGTGATAAAATCCGTCGTCAAGAGGGAAACAACCCAGACTACCAGCTAAGGTCCCCAAATCTTACTTAAGTGGAAAACGATGTGAAGTTACTTAAACAACCAGGAGGTTGGCTTAGAAGCAGCCATCCTTTAAAGAAAGCGTAATAGCTCACTGGTCTAGTGATTTTGCGCGGAAAATATAACGGGGCTAAAGTAAGTACCGAAGCTGTAGGTTTGCATACAACTTAGATTATAAATACAAAACTCTCTATAGTAGAGAATCTTTGAAGTCTCTTTCAAAAGAACTTTTTTATCATTCTTATCAAAAGATGAATTTTCTCTCAATAAGTTGTATAATTTAAGTTGTATGCAAGCGGTAGGAGAGCGTTCTATTTGCGTTGAAGATATACCGGCAAGGAGTGTTGGAGCGAATAGAAGTGAGTATGCAGGTATGAGTAGCGATAAAAGGGGTGAGAATCCCCTTCGCCGTAAACCCAAGGTTTCCTACGCGATGCTCGTCATCGTAGGGTGAGTCGGGTCCTAAGTCGAGTCCGAAAGGGGTAGATGATGGCAAATAGGTTAATATTCCTATACCAATAGTAGTGTGCGATGGAAGGACGCTTAGGGCTATGGGGGCTAGCTGATGGAAGTGCTAGTCTAAGGTTGTAGGTGCTTACACAGGCAAATCCGTGTAAGAATACACCGAGAGCTGAAAGGCTCTTCAAAGTCTTCGGATAGCGAGGAGAACCCCAGATGCCGTCGAGCCAAGAAAAGTTTCTAAGTTTAGCTACTATTGCCCGTACCGTAAACCGACACAGGTGGGTGGGATGAGTATTCTAAGGCGCGTGGAAGAACTCTCTTTAAGGAACTCTGCAAAATAGCACCGTATCTTCGGTATAAGGTGTGGTTCATTTCGTATTAGAATGTACTTCGAAAGCGAAATAACTTACAACAAAGAGTCCCTCCCGACTGTTTACCAAAAACACAGCACTCTGCTAACTCGTAAGAGGATGTATAGGGTGTGACGCCTGCCCGGTGCTCGAAGGTTAATTGATGGGGTTAGCATTAGCGAAGCTCTTGATCGAAGCCCGAGTAAACGGCGGCCGTAACTATAACGGTCCTAAGGTAGCGAAATTCCTTGTCGGTTAAATACCGACCTGCATGAATGGCGTAACGAGATGGGAGCTGTCTCAAAGAGGGATCCAGTGAAATTGTAGTGGAGGTGAAAATTCCTCCTACCCGCGGCAAGACGGAAAGACCCCGTGGACCTTTACTACAGCTTGACACTGCTATTTGGATAAGAATGTGCAGGATAGGTGGGAGGCTTTGAGTAATAGACGCTAGTTTATTATGAGCCATTGTTGAGATACCACTCTTTCTTATTTGGGTAGCTAACCAGCTTGAGTTATCCTCAAGTGGGACAATGTCTGGTGGGTAGTTTGACTGGGGCGGTCGCCTCCCAAAAAATAACGGAGGCTTACAAAGGTTGGCTCATAGCGGTTGGAAATCGCTAGTAGAGTATAAAGGTACAAGCCAGCTTAACTGTGAGACATACAAGTCAAACAGAGACGAAAGTCGGTCTTAGTGATCCGGTGGTTCTGTGTGGAAGGGCCATCGCTCAAAGGATAAAAGGTACCCCGGGGATAACAGGCTGATCTCCCCCAAGAGCTCACATCGACGGGGAGGTTTGGCACCTCGATGTCGGCTCATCGCATCCTGGGGCTGGAGCAGGTCCCAAGGGTATGGCTGTTCGCCATTTAAAGCGGTACGCGAGCTGGGTTCAGAACGTCGTGAGACAGTTCGGTCCCTATCTGCCGTGGGCGCAAGAAGATTGAAGAGATTTGACCCTAGTACGAGAGGACCGGGTTGAACAAACCACTGGTGTAGCTGTTGTTCTGCCAAGAGCATCGCAGCGTAGCTAAGTTTGGATTAGATAAACGCTGAAAGCATCTAAGCGTGAAACTAGCTCTAAGATGAATCTTCTCTAAGTTCTGTGCAAGACTAGCACTTTGATAGGCTGGGTGTGTAATAGATGAAAGTCTTTTAGCTGACCAGTACTAATAGAACGTTTGGCTTATCTTAAAAAGTAACTCGTCTTTTTAACTTAGTGTATCTAGTTAAAAATTCTTAGTTATGAAAGCATCACTTCCTTGTTAAGGTTTTTATTAAAAAATCTTCAAGTTGAGTTTTTAAAACAGCTTGTACTTTGATATTGTTTTTTAAGTGTTTATACAAACATTTACATAACAATGTCCGTGATTATACAGATGTGGAAACGCCTTGTCCCATCCCGAACCAAGAAGCTAAGCACATCGTGGGCGATGATACTATACCTTACTGGTAGGGAAAAGTAGCTCATTGCGGACTTTGTTATTGTCTTTATTATTTCTTGTTTTTATTATTATTTATTTTTATTTCTATCTCTTTGTTTCTATTTTTTTTGCTGTTTATTCTCTTTGTTTCTATTTTTTTGTTTATTTATCTTTTTAACTTGATAGTTCTATTTGTCTTTATTGTATTGATTGTTTTTATTGTGAATATGAGTTT